>NZ_CP036267.1:5632790-6236540 GCF_007744255.1 Thalassoglobus polymorphus | reverse complement strand
ACGGCGAAGGGTGAGGTGTTACTCTTCGATCCTAAACTCGGTCTGCCAATCCCGAGCTTGAGCGGTGAACAAACAACTCCATTCCCAACTCTCCCAGCAACTCTTGCTGAGATCAAAAAAGAAGGATCTCCGTTACGCGCACTCGATTCTTCCGATTTGAAATACCCACTCACAAAAGAAGACTTTGCCGAATTCAGTGTGAGCATTATCGGCACGCCGAGTTTATGGTCGAGACGGATGGCTGAGTTGCAATACATGCTCGACCCATTATTCCCAATCGCTCTTTACGATGGTTTGGGAGAGAATGCTCTGCGTCCAAATGCTTCCGTTCAGCAACGCGCCATTGCAGCTGGGAAAAAGAATCAGCTTTGGGAGAGTGATCAAATTCAAATCTGGAAATTTCCGCACGAGCAGATTTCGGCACTCGAGCTGGCAAAGCAAGACCCAGACAGTGCGTACGCTTTACAAGTCCAGATTTTTGCGGGGCCGCAGCTCAAGAAAGTAAGCATGATCTATGACGAACAGTCTCAAAAGCTCGTTCGAGATCCACAAGCACAAGCTCCTACCGTTCAGGCTGCCGACACAACTTTGCACGCGGTTCGTATCGAACAACTTCAAGGGAATCACCGATCAGCCTTGAAGCATTTTGGTCCAATTTTGAGTGCCTACCGCACGAACGCAACGATCCTGAACGAAGAGGCTGCCAACTACGCTGCCTTGTGGGCTGGCGAATCTCAGCTTGATCTCCACAAGACCAGTGTCGCAATCGAGACATTAGACCGGTTTGTTGCCACTGCTCGGCAATCACGTACCCAGCTTGTGCCACTGAAAGAGATGCGACACTCAGCGACCGACCTGAAAATGATTGCACAAATTGCCTCTGAGGATTTCGACGATGCGCTTGCGACACTCAAAGCTGCGAATCGAGAGACTCCCTCGCTTCGATACGCCTATTTGATTCAGCGTTGGGAAAAACTCTTTGAATCAGCGGAGAAACCACAACCGCCAAGTGAATGATTCGTTCCCTCAAAACGGAACGAATCGGATTCGATGTTGAGTACCTACCCAGCCGAGACCAACGAAAACGTATGATTGACTTCCTTAGAAAACGCTGGTTTCTCACGAGTTTAATCCTCATCATTCCTCTGGGACTGATTCTGGGCATCACCATCCCGGCGGAACGCATCGAAGCATTCTCCTCGAACTTCATGGGAAAGGCGAATCGGTACACCGTCGCATTTATTCTTTTCCTGATGTCGGTCACGCTGGATATTCAAAAGCTGACGGCTGCCGTTAAAGCTCCTGCACCAGTCACATGGGCCTGCATTGTGAATTTCGTGGCACTCCCATTGCTTGCAATTCCACTATCAAAATTGCAGCTCACGCCGGACTTTGCAGCGGGATTGATCATTACGACCAGTGTCCCGAGTACGATGGCATCGGCTTCGGTTTGGGCAAGAAAAGCACAGGGAAATGACGCAGTCTCTCTGCTGTGTACGATCCTGACCAACGGTTTCTGTTTTTTGATCACACCATTTTGGCTCAGCCAGTCTCTGGGTGACGGGGTCACGCTCGATACCATGAAAATGATTGAGCGTCTTTTCTACACCGCCCTGCTCCCTATTGCGTTGGGGCAAGTCGCTCGAATCTCTCCGTTTTTAAAAGCGGTTGCAGATAATCGAAAAACATTATTCGGGTCGATTTCCCAAATCTGTATTTTGGGGCTGGTTCTCTGGGCCTCAGTCAAAGGAGGCGAGCAACTTCAAGAGTCCGATTCTTCCGGGATGACGATCGGACCGATACTCTTCGTCTGGTTTTCCTGTCTGGCACTGCATGTGGCAGGTCTCATACTGGCGTTCTTTGGTGGGAAGGCATTTAACTTCAAGCGAGGTGATACTGTTGCGACGGTCTTCTCAGGGTCCCAGAAGACCCTCGCTATCGGGATCTATATCGCAACTGATCTTCTCGCAGATCGAAACCTTCCATTCGCTGCGTTTCCGATTCTGATGTTCCATGCAACGCAATTGATCCTGGACACAATGCTGATTGCCCCACTTGGAAAATGGGTTCAGGCAGGACAAGTGAATGCGGACGTCCCATCTGAAGGTTCGCCTTAAACCCGAAGTCCTTAAAATATCGGTCGCTATAGAGCAGTTTGCTCTACTTGCGACTCGTTCCCGATTCTCGAATGCGTTCGCACTCGGCTTCGAGACGTTTGGCGATCTCGGGGTTTTCAGCAATCACATTTGTCGTTTCGCCGATGTCGTTAGCGAGATTGAACAACTGATACGGTTTGTTGAACGGTTTTCCTTTCGGCGCCTGACGGCCTCCGGAACCGTCACCGAGGACGAGTTTCCAATCTCCATCACGGATTGCAAACATCCCTCGGACGGAATGATGAATGACTGGTGGTCGTGGACTCGCCAGGTCTTTTCCACTCAGCAATGGGAGCAGACTGAAGCTGTCAGGAGCGTCGTCGCCTGTCACCTCCGCCCCGGCGATCTCTGTCGCGGTTGTGAAGAAGTCGGTCAGACAAATCGTCTCGTCGCACTTGCTTCCTGCTTCAATCTTCCCTTTCCAGCGAGCGAAGAATGGAACACGATGCCCCGCTTCCCAGATGTCTGCTTTTGTTCCACGAAAAGGACCGTTCGGCTGATGGTTTTCTACCCTGTACCCCTGGACTTTTTCATCCTGAAGGTGATCGGTTTTCGTCCCGTCATATTGATACATGAATGATCCATTGTCACTCGTGTAAATAATGAGCGTGTTTTCAGCGATGCCTGCTCCATCGACAGCTTTCACGACTCCCCCGACGATGTCATCGACTTGATGGACAAAGTCCCCATACGGGCCAAGCTCTGTTTTTCCTCGAAATCGTGGATGGGGTAAAACAGGTTTATGCGGCGCTGTCAGCGGGAAATAAATGAAGAACGGCTTCTCTTCTTTTGCCTGAAGTGAAATGAGCGCCGTCACATGAGAACGCAAGTTGTCGAGGACATCCTCCATTACAAAGTCTGGTGATCGCTCTCCCTGACGAAGGAATGCGGGGAATCGTTGTGCACTCTGGCTGAGCTTCGGAAACTCGGTAATCTTCCCTGCTTCAATGTAAACATATGGGGGAAAGTCGAGTGAGGCTGGAATGATGTACGAATAGTCAAAACCGTGGGTGTGCGGTCCATTCGAAACTGGTTTTGAAAAATCAAATTCATTGCCATCCTTGGCGAAACCTAAACCTAGATGCCACTTCCCAACGATCCCGGTCCAGTACCCGCTCGCACGCAATGCTTCCGCGACAGTCTTCCGATCATCTTCGATAAGGGGCGCCCCGTATCCGTTGAGCACACCACTCTTTAGCCGGGTCCGCCAGCAGTAGCGACCGGTGAGAACTCCGTATCGGGTCGGAGTGCAAACTGACGACGGTGTGTGTGCATCGGTGAATGTCATCCCTTCAGCTGCAAGTCGATTCAGGTTTGGTGTCGGAATTTTCGATTTCTCGTTGAGTGCCTGAACATCACCATAGCCCATATCGTCAGCAAGAATGAAAATGATATTTGGTCGGTCATCGGCATACACAGTGACACAACAGAGCAAGCTCAACAGACCAAGAGAACACTGTGAAATGAGCAGTGAAAGAAGTTGTCGGGCAGCAATCAAGACATTTCTCCTGGCGATTTTTTCTGTTGACATGTGATAGATTTCGAGGGATAGACACAACACCTTGCCCCCCAAACATCTAGTTCCAAGCGTCTAATTCTTAGTGACGACTTCATCGAGATTCAGCAATAAATTCGCGGCCATCGTCCAGGCGGCCACCTTCGAAACCTCTTTTCCTTCAGCGACTTTTGTTGATGAAATCGCGATCAGTTTCTCAGCTTCAGCAGGATTCGAGTCAAAGAGTTTGACATCTTGTTGATATCCTTTGACCAGAGACTCGATTTCCGTCGGTGATGGTTCGCGGCTGAGGGCATGCCAGAGCATCGAGTTGGCGATGGCGACTTCGTCCGCTCCCCCTTCATCCATGGACCGAGCTGCTAAGGCAATCGCAGACTCAACGTATTGAGGATCATTAAAGAGCAGAAGTGCCTGAAGTGGAGTGTTGGTACGCTCACGTCGAACCGTACATGACTCGCGCGACGGACCGTCGAAAACATTCATCTGCGGTGGCGGAGCTGTGCGTTTTATGAACGTGTAGACCGTCCGGCGATGAACTTTTTCTGGACCGGTGTCCGCTTTGAATTTCACAGTGTTTGATCCGGAATACCCAACTGCAAACCATAGGCCATCCGGTTGTGGAGGCTTCACACTCTCACCTCCGAATTTCTGAACCATCAATCCGCTGACAAATAATGCTTGATCACGAAGCATTTCTGCGTCGAGACGGAAGCGGGGACCACGGGCAAGCAATCGATTTTCCGGGTCTTTCTTGACAAGCTCAGGACTGACCTTCGATGACTGCTGATACGTGGCTGACATCACGATCCGCTTCATCGACTTCTTGACATCCCAATTGTCGTTCATAAATTGCACAGCCAACCAGTCGAGCAACTGTGGGTGACTCGGTTGCTCGCCTTGCGATCCGAAATCTTCTGAAGTTTTCACAAGACCGGTTCCGAAGAATTGCTGCCAGAAGCGATTGATTGTGACGCGAGCTGTTAATGGATGCTCTCGACTGATCAGCCATTGAGCCAATCCCATACGGTCATTCGGTAATCCCTCTGCCATCGGCGGCAAGAACTCTGGAGTTCGACGCGACACTTCCTCTCCGGGTTGATCGTACTCTCCACGTGTGAGAATATGAGCCGGTACCGGTTTCGCTTTTTCTTTCCATATCAGAGTTGTCGTAATTGCATTATTGAGGTCCGTCTTCGCCTTATTCTTCGCAGCCAATCCATCACGAACTGCGATGTAACCGGCATCCGTTGTGACGTTGTCCCGGTAATATTTCCGTAAAGCATCCTTCTGTTTTTGGTCTCGCTTTTCCGACTCCACTTTCAGGATCGTCAGGATCTCTGCGGGAACTTCTGAACGGATCGGTTGTTGCTTGGTGAGCGAAAGTCGATACCGTCCAAATTGATGGTTTGCGTAGACCGACTCATACTTCTGGACGATTTTAACGAGGCTTTTCCCTTCTAATCCGAAAGGAGCTTTCGTTTGAAACAATGCGGTACGAGGCTCTTTCTTCGCGTAGCCTTCTGTTGCCCAGCCGGTTTTTGGTTTTCCGTCGATCGCATTTTCAATTTTGAAGTCACCATTCGTTTGAGCGTGATCGGCAGACGCCTTGACGATGTCCACTCGTTTCCATTGCGGCTCCTCACCTTCATCTGGAAGGGAAGCAGCGTAGACTTCGAACTCGGTTAGGACGACGTTGCTGTTCGAGCTTCGACCAGTTCCGCCATTCGTGTTGGCTTTGTCAAGAAGACCTTCCAACCTGATCCCCTGCCAACCGGTCCCTTCGATCTGTTTCACGACCTCGTAGATTTCCTTCGCAGGGTTTGGGCCAGTTGCGAGAATAGAATTGTCTTCGAGAACTTTGAGATCAGCCCCACCACTCGATGTGAATTCATCTGGAACAACAACATCCCAAGTCACGTCGCCGTCCCCTGACTCCTCAAGAACCGTGTTGGCCCATGCGGTTTCAGCTGCGACCAATTCAGGCCATGGTTGATTGAGCTGTTTTTGTAATTCTGCAATCTCCGCGTCAAATTTTGCGAGCCTGGCTTTCTCTTCTTCAGTCGGAACTTTCAGAACAGGTGCCGGGTCTTTCTTATTTCCATCGAGAGGGTTTCCATCGATGCTGTTGAAGTAAGCATACAGCGAGTAGAAATCTGTCATGGTGAGTGGGTCGAATTTATGATCGTGACAGCTCGTGCATTCTAGCGTCGTCCCCATGAAGACGGTTCCGAAAGTAACCACACGGTCAACGACGTTCCGCATGTGAACTTCGGCAGCAATGGAACCTCCTTCGCTGGTCGTCACGTGAGCACGATTAAAACCGGTGGCGATGAGTTGATCGTCTGTTGGATTCGGAATTAAATCACCCGCGACCTGCTCCACGATGAACTGATCAAACGGCATATTCTTGTTGAACGCTTTAAGCACCCAATCTCGATAGGGCCACATTTCACGATAGTTGTCCAGGTGCAGTCCGTGTGTATCGCCGTATCGAGCAGCATCCAGCCAGAAGCGGCCAACATGCTCGCCAAAACGTTCGGATGCAAGAAGTCGGTCGATCACTTTTTCGTATGCATCGGGTGAATCGTCTGCCAGAAACGCTTTGACTTCTTCAGGAGTTGGAGGAAGTCCGATCAGGTCAAACGTTGCTCGGCGAATCAGTGTTGCTTTGTCTGCCTGCTCAGTGGGGACGAGTCCCTCTTTTTTGAGCCTCGCAAGAATAAACCGATCGATTTCATTCTTCACCCATTCTGACTCAGAAACTTCCGGCAGTTCAGGAAGCTCGGGAGGGATGAACGACCAGTGAGCTTCCCATTCCGCACCGCTGGCAATCCACTTCTTCAGCAGTTCTTTTTCAGCCGCGGTCAGCGACTTGTTCGTTTCTGCTGGAGGCATTTGAATCGATTCGTCATCGGATAAAATCCGGGCGATCAATTCACTCTCATTCGGTTTTCCGGGAACGATGGGATGCTCACCCGAGTCCGCTTCTCCGTAAGAGCTCTCTTGGTCATCGAGCCGAAACCCTCCTTCTCGGGACGCTTCTTCAGGCCCATGACAGGCAAAACATTTATCAGAGAGAATCGGACGAATGTCTCGGTTGAAACTGATTTCATCCTCAGCGTGTAAGACGCTGGTCAACAAAATCGCAGCTACCGCAATGGAGAATAATTGATTCATGAGTCAAACTCGTAGAGTGATCGATGAGGTTTTCGGGAAAGTGTGGTGCACTCTCACGCGAGGATTTCGTTGACAACGTGTCCGTGAACGTCGGTCAGGCGGAAACGTCGCCCCTGGTATTTGTAGGTCAGCCGTTCATGATCAATTCCCAGAAGGTGCAAAATCGTCGCTTGAAAATCGTGAACATGAACCGGGTTCTCAACAATATTATAGCAGAAAGGATCTGTCTCACCGAAGCTCATCCCTCCTTTGATCCCTCCACCAGCCAGCCAACCAGAAAAACAACGTGGGTGATGATCTCGACCAAAGTTGGCACTCAGCTTCCCCTGACAGTAATTCGTGCGACCGAATTCTCCGCTCCAAATCACGAGGGTCTCATCGAGTAGACCACGCTGTTTGAGATCTTGAATCAGTGCTGATGCCGGTTGATCGGTTTGCTTAGCCTGTCCTTTAATGCCACCGGGGATGCCGCCGTGGTGATCCCATCCTTGATGGTACAGCTGCACAAATCGAACTCCCCGCTCAGTCAAACGACGAGCCAGAAGACAGTTGGCTGCGAACGTTCCAGGGTTTTTGGAATCCTCTCCGTACATCTCAAACGTCTTCGCGGTCTCTCCTGAAAAGTCAGTCGCTTCGGGAATGGCTGTCTGCATTCGGAACGCTAACTCATATTGTGAGATGCGAGTTTCAATCAGCGGGTCGGGTGATTTTTTGAGCTCCAACTGGTGTAGCTGACTCAACGCATCGAGCATGCTCCGCTTGTTCTCGCTGCCGAGCCCTTTGGGATTGTTGATATACAATACCGGTTCGTCACCTGCCCGGAAGCGAACTCCCTGATGCCGCGACGGAAGGAATCCACTACCCCATAATCGCGAGACCAGCGGCTGACCACCTTTGTCTTTGGTGACCATCACGACAAACGCGGGCAGGTTTTCGTTCTCTGCACCCAGACCATAACTCAGCCAAGATCCCATGCTTGGACGACCGGGGAATTGAGACCCGGTCTGCACATGGGTGACTGCGGGGCCATGGTTAATCGCCTCAGTGTGGAGACTTTTCACGAAGCACAATTCATCCACAACCTTCGCAGTCTCCGGAAATGCTTCGCTGAGCCAGGCTCCACTCTCTCCATGTTGTGCAAATTTGAAAGGTGATCCGACCAGCGGCAAGCTTGATTGATTCCCACTCATCCCGGTCAGCCGTTGCCCTTTACGAACTTCATCCGGGAGTTCCTGTCCCTGACGTTCGTTGAGAACAGGCTTGTAATCGAACGTCTCCATTTGAGACGGTCCCCCCGCCTGAAACAGAAAGATGACCCGTTTCGCCTTCGCTGGATGATGCAACGACTGCATCGCCCCTGCATCCGCAAGAACCTTCTCAGGCTCTCCCAGTTGAGAAAGCGCGACCGCACCCAGCCCCATTCCGAACTGCGAAAGAAAATCTCTTCGAGACGTGGCAGGGAAAAATCCGCTGCACGCTTGTGCGTTGTTGTTCATAGTTTGATTCTATTTTGATGCCACCCAACAGTCCCCGCCTCCATTTTCTCTCAGGATCTCAATCCCTGACCCGCTGACGGCATGATGGGGACTCCCTATATCCTAGGCTTGGCATCAAAGAATCTCAATTTGAAAACGGTTCTGGGCAGATTCCCCCAGCCATTCTGAACGCTGAGCGACCTTCAACAAGCGATTCATTTGGACGTAAACCAAATCAATCTACGAATCTTTCCAGAAGCGAGGCTGTCGTCGCTTCTCGGGGAAATTCAATCGCTCTGCACTCTTCCAGATTTCGAAACCAGGTGTGCTGCCGTTTTGCGAATTGCCGTGTCCGAGTCTGAATCAATTCGATCGCCTCCTCGATGGTTGCAATCCGACCTTCGACGAAATCGATCATCTCCCGATACCCCAAACCTTGCCGGGCAGTCCGTCCGATCGGTGGATCAAGAGCAAGTAGAGAGCGGACCTCTTCTTCCAGCCCCTGCTCTATCATCAGTTCCACACGCCGATTGATTCTCTCGTAAAGCCAATCACGATCTGGATGAAGCCAATAAACATGCTTCGGTTGTTCTTCCTTCGGAAGTGGCCCCTCATCTTGAAGCTCCGAGGCGGGTGACCCGGTGACGTGATGAATTTCCAGAGCCCGGATCAGTCGCCTGGCGTCATTCGGATGAAGTCGCTCCGCCGTGGCCGAGTCCACAGATTGGAGTTGGCTGTACAGCCAGTTGGCCTCTTCGTGCTGAGCTCGTTCTTCAAGCTGCCGACGATAGTCCCAGTCTGCTTCTGGTCCTTCAAAAACACCTCGGAGGACCGCCCGCAAATAGAGTCCGGTTCCGCCGACGAAGATCGGTATTTTCTTTCGAGAGAGTACCTCCTCGCACGCAGCGCGGGACTGCTCCATATAGTCAGCCGTTGAGAAATCCTCATGAGCTGCGATGACATCAATCAGATGATGTGGGATTTGCGATTGCTCTGCGGGCGTCGGCTTGGCTGTCCCGATATCCATCTGCTGATAAATCGCCATCGAGTCCAGCGAAATAATTTCTCCGCCGATCCGCTTCGCCAGTTCGATGCCCAGAGCCGTCTTACCCGATGCCGTCGGACCAGCCAGAAACCAACACTGCTGCAAAATTTCGAGTGGGAATTTCATAAGCTCGAGCGGTCAATCTTCGGCATGTTTACAAAATTTAGAGGCGATGGAATCTCTGCCGACATCTTAGAGCATCTTTCGAATTGGTGTACAGGTTCTGCCTCGTGGCGAACAGCAATTTTATTAATCAAACGAGTTCTTCACGGGCACACGGTAGAGCAAACTGTTCTAGCAGAAAAGAAAACGTGAAGGGACAGTTGTCACAGAGAAAGAACGCTTGGTTGCATCGCCATCTGCACAGCATCGAACCGTTGGCCATTCACATGATAAACAGAGTCTGCTCCGCAATTTCTAAAGTCGCTTCTCGAATGAAAAGGGAGCAAGTACGCTAACAATAAAGAATCATAATCACTTTCTTTCGACTCGTTCATTTAAACAACAAGGCTTTCAAAGATGACGCTTCGGCAGTTCAACAACCTCGCACGACGACAAATTTACTTCTGTGTGGCAGCGGCTTTGATGTGTCGCTATGGAATGGCGGATGAGAAACCGGTGACGATTGTGCTGGCGGGAGATTCGACCGTCACCGATACAGCAGGCTGGGGAAAAGGATTCAGCGATCTTTTGAACGAAAAAGCAAAGTGCGTCAACTTGTCTGCTGGCGGGAGAAGTTCAAAGAGTTTTCGGGCAGAGGGACGCTGGCAGAAGTGCCTGGACTTAAAGCCCGATTACATTTTGATTCAATTTGGCCACAACGACCAACCCGGAAAAGGAGAAGCCCGTGAGACAGATCCCTCGACGACCTATACAGAATTCCTGAAACAATACGTCAATGAGTCACGGGAGATCGGAGCGACACCAATTCTGGTCACATCACTCACACGCAGAAGATTTAACGAACAGGGCAAGATCACATCGTCACTGGTTCCTTACGTTACTGCCGTCAAAAAAGTTGGCAAAGAACTCAATGTTCCGGTTGTCGATCTCCATACTCGAAGCATTGAACTTTGCGAGAAACTCGGCCCCGAAAAGTGCATTGAGATTTCCTACGAACAACCCAAGGGCGGCCTTGATCGCACCCACCTGAACACCAAAGGAGCGAAACTCACTGCACCACTCATCGTCAATGAACTCAACAAGGTTGCGCCGGAAATGTCAAAGTACTTCGAATCGAAGTAGTCGTACCGGACATGGACAAGCGTGAAAATGCCCTACATACGACAACAGCCCGGAACGATAGTCTGTTCCGGGCTGTTTCAACTTCCATGCTCCAAAGAGTCCTAACTCTTGGCCAAGTCTCTCAGCACTTTGTGAAGGATCCCGCCGTTGCGGTAGTACTCAACTTCAACGGGGGTGTCGATGCGGCAGGTGGTGATGAAGTGAACTTCGTCGCCATTGGCCTTGCGAGCGGTCACTTCAACCGCCTGAAGCGGTTTGAGGTTATCGTCGAGGACAACATCGAAGATTTCGCTTCCGTCGAGGTCGAAAGCTTCGCGGCTTTCCCCTTCGCGGAACTGCAGAGGAAGCACTCCCATTCCGATCAAGTTGGAACGGTGGATTCGTTCGAAACTCTCTGCGATGACAACTCGAATTCCGAGTTGCTGTGTCCCCTTGGCTGCCCAGTCTCGTGAGGAACCGGTGCCGTATTCTTTGCCAGCCAGTGCAACAAGCGGAGTTCCCTCTTCCTGGTACTTCAACGACGCATCGAAGATCGACATTTGCTCACCGGATGGAATGTGAGTTGTCATTCCACCTTCAGTTCCGGGAGCGAGAAGATTTCGCAACCGGATATTTGCGAAGGTTCCGCGAGTCATCACGCGATCGTTTCCACGGCGGCTTCCATAGCTGTTGAAGTCGGCAGCGGCGATCCCGTTGTCTTGCAGGTACTTCCCAGCTGGAGAATCGGCTTTGATGTTCCCGGCAGGACTGATGTGGTCGGTGGTTGTTGAATCTCCAACACTGACAAGACAGCGAGCGCCGCTGATGCTTTTGATTGGTGCTGGCTCGGTGTCCATGTCCTGGAAGAACGGAGGCTCTTGCACGTATGTGCTCTGCTGATCCCAAGCGTAAAGGTCTCCTTCTGCACCAGAGATTGCCTGCCATTCTGGTGGGCCAGCTGCCGACTCAGAGTATTGTTTGACGAACATCTCCGGAGACATCGCAGAGGCGATCGTATCGGCGATCTCTTTTTGAGTCGGCCAGATATCTTTGAGGAACACATCATTTCCATCACTGTCCTGACCGATCGGCTCAGTGGTCAAATCAATATCGGTTGTGCCTGCAAGTGCGTAAGCGACAACCAAAGGAGGAGATGCAAGATAGTTGGCTTTCACGTCTGGATTGACGCGGCCTTCAAAGTTTCGGTTCCCCGACAAGACGGAACAGGCAACAAGATCGTTCTCCTGAATCGCATTGGAGATCGGCTCTGGCAACGGACCAGAGTTCCCAATACAGGTCGTACAGCCATAACCGACGAGGTTGAAACCAAGAGCGTCGAGGGGAACATTCAGTCCCGAGTTGGCGAGGTAGTCCGTCACCACACGTGATCCAGGAGCGAGACTTGTCTTGACCCACGGTTGGCTGCTGAGCCCCTTGGCAATTGCATTACGTGCCAAAAGTCCCGCCCCGATCATTACGGACGGATTGCTCGTGTTCGTACAACTGGTAATTGCCGCGATGACAACAGAACCATGCTTCAACTCAAAGCTTTTGCCATCGAACTCCACGGGAACCCCTGCGAGTCCGGGGTCTTCAGCAACCGCAGTTGCAACCGCAGCTCCCCCTTCGGAAGTCATGGACTCTGGGGTCGATTCACCACCTTTGGTTGATTTCCCGAATGTCGCACTCAGATCCTGTTCCCACTGACTCTTCATACCCGTCAGAACAATTCGGTCTTGCGGGCGTTTGGGGCCAGCGAGTGATGGCTCGACTGTTCCCATGTCGAGTTCGAGCGTGGCAGTAAACTCTGGATCTGGAGATTCAGGTGTCAGGAACATTCCCTGAGCCTTGAAGTATTTTTCAACAAGATCAATTTGTTCGGCGGAACGACCTGTTCGTTCGAGATAGCGGAGCGTTTCATCGTCGACAGGGAAGAAGCCCATCGTCGCCCCATATTCAGGTGCCATGTTGGCGAGAGTCGCCCGGTCCGGCAGCGACATTCCAGCCAGTCCCGGTCCGTAGAATTCGACGAACTTCCCAACCACACCGTGAGACCGCAGCATCTGAGTGACAGTGAGCACAAGGTCGGTCGCGGTTGCTCCCTCGGGGAGTTTGCCGACGAGTTTAAAGCCGACAACTTCTGGCAAGAGCATGTAAATTGGCTGACCAAGCATGACAGCTTCAGCTTCGATACCCCCGACACCCCAACCAACAACGCCCAGCCCGTTGATCATGGTCGTGTGCGAATCTGTCCCGACGAGCGAATCGGGATAAGCTTTTCCATCGGAGGTCAAAACCACGCCGGCGAGGTACTCTAAGTTCACCTGGTGAACAATCCCCGTCGCTGGTGGAACAACTCGGAAGTTTTGAAACGCCTGCTGTCCCCATTTCAGGAATTGATACCGCTCGTTGTTTCGTTCAAATTCTTTATCGACATTAAATTGCAACGCCAGTTTGGTCGCAAACTGGTCCACCTGGACACTGTGGTCGATCACCAGATCGCACTGCACAAGCGGGTTGATTTTCTTGGGATCGCCACCCATCTTCACCATCGCTTCACGCAAAGCTGCCAGATCGACAACTGCGGGAACACCAGTAAAATCCTGCAGGACAACGCGCCCCGGCTTGAAAGGAATTTCGGTCGCTGTGGTGTTTTTCGGGCTCCAGGAAGCGATATTCTTGATGTCATCCTCGGAAATCGCGAAGCCATCGCAGTTCCGAAGAGCAGATTCCAGGAGAACTCGAATCGAGTAGGGAAGCCTTGAGATGTCGCCCAAACCGGCATCAACAAGTTTTTGCAGCTGATAGATTTTGAAATCGCCCGCTTTTGTCGAGAGGGTGGTTTCCGCATCAAATGGATTCGCATTACTCATCTAGAAGTCACTCCTGCTGCAGCATTCAAGCTGCGACCAATATGTAAGCTGGGACTCGCCCAACGTGTTCAACTGCTGGGTGGGGGACCAAATCGACCCGACAGCCTCGAAAAACTGTCGCCCGGGCACTCCATCATGAACTCTCTGCTTTCACAGAAGATGTCCACAAGCACTAGTTTATCAAAGCTGAGAGCACTCATAAAGCGTGTGAGTTTCGCGAGTTGAGAGTGAGAAAACAGCCCCAGCTTCCCCCCTCACTACCGACAAGCCGGGATAAAAAAACGATCTGGAGCCTCAGCGTGAACCTTGACCTTCTTTTGAGGCGATGGCCCGGTCGATCTAAGAACCAGTGAAGGACACACCAGTACCTGTAGACAAAATGGACGGACCACCGCGATCGCTGGTCCGTCCATTTTGGATACGTCACTTGTCGTTATTTCAGTCGTGAACTCTCATTTTATTCGAGAGCTTGTCGATGATTGAGTCTCTACCTCGTGCTCGCCACGCCCATTCTTTCGCTCCGCTACAGCCTGGGCGTGCCACACAATCCAACCGAACAACTCGGTCGGAGTGGCTCACCGTCTGCCAAAACTTATATCGAAGTTTACCATTGCGTCCTTTGGCGTAAGTGTTAAGCTCGATGTAACGGTGGGGAGCCATCAACAACATTCTGGAGGCCAAGAATGTCCATTTCACGTTCTCTTCTCTTCTCTTGTGCTAGTTGTAGTGAAGTTCACAAACCGATTGTTTCCAGCAACGGTGACCAGGTACAAATTCTTTCTTCGCTGGACGGGCCTCTTCGGATTAAAACCGATCAATTGGACATGGGAATTGTCAGCTCACTTGGCAAACGCCCTTTTTCCTTTCGTGTTCAAAATTCATCATCAGAAACTGTTCACGTTGAGAAAGTGGTAACATCCTGCTCTTGTACCTCGATTCATCCTGCTGAATTTGAATTAAGACAGAATGAATCGATTTTAGTAAACGCAAATATTGATTATAGCCGAGTCTCAAAATCAAAGGATCTTATCTCTCCGTTTGGAGTCGAAGTCCGTTTTAATCTTGGAGAAAACAGGATCCAGGAATTTTATTTTTCTGGTCGCGTCAAGAAACCATTTGTGTCCCCTGCAACCGTGAACAGATTCGCCAAGAATGTTCAAGTTGGCGAAAGGTCCAAGACATTACAGCTGAAGTTTATTGTTGACCCAGATGCTGAAAAATTTTTGTTGGTTTCTAAAGATCAAAACCTGACTGTTAAGAATATTCGTTCTGAGACAAATCCATTAGAACGAATAGAAGTCTGGGATTGTGAGTTGTCACCTCAATTTCATATCGGGGAGTTTTCCTACCCGCTAGAAGTTCGAGCGGAATATCCTTCCAAGGACAAAAACGAGGTCGCTCAAATTTGGGTCAACGGAAGAGTTGAGTCTGATCTTGATTACAGCCCACGGCAATTGCTTTTCTATCTGGAAGCTGACAAACAGAAAACACAGAGTGAGACCGTTCGCGTATTCTCTGACCGGCAGCGCAAATTTCGGGTTGTAAAGGTTCTACCTTCTCATCCCTCCATTGTCGTGAATACGCCGACAGCACAGCAGGCACGGAGTGAACATGAATTGAATGTCTCTGTTGACACTCATGCCGAAGCAGGTGAAACAGTTCAAGGAGAAATTCAGTTGATGCTGCTTGCCCAGGATTCCTCGCAAACTGTGTCAGCAACGCTTCCAGTCTCGGTTGTCAGTCTCGACCAGGAAGAAGTTTTTCTCGGTTCCGGACAGATGAGGAGAGTTCGATGAAATTGAAGATTTCTGCGCTGATAGTATTTGGCATTTTTGTCGCTCAAGTACAGCCTCTCTACGGAGACGTTCGAGAAGAAATCCGTAAATCCTGGAGTGAGCGTGAAGAACGGTTCAGAACTGGGAAGATAGAGTTTGAAGTCGAAGCGACGCAGGCACCGGCTGACACGAGGTCGAAACGTAAGACTCTACAGAAATCATTATTTCTATTTGACAAAGAGCGAGCCAGATATGTGAAATCTGGAGCTCAATATAATTTTGAAGCGGATACGTGGCAGAACGAAACACTGACAGTCGCATTTGATGGAGAGCGTTGCTATCAGTTCATGGAAAGCGACCGGCACAAAGGTCATCCTCCTGGTTATATCGAACAGGCTACGCTCTTCGGAGAAAGCTGGAACTATCAGTGCCTTCCGATCATTATGGGGTTCCGTCCGTTGACGAAAGAGCTGCAAGGGGTCAATCCACTTGAGTGGAGTGCCGAATATACTCAAGCAGAGATCAATGGTTTCAAAGCTCTCGTCTTTGATGAAGGGCGATTCAAATTCACAGTTGCTCCACAACTGGGCTACGCGCTGGTTCGACAGGAACTCTTCTCAATGCGTAAAAAGCAATTGATGTGTCGTGTTGATATCAACTATCAAATTAATGATGAATGGGGGGTTCTCCCCGAGGATTGGAAGATCACTGTTTTTTCCCATAACCCTCCGACGATTGGCGAGGTCCTCCAAGGTCGCATCACCAACATGAATCTGAACACACGAGTGCAAGATAGCGATTTTGTGATCGAATTTCCTCCCGGAAGTGTTGTGATGGATGGTCCTAAGCAGGCGAAGTTTGTTGTTCGGGAAGATGGATCGTTTCGGAAAGTTGACTTGCAGGAGACGCGCACAGGCAAGACTTACGCAGAAATGATGGTGACTGAAGCACCTTCGGTAGTGAAGTCACGAAAAAATATATTGTTCTGGGTTTTCGTGGTCGCGTTGATTGGAATCGGGAGCGCGGTTTTCATTTTTCAAAGAAGTCGTTAATCCAGAGGAGTTGGACTAGGCGTAAGCTTGGGCGACCCTATGAACTTTACCTGCTACGAAGATTGCAAGGAGAACGTGGAATAACTCCTAATGAACTTGTTTATTGTTGTTTCAAGATACGGCTGACGCTTTTGGACTAAACGTCAGCCGTATCCAGGGGATAGTGCCATGTCGCTTATCAGGCTAAGAACGGGATTCACTCTCGTTGAGTTGATTGTTGTACTGACGGTTGTCGGAATCCTTTTGGGCTTACTGGTCCCTGCCGTGCAACAGGCGAGGGAGTCTGCCAGACGAACGCAATGTCGCAGCCATCTCAAGCAATTCGGAATTGCAATTCATGGGTATCATGATGTCCATCGATGCGTCGTTCCTGCAATTGTTGATAATTCTGAGACATCGAATATTGACTGCTGGGGATGGGGGACGTTTCTGCTTCCTCATCTTGATCAAGGGGCATTGTACCAGAAGTTAAATCCTCAAGGTGGGCGTTCTGTCTTTGAAGATTATTTCTCTGAGCATGGAGAAATTCATCCTCAAGGAGGGAAAAAATTACAGATCTTCCAATGTCCGTCTTCAACTCTCGAAGACACTACTCAATTTGTTGGCCCGAGAGCAATGGAGGCATGGAGGATCGGGTACGGAACAACGGACTATCGTGGATGCATGGTTGGTAGAAGCGGTACGTTTGTTTATGTCGGGCCTAGAGACCATGTCGTGCGGTTCAGCAGTTTCCATGATGGCCTCAGCCAGACTTTGGCAATGGGGGAAGGGGCGCATCCAGGTAAGGATGGAGTGGGATGGCCAACATGGATCGGGAGGGTCGGATCTGTTAACGGGTTAGTGATTCGACCTTCCACCTATCATCCGATTAATGGAAAGTCAAAGTCGAAATCTGGACAGTATTGGACGGAGCTAGGTTACTCAACGACATTCAGCTTTCACTCAGGGGGGTGCAATTTTCTGATGGCTGATGGGAGCGTGAAGTTCATCAACGAAAATATCGAATATTTGGTTTACTATTCACTAATGGCTCGAAGCGATGAGGGTCGGCTTGCGAATTTTTGATCCACCTGTCATGAAAGTTTCAACAGCCTGTAATCAGCGACGAAGACAGTAAAAGTAAAAGTAGGGTGGGTGAAGTTCGGCGGTCCTCGTGAACGGTGGGTTGCGCAATGAATCGTGAATCAATATTAACTGTTCTTCATCGGGGAAATCGAGAACGTAACCCACCTTTTCATCAACGGATTGCTTCACCCACCCTACGGTACTCAATCGGTGGCACGCTCAGACTGGAGTGCAGCGTAAGGATGGGCGTGGCGGATTCAGCGTTGACTTCCATTCTTTTATCACAGGCAGTGACCTGTCCATTGAAGAGGGGGCGGGGTGGCCCTGCCCACGGCACCTGCCCAAAGGAATTATCCATGAAAGTTTTTATTGATACATCTGCAATACTGCCTGAGTTTGCGAGATGGCGCCGAGGTCAGAAAGAGTCACAAACTTCTCTTTTCACCAATCAAACGATCGAACGAGTCACGTTTGAGAAGTGCATTTTCGAGTGCTACATGGCATTTCGAGGCGTTGGAGGAAAGAAGCCGGATGAGGGGCGTGGGGATTGGGCGAGTAGGCACTTGAAGGGAGATTCGGATCCTAGGACACTCGACACAATGACCAACAAGTATCACGAACAGAGCTATGAAACGGCGCACTTCTGGATCAACAACATTGATGGCATTGACGTCAGCCCCGAGCAAGAAGCGAAAATGTTTCAATATGTAGTCGACCCTGATCGTGAGGGATTGCATGAAGATTTTGAAACACTCCGAAGCTTAGATCGCAACCGTCGGGCATTTGACAGCCTCTGCCACGAATTGAGGAGGTTTCTCGAAGTACAGGCTGTTGTGACCGTACCGTACATCAGTGTATTTGACGCCCAGTGGAACAAAAGAGATGTAGTTTCGCATCCATGCATACTTGACAGTTTGGTACGTGCCACAGCAATCCCTTCCGAAGACTTCGAGATTGTATTCGCAGCAATGCGCAGCAAATGTGATCTATTTGTGACGGAAGATCGTCGGCTAATCCGTGCAGCGCACAGCCTGGGACTTAACCTACCTCTCTGCGCTGGGCAGTTCTGCTTGGTGTCCGATTTCGAGCATACATTGACTCTTCACCAGTGAGTAATCGTAGGTTGGTGATGCGAATGATAGAACGTGATCCCATGCAACATTGTAGGGGAACCGGGATGTTGCGTTGATCGCAGCAGGAATTCGCGGAACCCATCATTTAGAGGCGGGGTGGCCTGGTTTAGAGTGATTGAGTGCCACGGTCTCTGCGAGCCGTGCGAGTGCAGATGCAACATTCTACGATATGAAAACGTCCAGCAAGAGCGATCACTCTGCACCGCTGGGTGGACCGACCGGGTCGGTTGGACCACCCAGCGGTCGAGAATCGCGATGATACGGAGACGAATTCAAACATTTCGAGTAAGCCACGATCGTGCTCAACAGTGTTGGGTTACGCGAACCTCCATTTGGAACAGAGTCACCAGAAACAATTCAAACCGTTTCTGGCAATCACAGCAAACTCTCATTCGCCCCCCCAACCTGACATGGGCGGACTGCCCAAACTGCACGCCCACCCGGTACTGCCCCCTGTCGGTGGGCTAACTTGCGGTGCTCAGCTATTTTACTGGTGAAACACGTTCCGCAAGAACACGATAGAGCAAACTGCTCGAAGTCGGGACGATGACGTCTCCCTTCGAAGAGGAAGGTTAAACGGGCGAGGGTTCTGAGCGGATGAGTAATGCTTGATACCCACCGTCGGCGGGTTCGCCGGGGTGGTGGATTCGTTCTTCTGCCACATGAAACTCGGGATGTTTCGACAGCACCGCATCGACAACACCTCGGTTCTCTTCGAAGTCGATGCTGCATGTGGAATAGACGACACGTCCACCGGGTCGGACCCGGCTCATCGCATCTTTCAACAACCGCATCTGAAGAGGGATTAACTCACGGAATGTGGTTGGCATGATGCGCCAGCGGGCTTCGGGCCGTTTTCCAAGCACTCCGGTGTTCGAGCAGGGAACATCAACAATGGCAGCATCGTAGTCTTCGCTGGGGATGTCGCTGCCGTCTTCATGGATGAGGTGGGTTTCGATACAGGGGAGTTGTAACCGTCCGGCATTTTCGTTGATAATCCGAATTCGATTCCCTGCGGTGTCGCAAGCAACAACTCGACCTTCGTTCTTGAGACGCTCGGCAATGTGAGTCGACTTCCCACCGGGAGCGGCACACAAATCGAGAATTTTCTCACCCGGTTGTGGATTGAGAAGATCGGCTGAGGACATCGCTGAGAGATCCTGCACACTGAACCAGCCTTCGCGGTAGCCGGGCAAATCGATAATCGCGACGCTGCCATCGAGTTCGATCGCTTCAGGCAGCGTTCCAGGATGAGCTGACAACTCCGCAGCTTCCAAAACATCGAGAACTTTCTCTCGATCGGTTTGCAGCAGGTTCACTCGCAAAGACATCCGACCAGGAATCGTCATCCACAAACCCGATTTCAACATCTGGTTTTTGTCAGCCTCTTCTGGGGTGAGTCGCTGAAGCAGCCACTCCGGTAAGCTGCTCACCTGAGAGATGTAAGCAAGCGCATCGTCAGCGGGATTCGTAAAGATGTCCCGGTCGAAAGTCGCAATTTCGTACTTCTTGTCGCGTCCCCTCAATGAGAGCAGCGGAAGCTGACGCGGTCCGAGTTCAGCCAGATCAAGGTCTTCGACCTCTTCCCGGCTGACCACGCTGCGACCGATGTTTCTCAGGACGCCGTTAATGAAAGGCTTTGCCTGAGCATTTCGCAGCTCTTCACAAAGCTGAACTGTTTCGTGAACGGCAGCGTGTGAAGCGATGTGTGGCAGACAGGCGAGTTGCAGGCAACCAAGTTGTAAAATTGTCCACAAATCGGCTTCGACATTCTCCTGTGGACGAGTCACAAACGCAGTGAGAATGGCATCTAAAGTCGCCCGCCTGCGGACTGTTTCGTTGGCGAGTTCTGTCGCCATTTTACGATCGACCGAAGGGATCGTTTTCGACTTGAACTGGTCATCCAGAATTCTGGAGACAAAGACATCTCGCTCGCGATTTGCCTGCAACGCTTTAAAAGCGAACCATCTGGCATTGGAAGCTCCGCTTTTGACGAACTTCTTTTTATTCGAATGACGGCCCTGATTTTTGGGACGACGATCACGATTGGAACCACTCTGTGGAGAACTCATTGGACACCTCGGCAAAGACGTTCGAGGTCTTCGAAGTAATGGGGATATGTTTTTGATGTGCAACCGGGATCAGCAATGGAAATCCCCGGAGATTTCAGCCCTAAAAGAGCAAAGCTCATTGCCATTCGATGGTCATCATACGTGTGAATTGTTGTTGACTGTGGGCTGCCGGGATGAATGGTCATTCCGTCCTCATGTTCTTCAGCATTGATTCCAGCCCGTTGAAGTTCATCAACAACGGCCTGAATGCGGTCTGTTTCTTTGACTCGATTGTGGGCGACATTCCGAATGCGTGTCGTTCCTTCAGCGAACGGTGCAACACAGGCCAATGTTTGAGCCGTGTCGCTGATGGTGTTCATGTCGATATCGATTCCCTTGAGTGGCTTGCCGATCACGGTGATGGAATTCGTATTCCACTTCGCTCCGCAGCCCATCTCAACGAGTGCATCAACAAAGCCGACGTCACCTTGAAGTGCGTTTCGATGCAGTCCTTCAACCGTGACTTCTCCTCCAGTAATCGCAGCGACTGCGAAGAAATAACTTGCAGCGGAGGCATCCGGCTCGATGTCGTACTCGCGACCAGTGTAACCGGTCGCCTTCACGCGAAACTGATTCGGTTCAGGTTCTTCAATGACCGCACCGAAGGAGCGCATCACTTCGAGGGTCATATCGATGTAAGGGCGTGAGACAAGTTCTCCAACGACACGAATCGTGATGTCGCATTGGGCAGCGGGAGCCATCATCAGCAAGCCGCTGAGGTATTGACTCGAAATTGCTCCTGAAACTTCAATCACATCCGCGTTCAATCCGTTTGTCTTGATAACGACCGGAGGGCAATCATTTGTGAGCTCACAAGTAGCTTCAATGCCAGCGTTCGCCAAGGCGGCCACAAGCGGAGCGATGGGGCGCTCGCGCATTCGTTCGTTTCCATCGAGCCGATATGTTCCATTTCCGATGGCACACAAGGCTGTGAGAAATCGAATACTGGTCCCACTATTTTCGCACCATAGATCCGCTTTGGCAGCAGGAATCTTTCCACCGGCCCCTTGAACGGTGATGGACTGGTTCGCGAAATCGGTCTCAACCAGAATTCCGAGTTGACCGAGAGCATTTGCCATCACTTGGGTATCGACGCTATCGAGTACTCCGGTGAGTGTTGTAGTACCGTCGGCGAGTGCGGCGATCATGAGCGCGCGGTTTGTGAGGCTCTTCGATCCCGGAGGCCGAATTGAGCCGCAAACCGGTGATGAAACAGGTTGTATTTCGATTGAATCAGACATGAAACTCAAAATGGTCGTGCAGCAGGCAACTGCTGAAAGGGTTCTATGAAATTATGATTGGTGAAGATCTTGAAAAACGAACACCACCACGGACGGACTCAGTTTGCTCTCCGGGCCTCTCACTCAGTTGGTCAGTGACTGCGTGGACGTTTCGCTGCGTTTTTTTCGTTTTATTGCTATGAAAGAAAAGGCCGAAGTCTTAAAAATGGATTTCAAACCAACAAACGTGCATCTGTTTGCGAGAGCCTGAATCCGCTTGGCTTCCGTCAGAGTCGATGGTCTTCTAAACTTTGCCAAAGGTCTAGGGGCTAGAGGGTAGCGTCTAGGGAAATTCGGGAGTAAGGGGGATTTTGCTCCTCGTGACAGTTGTTTCACCGCCAGAACCGAGAATATCAATTCGATGTCAATTTTAGTCGATCGTTCAACGAAGATCATCACACAGGGAATCACAGGCCGTGCTGGCCTGTTTCACTCACAAAAATGCCGTGAATATGCTGAAGAGCATCGCCCCGGCGAAGCTGTCATGGTCGGCGGAGTGACGCCAGGCAAAGGTGGTGAAGAGGTCGATGGGTTCCCGGTTTTCGATTCTGTTGCGGAAGCGATTGAAAAAACTGGTGCGAATACCTCACTCATTTTCGTTCCCCCTCCATTCTGTGCTGATGCCATTATGGAAGCTGCCGATGCTGGAATTCGATTGATTGTGGCGATCACCGAAGGTGTTCCGGTTCTCGATATGTCGAGAGTCGACAAATTTCTGGCGACTCGCCCAGAAGTTCGCCTCATCGGCCCCAACTGCCCTGGGATCATCACTCCCAGTGTCGCCAAAATCGGCATCATGCCCGGCTACATTCACCAACCGGGGACTGTCGGCCTGATCAGCAAAAGTGGAACACTCACCTACGAAGCAGCCTGGCAACTCGGAAACCTGAACCTGGGCCAGTCGACCGCTGTCGGAATCGGTGGAGACCCCATCATCGGCACGAACTTTATCGACTTGCTCGAAATGTTCGAAAACGACCCAGAGACAGAATCGATCCTGATGATCGGTGAAATCGGTGGCGATGCAGAAATCAAAGCGGCTGAGTACATCAAAGATCATGTGACCAAACCGGTTGCAGCCTTCATCGCCGGCAAAACAGCCCCTCCCGGAAAACGGATGGGACACGCCGGTGCGATCATTTCTGGAGGAAGTGGAACAGCTGAAGAAAAAATCGCTGCCCTGGAAGCTGCCGGTGTCGAAGTCGCCGAATCCCCCGCCGACATGGGAACAGCCATGCAACGCGCCATCGAAAAACGCAGCTAAGCAGATTGCGTTCTTGAAGCCAACCTCAAGTAGCACGGGACCATTGTCCCGTGCATTTTTTTGTAGTGGGTTAACCCCAGTCGTTTTCAGAGGATTTTTCTCAGAAAGAGATGCTGAAAGCATCTCGAAATCAACTTCTTGTTCGTCATCTATTGCCCGGAACAATGGTCCCGGGCTACGTTGCTTCTTGAGCTACGTGGTCATGTCATTGAATCTTCCGACTCCACCGGGATTTCGTGGTCTGCTCGATCACCATCCAATCCACCGATATCAACGGAATCTCCCACATTGGAGACAAGAGGGGGCCAGCTACTTCGTCACGTTCAATCTCGCTGACGCTGTGCCAGCAGCTCAGCAACAAGAGCTTGAGTCAATTCGCCGCGAGTGGCTACACAGATATCCGCATCCCAGGGATGAAGACTGTTGGATTGAGTACGCGAAAACAATGTTCCGTCGTCAAGAACGTATCATGGACGCAAGCTATGGGTGCTGCCTGCTTGGCCAAAGCGAGTACGCTGAAGAACTCCATCGAGCAATTCTGCACTTTCACGAAAAACGATACGAAATCGGTTGCTTTGTGGTCATGGCGAATCACTGCCACCTCATCATACGTCCATTCAACGGTTTTGAGTTAGAGAACGAACTGGGAGCCATCAAGCGGGCGAGCAGTCGGTTCATTTGTGAGCGAGAAAAAGTCCCGGGTCCACTCTGGCAGGACGAGAGTTATGATCGCATCATCAGAGACGAAGAGCACCTTTGGCGAGTCGTTCAGTACATCGGTCGCAATCCATTGGTTGCGAAGATCCCCAAAAGCAGCTGGCATCGATGGTTAAACCCAGCTTGGAAAGAATGCGGCTGGAAGTTCGAAGACGAGATTCACACGTAGCACGGGACCATTGTCCCGTGCAAATTTATTGGTGTGGGTTTCCCAAGCTGTCCTCAGGAAATTCTCTTCGAAAAGAGATGTTGAATAACATCTCGAAAACGATTTTCTGCAATCATCTATTGCCCGGGACAATGGTCCCGGGCTACGTTGCTTCTTGAGCGACTTTGCTATTCGGCTACTTTGCTTTAGTTGTCATTTCCTCTGCCGCCGAAACGCATGATGTAGTAGGCAACCACCAGGACAGATTGCAACGTTCCTGCAACATAGGTCCAGGCAGCGGCGTTGAGGACACTGCTGAGTGCGGGGCCGCTCTGTTCGTCTGAAATCCCAGTCTCTGCAAGAAGTCGTTTCGCCCGATTACTGGCATCGAACTCGACAGGTAAGTTCACCAGCTGAAAGGCTGCAACTGCCATAAAGCCGATGATTCCAATCCAGAAGAACTGCGAGAAGTACACTGGAATAAACATCCCTAATACAAAAAAGGCCATGAACCATCCCGGACCGTACTGAGCAGCGGGGACCGCCATGTTTCTAATCACAAGCGGCCCGTAATGTTCGGCATGTTGCAACGCATGTCCCGCTTCATGTGCAGCGATTCCAATCGCTGCGGCGTTACGACCATCGTAAACTCCCTCACTCAAGCGGAGAACGCGATGGCGAGGATCGTAGTGGTCGGTCAAGTGGCCGCGTATCGGCTCGATAGCAACATCGTGAAGCCCAAACTGGTCGAGGATATGCCTCGCTGCAGCTGCTCCAGAAAGTCGTGCTGGGACCTGCGACGCCTTTGCATAAGTCGATCGAATTCTCGCCTGAGCCCACATCATCAGAATGAAAGCAGGAGCGAGAAAAACGACATACATCGGGTCGAAAATTGGCATCATGGCTGTGTATCTGCAAAAGGGTTTGATGTTCAAGCGACAATTCTAGAGCAGTTTGTTCTACCGTGTGCCCGCGAATAACGCGTTTCGCAAATAAAACTTCTGTTCGCCACGAGGCAGAACCTGCACACCTACTCGAAAGGAGCTCTATTCATTCGCTGTCATTTGAAAATTCTTGGCATTTGAATAGAAAAATCAAGCTGTAAAATCACGCTCATTCTGTCTTTACTGACAGATCAGTCTGCTGTGATGCATTTGCGTTCAGAACACTTTCGTGTTCTCTTTAGCCCCCGGTGACTCACCGGGGCTAAATGACTGCTATAGACACAGCGGCATTGCTTCAGACCAACCGTGAACATGCTCTACTAGGAATGTTGCATTCCCGCGTATCATCTGGATTTGTTCGTCTGATACAAGAAGGAAGTAACCAGAGAGAGAATCGTCCGATCGATGAGAAACTATTCCTGCACTTTTGGAGAAAGTCGCTGCAGGTACGGAATTTTCACTCGACTCAGTTCATCGTCGAGTGAGCGAATCCGGCGGACGTCGAGAAGTGAATTATTGACGACAATATCAAGGTTGGTCGTCACGATCTGCTCGTTTTCCTGAAGTCCCTGAGAGATCAGTGCGAAAGCTTGATATGTATCAGCGATCGTCACCTGACGGGGTTTTGCGAGAGAGAGCTTTTCGTTGTCCGCGTCGCTCTGCATTTCATTTTCTGACACCACAAACACAGTCCCGTCGAGCAGGGCCTCTCTCGGAATCAGAACACCCTGATCAGGCTCTATCACCCCCGCTTCGATGCGTGCGTAAGTGAAAGTTCCCGGGCGGAGTGGTTGATTTTGCTCGGCGTTTTCGACTTCGACAAATGCACGGACAGTGCGAGTTTCTACGTCAGCCACGGGATCGATCCGTTCGATATAGCCTTTCCAGGTTTTTGATTGTGACAACTCGAAGTCCGCTTCGTGTCGAGCAAGTTGAACGACGGGGAGCTTTCCTTCTTGAATGAGTCTGCCCAAAAGGACAGCATCTTCGAGCGTGACGGCAACCGGAATTTCAACGCGATCTGTCGAGGTAATTTGAACGATTGGGTCCCCTGCCCTGACGTACTGACCTTGCTCAACCAGGACGTCGCTGAGCGTTCCGGTCGTCGGGGCTCGCACGGTCGCCTTGTCCAGTTCAAGCTGGGAGAGGTTCAAGTCGCTTTGATGTGTGGCGCGTTGCGCTTTCAGTTCTTCACGTTGAATCGGCAGCAGTTCCTCATCGTTTTCCAGCCGAATGAGCGCTTCTCGATACTGCTCAAGTTCGAGCTTCTTTTGCCGGACGATCGATTCGTTCTCAGCTTGCCGATTGTAGAGTTCGAGAGTCCTTTCGTACTCAGCCGTGATTGTTTCCAACCGTTCGCGTTGCTGAGTCAAGAGCCGCTGATTGAGAGCCTCCTGTTTTTCAAGTCGATTCAAATTGACTCGGTCCTGCTCAAGAAGCGACTCCGCTTGAGTAACACGTTCCCGGTATGTTTGAGGATCGATCTGTACAAGGACCTCTCCCGGCTTTCGAGAAGATTGTCCATTCGCAAGAGTCCGGATCTCCGGGCCACGAACGACATTTCCGACTTCAAGTTCGTTCTTTTCAGTGACTCGACCGCTAACCTCCGCGGAGACGGTCACTTCGATATCAGCCCGGGCTGTTCCAAAGCTGGCAATGAATCGTTTAAGTGGAACTGCCTCGATCTGAAAAGCTTCGACCCTGAGGATTGTCGGTTCCGGTTCCTCTCGAGGCGGAGCGGTTTTCATGCGTGCCAAACCCCAGAAGAGCCCCACTCCAATCAGAAGCACAATGCAGATCGCTAAGACCGTGGCTCCCCACTGCAACCACATCGGAGCGAACTTTTTTGCCCCGGCGTCACTCTTCTGCTGTGTTGCCTTCGCTTTAACCGGAACATCGGATGTGGTAGTCATAGATTTGATCATATCTCACAGAGAGATGTCTGAAACTCTTTGTCGGCAGAAAACGGATTTCGTACAATTCGCGAACGGACTTGTGCGTGTAACATCTTAAAGCATTTTCAAAAAAGAGATACACATTCGTGTCTCGTGGGAATCAGCGATTCAGTACCTGCTAGCACTCTTCACCGAGACCGTTTCACGGAGACCGTCAATAAAGAGTATTTTAGAACTGATCCTCAAACTTGAAATTGCTCTCTTAAACACTGAGATAAGTGACTATTCCACAAGTTTTCTGACTGATTCTAGTCAGCGGAGGAAAATTTCATCACAAACCATGGAGAGTTTCCCGTTGTTCGTAAAACCCCGACCCCATCGATAGTTCGATGGAATCCTAGATCTGAAAAGCACTTACATTGACTGAGAGTGATTTGCAAACGCCTGAATCGACTTCGACCAGCGGAATGTCGCACGCAGATCGCATGCACTTCGAAGAGCATGGATTTGTAATTTTACGGAATCTGGCAAGTTCAGATGTTGTTGAAAGAATGCTCAAAGCGACCGAAATCGGTCGAAAAAAAGCGATTCCACCAGTCGAATTTGAGGCAGATTTACAATATCCCGGATCTCCTGCTTCGCAGCTTGAGCCCGGTGGAAAAACGATTCGACGCCTCAAACAGGCACACAGCAGAGGGATTGTCTTCACAGAGTGGCTCACTTTTCCACCGCTGCGGGAAAGCTTGAAACAACTTTTGGGACCGGCACTGGTCTGCCCTTTTGCGCACCACAATTGCATCATGACGAAAGAACCGGAGTTCAGTAGCGAAACCGGTTGGCATCAGGATATCCGGTATTGGTCCTATTCTCGCCCGGAGTTGGTCAGCATGTGGTTGGCACTCAGACCGGAAAACAAGGACAATGGATGCTTGCAACTAGTTCCCGGGACGCATCGAATGACCTTTGGGCAGCACCAGTTTGATTCAGAACTCTTTTTTCGTGACGACCTCAAAGAGAACCAAGCGTTGATCGAACAACGCGTATATGCAGAACTTGAACCGGGTGATGTGTTGCTGTTTCACTGCCGAACATTGCACGCAGCCTCTCGAAACAGAACCGACAAAACGAAATACTCTGTTGTCTTCACCTTCCGACCGTTAGATAATCCACCAATACCGAATAGCCGATCAGCAGCGAGCCCAGAGTTGTTGATTCACTAGGTCCTTTTAGAACCAGTCCGGAAACCTCTGGGATGGCCGCTTTTCTCAACGTTGTAGGAAAGCAATTTCAGATTCAGGATCAGTTCTGAAGATGAAGTACGCGTTCTGCACCGTGGCGAATAGTCTCTGAAGTCATCAAAGTGACCTTCACACGCTCGAAGCGTATTGAAAATGCGGTAATTTTTCAGAAACGATGCACGACGATTCCCCCTAAAGCCCTTTCTTTGCAGTTCGCATGGAAACTTTTCGTTAGCAAGGGGCTCTTCCTGAAAAAGTCTCAGAATGGAAAACTTAAACAGATCTCGAAACATGGTTGAGCAACACGCAGAAAAATTAGTCGAAATCCTTCGTCAGTACGGGCGCGTCGCTGTCGCCCTCTCAGGAGGTGTCGACAGTGCTGTTGTCGCTCAAGCTGCATTCCTTGCTTGCGGAGACAAAGCTGTCGCGGTGACGGCATCGAGTCCGTCACTAGCCAGTGGAGAACTCGAACTGGCGAAGAAACTCTCCGCAGAAATCGGGATTCGTCACGAAGTCATCAAAACGGCAGAATTCGAAGTCGCAGGCTATCAACGAAACGCCGGTGACCGCTGTTACTACTGCAAAAGTGAGCTGTATCAATTCATCGAAGAGATCCTGCCGCGATTAAATGTCGACGTCATTTGCAACGGTGCCAATCTGGATGACCAGGGAGACCACCGCCCGGGAATGCGAGCGGCACAAGAGCATTCCGTCCGAAGCCCTATGGTTGAAGCCGGAATGACAAAAGCAGATGTCCGGGCTTTGGCGAAGCATTGGGGTTTGGAAGTTTGGGACAAACCAGCGATGCCGTGTCTGTCGAGCCGTGTCGCCTACGGAGTTGAAGTGACCGCTGAGCGAGTCCAAATGATCGACCGTGCAGAATCGTTTCTTCGTGAAACATTTTCGCTTCGAGAACTTCGCGTGCGGTTCGAAACAAATGACCTGGCACGCATCGAAGTCCCTGTCGAATCGATCGCAACCTTGGTTGCTCCGGACTCCCGCGAACAGATTGTTCAAAAATTTCGAGAGATCGGATTTCGGTATGTCACAATCGATCTGGAAGGATTCCGCTCAGGAAATCTCAATCAAGTTCTGGATTTCGTAGAATTCCAACCAGCGTCTCCAGCACCTTTTGCGTAAACCCAGAAGTGACAGCCAGACGTCATAAGAAGGACTTTCGTACCGGTTGCGCGAACGGAGAACTCGAGGAACTACGTTAAAAGCGGGGTATTCTGCAAAACTGCGGCTCCTGAAGAATCAAAAAGTGAGCACTATTCGAATGGGTCCCTGAACCGATAGAATTGAAGGGTCTCTGGCTGTTTGCAGAATCGAATTCGCGGGCAAATTCATTTCAATCTTTCGTGATTCATGAACGAGTGGTTTTCTAAAGCGTCGAATGTGTTTAAGCGAGACGTTTCTGAAACGCCTCAGCCGTTTGAAGTCCATTGTGAGTGCGGGCAACAACACACCGGAATTCGCCGCTCTCGTCACCAGCATATCGTCTGCAAGTCTTGCGGTTCTTCGCTATTCGTTCTTCCGCGTGATGTCTATCCGCCGCCGCATACCCCGAAGACGTCTCCAAACAAGAAGAAGCGACGAAAGCCCACGACAAAATCAGCAGCCAAGCCAGTTCCAGAATCGGTCGATCTCTCTGCAGAAACAGAAAAGCCCTCAATTCAGGAACTCGATCCCGAGAAAGAGTTTGTCTCCCGCCGTAAACGAAGACAAAAAAACAAAGAGACCGCCCCGACTGAGGTCGTTGAACAGAAGCCCAACATCATCGTGAGAATGTGGGGAGCTTCCTGTCGAACAGCTCTAGGCATCTGGATCGTGTTCTGGGAATTCTGGACCCCCTATCGCAAAATTGCATTGCTAATATTTTGCATCCTCAGCCTGACAATCTTCTATTCCATCCGGCAAAGCCAATTACGCGGTGCCGTGACGATTGTGAAAACGGAACTGGACGCCGGCTTGGTCGCTGTCGGAAATGAAAATTGGGTCGAGGCGCGGAGGCACTTTGAAAAAGCAACCAATGCTGTCGACCTGCTCGGCCGAGAAGACCTGGAAGCAGAGACAATTCGCCAGTACCACCGAGAGACACGAGCACTCACTCGACTGACATCTTCCACACTCTTTGAATTAGTTGAGGAAGCGGAAAGCTACTATGTGGAACATGGCGCAGAGGCCTGGCAAGAGAAATTCCGTCTAAGCTTTCAGGATGACTGGTACATCATCGAAGGGTACGTTCGCCCATCGAAGAATCCTTTTGCCATCGAAAACGGCTTCGAATTAGAACTCATCTTCCCGTGGGCAGCTGGTCAGAAAAAAAGGCCGGTGAATGTTTGCCTCAGCTTTCAATCAGCGAAGCATCTCCCCAAGACCACGACGGAAGAAGCCTACGATTCTGGATCAGGAACCCTCACCGTCTTCAGCGGGCAACTGAAAGAATTCTTTATCGGACCTGACGGAGACTGGGAGATCCGATTTGACCCTGAGACAAGTTTTTTCTGGGTCAATCAGCCGACTTACAATGCAACTCACCTGCAAATTGGCTCGATACAATCACTGCCGGACCAACAGTTAATGTTTGATCGCCAGAAAAAATGGATGGGAGTGAAATAGTGAACCGGAAATCTTCACTCGTACCAACATTACTGGTGTGCCTTCTTTTCTGCTCGCAAGCATTCGGCCAGGCACGATCGATTCAATCCTTCGTTGAGGCGGAAGAAAAGTGGCCGCAAACGATTGGCGCCACGTGGAAACTGGAAGGTCGCTACGCCCTCATCAGCGAGGACAGCATGCGGTTTATAAATTGCTCGATGCCGTTCATTTTTGGTCCCAATGTCAATCGGCCGCCGGGACGCTTCACAAACCTTGAAGTCACCGGAAAAATAGAGCGTCGAGATGGAAAACTGATCTTTGCGATGAGTTCTATCCGCTCACGCCCGAGTGATATGGAACGGTTGATTTTTGAGAAATCTGCAATCAACGCTGACGATGCTGCCAAATGGTACGAGTTGGCAAGCTGGGCTTCTCGTCGAGCAAACTTCTACAACGACCCAGCACTTCGTGAAGCATCACAGGAGATACAGCGGACCGGTCTTGAAATAGAATTTCGAGGACTGAAGCCTTCAGATCGAAACGGTTTGGTTTCATTAATCCAAAAAGCCCGGAAGTTCAAACTCGATCAAGTGTTGATTGAAGAGTTTTTACACGATGGCTATTGGGACCGTTTCCTGTTCATTCGAGAACGAGATCGGGCGACCAAAACTGAAGACTACGCGGACCTGCTGGTCTCCGTTTCAAATGATCTGGAAGGCGCTCGTAAGCCGCTTGAAACTTACGATGCAGAAAAGGCGAAAGCTTATCTGGAAAATGCCAAAGGAACCTTCAAAGCAGCTTCTGAAGAAGAACGCGAAACACTCGAAAGATATTTTTACATTCACATCGCAACGACCAAAATTCTTAACCAAGCAGACGCCACCGGAAAAAACGCATTTCAAATTGCGGCTGAACTCAAGAGAGAAGTTCCTGAGCGGACTGATTTTATCGATCAGTATGAACAAGCAGGCTTGAAGTACGAGAGCCAGCGGATCCCCGTGATGACTCGGCAGGAGATGCAGAACCTTGCGAATCGATACGCGGCACGGGATGACGCAGCTGGCGTAACGCAAACGAAAACCAAGTGGCTCAATGCTCGCGAATCGCTTTACACCGACAACGGGGCTCGGGGTCTGGTCGACTTGGCTGAGGAATGGATTCAACTTCTCGACGACCGAAAAACAGCTGCGAAGTATTACATCGCTGCCTGGAAACAGAATTCACAATATCCCCTCGCCGCTGCGTGGCTCAGACAAAATGGCTACGCCTTGAACGATGGGGAATGGGTCCCCGCTGAAATGCTGCCCCCTTCGAAGGAGTCCGCCATCGAAAAAGCAATTCGCGAAGGCCGCATTGTGAAGGGAATGACCACTACTCAGGTGAGAACAGCTATGGGGGTGGCTCCCGACTCTGTTGTTCGATTTGCCACCAACGGAAAGGTCACCGAACTGTGGGTCTTTCAATCAGCAGGCACGATGATTCAGTTCACTTGGACAATCGGCAAAGAAAGCTCTACAGTCGACACAATCCGTTCCATCGCAGTTCAGCCTGAGAACTTTTAGATCAGTTTGCGAAATCGTATTCGCGAACAGCCTTGTGGTGAGTAGTCAATGAAGCCATGAAAGTCAGCTTCACAGGCAGGACAAGTATTCACTGCACTATCAAAGCAGCAAGCCCGGTAGAACGATCCACCGGGCTTTGCTTACTTGAGCGTATTAAAAAATATCTTCGCGTTCTGACTCGTAGCGAACAGAATTTCCACTTGGGAAAGGTATTCTATACATGCACGCGGTAGAGCCAACTGCTCTCGACTTGTGGGTCTTTGAATCAAGCTGCTCGTCGTGCCTGATCGAAGGAGAGGATATCGGCTCCCGAAACTTGTTGATCTTTGACGCCATCGATGAATGCTTCGAAGACCTGCATGTCGAGGGCTGAAGAGGATTCGCTTTCTGGATGGAACTGAGTTCCCAGGCACCACCAGTCTTCAGAAATCGATTCGTATGCTTCAATGACACCGTCCAAAGCTGTCGCGGAAACGCGGAAGTTTGGAGCGAGTTGATCAATCGCCATGTGGTGGTCGCTGTTGACTCGAATTTCGCCGGGACCATAGATGCCATCCATTTTGGTTCCAGGAACGATTTCGATCACGTGACGCAGACAGTTCTCAACTGCGTCTCGATGGCACAGAGACTTGTACACATCTTCGGAAAGATGCTGGAACAGGCTACCTCCGCAAATGAGGTTGAGGGTTTGCATTCCCGAGCCGATGGCGAGTGTGGGGATTTTCATTTCGTAGGCAAGCTTTGCCAATCGGCGATCAAACTCTTCACGACGCGGAGGCATCGGACGTGTTACGGGGTGAGGTTCAAATCCGAGACGAATTGGATCGAGGTCCAGCTTACATCCAGTGAGAACCAAGCCATCAATTTGCTCCAGCACACGTCGCAAATCATCATCTTCTGCCATTGGCGGCAGCATGATGGGAACGCCTCCACTTTGGCTGACAGAGTCGTAGTATCCGGTGTGCATCCATGTGAAGGAAAACGTTTCGCTTTTAGCAGGGCGAAAGTCGGCGTTCATCGCAATGATTGGCTTATCGTTCATAACATCTCTTCCTTGGATTGGTCTGAGTCATTCAAGTCAAAACGTGAAAGCCACCCGAGCAGAGCTCCGAGGCATCAAGTCAAACGAATCCACATGCTTGGAAACTGGAAGAGAATGGGCTTGGTCAGCAAGGAAGATATGCGGGTTTGGCTGACGCAAAATGTGGAGGCAGGTGAGGAGACCACACACATTATGAAGATGCAAAAGCATCGGATTCCATTCCAGTATCTAGACACGATCCATCGGTCTGTTTGATCTCAAACATTTCGGTTTGAGAAACTTTCACCAGTGAGCCTTTCCAAAGGCATCACCAAGTTGCTGAAAGCGAATTTTGCGTTCCACGCGTTTCAACTCTCAAGCAAACAGATCCTAGATCAGGTCAATCCCGATGTAAAGCAATTTAACCATTTTGTAGGAACAACCCCTACAATCAACACGATCGGTACTATATATAGTGGTTCAAGATCGGCAGATCCTGCATATTGAAAGAGAATCTGCTTAAGAAATCGCCCAGCTTTCGATTGAGAGACCAATTTCTGGCCCCTCGCAATGCCGCCTCTACAACCGCTCCATCTGGCGAATCATCAGGGCCGGATTAAGACTCAAAGCTTCCCAGCCCATTGTGAATATTCCAGCTTCTCTGACCACCAGAGTAAACCTGATCCGGAATGATTGCCGACAAAGAAGACAGAGACAGTGTCTGTTCCGTGCGTCGTAAACATTCTCAAAAACGACTCAAAACAGACGTGAACATTTGCCTGGAGCACATTGCTTCACCGGGCACCCCGTAGGCAGCGGGATTCGTCGATTGAATAACCTCTCTCCTCGATTTTCATCGCGGAGATGTGCGTTATCTAAGAGAACCGCTTCTTCATGGGGACAGAAAGCACGAGAGTGCTCAAGAGGCAGGTATCCCCCCGAACCAATCCGAAATTTGAACTCTGTCAGCCTCTCTCAATCCACTGAGAAGACAACTTCAAATTTCAGGGAAGGTACTCAAACACCCAAACATTTTTTTTGCGGGCACCGCCACCATTCAACAATGGTCTAACTCGGAGAAACCGATGATTATAGCCGTCGACAGACATGTCGGAATTCCCTTCCTTGAAGGACTCTGTTCCGATCTTCAAGCTCAAATTCAACAACGCCAGCCTCAAAAAGTGGCTCGCAAAAAAGTTGTCAGACGAATTTCAAAACCTCGCTGGCACTCTGCTGCATCCCGGGCCGCAACCGTTGCGTGTGCCGTTGCCGGAGCCCTGATCGCACTCCTTGAGTTCCATCCGATTCTCAATTAGTGCAGTTTGCTCTAGCGTGTGCCCGTGAAGAACGCATTTCTCTAGTAAAAATGCTGTTCGCCACGAGGCAGAACCTGCAAACCAATTCGAAAGATGCTCTAAGACGAGCAACCTACCAAGACTTTTGCTTGGAAGTGACAGACCCCTTCGAGGGTTGTAAGAATAGAAACCGCTGATGAAAAACTTCATCAGCGGTTTTTTCTTTTCAACCAAGGGTGATTGAATGCCTGTGCTTCAAAATTCTGCTTCCCAGATGCTTTTTCTGACTGCTGTCTCGTTCCTGACAGCCATCGTTTCGCCAAGTCATGCTGCCGATCCAACGGCTTGGGTCAAGCATACTCTCTTCGAAGGGGGGCACTGCAATACAGCGGTCGCTGGAGATTTTACTGGAGACGGTCTGGATGACGTCATCAGCAACAGCCAGGGGAAATGCCACCTTCACATCGCCCCGGACTGGAAGCATGTTGTGCTTCATGAGAACCCAAAGCACAACTGCATTCACTCTGAAGTAATGGACGTCGATCAAGATGGCGACCTCGATTATATCGCAGTCCGATATAATCCCGGCTTGATCTTCTGGCTTGAAAACAACGGGACGCTGAAAGACTGGAAGTGGCGTTTGATCGATGATCAAGTCCATGGAATCCACGGGTTGCTCGTTGGTGATGTCGACCAGAACGGCATACCAGACCTGATCGCCAACAGCGGCCTTCCGAAAGGACCGTTTCCGGAATCGGTCGTCTGGTATCGTGCCCCGATGGAACCAGAAGGAACATGGACACGCACGGTCGCTGCCCAAAAAGATGCCCCTGGGTTGACACACTATTTGGGACTGGGAGACGTTAATCAAGATGGTCGGCCAGACATTCTCACAGCAGCGAAGGGGGGACCACAAGCGAAGCCCGGCTCGGGAGACTGGTTTGCGTGGTGGGAAGCTCCGAATAACTCTCTGCAGTCGGGATGGAAAAAGCATCTCATTTCAGACAAGGAACCGGGGGCGTCAAACCTGTTTGTTGTGGATGTCGATCAGGATGGCAGAAACGATATTCTGGCATCACGCGGACATGGTAAAGGTCTCTGCTGGTTCAAAGGGCCAAACTGGGAACGAACTGACTTCGGAAGCGATCTCGAAGGCCCCCACTGTTTAACGATCGACGACTTCGACGCAGATGGAGACATGGACGCAGCCACATGTGCGAAAGATTCGAAAATCACAGCCTGGTTTGAGAACGATGGCCAAGGCAACTTCACAACTCACAAACTCGATGAAGATCAAGCAGCCTATGACATTCGCTCGCTCGACATGGATGGCGATGGCGATCTCGACTTACTTGTTGCAGGTCAGACGAGCAAGAATGTTGTCTGGTACGAGAATCGTATGAAAAAAGAATGATGCCAGTTCAAAAGCCTCAGCGCATGCGAAAGCCCGGTCAAAAGACCGGGCTTTCGCGCACCTGGAGTTCTCAGTTCTCACCGAGAGTCCGATTCCAGTTACTCAATAATTGGTCCTGTGCAACGGATCAAGTGGTCGTGGTCGATGTAAACAACTTCTTGAACTTGGTCTTTATGAGTGAACGGAACTGGCCAGCTGGAGCGTTTTGTCTCTTCGAAGTAGACAGTACATTTGTAGTGGCAATGGTGGAGCCGGGCTGGTCCAACCTGCGGGAAGAAGCGACACTCGTCAACCCGATCGACGATCGGTTCCACAACAATTCTCACGTTGTTACGTGATGTTTCCGCCAGGAACGGAACTCCTCCAGCTGTGTTGTCTGGAAGTGCTCGCATCACTTCATCTGGACTCGGCGGATCGAGACAGAATAACGGAGCATTCTCTCCTTCAACAGGGTCGAGAATCGGAACCTTCTTGTAACGTTCTTCCTCCCAATATGTATCTTCAATCTGCTGACTGAAGTAGGGAGTCACGGGTATCAGCGGAGTGGTCCCCCAGAAGGCGGCTCCAGTCCAGGCGAGCTGGCTCGTCCAGGCCAATAGGTTACATCCACTGTTTGGGAGCGTCACCATTGCTAGCCCTGCAAGCAGGCACAATTGTTTGACGCGGTTTTTCAGCAAGTTCATCTGATTGTCTCCAGGTGCTGCGAAGACGTCCATGTACGATTTATTTAGAACCGCTCTCGAAACCTGATCTCAACTTCTCAAACTTGATGAGAAATGTTCTGTTCAGTTGCCGAGATTGGGACTTGTCGTGGACACAGAAAGTCAGTCAATCATTTCGCGAACGGACAACTAACATGAAGTCCGTTATCACCTTTATCGTTCTGACGATTGGAGGAACTTGTGAGAATATTCGGGTTTTAACGAATCCGGCAAAGAATTGAGTGGCAAACTAGAGAGAGTGGAGAGGCTGCACAGACAACAGGCAGGGTCCGAGCTTGCATTCCGAAAAGTAACCGCCACAAAGAAAAACCCGTAAATCATTTCAGGGAAGCACCTTACACAGCAAAACACATTCAAGACGGCCGGTTTCTTACTTTGAAGTGTTGGCAATGGCAATCTTTTTAGCTTTATCGAGAGATTCTCCAAGTACCCGAGCGCAAACCTGTGTGGAGATGACACTTTGCCCGAAATTGGTGTGAGTCGAGATCTCGGGAATCAGCTTCGAGTACTCATCGACAGCCACTCGAAACTTCCCGAGTTTCTTGGTGAGCATTTTGAAGTAGCCGACAGGATCATCGACGCGGGTTTCCAGAGCCCGCGAAAGATCAAAGATCGCCCGGCAGATGTTCGTCAGTTCGGGGAAGTCTTCAATTTCGTCGGAATGCCTGACAAATGCACGAACCACCCACGCATGCGCCATCTGCTCCTGACAGCGTTGAACACATTCAGCTAATTGTTCTTCCATTGAAGACATTTCGCTCACTCTTCCTCATCCTCTCCACCTGGGCGGGAAATCCCGTATTTCTTCAGCCGCCGATCAAGAGTCGTCCTTTCAATTTGCAAAATCCGTGAGGCCTTCGACTTGTTCCAGTCAGTCGACGCCAGAACCGCTTCAATGTAACAACGATCGAGATCATCAAGGCTTGTTTCTGATTGAATAAAACTTCCGAACAGGTCAACCAGCGGATCAACACTGGTTTCCAGAGAACCTTGTTCAGAGGTGATTTCATTGGCTTGTGAAAACTCCTGTTCCGGTTTCTCGTCGTCGAGTCTTAAGCTCGTCAGCACGACGTCTTCAGGTTGCAGGATTTCGTGGTCGGAGAGAATGACTGCCCGTTCGACGACGTTTCTAAGCTCCCGAACATTCCCCGGCCAGGGATGGTTTTGAAGTTTTTTAATCGCAGCTGTACTAAAGCCACGTATCTTGAATCTTGAGTTCGTTGAGAAACGGTCGACAAAGTGCTGAGCGATTGCGGGAATGTCCTCCTTGTGTTCACGCAGAGCCGGAACAGTAATTTCAATCACTTGCAGGCGAAAAAACAGATCGCGGCGAAAGGTTCCTTCGCGAACAGCCTCTTCCAGATCACGGTTTGTCGCAGTCACAACGCGAACGTCCACCTGAATAGACTCCCCTCCCCCAACTCGCTCGAACGCCTGACCTTCCAGGACTCGAAGAAATTTGGCCTGAATCTCCTGACTCATTTCACCGATTTCATCGAGAAATAACGTCCCACGATCAGCTTGCTCAAACTTCCCAGACCGCCGGGAAGATGCCCCGGTAAACGCTCCTTTCTCGTGGCCGAACAGTTCACTCTCCAGCAAACTTTCGGTGAGTGCAGCACAGTTGACGCAAATGAATGGATTGTCTTTTCGCAGCGAATTGAAGTGAACGGCACGTGCCACGAGCTCTTTCCCAACGCCAGATTCACCACGAATTAGAACCAGCGCATCCGTGGGAGCAACGCGGACAATTGAGCGGCGAAGTGCGTCCAAGTTTGAACTATGGCCGACAAGTTCGGTTTCCGCACCGAGCTGATTTTGAAGCTCAGAAATCTGCAGACGCGATTTTTTCAGCCCATCCTCAAGTTCTTCTTTGTCCAACAACGTCTGCAAATGGTCGCCCATCTGGTCAGCAACGGCGAGGACGAATTCCAGATCGGCTTGCGTCATCGGTTGATCTGGATTCATACAATAAAGATGAAGCACACCATAGACCGAGTCACCATGCCGGATCGGAGCACAGATGGCACTTTCAGCGGAAAGCTCCACCAAACTGTCCTGAGCCGCAAAAGCAGAATGTTTCGAGATATCGTGTGCGAGGATGGCATCTTGATCGTGCAGAACAATCCGCGAAAGATACGTGGAGAGCTGCCCGGCATCCTGGCATCCATATAAGGCGTATGGCAGCAATCGATCGAGACCTTGGCTCTTGGTCGACTCGACGTCGACATCAATTAAGATCCCTCCCAGAGTGGCTCCGGTAAACTTGACGAGCCCCTCTAAGACAACACGGCTCAGTTCTTCAACCGTTGTGGGAGCCACCATCATCCGGGCGATCCGAAACAGCTCTGTAGCCCCTTCGCGATGATTGCGAATTCTTTTCAGCGATGGGTTGTCGTACTGAGTTCCAGATTGCCGTTCGATAATCTGGTAGCTGGAATCTGAATCAGATCGCTCTCTCCCGTTTGCTCTCAGCGGGTTCTGATCTGGATGTTGACTGGAAAAAGCGAGCGTGCAAAGCCCGATGCGAATCATCTCACCGAATTCGAGAGCGTGATCATCTTTCACACGCTGGTCATCGATCGTCAACCCGTTTCGACTGTCAAGATCGCGAATGTACCACTGCCCCCCTCGACAGTAGATTTCGCAGTGTTCTCGGCTGCATTTAGGATCTTGAAGAACGATTCGATTTGAAGAAGCCCTTCCAACGGTAAGACGTCCATTTTCCGGGAGTTCAACGACCTCCAGCAATGCGTCTCCTCGCTGCACAATCAAATATGCAGGGTCAGAGGTCGAAGAATGAATCCGTGTCACATCCGGTTCTTCCATCGTCAGCTCTTAAACCTCATTCGCCCGAAGTTGTTTCATGTGGCATTTCGACGCGCCCCGAATACTTCATCATAAACCATTCGATGAAAACATGCATTCGACCACCCCTTAAAACGACGAAAGCGTTTCCAGAGACTCTCCGGAAACGCTTGTCGTCTTACTCTCGAGCAAGTGCGGGCCTGTTCTCACTCGATCGCAGAGATTTTGTTCAATGCACGTCGCGTACCAAACTCATCGAGAAATGTACGCAGAACCCCTGAGACCGTTATCGAACCCTGAAATGACACTCACAACTTCAGCTCAAATTTGAATTCACGAACACTCTGGCTCGGCTAGAACAATCTAAAGTGCTCACAATACGACTGGATTCGTGGCCATGGACTGAAATTCTGGCGGGAGACAAAAAAGTCTGTTCTTGGTGAATGACATCGGGGCGTTTTTTCACATTTCCACGGAACTGCATCAATCTGCACCGGCGAAGTGGTTCGAATTGCCTCTCGTGAAATAACTCGATCGCCCTCTTGTTGAACTCTCGCAGAGGCAAATTTTGACTGAAACGAGGGCTTCCCCTGCGAAACCCACTCATCGACACATCCAGATTGCACGTTGGCATCAAATATGCTACACTTTCTTTCATCATTCCCGTTTATGCTGTGTCACTGGTTCGGGACCCTTTTACATACTTAAGCTAGCTGGTTTTATTTTCCCTGCGACACAGAGACGCTCGTTTGCCTTGGCCATTGCCACTGGCAAGCGAGTTTTTTTATGCGCTGAAGAATTTAGCAAGCCGGAGACACTTGTTCCGCAAATAGCCCCTCTCGCTACCTCGCCGCGAGAAACACGATAGTGTCCTGACAGAGAGACTTCCCAACAGGCATTTGAATGGCTGAGGGTTTCAAGTCCTCGAATTACGAGACTTCAACCATCTACAATTTCTGTCTCGATCTGTTCCGGCTGAAATCCCAGACCGATCCATCTCCCAGCGACTCTTCGCAGAATTGGTGCGAACAACCAAGCTGCGATTCGTATCGACCACGGAATGGAGAACGCCTGGTCCGGTCCAGTGCTTCCTCCAAAAAGAATGGCATGGGCACGAACCTGGAGCCGTTGTGTTTTTCTAGCGGCTGGTTCTCTTCGGGCTTGAACCGCCTGCAGATCTTCCAAATTAAGTGTGCCATTTCTTAACGGTGTAACAAGCTGGTTGGCTGCAGCGACAGCGTCCTGAATTGCCAGATTGATGCCCACTCCCCCCATGGGTGACATCGCATGAGCGGCATCGCCGAGAAACAGTAACCCATTTTCAGACCACCGTTCCAAGTGATTGATCTGCACTGTCAGCAGCTTCACCTGATCCCAATCCTTCAAGCTGACGGCAACATCTGCAAGCGGCGGGCAGACTTTACGAATCGTCTGGCGGAATGCGTCGATCCCCTGAGCCTTAATTTGATCGAAGCAGCCTTTACGAATCACCATGGCGACCTGCGAGTGAGTTCTGCGGGGAATCGTCACTAGCATGTGCCCACCGCGGAGCCAGCCCAGCGTCTCTCCCTTATCATCTTGAGGTCGATGATCCATCCGGAACCAGAGTGCATCGATGGGGACTCCGGTCTCAACGACGGTCTGATCTGTCACCTTACGAATCGTTGAACTGCGTCCGTCGGCTGCAACAATCAGATCGGCTCGAATTTCGTATTCACGGTTGCCTGATTCACAGCGGACTCCAACGACTTTGCCATCTTCGCGGATAACTTCAGTGGCTCGAGTGTTCATCCTCAAGTCGAAGCCATCGAACTTGCTTGCTTCCTGGCTGAGCAAATTCAGGAAGTTCCACTGAGGGACGAAACCGAGAAATTTGCACTTGGTCTTCAAGTGAGCAAACGTCGGCCCGGCGATTCGCTGACCTTCAAAATTCAGCCAAAGCTGGTCCGCCCGAAAATCAGTGATCGCTAAGAACTCTTCCAGAAGGCCAAGTTCATCGAGCAGTTGCATTGTCGATGGGTGAATAGTGTCGCCTCGGAAGTCGCGGAGAAAATCTGCATGCTTTTCCAGCACTGTCACAGAAATTCCGGAACGAGCGAGAAGATATCCAAGAAAGATCCCAGCTGGGCCCCCGCCGACAATGCAACATGTTGTATTTCCGGTTGACATTCTAATGTTCGTAAACCGATCGATTCAGAATATTCTCACTGCTTGCCCTGTCGGGGAACGCTTCTCGTGTCAACGAAGTTCTACTTTCAGAACTCCATAGAATGCTCGCCAGGCCACAAACCGCGAACACCAATTCGAGGACTGGTATCGTGTCGTGTTTTGTGCTCTCGTGCAACCACCTGCGTAAAGCTCTGAAACTGAATTCGCCCCCGACTGATTTTTAAAAGTGCTAGTACAAAAAGTGTCAAAACAAAAAAAGCCGCGAGAGGATGATGATCATCCTCTCGCGACTCTCTGATTTAATCTCTCCGAAAAGAGTGTGAATCAAAACTCTACTCAGATTTTAATTCGTCAATCTTCTTGTGAGAGTTAGCAACTTCATCTTTTTCTTCTTGAAGAGTATTCTTTGCTTCTTTCAGTTCTTCAAGTTTCGATTTGACTTCATCCTGGGCTGCATCAATTGCATCCTTGTCGGCACCCTCTTGAAGTTCCTTCAGCTTCGCTTGTGCGGCGTCAAGTTCGACCTTCAATTCATCAACATTTTGTTGGGCTTGAAGAACGTCTTTCTCCTGAGCTTTCAGATCTTCCTGGGCGGCTTCCAGATTGGCTCTGCGATCTTTCTCAGCTTCCTTTTTTGTTTCGCGAAGCTCCTTCTCTGCTGAGTTGATGTCCTCTCGAGCTTCCTTCTTGGTCTCAGCCAAGTTCTCTAGAGCTTCTTGCTCTTCTTCCATTTCTTCCTGGCTGAACTTACGAGTTTCATGAACGTTCTGTTCGGCCTGAGCGATGTCCTGTCTGGCTTCCTGTTTCGTTTCTTCCAGATCCTGACGTGCTTCCTGAATGTCTCCCGAATCTGTGGTACAGCCAACTGCAAGAAGCCCGGCGAGACAAAGAATCAGGTGAGGTTGCTTAAATAACATCTGCATACTCCTTTTGTTTAAAAATTTGGAATCATTCAACTGACTGTTGAAGATTGTTCTGATGTTTGATGAAACCGGGTTATGCAGGCTTTATGCCAAAGTCTTTTTTCTCATCATTTTTTGCAAACTCTTTGACTGCTCCAGCATGAACGCCCATGTGAATTCCAAAGCAGTTTCCTCAACCGCGTGCCCGCACAGAACGCGTTTCACCAGTAAATTTACTGCCCGCCACAAGGTTGGACACAAACACCAATTCGTGAAGTGCAAAAGCGAAACGGCTTCACACCAAGAATGTTCAAGCGGAGTTCAACGCAAGAAACTGATCTCAGACAACTCACACTGATCGAGAACCAGCCAACAAAGAAAGTTTTCACGCCAACTCTCTCTCACATCAACATTGCGAGAAAAGACAACTCTGTGCGTAAAGATCTTTGAAGCGCTAAACAAGTGGCTGAGTGAGAAAGGCATTTACCGAACGAGTACAAACCTGAAACTGGAACATTGGGTCGATACGCGACGTCTCCTCACGCGATCTTTTTTCTGTCCGCTGGAGGACACAACGTCAGCAGTAGGAGAAACTCCCTTCAGAGACCGGGGACTTCATCCAGTCATAATGCTTGTTTCAAGTTGACAGTTCAGTCGCACAATGTTTCGGTCGCACAATGTCGTCACTGATTTTTCATCATTTGTGACCTGCCGTCTATCGTCGCTCATCAAGCTGACAGATATTCAATCAGGCTGGCAGAGTAGCAATCAAACATATTGAGAACGGCTTCCGAAGCTGGTGAATCCGTCCGTTCCCAAAAAAAATCCAGAACATCTCGATGACCTCCGGGAATTCAACGAATCTGTGACGATTCACTGCAATTCGTATCGTTTTCCGTTCCAAGAGCAGGGCACTCGGGAGGAGGGCATATTAGATTGTCAACGGCTTTGGCACATTCCTTGCCCTAACTACTTCTATATTCTCAACTCAATCATATTTAATTTCGGAGGAATAGAGATGGCTCTCGAAACAAAAGCAGATTTGAATAAAACCACAATTGAAAGTCTGGAGCAACTCGTTCAAATGAACGTCGATAGCTCAGATGGATTTGAGTATGCAGCAAAAAACATCGACTCTGATGTGCTCAAAGTTGCTTTCGAAGAAATTGGCCAGCAACGACGAAAACAGGCAGACGAGTTGGCAACCTACCTGACCATTAACGACAAAAATGTAAATCGGTCAGGCAGCTATGCCGCAGCACTTCACCGATGCTGGATGAAATGCCGTGAGCTGATGACATCGAACGATAATCATGCCGTTGTGGCTGAAGTCGAACGAGGCGAGGATCAAATTAAAGATGCCTACGAAGAGGTGCTCCGACAGACAGCGGGAAGCGCTGTCAACGATATCTTGACTCGTCAGTACGCCAGCGTCAAAGCAACTCACGATCAAATTCGCGACCTGCGCGACTCACTCGCAGACGATTAAAAACATGTGGCGGATCATTGATTATCATGCACGCGGATAGCTTCAGCAGGCTATCCGCGGTTTCTATTGGTATTGTTGATACTGTTAATATTGAGCAGTGCAGACATTTTCGTCGGCCTCCCTTGCTTCACAAGACCTGAACAACCAGCGAGTCTCACGATCGTATCTCAGTGAATGACCACGCCTTCAGCTCGACTATTGGATGGCCTCTGTGACATCGCTCAGATCACTTTCGACCTGAGCAATCAAAGAGGCATCGACCGGCTGGCTCACCTTTGCCGCGTTCTCAATTTCTAGTGCTGAAGCAATAAGATTGAAAGCATCGAAATTTGATGCCAGCCCTTTTAAGCTGTGTGCAGCCCGGTGCAACTCTGGAAAACTGGACTTCTCATGGGCAGTCTTAATTTCTTCAAGCAACTGCGGAGAATCTTCTAGAAACGCAGTTTTCATATAATCCAAAAGTTCCTCATCGTCTCCCAACCGCTTGAGAGCTGCATCTAAATTTACGATCTTTGGAGGTTCAACTTTTTCTCGACTAGATGATTTTGATTCAACCTGAGCTGGACTGTTTTTTTTACTCTTGGATAATTTTTCTATGAGCCGAATCAATTTGTTGACGTCCAATGGCTTGGAAATATATCCGGACATTCCCGCTTGAAGACAACGCCTGCGATCTTCACGGCGAGCATGGGCAGTCATCGCAATAATCGGAATATCATGGAATTCCTTCTGATCACGAATCGCCCGAGTCGCCTGTAACCCATCCATCACAGGCATCTGAACATCCATCAAGATAATGTCGAAGACCTGATCATTATTCAGCTTCGTCAACACTTCTTTTCCGTTGTGAGCAATCGTCACCTGATGCCCTCGCCTTTCCAGAATCGCCCTGACCACTTTTTGATTGGCAGGAGTATCTTCCGCAACAAGGACCGAGAGCGATCGATGTGAAACAGGAGTCAGCTCTTCAAACGACTCACGGGTTAATTGTGGTCCGCGCAAGGCTGTCATGACCGCATCGAAAACATCTGAGCGAGAGACCGGTTTTTCCAGAAATGTTGAAATCCCAAGCTTCTGGGCATTTTGCTCAACGGCGAGTCGCTCTCCGGGAGAGACCATGAGAATAATCGGCATGTTGTTGCCTTGATTCCGCAACTCTTGAACCAGACTCATCCCGTCCGTTTCAGGCATCAGAGAATCGATGATCGCAATCCCAAAGACTGACTCAGAGTCCGACGATTTACGCAATAAATTGATTGCTTCTCCTGCGTTTTCAGCAGAGTTGACCCGCATCGAAAAATTGTCGAGGAGTTTCGAAAGGATCTCCCGGTTTGCATCATTATCGTCAACAACGAGAGCCTGTTCTCCTGCCAATTGACGCAAGTCTGGATGATGCTCCGGCTTGTTAGCAAAACGGAAGAGAAGATTCACTTCAAAGGTGGTCCCAACTCCGACTTCACTGGTGACTGAAATTGTCCCACCCATTTTTTCAATGAGTTCATCGCAAATCGCCAACCCAAGTCCGGACCCGCTTCGGGCACGTGTCATTGAGGCATCAACTTGAGTGAAGGGAGAGAAAATCGTTTCCAGATTTTCCTCCGGAATCCCGATTCCTGTATCCTTGACGATAAATTTCAATCGGATGAATTCCTCCGTTCGAGATTCATTCACCACCTTCAACACGACATCGCCGACGTCCGTAAACTTAATCGAATTGCCAACAAGGTTGGTGATAATTTGACGAAGACGTCCCGCATCACCTTCAACCCAGACAGGGACATTCGGATCAATGTCGACGATCAATTCCAGCCCTTTCTCGTGAGCGCGTAGAGCAAGGGCCTTCAAAGCCAAATCGATTTCCGAATGAATATCGAACGTTTCGGAAATGATTTCAAACTGTCCCGTTTCCAAACGAGAAAAGTCCAATAACTCGTCGAGAAGCAACAACAACGTTTCCGCAGAATCGTGAGCTGTTGCCAGATAGTCTCTCAAAGCTGCGGGAAGTTGCTCTTCAAGTGCGACCTGAAGCATCCCTAACACACCGTTCATAGGTGTGCGTAATTCATGGCTAATGTTTGCGAGGAATTCTGTTTTCGTCTGGTTTGCGACTTCCGCAGTTTTGCGAGCGGATTCGAGTTCGGCCTCGCGTTGTTTTCGAACGGTGATATCTCGCTCAATCGATGCCGTCCCGACAATCTTCCCTTGAGCAATATGAATCGCTGACTCCGTCACCCCGACATCAATCAGAGTCCCATCTTTGCGTCGCCTGACAGCTTCTACTGGGATTCCGGAATCATCGTTATTGATCTCCTGAACTGTCGATTCTGAGTCATCTCCCTGACAGACAAGCGACGAATACGCCTGGCCGATTGCTTCATGTGCGGAATATCCGTAAAGCTCTTCCGCTGAACGATTCCAGGTTTTAATGATTCCATCGAGAGATTTCCCGATAATCGCATCACGCGAAGATTCAACTATCGCTGCCAATTCTGCTCGCGTTCGATCGTCCGCATGCTTTTGTGTTGCGTCCTCAAAGACGATGACCGCACCAACAATTTCATCACCGCGACGGATGGGCGAGGACCAATACTCTGCAGGAAAACTTGTGTTGTCTTTTTTCCAAAAAACCTCGTCTTGAATATGGATCGATTTCCCTAATCGAAATGTTTCCAAAATTTTGCATTGGCATCGCGGATACTCAGTTCCGTCTGCGAAAGAGTGATGAATCAGCATATGCATGTCTTGACCATGCACCTGATCCATTGATTCGTACCCCAGAATTTGCATGCAAGCACGATTCGCAAACGTGCATTTCCCTTCGAGGTCGATGCCGTAAATCGCTTCTCCCGAAGCTTCCATAATCAGCCGGAGTTTTTCTTCGCGGTCATGGAGCTCATAGATCGATTCAGTAAAAGCGGTGATATCGCGTTCAATTGTTGCGGAACCGATCCATCGATTTTCCCGATCACGAATCGGAGTGATCGTCAGCGAAATATCCAGAAGTTCGCCATTCTTATTCTTCCGGACCGTCTCGAATGAGGAGAGGCGTTTTTGTGTCGCAACAATGTCCCGAATTTCTTGCTCTTCTTCATTCACCCCATCTGGCAAAATGATAGAGATCGACTCTCCGAGTGCTTCTGCCTCGGAATACCCATAGGTCAACTCGGCGCCATGATTCCAGAGTACAATTTTTCCAGATCGATCCTTTCCAATCACAGCATCAGTCGTTGACTCGACGATCTCTGCCAGGAACGACATTTCTCGATGCCAACGATGCCGCTCAAGCTCATAGCTCAGCCTGGAAGCTGACCGCTCGATGAACTCCACAACCTCAGAACTCTGCTCCCGGTCTCCAGAATCGAAGAACTCCAGTACCGCTGAGACATTTCCATCGGTGATAATTGGGACAGCCACTCCGGAGTTGATGAACTCGCTGAGGGATGCGTTGTCCCGGATTCTGGGAGAGTTGCTGTTCGCCAGCCAGACTTCTTCGTGATTCTCCCAGGCACGTCCCGGAAGATCTTCTCCTAACGTAAAACGGGTCGCATTCTTCAGGTCAGATGCTTTAGAGGCGACCTCTTGCGTCGCAAACTGCCAGATCTCGGTCGAGACTAAACTTTTCTCAAGCTCATCGACAATCAATCCGTGACCGACCTCCCAATTCAGCGTCGTACAGATCTCCTGCAATGCGTTTTGAAGAGCAATTTGAATCGAGTTTTCCTCTCCAGGAAACGACTCAAGAGCGGGTCGGGAGATCGATTGACGGTCAACCTCTTCAGCTTCGCGAACGCAACCTACAAATTGAGAGGTCTCTCCTGATTTGATCGGGACGACATACAGTTCGACGGGAATCGTCGAGCCTGATTTCGTTTTCGCGACATGTTTTGTCGTATTGTTGATGAGTGGCCCCATACCGGTGGATTGATATGTTTTCAATCCAGACAAATGGGCATCCAGATCCTCATCACGGATGATCAGAGAATCGAGTCTCGCCCCGACAGCTTCCTCCGCACGCCAGCCAAACAACTTTTCAGCCTGTGTGGACCACGACAGGACGACACTATTGACGTCAATCACGATGTAGGCATCTTGAACCTGCTCAAAGAAGAGTGATTGCCAGTTCTCCGCCACGAAATGTCTCCCGATATTTGTTGCTGGTCACTCTGGATCGACCGAGACCGTCTTGTTCACATTGATTCCGAATGCGGCAATTCGATCCCGAATTTTTCCGCGTGTGATCCCCAGGACTTCAGCAGCTTGAGACTGGTTCCCTTCTGTCTGCTGTAAAACTTGTGCCATCAGGTATCTTTCCATGATTTCCAAAGTTTCAGCGTACAAATTCGTCGATCCTGCTTTCAGCCTGCGACTCACGAATCCAGCCAGGTTGATAGAACGTCCGTCACTCTCCCCATCCCGCGAATCAGTCTCTTCAACTTGAATTCCCCGAACTTCTGGAGGGAGAAAGCTCTCAGCAATGACTGTGCCAGTCGAATTTATCACAGCCTGGCGCATCACCGATCGAAGCTCACGAACGTTCCCGGGCCATTCATACTCCATCAAGGCTTGCAGGGCATCTTCAGAGAGTCCCTGCAACTCAGGATAACCGAGTTCCTGAATCGCTTGAGACAAGAAATATTGAAGCAGATCTTTGATATCTGCTCCTCGCTGACGCAGCGGCGGCAAGGAAATCGTCACTCCATTCAGCCGATACATCAAATCTGAACGAAAGCTCCCTTCCTCAACCATCTCTTCCAGTTGACGGTTGGTAGCGGTCACAATTCGAACGTCGGTCTGGATCGTCTCATTTCCTCCGACCCTCTCGAAACGCTGCTCTTGCAAGAGACGCAAAACCTTGGCCTGAACAACGGGTGCCATGTCTCCGATTTCATCGAGAAAAATCGTCCCGCCATCGCACTGTTCAAACTTTCCAATCCGGCGTTGATCCGCTCCGGTGAATGAACCTTTTTCATGCCCAAAAAGCTCGCTCTCCAGAAGCGTGTCGGGGAGAGCAGCACAGTTGACTTCCATAAATGGACGATCAAAGCGGTCGCTGTGCTGATAAATTGCCCGGGCAACTAATTCCTTGCCTGTTCCGCTCTCTCCGCGGATGAGAACCGGGATTTTCTGTTTGGCAACTCGACCAATGATCTTGAAAACCTCCAGCATTTTGGGACTGCGACCTAGAAACGCATCGTCCCCACCAGAACCTGCTGGATTCACGCCGAGCGCCACAGGCGTGTTCATGAGTTGTCGCGTACGAGCCGCTTGCTCGACCAACTCAGAAAGGATGGTGATATCGAGAGGTTTTGCGATGTAGTCCAAGGCTCCCATCTGCATCGCTTCGATCGTCGTTTCACTCCCGGCTTCTCCGGTGATGAAAATGACCGGTAGCCGCGAATCCAGCTTTTGGACATTCTGAAAGACTGTCAGTCCCGAACCTTCCTTCAGAACTAAATCGAGCAATAACACGTCCGGTTTGAACTCACGAATCCCATCGAGTCCTTCGGCTTCGTTCGCAGCCGCAAAGACATGATGCCCACTCTTTTCCAACCCCTTCTCAACAAGGATTCGAACCGACCGGTCATCATCGATAACTAATACTCGTGCCATGTTTTTCTCCAAAGATCAGCCTCGGCTGACTGTGAATTATTTTTTCAACTCTAACAAAATTTCAACGAAGAATCGTCATCCCGCTGAAGAACAACGAATTAAAAATTCTGACTGCACTCTGCGCTCCGAACTCTATGCAACGTTCTGGTCCCCTTGTTTTTAACTGGAACACTTTCGTGTTTATTGTGTCCGCGAATTGAGCGTCTTGTCACGTGATTGACTGTGTGCCACGAGGCAGAACCTGAACACCAATTCGAAAGATGATCTAGCTCGTCTCGCAATGTGAGAGCGAGTTGAAAGCTCTCAAGAAACGGATTTTATGACTGAGTCCCTCCCTGTCCCCTCTCTCTGCGTGGGTAATGAAGTTTGAGCCCCAGAGTGGTTTGGGGCTGTCAGTTCTGCCGTAAGTCTGTGATGCTCTTGTCGGCCTGACTCCAAGAAACATTCTCATGGATGCTTTTTAGAGTTTGAGCGTCGAACATCAAGCAGAGACCGAAAGAATTGCTGGTCTCGGAATGGACAGTTCGATAGATCAGCGACCGATCGTTTTTCTGGACTGATCGACTCACACATCCTGTGAATATTCATAAACGGCTTTCCACAAACATCTTACAAACCAATTACACATGGTAAACCGAAATTGGCACAGGGTGTGCCTTAGTACCTTTCAACAAAAATCAAACTCCTTTTGAAAGGGAAAAATCATGTTAGGATGGGCACTCACATTTCTGGTCATCGCGTTACTTGCTGGTCTGTTTGGATTTGGCTTGGTCGGTGGTATGGCATACGGAGCGGCTAAGATCTGCTTCTTTGTCTTTCTGGTTCTCGCTGTCATCTCACTACTCAGTGGTCGCCGCGTCAACGTTTAAAACAATTAAGAAACAGTCCGAAAACCTCTGGAACAGTCGCTTCCCTCAAAGTTCGAGGGAGCAATTTCAAGTTTCAGGATCAGTTCTAAAAATTGTACGAATTCTACCTCGTGGACATGTGCGATTCATTGAATGAAATGAAGAGCACCCTCCACGGGCACGAGGAGGCAAGTTTGTCTCGGCGAAAGCCTGATTCGCTCTCACGAGAAATTGAATCAGGCATCGAAACATCGAGTAGATTTCTACGACCTCAAGAAACTGCAGGACTCTTGGGATCGCAGAATTCCTCATTTCAGCAAAAAGAGTCATCGAGCTATCGATGGCTCTTTTTGCGTTCAAGAACGTGTGTCCCGCCAAACGCATCAGGACTGCGAGGCTCTTCAGCAACTTCTCGTATGAAAGGCTCCGTAATCCTTGAGAGGCAGATCCTGCAAAACAATTCGAAAGATGCTTTTAAACGACGCGAGGCAAAACAGCCATGACTTTTGTTGAAATACTCCTCCTATTGTTGATCGCAGGAATCTGCGGAAGTATTGGTCAAGCCATTGTCGGTCGATCAAAGGTCGGCTGCCTGGGCTCAATTGCTCTCGGATTCGTTGGAGCGATGCTGGGACGCTGGTTGGCGATGAAATTGGGACTGCCAGAACAGTTCGCGATCCAGATTGATTCGCACACCTTTCCAGTCGTCTGGTCAATCGTCGGGGCGTCGCTGTTCGTCGCATTGATTTGCCTCATCTCTGGATCGCAAAAGAGATAGCCTGGCTCCTCAACTTCAATAATTCTCAAACGATCTTCTCAAGGCGATTTTTTCCCTCTTCCGTGATCGCGAGAATCTGTTTTTTCTCCTCGTCGACTGTAAGGTTTTTCTCAGCCAGACTTTCAATAATTTTCAGGTGACGGCAAATGGCTTGAGCATCTGCTTTGCGTTGAACGAAATATGAGAGCATCAGCAGGCTTTTCGAGAGCTGCTCCAAAACCAAAAAGGAATCTGCTCCATAAAAACGAATCTCGCGAAAACAGTCATCAAGCAGCTGAGAGAAGGTCGGAGTTTGAACAATCACACGAACCTTGCCCTCTTCATTTCTGCGATGCGAATCAGGAAACTCACGGCCAGCGACGCTACTCAGGGCGGATGCCAGACTGTTAATGCAGGCGACAGCTGTGTGGGGATCATTGATCCCGGGTGAGAGTGCGCGGATGGCAACTTCGACCAATTCTTTAATGACGCACCCAGTATCTTGCCTGGGAGTTCGCCGCACTCCAGTTAGAAATGTCTCTCTCACTTTCGATTGAAACTCTTCCTCAACTTCATCTTCGGCGACATCGAGAAGTGGTGCGCCATGAAAGATGTAATCCCCGGGCTTGGCTCTGACATAAAAAACCGTGTCAAGCTGATCAGCCAGTTCGATCAGGCGATCACCATCAATTCCTTGAATATACCCAATCGAATCTGCCTGAATGAGAATCGTAGAATCCGGCTTCTCCGGGCTTGGGTCGCTGTCGCCAGAATTGCTGCTGTCTGCATTGCTGTCGTCTGAGTCGTCGCCGAGACATTTCGGAAAGAGCCGCTCGATCGCATCGTCCAGTTCATAAGAGACTGCCCGGATGACGGACTCAGCCTGAATTGAACTTGCCGTGTAATGAATAAAATAAACGAAGAAGAGTAAGCTCATTAACCCCAGGCACAAACCAACGAAGACGGAGAGGTGCGGAACAAATAAATCCCCCTCCCCGATTTCCCGAATCGTTCTCAGAACGGACATGCAGTACAAACTTGTGCCCACAAAGACTGCGAGAGTCAATTGCGTCACATTTTGATTCAAGAATGAACGCAGCAAGCGTGGACCATACTGACTGGATGTTTGAGCCAGCGTGAGCATCGTCATGGAAAACACGACACCTGTCACTGTGATCAATGCCCCCGCAAGAGAGCTGAGCGTCAAACGTGCTGCAGAACTGGTTGTAATCAACCAGTTCGGAGGGCTCAATTCTTCATAGCTAAGCTGATAGTCAATTTGAAGCGTCATGACGGAAAGCAGCAAGGCTCCCAGCACACCCAGCCCAGGGATAAACCACAAGCTTCCACGAAGCGTGTCCCATCTTTGTAACCACCATGCCATTGCGTTTGACCGATCTTCATTACTGGGGTGTGTCGCGAATTCTCCCGCAAGCTTGTTGATTGACTCAGCAAACGTCGGTGGATGTCACTACTGCCGATATCCTGTCACACAGGCTCTTTTGATTGACATGGTACTGGTCCTGAAACCTGAAAATGCTCTCTCAAACGTTGAGAAAAGCGACGATCCCAGAGGTTTCCGGACTGGTTCTAATCGATGGATACAAGAACGAGGAGTATAGCAAACTCAACGACTCGAATGACTGATACGGTTTCAATTTGAGGGAATTCAGAAACGATCCGAAAACGAAAAGCATTGCAGAAGCAGCGATATGACTGCAGACCAATCGCGAATTCGCTCTAAAATGGCCAAAGAGCGAGCATACCGTAGGCTGCTCCACAAGCTGCGACCAAACCGAGTGTCACTAAATAGCCGTCTCGCATCGTGATCCCAAGAGCAAAGAAGGCCATTGCCGTCCCGGGAAGCAGAACGCCAAATGGAACGACAGCTAACGGATAGTAAGTCAACGACAACAGGATCATGACTGCAGCGACAACGTAATGCATCGGCCCAACCGTCATGAATCCCCAGCGATCACAAACCCAATGGTCGATCCATTTTATCCAAGGGGTCATTTTATCGATCGTCTTATCATAACGTTCCCGGCTGAAGCTGATTTCCTCCAGGCGTTTCGGTATCCAGGGATGATCCGATCGAAAGATCATTTGGGTAGCGATCACGAAAATCAAGCTTCCTGTCACGATCGACATGCCCGGAATCGTGCCGAGCGGAGAAATCGAAATCAACGCAGGAATGAGCAGCAACGGTCCGAACCCACGGCTTTCGAATGAGTCGAGCAGTTCTCCAATGTTCACCTCGTCGCCGTCCATTTCCTCTTTCGACTCATCAACGAGCGACTCCAGGCTCTCTTCGCAATTGGAGTCGGACCCTTCAGCGTCACTGCTCGACGATGCTTCATCTGCAGGATCACTACTCTCCTGCTGAATTGTCAAAAATGAAGAACTCATGGTGGCTGATCTCTTTAAAAAATGGGAACGATGTCATCCAGAACTCTCCATTGCAACCAGCATGCCATCACAAAATTTTCATCTCGACAGGACTGGCAACAGACACTGACGAACAGATGTTTTGGCACAAATCGTGCTTTATTTGTACCAAGACAGATATTGATGCCGTCGATGCATTCAATTGATTGTTCAGAGACCACTCAGGATGAAATAAGACCAGTTCACTTTTGCTTCTCCGTACTTCTGTGGTTCAGATTGATTCATTGAAATCACCTGAATCAGTGATCGAAATCACCACCAGACACAGCAATACCAGAAGTGTTGTAAGCATATTTAGCACCAATCCGAAAACCTCTGGAATCGCTGCTTTTCCCAATGTTATAGAGAGCAAATTCAAGTTTCAGGATCAGCTCTAGTAAAGAAAGTACCGTCACAATGGAACCCAAGACAGAAGTCATTTCTCAATTGACATATCGCTGCCCAGCGTGTGATGCCTCGATTGACATTGCCACAACACTCGTCGGAGAGACGGTTGAATGCCCTCACTGTTCAACCCCATTCCTTGCAGAGGAACCATCGGCGAAACCAATGATGGAATCGGACCCGCAGACGATGCATGTCGACGCAGAGTACTCAATCACCAGCCCGGCAGATGATGAGTCAACCTTGGTTGTACTTCATCCTGCAATGTTTCGTCGGCATCCGTTCCTCTATCTGGCATTAGTCGGACTCACTATTGCATCGGCAGTCTTCGGGGTCATGGCAACCATTGATCAAACTTGGACACTCGCTGCACTCTGCTTGGGAGTTCTCATCTTGTCTGCTGGATATCTGATTTATTGGTATGTGGAAATCATCGCAACGACGATGCAAGTCACCAACAAACGGACCACTCTTCGGAAAGGAATTATTTCTAAATCGACCACTGAAGTTCAGCACGATGATGTCCGAAACCTGCAGGTCCACCAGAATGTCATTCAGCGAATTCTGGGCATCGGAGATATCGCCATCTCCAGTTCAGGGCAGGATGATCTGGAACTTTTCGTCAAAGCTATTCCCTCTCCCGATGAAGTCGCCGAACTTGTTCGCCGGTTGCAGTAAAGTTTTCAGGGCCTGTGATGATCGCTTTCACGACTTCGTAGACTGCCCGCCAAGAGGCAGTTCGCGAAGACTGGATGAAGTCCGCAAGCTTGTGGGACGGCCACTTTCCTCGATGTCTAAGAGAGTGAATTCAGGCTTTAGGATCTGTTCGAAAATTGGATTTGGTCACGAGTCTTTCCGGAAATGATGTACGCCCTCTCTCTTGTGGTGTACAGTATCCTCCCTGATGAAAAGTGTTCTTCACCGACACAAAACATACGAACGTGTTTTAGAATCCGTCCGAAAACCTCTGGAATAACTGCTTTCTCAACGTTTGAGAGAGCAACTTCAAGTTTCAGGATCTGTTCTGAAAAGACTTCAGATATCGCTGTCGTTCACTGGGATGACAGACCATTGGTCGTCGTTTTGTTAAAGTGAAGAAATGAAGAATGGTGTTTCTCAATGAGAATCGAACCGAAGATTCGGATTCGATCTTTCAGACAATGAGAAATCCTTCATCACAAAGATTTCCGGACAGGGACTTCTTCAATCGGATCACTTCATGAACTTTCGTGCCTTCTTTCTATCGGTTTGCTGCCCGCTTCTGGGAATCTCCACATTGATTGCAGAAGAGGTCGATTACACTCGCGATGTCCGACCAATCCTCTCTGGACGCTGTTTCAAATGTCACGGTCCAGATCCCGAAACACGTGAGGCAGGCTTGCGTCTTGATGAAGCTATTGCCTCCCGTGCTGAACTCGACAGCGGAGAGCGTGCGGTCGTCCCGGGAGATATCGAAGCGAGCCAACTTCTCACCCGGATCACAACCAGCGATGACTCGCTGCGCATGCCCCCTGCAGATCAAGGGCCAGCACTGACTCCGCAGGAAATTGAAACGCTGAAGAGGTGGCTTGAATCGGGAGCCAAGTACGACAAGCACTGGTCGTTTGTCGCTCCGAAACTCCCGGAACTGCCTGATGTCAGCAATCCAGACTGGTGTCGCAACGACATTGACCGCTTCATCCTCAACAAGCTCGACAGCCAGAAACTCAAGCCGTCTCCCGAAGCGGACCGTTCAACACTCATTCGACGTCTCTCGCTGGACCTCACCGGACTACCTCCCTCACCGGAAGAGATTAAACAGTTCATCAACGACACTTCACCGCAAGCCTACGAACGCCTGGTCGACAGGTTGCTGGCGTCACCGGCCTACGGAGAACGTCTGGCTCGAATCTGGCTGGATCTGGCCCGCTATGCAGACTCAGCTGGGTACGCAGACGATCCACCGCGCGTCATCTGGAAGTACCGAGACTGGGTCATCGATGCAATCAATGAGGACATGCCGATTGACCAATTCACGATTGAGCAACTCGCTGGCGATTTACTCCCAAATCCGACAGAAGAGCAATTGATCGCAACAGCGTTTCACCGAAACACCATGACCAACAGCGAAGGCGGAACCGATGATGAAGAGTTCCGCAGCGCAGCCGTCGTAGATCGAGTCAACACAACAATGCAGGTTTGGATGGGCCTCACGATGGCATGTGCTCAGTGTCATACTCACAAATATGACCCGATTACTCATGAAGAGTATTTCAATGTGTACGCGATTCTGAATCAAACCGAAGATGCAGACAAACGTGATGAGTCTCCGCTGCTGAATCTTTGGACTCCTGAACTTGAAGAGCAGAAGGCCAGCTTGCAAGCGAAAATTGACGGTCTGAAAACCGACCTCGAAAAGCTTCAACAAATATCTGCCAAAGAGGAACCCACCTTAAAACTCGCAGATGGTCCGATCCAGGCCCGGTTTGTGCGAATTGATCTTCCCGGGAAAACTGAGTTTCTATCTCTGGCAGAGGTGCAAGTCTTCTCGGAAAATGAGCAAGTCGCGGTAGGTAAGAAAGCAACACAAAGCAGCACTGGCTACAACGGGACAGCCAATCTTGCAGTCGATGGAAACACCGACGGAGATTTTTTCGAATCGAAATCGACGACGCATACCAATCGGGATGCGTCACCCTGGTGGGAAGTCGACTTGGGAGCGACCTATCAAATTGATCGAATTTCTGTCTGGAACCGAAACGACAGCCCGAACATCGGAAAACGCCTCGACGACTTTCGAGTCGTGTTGCTTGACGAAAAGAGAAACCCCACCTGGGCGAAGTCAAAGCTGAAGTCGAACAAACAGGAAACGGAAGTTCACGTTCCCGATTCAACGCAGAAACTCGCTGATGATGAACGTGCTGCCATCGCAGAGTATCTCGGAGCGAACAGCCCCGAAGTTGCAAAGCTCAAAAAACAAATCACGGCAACCGAAACACAACTGAAAAACATCAAGCCTGTGACGGTTCCCATCATGCGGGCACTCCCCGAGGAAAAACACCGAAAAACTCATATCCATGTGCGTGGAAATTTTCTCGACCTGGGACCAGAAGTCTCAGCCGGTCTCCTGAAGGAATTCCATCGAAGCGAGAGTTCTAACCCCGACCGCCTCGATTTCGCAAAGTGGCTCATCGATCCTCAGAACCCGCTCTCAGCCCGTGTTTTCGCAAATCGATACTGGGAAATCCTGTTCGGAATCGGACTCGTGGAGACGAGCGAAGACTTCGGAATGCAGGGCGACTACCCAAGTCATCCAGAGTTACTGGATTGGCTGGCAATTCAATTAAAGAACAACGGTTGGAGCCGGAAACAGTTTCTGAAGCTCATTGTGATGTCTGCGACGTATCGACAAAGCTCGGCTGTTGACGCTGAACTCGTAGCGAGAGACCCGAAGAATCGACTATTGGCTCGAGGTCCCCGCTTCCGGCTCTCCGCCGAGATGATTCGCGATCAGGCACTCTCAATCTCCGGTTTGCTCAGCAGGAAAATGCACGGCCCCTCCGTCAATCCTCCCCGCCCCAAGTTAGGACTGCGGGCAGCCTTCGGTGGCTCTACCGATTGGGAAACCAGCAAAGGCGAAGACAAATTTCGTCGCGGAATCTACACCACCTGGAGACGTTCGCTTCCGTATCCTTCCATGGATGCTTTCGATGCCCCCAGCCGCGAAGTCTGCACAGTTCGACGAATTCGGACAAACACTCCGTTGCAGGCACTTGTCACTCTGAACGACCCGGTCTATATCGAAGCCGCACAAGCACTCGCGGGACGAATTTTGAGTGAAGGAGGAGCGACGCAGGATGAGCAACTCACCTACGGGTTCCTGCTTTGCACCGCTCGCCAGCCAACTGAGCAGGAACTCAATGTCCTCAGATCGACGTTCGAATCCCTCAGAGAAAAATACACCAACGAAATTGAGTCAGCTCAGAAACTCAAAGTGATCGGAAGTCGCGAAACCGAGAAAACACCAGTTGAAATCCAGGCCAGCTGGACAGTTTTATCAAACGTGTTGCTCAATCTCGATGAAACCTTAACGAACCGCTGACATCGCCCACCCCGGCATTCGGAGTGGCTTCACTTGAACAACTGATTCGAAAGCTTGAAACTGCCCTCTCCAGGATCGAACTAAGATTGAAGTCACTTTCAATCACAGGTTTCGCGGTGAGAAACTTCATTGGTCGCCTCGAAAATTCACTACTTAATTTATAGTCAACGATAAAAACATCGATACTGAAATCGTCCGTCATACAGGTTCATCAATGAGAAGAGATCGAGAGCAAATCAAATACTGGTCTTTACGTCCTGCCTCGTGGCGAGCAGTTTTCGAAGTCATAAAGGTGAACTTCACGGGCACGGCAAGCATGGAAAATGCTTGCCGTATTGTGTTCATGATTTGTCTGATCCACTTGCTGGGAGGAGGACTGTACGCGCAACGTGATTTGAAAGTCATCCCTCCAACGGACCCAGAGCTCGAACGCAAAACCTTCATTCTGCCCGAAGGCTTCGAAGTCAACCTGTTTGCTGCCGATCCGCAAATTGCCAAGCCGATCCAAATGAACTTCGACCCACAGGGGCGACTCTGGATTGCCAGTTCAGAAACCTATCCTCACATCGAACCGGGAGCAAAACCGAAAGACAAAATCCTGTACCTGCAGGATCTCGATGGTGATGGAGTCAGCGACAAGACAGAAGTCTTCGCTGAGGGACTTCTCATTCCGACTGCAGTCGCCTACGGGAATGACGGTGTCTACGTTGGCGCCAGCACCGAACTGCTGCACTTCAAAGATACCAATGGAGATGGCAAAGCTGATCAAAAAGAGATCGTTCTCTCCGGATTCGGAACTGAAGATACTCACCACATTATTCACACTCTCCGATATGGACCGGACAGCCACCTCTATTTCAATCAGTCGATCTACATCCACAGTCACATCGAAACCCCTTGGGGAATCCACCGACTCAACGCCGGCGGAATGTGGAGATTTCGACCCGAAACGCTTGAGCTAAGTGTCTTCGCTCGCGGACTCGTGAATCAGTGGGGGACCGACTTCGACCGCTACGGTCAAACCTTCGGAACCGACGGAGCCGGTGGAGAAGGAATCAACTACATGGTTCCTGGCGCCTCGTACATGACAGCCTACGGCGCTCAGCGGATCTTGCATGGTCTTAATCCTGGGAGCCCGAAGCACTGCGGGTTGGAAATTGTAGAAAGCGAGCACCTGCCAGATGATTGGCAAGGCAGCATGATCACCAACGATTTCCGTGGACACCGTGTCTGCCGATTCGTCTTGACGGAAGACGCTTCCGGCTACCGCTCACAAGAGCAGCAGGAAGTGATTAAGTCGGACCACGTTGCCTTTCGGCCGATTGATGTCAAACAAGGCCCCGATGGTGCGATCTATATTGCCGACTGGTACAACCCCATCATCCAGCATGGCGAAGTCGACTTCCGTGACCCTCGTCGCGATCACACACATGGTCGGATCTGGCGCGTCACATACACAGGAAAGCCAACTCTCAAACCGGTCGACTTCACGAAACTCTCAACGGACGAATTGCTCAGCCATGTCGACTCACCAAATCGTTACTCACGATCTCAAGCCAAAGTCGTACTGAAAGAACAGGGCGAGAAAGTGTTGCCCGAAGTCCTCGCCTGGGCCAACAAACATTCCAACGACCAACTCAATCTTGAAGCGTTGTGGATTCATCAATCGTTCGGGAAAATCGAACCGGCTCTGCTCGGAAAGTGTTTAAACAGCAAAGACCATCATGTCCGCGCGGCAGCAACACGCGTCGTTGGGCAGCTCATACAGAAAGTTGATTCTCCGCTGGAGATTCTGGCACAACGGATCGCAGACACGCACCCGCAAGTTCGACTCGAAGCGATCCGTGCTCTCGCAGAAGTGAAACAACCTGAAGCTGTCAGTATCGCCCTGCAGGCTCTGGAACAAGATGTTGACGAAAACATCGACTACGCACTCTGGCTGACATGTCGTGACCTCGAACCGATTTGGACACCTGCCTTGCTGGACGGGTCGCTGAATGTGGAATCTCCCCCGCAGGCACTTCCGTTTCTGTTGCGATCATCCGGATCAGCTGCCGGAACAGCAACACTGGTTCAGAAGATTCAGCAGGGAACGCTCGATGGCTCCGCCCGGCTTGATGCACTTCGCGTCATCGCTGACATCGGGACTCCTGAACATCTGGGAGCAATTTTCGATTTATCGCTCAGCGATAATATCTCTGATGAATTCAGGCACGCACTCCTTCATACGCTTTATCCGGCAGCGGTGAATCGAAAGATCATCCCGCCTCGTGATCTCAATCAAATCAAAAAGTTGGCCGACGCGAACAGTCCCTCAATCCGGGCTGCAGTCGTCATGTGCATCGGAGCCTGGAAGCATCAGCCGTTGCGAGACGTCGTTCTTTCAGCGACTCAAGATGAGAAGATTTCGCTGCAGGATCGTTCGAGTGCGATTCGCGCGCTCGGAGCCTTTTCTGATCAACCTGCAGCGACGGAACTGATAAACTTAGCCAAGAGCAAATCGGCTCCAATTTTGCGACGTGTTGCAATTGAAGAACTTCTTCGACTCCGACCTCAGCAGGCCGCGAACCTGTCGATTCTCTTTTTCCAATCGGCATCAGCTCCTGATTCTCAACCGCTCTTCCAGTCCATCCTGCAACGGAAGGGCGCCGCAGACCACGTCGCCAAAGCTCTTGCAGGGAAGACAATTCCGAAAGACGTAGCTGTTGTTGGTGCGCGAATTCTGAGTTCGTCCGGCCAACAGGATTCCGCACTGGCAAAACTCCTGCAAACCGCTGGCGGACTGAATCAAGATCCTGTGAAACTCTCTCCTGCACAAATGCAGACGCTCGTAGAAGACGTTCTAGCAAATGGAAACGCTGCTCGCGGTGAACAAATATTCCGCCGACAGAACCTCAACTGTTTGAAGTGTCATGCAGTTGGTCCCGCTGGTGGAACAATCGGTTCGAACCTCCTGAGTCTGGGGGCAACAGCCCAGCCAGATTACATCATCGAATCGATCCTCGATCCGAATGCCAAAGTGAAAGAGGGCTTCCATACTGTTGTCGTCGCGACCGATGAAGGAAAGATTTATTCAGGAATCAAAGCTCGTGAAACGGGCACTCAGCTCTTCCTGAAAGATGCCGACGGAAAAGAACTGATGATTCTCAAAGATTCGATTGAACAGCAAAAGCAAGGAGCATCGCTGATGCCGGCCGGCCTGACATCGAACATTACTCATCAGGAGTTGATCGACTTATCAGCCTTTCTGTACGCCTTGGGTCGCGTCCCTGAGTTTACCATTAGCACACAGCAAATTGTCAGGCACTGGGAAACGATTCAAGCGACTCAGCAAGCTGCGTTTCAGTTCCGTCGAATCAGCTACGCCGCTGCCGCAACCGATAACCCAGACTTCCAATGGAGCCGGGTCTACAGCCACGTCAACGGAGAACTCGCTGTCTCAGAACTTCCGGAGCTACGAATTCGCAACCGTTCGGCTGCCGGAAATCGAGGGATGAGTTTCGTGCGTACAGAGTTTAATTCTGAATCGGGCAAGATCGGATTCAAATTAAATTCTGGAAATGGTCTCCAAATCTGGATTGACGAAAAACCAATCGATTCCTCTGAACTCATCACAGCAGAAGTCGAGAAAGGTCAACATCAATTGACAATCGCCATCGACCAGTCCGTCCGAAAAACTGCCCTCAAAGTGATGCCTGTGAACGATCCGGGTTTCGCACATATTGAGCTTCCAACCGGAGAGTAAACAAGGACCTCTTGTGACCTCGGACCAACAACTGATGCACGAGGCAAAACACGAACACCAATCCGAAAGGGTATCTATGAGATTTCCAACGCCGCTTCTACTGCTGATGCTTCTATGCACGAGCACTCTTTCTCTCGCCAATTCCGCTCAGGCCGAAAAGCCGAATATCATTTTCATCCTGTGCGATAACTTGGGGTACGGAGATGTCGGCTGCTACGGCTCTCAACTCCATCGAACTCCACATCTCGACAAGATGGCTGAGGAAGGTCTCAAACTGACCGGTTTTTACGTCTCCAGTGGAGTTTGCACCCCATCACGTGCGAGTGTGATGTCCGGCTGTTATCCGCGACGTGTGAACATGCAAAAATCAGACAGCGGTGGTTTGGTTCTCCAACCGGTCTCGCCGAAAGGATTGCATCCACAAGAAGTAACGATGGCCGAAGTCTTGAAATCGGCCGGATACACGACAACGATCATCGGAAAATGGCACTTGGGTGATCAACCTGAACTGCTGCCGACTCGTCAGGGTTTCGATTCTTACTTCGGAATTCCGTACAGCGACGACATGACACCTCGCGAAGGAAAACCATGGCCACCACTTCCGCTGATGGAAGATGAGAAGGTCCTCGAATCAGGCGTTGATCGTGCCTTGCTCACGAAACGATACACGGAACGAGCAGTCAGCTTTATCGAAGAGAATCAGAAGAAGCCGTTCTTTCTTTACCTCCCTCATGCCATGCCTGGTAGTACACGCAGCCCATTTGCCAGTGAAGCGTTCTTGGGAAAAAGTAAAAACGGAACCTATGGTGATTCGGTTGAAGAATTGGATTGGTCGACAGGAGAAATTCTGAAAACGCTCAAGCGTCTTGATCTCGACGAAAAAACTCTCGTCGTCTGGACTTCGGACAATGGAGCCCCGCGCAGGAATCCGCCACAAGGAAGCAACGCTCCGTTGAAAGGCTGGGGATACGATGTCAGCGAAGGAGCAATGCGTGTTCCGTGCATCATTCGCTGGCCGGGAAAAATCCCTCATGCCACGACAAATACGTTGTGTTCCACAATGGATCTGTATCCAACATTTGCCAAGCTTGCCGGTGCAAAGGTTCCTGAAGATCGAATCATCGATGGCAAAGACATCTGGCCGATTCTATCCGAACCAAAAACGGCCAAGTCTCCACACAAAGCGTTCTTCTACTACTTCGGAGATCAACTCCAGGCAGTGAGGTCAGGTGCCTGGAAACTTTACCTGCCAAACACGAAACGCAAAATCAACTCCCGCACGACAAAAGAGCAAGCAGCCGAACTGTACCAACTCAATGAAGATATCTCTGAGGAAACAAACGTCGCTGCGGATCACCCAGAAGTGGTAAAACGCCTGATTGGCTACGCAGAAGAAGCCAGAAAAGACCTCGGCGATACCGACCGCCCCGGAGCCGGACAACGAGAAGCCGCCTGGATCGAAAATCCCAAACCATTATTACCGGAATAGACGATTCGATCTTGTCCGTTGTTCACTCTGTCTCGCCGGCAACTTCAGTGGCAAGTTGTCGGCCTTCGCTTAAGCGCAGTAGCATCAATTCGACCAGTTTGGAATGAAGTCCAATCGGTGGGCAAACGTGACACGCAATCTGGGGAGTCTGAGCCAGGAATCGGTCTCGAAAGTTCGCAAGATCGCGGGTGACGTGATCTCCCGGAGAGAGAAAAAACGGCAGAATCGATATCGACTCCGCCCCACGCTCAGCACAGGCTTGAAGCCCCTCGGGGATCGAAGGATGGGCAATTTCCAGAAATCCCACTTCGACAATTTCATCGGTCGTGGCCTCTGTGAACATCTTCGCCAGCTTCACAAGGTCATCGTTGGCTTCATCACGTCGAGACCCGTGGGCCACTAATAGAATTGCTGTCTGCATCGTTGCTCCTTAGACTGATCTTGCGGGATATGAAATACCTCTCCGAAAGCTCCTGAAATCAGTGATTTCCTCAGTCTTTGGAGAGTCATTTTCAAGGTTCCAGATCAGTTCTATTGCATCTTTCGAATTGGTTTGCAGGTTCTGGCTCGCGGCGAACAGCATTTTTACTAGAGAAATGCGTTCTTCACGGGCAGACGATAGAGCAAACTGCTCTAAAATGAATGAATGAATCATGTCTGACGAATTGTAGACAATTGTGAGCACTTCCGAATCAGATTTTCATCCCGAGACTGAAGCCGATCGCGAATTACCTGCGACAATCGGTCCCTATTTCATCGAACGGAAACTTGGTTCCGGAGGGATGGGAACCGTCTATCTCGGACGGCATCAGGAAACCGACGAGTTCGCAGCCGTGAAACTGCTGCCAGCGTCGATGGCTCGCGAAGCAGGCTTTGTCGCTCGTTTTGATCGCGAAATCGCAGCGATGAAGCAGCTGACAAACCCACACATTGTCGAGTTGTACGAGAATGGTGAAGACCTCGGTTCGTACTTCTACACCATGGAGTTCGTTGATGGTGAGACACTTGCTGATCGACTGGAAAGAGAAGGGCGAATCCCCTGGCGCGAGGTAATTGATTATAGCGTGCAAGTTTGCTCGGCACTCAAAGCAGCTCACAACGCCGGCATTATTCATCGAGATTTAAAACCGTCGAACTTGTTAATCGGGAAGGATGGGACCATCAAGCTGACGGACTTTGGGGTCGCTCAGGTCTTTGCATCCGGAAAATTAACAGTCACCGGAGGGATTCTGGGGACAGCTGAATATATGTCCCCCGAACAGGCACAAGGCAAGCGGGCCACGAAGCAGAGCGACCTTTACTCACTGGGGGCAGTGATGTACGTCATGCTCACCGGTCGGCCCCCATTCACCGGGAAGACAGCACTCGACATTATTCAGAAGCACCGATTCTCTCAGTTCGACAGCGTCAAACGTTTGGTTCCTGAAGTTCCGTTTTGGCTGGATGAAGTTGTTTGCCAGTGCCTGTCAAAAAAACAGGAAGATCGTTACCCCGATGCTTACGTGCTCAGCTTGCGTCTGAAGGAAATCCCGAAGAAAGTCGATCTGAAAGAGCAGCAGGAATCCGAATATTCGGAGTTGGTCGGAACAGCTGAGACGATGGCAGATGTTGCCCCAGGAGCAAGCCTTGGCGACGAAGTTGGCGGAACACTCGTACGCGACTTGTTCCGCGCACAGATGGATGCAGAGAAGCCTGATTCAAAACTGCATCGACTGCTTGACAACACCTGGGTTCTGGTAGGGGTCTTGTTACTGACCTGCGGACTTGTCTATGTCTTGTTCCGTATCAACACGCCTTCTCAGGAACAACTCTTTCAGCGTGGCGAAGATCTCATGGATCGCCCGGCAGGTCTGGCATGGGAAGCTGCCAAGAAAGATTATTTTCTTCCGTTGATCGAAGCCGACCGAGAGCGATGGGAACCGGAAGTCACCCCGTATCTGGACCAGATCGAGATCTACGAGTTACGAAAAACATTGTTCGGCAAGGCCACGAAACAGCAACCTGCCCCCAAGTCAGAAGCCGAAGCAATCATCCTGCAGGCGATGGAACTACGTCGTCAAGGACGCCTGGCGGAAGCACGATCAAAGCTGATGGCGTTTTACGAACTTCTCGGAAGCTCTGAAGAAGACCAGAATCTGTCAGCGTTACTGATTCAAATGATCTCCGAGATCACAAATGAAATGCCCCCGGACCGCCTCGATTACGTGAGAGCCGCCCTGGAGCGTGCGGATACTTTTCTTCAAGAAGGCCAGGTTGAACGTGCCATCGCAATTTGGTTTAGCATCAAGAAACTCTACGATTCGGACCCCGACGCGGTAGAGCTCGTGGATCAGGCGGAACTCAAATACTTCAAAGCGACCGGAGTTCAGCTGCTCGGAAAAGAAGACCTGCCAATTTCCGATGCAAAGTAAAACGAGACTCTTAACATCGATTGATGTTTCGCTCAGTTGCAGCAGCCACACTTTTGGTGACCCACACATGCGGCAATTGGAAGCCTGCACGCGGAGTGAGTTGAGATCCCTACTGACTTAAATCTGACTCCACGAAGTGTGGAACTAAACATTTCTCCAAATTCGTGTAAGATCACCCGCGACAGACATATTCACTCTCACTCAATAAGACATTCTCATGGACTTGAAAGAAAAAATCCGCAACATTCCGAACTTCCCGAAGCCGGGGATTATGTTTCGCGATATCACCCCCCTGCTCTCGTGCCCCGATTCCTTTCGAGAATCCATCAAGCAACTGGCAGATCACTATCGCGATCAAAAAATCGATGCGATCGCAGCCGCCGAAGCGCGCGGATTCATCTTCGCAGCTCCGCTGGCACTGGAGCTGAATGCTGCGTTTATTCCGGTTCGTAAGCCGGGCAAATTGCCTTTCGACACAAATTCATTCCATTACGAATTAGAGTACGGAACGGACACTCTTGAGATTCACACTGATGCCTTCTCAAAAGGTGACAAAGTTCTTTTAGTTGACGATTTACTGGCAACCGGCGGAACGATGAACGCCTGCGTGAAGTTGATCGAGCAGTCTGGTGCCGAGGTGGTCAGCTGTGCATTTGCTCTCGAACTCAGCTTTCTCAATGGAAGAGACGTCCTTGCTCCTCACGACTGCTTTGCTTTAATGACCTATGACGACGAGAACTAGAGCGGTTTAGAAATAGGTGTCGCAGTCCGGCCTCGTGGCGAACAGTCTTCGAAGTCATGAATGTGACCTTCACGGCCGCGGCAAGCATCGAAAAGACTCTCATCGAGTGTGAGACTTGCGGGATCCGTTGTGTCGATCATCCAACCCAACCCAAAATTGAACGTCATTTGTGAAGATGGCCCCGTGATTGCGGTGAATAAACCGAGCGGGGTCATCTCGCAAGGTGCGCCTGCCGGGATGCAAAGTCTGGCCGAGCAGGTCAAAGACTATCTGCGACAGAAGTACAATAAGCCGGGCAATGTTTACCTCGGAATTCCGCATCGTCTCGACCGCCCCGTTTCCGGTGTTTCCGTCTTCACCCGCAATTCGAAGAGTGCAGCCCGGGTCTCTGACCAGTTCGCCAAACGGCAGGTCACTAAAACGTATCGTGCGATCCTCGAACACATTCCAAGTCAGCTAGAGGGGACTCTCGAAGACTGGATTTATCGAATTCCCGATCAATCACGCGTTGAAATTCGCAAGCAAAATACCACCGGTGCAAAAGAAGCGCGGCTGCGTTATCGCGTCTTGTCGGAGCATCAGGGAAGAGCTCTTGTTGAAATTGATCTCGACACGGGTCGGATGCACCAAATTCGCATCCAGTTCGCCAGTCGTGGTTGTCCTGTCATCGGCGATGAGAAGTATGGAGCAAAATCGACGCTCGGCAACCCAGCAGCCATCGGCCTGCATGCCTGGCGATTATCGTTAACCCATCCCATCCGCAAAGAAGCCATGTCGATCACCGCTCCACTTCCACAGGCTTGGAAACAATTCGGATTCGACCTGAATCGACTCTAAGCATCTTCAAGATCTGGTGTTCCCGTGAACATCGCAAGCTTCCAGAGGACTCTCACAACTTCTGCAAACGCTGTTTGATGAGTCGCAAGCGGTCCAAAATCTTGTCGAATTGATCAGCGGAAATTGCTTTGCTTTGCCAACGATGAATCCATGTCATCCCACTCAACAAGACTGAGGTTTTGTCGAACAGGTGGATCAACTCATGGTCCAACTCCGTGAGCGGACGAACCTCTTGATAGCTCTCAAGTGCAACTTGCCAACGCCGTTTATCGTCTCCCAGATAACTGCCGAGAAGCCGCGACAGATCCGTTGCAACGTGATCACAGCGAGTTGCATTTGGATCAATCAATCCGGTCACTTTGTCATTCGTGAAAAGAACATGTTCCGACCAGAGATCACGCCAGCAAGGGAAAAGAGTCACAACTTGATTGGATTTCTGACACAACGAATCCCGCAGCGGGGTTGCACGCTGAACAAAATAGTTGAGGATCGAGCGACAGACATCCCGGATTTCAGACGGTGCCGTTTCAATCGCTCTTTCGCACAGTTGAAGCTTCTCACAATTCCAGGAATCAATCAGCGAGATTCGCTCCTGAACCGTAGGAGGAGCCGCTGTTTTTACAGAGAACCAATCATTCCGAGAAGAACTTGTAACGTAATCGCTGGAGGCTAAATGCAACCGGGCAAGCGTCTGCATCGCTTCATGAAGTTCGGTATCAGAAATTTCATCGCCATGTTTCGGTTCGCCCGGCAACCAAGGTTCAAGCTGCCAATAATGACCATTGAAATTGATGAGCGACCGATTGCATTGCCGACCTGGAAGAGAGTTCGGGACAGAAACAGGAACGGCGACCGGAAGATTGCGTTCTTTGAGATGCTGAAGATAACGATGCAGTCCAAGAATTCGCTGCTGAGGCAAAGTTGGACTGGGCCAACGACGCAAGGCGTAGAGATCGTCATCGAGAGCGACTCGAAAGATGATCGCTCCGCTGAAGCCCGTTCCGCCAAGCTCGACTTTCACCGACTTCGCCGGTAGAGAAACCAACTTCCGAATCACATGTTCGCACTCTTCTTTGTGCAATTCAAACAAAGCTGAGCGGTTCTCAGCGCTGCTGAAGATCATGACTCTGCCACTTCCCAGTGCGTGCCGAGGTCTTTTGCATGAGAAACATCACCAAGATAAAGATACGTTTCAGCTCCGCTGATTCGCCAAGGTGATTGCAACTGCACAGGAACTCGCTGATACAAACCGGCCTCAACTCCCTCAATTTCATCGACCTCTCTGATGCGCTCCGGATCAATCGCATAGAGTTCCCCCTGAACTTCACTTCCATCCTCGGCGACTTCGACAAGTCCGGGATAAGACCCAAGATGAAAGAGTCGATAGACGGGCTGCGTCACTGCTTCTCCAAGGAAATGGAACCGAGAAACCACATGGTGTCGACAATCGCCTCGCTTGAGAGTCCCGTAGACGAAAATGGTTATTAATTCCTCTTCCACATCCATTTCAAAGAATCTCCGGCTGAGGGGAAATCTGCGCCCCCGTTTCACGTTCTGTTTTCGGCTCTGCTTGAGACACTGTTTCTAGCTCTTTCTCCGCCAAGGTACTCAAGTCTTTGCCGAACAGCCAACCGAGGAAATTTCGAATGTCGAAAAAAATCATATTGAGTACCGGGACGATCAACAGCGTGAGTACAGTGGCGAAGACCAGACCGAAGGTGAGCGTTACAGCCATGGGGATCAGGAACTTTGCCTGAAAACTGCGTTCAAACATCAGTGGAGTGAGCCCGGCAGACGTCGTCACCGTCGTTAATAAAATCGGACGCAACCGCAGAGTGGCTCCCTGAACGCTTGCTTCAAATTCGTTCATCCCTGCGCGAATACGTCGATTGATGAAGTCCACCAGCACCAGAGAATCATTCACGACAATTCCAGTCAGTGCAATCAAGCCAATCATACTGAGAATCGTCATGGGGTTATTCGTAATCCAGTGACCGATGATCGCTCCCTGAAATCCAAACGGAATTGCAGACATCACCACAATCGGTTGAAAGTACGACTTAAACAGAGCTGCCAGCATCATGTAAATCAGTAGCCCCGCAACTGGTAATGCCATCTTGAGGCTGCTGAACGATTTCCCCTGCTCTTCGGTACTCCCCAGGAATTCAATTTTCACTCCGGGATACTTGTCGAGAATTTTCGGAACGAAGTCTTCTTTGACTTTTGAGATGACATCACTCGCTGCGGTGACAGCTTCATCGATGTCGCCATAAACGGAGATCGCTCGCCTTTGCTGCGACCTGTGTATTTGTGTGAAGCCGCGCGTCTCTTCAATTTTGGCAATTTCTGTTAAGGGAACCCAACCGCGAGTGCCGTCGGCTCCAACGGGAGTCGGAATCCACATCGATTCGATATTGAATACATCTTCACGATAATTTTCAGGATACCGCACCATAATTTTCACGTCTTCGCGGTTACGAGTAATCCGGCGGGCTTCGGCTCCATAAGTGGCGGCGCGAATGTGCTGACCGAGTGAAGCTTTGGTGATTCCCGTAGGACGTGCAGATTCGAGAAGCTGAATTTGCAACTCCCGCTTTCCCTGGTCGAAGTCGTCAGAGAGGTCGACAACCCCGGCATATGTGGCCAGATGATCCTGAAATTCGTGGACAACCTGTTCCAGCTCTTCGAGCTCTCCGCCCGAAATACGAATTTCGATATCTTTCCCGCCGGGGCCACCGTTCATGACTTGCCATTTCACCGAGTTCACACCGGTGAAATTTTCGGAGACTTGTCGAAGTTGTGCAAGGACTTCCTGACTGGACCGCAGACCTTTCAGTTCACGTTCATCGGATGCCATTAACTCGATCCAAATCTGCCCGACATGCGACGCCACTTCCATACCCAATCCGCCTGCACCACCGACGTCCATCATGACGCCGACATCCATTTGAATCCCTTCGACTTCAACAATGTCAGCAGCGACTTCTCCAATCACTCTCAGCTTTTCTTCAACCGCTTCTATGTTCGTACCGACCGGCATTTCGATTTGAGCATACATCGATTCGGAATCCATTTTCTGGATGAATTCCCATTTGACCAGATTTCCGATGGAGACCTGGTATTCAGGAGGTTGTTCTTTTGAGCCGGTTGCATCGCCGCTCGGAGCTTTTGGAACCATTCCCACAAAGAGTCCGAGTGAGACCAGACAAAGCGACATCGCAACTGCCAGTGAGACATACCGCCAACGCAGAGCGATTCTCAACAGCCCTGCATAAACTCTCATGAGAGCATCTAGAACGCCGACTTGTAGACGATCAAAAAATCTACCAATTCGACCGATCGCACTTTTTCGAAGCTCTTGCCGCTTCTCTTTTTGTGAAGGTAAGTGTCGCAAGTGTGCAGGAAGAATCAGCAACGCTTCAACCAGTGAAACTAATAGAGCAGCGATCACCACCAACGGAAGCTCACGAAAGAAATCTCCGATTTGCCCACGAATAAACATTAACGGAAGAAAGGCGGCAATGGTTGTCAAAACAGCGGTGGTCACGGGCCATTGAACTTCCTCCGCTCCCAGAATGGCTGCTTCTCGCGCAGACATCCCTTCCTCGACACGGCGATATATGTTCTCACCAATGACGATGGCATCATCAACAATAATTCCCAGCACGATGATCAGGCCGAACATCGACAGCAAATTGAATGAAACTCCCAGCAGCGCCATCACAATGAAGGTTCCGAGAAAAGAGATCGGGAGCCCAATTGCAGTCCACAACGCCACACGCCAATTCAAAAACAGAACGAGACTCATCAAAACAAGAATGAGCCCCGACCTGCCGTTGCGGAGCATCAAATCGAGTCGCCCTTCGACAAAGCGGGCCAAATCGTTATGAGTTTCTACTTGAAAATGATGCTGGAATGGATTCTTTCGACTCTCTGCATAAACTTCATACGGGTTCGGTTTCCCGGAAATTTTAATGATCGCTTCCGAAAAATCGGGAAACAGGCTGTCCAGAAATCCTTGGGGCCGATCCTTCTTCAGCGAGAACGGCTCCCCCTGTTTTCCTGCAACATACGCTTTGACGAGCGAGGAAATTTGAATCGCATCCTGACTGGCTGTTTTCTGAACAGTGAGAGTTGCCGATCGCTTCCCCGCCCAGAAACTGGCAACATCGCTGTCAACAAAATCATCACGGATTGTGGCAACATCAGCCAGTCGAATGACGCGTCCGTCAGGCAGTGCTCGAACTTCCAGGTCTTCCAGGTCTTGACCTTCACGCTCTTCCCCCAAAGTCCGAACCGCGACCTGTGAACGGTCTCCCTTCAGGTTGCCACCCGAAATATCCAAATTTGTCTGCCGAATCGCTTGAGCAATTTCCTCAAATGTCAGGTCATACTCGAGCAGCTTTTCTGGATCGACGTCGACGCTAATTTCATCATCGCGCACACCCGAAAGTTGAACATCGCTGACACCGGGAAGTTCGAGAAGATCGTCCTTGATTTCTCTGGCTGCTTGCTTGAGTGCCCGCTCATCCCCATCTCCGTAAACAGAGACCATAATCACCGGCAAAGTCGGTTCAATTTTGGTGACGGTGATCTTCTCCAGATCGTCCGGAAGATCCTGCAGCGCATCGACTTCGTTCTTCACTTCCTGCATGACCACGTCGACATTCTTGACGTAGTTAAAGAGCGTGAGAGTGGTATTCGACACTCCTTCGGACACTGTCGAGTTCACCTTCTCGACACCATCCACATCCCGGACCGCCTCTTCAATTTTGATTGTCACCGCACGTTCGAGTTCAGCCGGTTGCGTCGCTGGGTAGAAAGCAGCTATCGCGATCTGATTCGGTCGGCTTTCCGGGAACATCTCACGGATCAACGTCAAGGCAAACCCAGCCCCGGCAACAAGAGTGACGAGCATCATCATGTTGACGAGAACAGGATTCTGAACGCCGAAGCGGGGGAGTGACATAACAAATAACTATTATGAAGAACTATCGAGACGGTGACGACGAAAGGAGGTTCCACGACGACAACTTGCTGCACTTATCAACAGTCATCCTTGGAAGGCGAACAACAAAGAATGATTCTTGGCAAATTGTCACCCGGGACCATTGTCTCGGACGAGTCAGACGTGACAATAGTCCCGATGTATGGGGCGTTCTTGCCGAATCGCTCGCCTCTCTGCGAAACACTGAATCCGAATCTGATTTTAGACTCCTGAAGGGAGATTGCCACATGGCAAAATGTGATCAGGGTTATCTTTGTGAAGTTTGTGGAAAGGAAGTTCCCAATATCACTCGCAGCGACCTGTACCTCCGTTTCGTAATTGGCGAAATCGACGCTCGACAGTTGCTCTCTGCTCCCGAACGACACCTGGAATGTAACCCAACGCTCGCCCAATTCATTGTAGCTCCGAAGTTCACACCTGTTCAGGTTGAGGGTGCTTTCTCAAAATCAGAACTCGACCCTTCCGACGTTCAAGCTCGGGAAGAACTGGTCACGCGCGGCTGGGAACGGCTGCAAGAGATTCGCAGCTTGGGGATTCCCATCAACGAATACCCCCTTGAAGAGTTCCGAAGCGTCAAATAATCCTGATGAACAAGATTTTTTCATTTCTGTGAAACCTTGAAGTGTCTAAAACCTGCGACAAAATTGTTCCCAGCTCTGGCAAGAGACTGTGAACAGCTGGAATCCGAAACACCGCTTTGGTAGGATTCCTGCACTCTAGAACCAGTCCGAAAACCTCTGGAATCGCCGCTTTTCTCAACGCCTTGAGGGAGCAATTTCAAGTTTCAGGATCAGTTCTAAATTCTCTTAAATCTACTGATAGCACCGAGTTCAGGTCATTTTATGGCAACCGCGACAGTCCAACCGATTGCAGGAGTCTCTGCAAACCGTGAAGCAGACATTGAAGCCATTTACCCTTCCATCGCTGGAAGTGCGCTCGGTGGCCTCATCGGTTCAATCATGGACGGAGTTGCTGGCGTTCCGTTTCTGCCACTCCGCTTAGTGATTTCGATACTCGTTGGTGCGTTACTGCTTCCATTAGCATTGCTGGCTTACATTCTGACCAAACTCTTTGGTAGCTATTACGTCCTGACGAACCGCTCAATCCAGCAACGTAACATCATCGGCAATGCACTGAGTCAGCAAATCGCCTTGACCGATTTTGAAGAGATCGAAATCGCATCCAGTGGTAGCGGTGGATACAAATTCCACCGAACTGGGGATTTGAATCTCCAAAACGCCAAGGGCACCACCCTTATGACGTTGACTGCAATCTCTTACCCCGAGCGACTCTCACAAATTATTTTCGATGCTCGAGAAGCTCGCATTCAATCAGACGAATCGCTCTCCATCATCCAGAACCGCGCTTAGAATAGTTCGCTTGATAGCACGTTCGAGGTCTGCCTCGAGACGAGCAGTCTATCGAGTCATGAAAGTGAACTTCACGAACGATGGCGGACTAAGCCGGGCGTCACATCGACGTCGAGATCGGCGATGTCACCCTGCTTTAGCAATTCCCACGCAATGGCTCCCATGGCAGCGTTGTCAGTACAGAGTGACATCGGGGCAATCGTGACTTGGATACCTTCTCGCTCTTGCAGTTCGTCCAAGCGTTCACGGAACCGCTGATTTGCTGCCACACCCCCGCCGACGCAAAGTGACTTCCGACCAAATTTCTTGGCTGCCTGATGGCATTTCGCAATCAGGACATCGACGATGGCTTCCTGATAGCTGGCACTCAAGTCCGCGATGCGCTGTTCCGTGAGTGGAAGTGGCTCTTCTCGAGCGCCAGGTTGCCCCAAAGCGGTGTACCGCATCGAAGTTTTGATTCCGCTGAAACTGAAGGCGAGCCGCTCGTCTTTGATGAAAGTGCGGGGAAACCGGAACGCTTTCGGGTTCCCCTGCTGTGCGACCCGTGCGATGTGCGGACCTCCGGGATATGGGAGTCCCAGCATGGCAGCAGCTTTGTCGAAAGCTTCGCCAGCTGCATCATCGATGGTTGAACCGACTAACTCGTATTCGGTTGTCGAACGGCAATCATAAAGGTTCGTGTGCCCTCCGCTGACCACTAAACCGACTGCGGGAAATATCTCTTCCTCTGCGATCATCTGGCAGGCGTAAAGATGGGCGTGGATATGATTGACCGCCACGAGTGGCTTATTCAAAACCAGTGCAAGTGTTTTGGCAGCTGTCAGACCGACAAGCAAAGAGCCGACCAAGCCGGGTTGAGTCATCACAGCGATGGCGGAGAGATCTTCGAGTTTCCGCTCACTTTTTCTCAATGCTTCATCGATGACGGGGAGAATGTTGGAAAGATGTGCGCGCGAGGCAATTTCCGGAACCACTCCCCCGAAACGTTGATGTAGTTCATCTTGAGTCGCGATCACGCTACTCAGGACGTTGAGATCACAATCAATGACAGCTGCGGCAGTCTCATCGCAGGACGATTCAATCGCCAGAAGAACTTCAGGCTGGTTCATAACGTGACGAAAGCGAAGTGTCCAAATGAATAAAAAGAGGCAAAAGAACTGCCTCCGTGAATTAAATCGTTGAAATGAGTGTCAGTGGGTCGACGAACACTCCGCATCAACCGATGTTGCTTTTTTGCGGGACAAGAAGAAATGGAACGCTCATCGCAGCTTCTTTTTCATCAGCTTTTGGAGCAGGTTTCTCCTCCTTTTTCTCCTCATCGGGAGCTTCTTCTTTCTTGGATTCTCCGGTTAATTCGCCAATCAGATAATCCAGGGCGCGCTGCAGTTGAGTATCTTCAAAATCGCTTTCGTACGACGAATCGAGGAAATGGTTGTCCCGTTTTCCCCGGTCAATTTGAAACTCTCGCATTTGTTTATTCGAAAACTTCTCTTCAAAGCCCTCATTAGGAGAGACGCCCCAAACGTCGGTCTCTTTGGCGTTCGGGAAACGATGAATGTTCTTTCCGCTCGGTCGCTGATAGCTGGCAGTTGTGAGCTTCAAGGCGCTCTGTCCGTTTTCGAGATCGATCACATTCTGAACGCTCCCTTTCCCCCAACTTCGTTCTCCAATCACAACAGCGCGGTCATGGTCTTGCAGGCAAGCACTCACGATTTCACTTGCAGAGGCGCTGTAACGATTGATGAGAACCACCATCGGAAATCCAGTGAAGGTTCCAAAACGTTTCGCGGCCCAACTGTCATCGCGACGGTTACGGCCTTCAACTGAGACGATTTTCCCCTTCTCGATGAACAAGTCTGAAATATCGATCGCGGCGCGAAGTTGTCCACCTGGATTGAATCGCAAGTCGAGGATAAACCCTTTCATGTCCTGCTTTCGCAGGGATTTCAGAACTTCGCGAAGCTCACCCGCACTCCGATCAGTGAAGTGTGTGAGACGGGCGAAGCCGATTTTGTGTTCATCATCGATCATGAAGTCCCAAGACGAATCGGGATTGTGTGAATACCCGAGGGCCGTTTCGAGTTCGATTGTGTCACGAACGAGCTTGATTGTCTCTTCCTCACCTGTCCCGTCACGACGAACAAGAACCTCAACTTCTTCACCAGGCTCGCCTCGCAGCAACTCAATCGCTTTCTCCATCTCCTTGCCGAGTTCGAATTCTTTCACAGGCTTGCCGTCAATCTCAACAATTCGATCCCCCGAATGAATCCCCGCCTTATATGCAGGACTTCCCGGAAGCGGAGTAATGATTTCGAGCGCTCGCAATTTTTCATCAAAGTTGACGCGAATTCCGACTCCGCCAAATTTCTGAGTGATCGCCTCGGTGAACTTGTCGACATCATCAGGGGCGATGTAGTTCGAATATGGATCAAGTTCTGAGAGCATCCCGCGAACAGCGGCATCGATCAATTTGCGTTTGTCGACCTCTTTAACGTAGTTCCGATCAATCTGCTGAAATGTATCAACGAACACTCGCATGAGTTCGTAGTATTCGTCGTCATCACTCGATTGTGCTTTGGCGACACCCGTCGAAACGGTCACCATAAAAATAGCAGCTGTTAAAAGTGCAGAAGTCGCTGCCCAAAGAACAGATTCAGATCGGTATTTCATAGAAGGCCTTCAGAGGCTGAATATTACTGTGTCCACGCAGCAGTGCTCACTCAAACTTGATCAAACGTACAGAGCAGAGGTTTGAGATGTCGTCCTACGGGCGTTCTTTCAATTCATATCGGTATTCTTTACCAGTGAATACTCTGAAATTGTAGAACTGACCCAGCTTCACAGCAAGACGATTCAATTCCCAACACGTTTCAAGCAGGGTGAAATACGAAAAACAGGCCGAAATCGTGAACGATTTCGGCCTGAACCGTACTCATCTGGAATTTTACAGCCTCAATAGAAGCCGCGTTTTGCCTCTTGGCAAGCAGTCTATCAAGCCACAAGCGTCGGCTTCACAGACACGAAACCATGAATCGCTTTAATTCGAATCAGTTTGTGAGACAGCTTTTGCGTTGGCGTCGATCCGGTTTTGCAGAGTCTCCATGGTCTCCTTTAATGCGTATTCCAGATAGACATCCTGATCATAAATCAGAGACTCCACAGCGATGTCGAGAGCCTGCTGACTGTCGAAAAAGCTGAGAGCGCGAACCGCTTCAAGACGGACTCGGGGATTCTCATCGTGGATCGCTGTTTGAATTTTGGCGAGTGGTTCGTCAATTCGGTCTCGCCAATAACACAACACACGAACGGCTGCCGCGCGGGCACGAGCATCTTTTGAGGCCAGGATTCGGTCGAGAAGTTCGACGTCAACGGCATCGTGATGCTGTTTGACCCACAGCAACTCGAGCAACAGGTGCTGATCCGCTTCGCTATCGGTTTTGATTTCCGAGATCGCTTTGTCGACAGCTGGGATCACTTCTTTTTTCTTCCGAGAACCGAGTTCACGACGGGCCTGGAAGCGTGTGCGATCCTCATAAGTCTTCAAAGTCGTCAAAAGCTCTTCGGTTGATTGAAGTGCAGTCTTGGTCGGTTCGACGAGCGGGTTGTCTTTGTAAGTAATCCGCCAGATGCGACCATGCACTTTGTCACGATTCGGATCACGGAGATTGTGCTGCATGTGACCGACTAAAGGGTTGAACCAGTCGAGAACATACAGAGCTCCGTCTGGACCGAATTGCAGGTCAACAGGACGGAAGTTGGGATCGGATGAACGCAACAGCGGCTCCACTGGCTCAGCTGCGAAACCTAATCCATCGTCTTCGAAGCGATACTGCAACACACCTTGAAAACCGATGCAGTTGTTCAACAGGTAGTTGCCCTGCATCTCTTTCGGGAAGTTTCGACTCGAAACAATTTCGCATCCACAAGTCGGACGCCATTGCTTCACGAGAAACTGCTTCAACCCCGGATGCTTACGCGGATGATCGAGGTCTCCCGAGAAGGCTGCCCCCACGTAGTTTGCTCCGCCAGATGCATCAGCGACGAAGTTCTGTCCCCACTTATCGAAGCAGTGCCCCCAGGGGTTGGCGAAGTTATAAGAGACGAAGACATCCAGCTTTTCTGAACGTGGTTCGTAGCGGAATACTGCGGCATTGGCGACTCTCTCTGGTCCCTGAGGTGTTTCGAATTGCGTGTGGTGGAAAGTCCCTTCCTGAAAATACAATTCGCCCCCCGGTCCCAGTTCAAAGGCACTCAACGAGTGGTGAGAATCAGCAGAGTCGAAGCCGTGAAGCCGATGCTGATACACGTCAGCGACATCGTCGCCATCGGTATCTTTAATGAACATCAGGTTCGGTTGCTGCGCGACATACGCTCCTCCGTTCGCGAGTTCAATCCCGGTCGGAAGATGAAGTCCTTTCGCAAAGACTTTTTCTGTATCCGCTTTCCCGTCCCCGTTGGTGTCCTCAAGGATCAAAATTTTGTCGTCAACAGGCACACCCGGAAGGTACATCGGATACGAGGGCATTGTCGTCACGAACAGACGGCCCTTTCCGTCGAAAGTAAACTGGACAGGGTTCTCAAGGTTTTTGAAATCTTTTTCCGAAGCCCACAAGTTGATCTCAAAGCCTTCAGGAAGAGTGAACGATTCAAGAGCCTCGTCAGGAGGAGTGATATAGACTTCGTTTTTGAAGTTGGTTTGAATTTCAGTAAACTCACCCGTTCCTGAATCATCGATTTCCTTCGGAACCGATTCCCCACTGGCCACCTTCCAAATACGTTTGTCTCGAACAGCGATCATCTTACGGAGCTTTTCGAACTCAGCCGGGAAGTTCACAACACCGAATGGCTTTTTGCGTCCTCCATAAATGTAGAAACCGTTGACCGCCCGGTAGTCATAGAAGAACTGTAAATTCTTTTCAGCGACCTCTTTTCGGAGTTGGCCAAGTTTGACGTCCGATGCTTTTGCATCACCAAACAGCTTGCCGTCAAGAATCTTTGCCAGCTCCCGGTAGCCTCTAAAGTTGAGATGAATCCCGTTCATCGTCAGCGGTTTTTTTGTCTCCTCATAAAGCTTCTTCGTTGGTGCGAAGAGATCGACGAACGGAACCCCTTTGGCTTTTGCAACACGCTGCATGGCAGCAGTGTACAATTCCAGGTTTGTGTTGTTGTCCGTTCCGGCGGTGATTCCACGATTAGGGAGATCTTCGCTGGCAATCGGAGAGATCAACACAACTCGAACGTCATGCTTCGGTGCGCCTTCTTTATCCTGAATCTGCGGCTCATAGGAACCACGCTTGAAAGATTGACTCGGATACTTGAGTGCTTTGATTTCATCCACAAACTTGGAAAGCTTTTCTTCAAACTCAGGAATGCCCGCTTCGCCAGCAAATGATTCGTTGTACCCGAACATTGCCAGAATCAGGTTCGGCTGGTGATCAACAAGCGTGTGACCGTGATCCTGAAAATCCTGTGACCGAAGACGAGTATCGATCGCATCCGCGGACCAACCCAAGTTACGGACGACAAGTTTCTTCTCAGGGAATCGGTGATGAAGCAACGTTTCCCAGTGATTGAAATACTGCATCCGCTCTGCAAGGGTATTCCCCAGGATGACGACTTTGTCACCCTCGTTGGGAGCGATAACCCCTTGAGCCATCAGTACTTGAATCGACGAAAAGAAGACCAGAAGTGCGAGAACTGATCGCTGAATTCCACTTATCATGTTTTCTCTCGTGAATTACGTTAATTTTACGCCTGCCCCGTCGAAGAGATTTGACGGTCAGGGAGATTCAAATCGGCGTACCCAATTCTGGCATCTGTCGGTAAAATTGTAAATTGACTCCCAATAACTCTTCTTTCGAACAGAATTTTGATGCCGCATCGACATCAAGAGCAAACCATGAGCGATCAAGCGACAGATTCCAAAATGAGACCGTACTCCCGGAGATTCTTGAGCCTTCTCAGCATCCCGCTCATGGTGCTGCTGACTCTCGGTATCGCCTATCTTTACCTGGCACGAGAGCCTGCTTCAGGGGAAACCCGGTCAGACGCGACCGAAGGTGTTCTTGTTCACAGCGAGGTGGCAATCGGAGCCACTGAACAATCCGCAGAAATCACTTCGGAGCAGATCCTCGGAACGTGGGCACTCAACGCCCCGGAAGCAAATCGAGTCATCGAAAATCGCGCCGACGGCACAGCCAGTATCGATGTCACATTCGGCTTTTGGGCATCGCTGCTCTATGGAGACGAAGTCCATCTGGAATTGGAATGGACTCTCAAAGATGACCTGCTCACCCACACCATTGTGAGCGGGACCCCAGAAAAAAACAAACAGAAAATCATCAAGGACTTCGGAGAGAAGGGCTATTTCAAAATCCTCGGCATCAGCGAAAACCAGATGCACCTCATCGATTTTGACGACCCACCGGAAGAATACTTCTGGAATAGAGTTTCAGAGCGAACGGAAGTTTCCACTCAAAAATAAGTGGACCTTTTAGAGCAGCTTGCTTTACCGTGTGCCCGTGAAGAACGCATTTCGCTAGAACTAATCCTGAAACTTGAAGTTGCTCTCTCAAACGTTGAGGAAAGCGACCATTCCAGTGGTTTTCGGACTGGTTCTAATTTTATGTTGCGGACCGCTCTTAACGAACGGTCCGCATAAAATCAGGTCAGACAACTGACTGCGAGAGGATGTTCAGAAATCAGACTCGCAATCTATCTCGTGGGACTCAGCCAATCACCTGGCACAAGAAACACGAAAATGCTCTAGTTGCCTGTAGGCAGAGGAATGGTCACACCTTCTTTTTTGAGTTGTTCACGCACATGCTGGAACCGCTCGTACCCAGAGATCGTGATTGGTCCCGTGTACGTTTCACTTTGCAGCTTACGGGGCGGATACTTAACGTAGGTCTTCATCAGTTTGTTAATAGACGCGCTGATTGACACCATCGTCCAGGTACGTTCCGTGTAGTTGTTCATGAAGATGTCGTACCGTTCTTGTGGGTCTTGCCACAGATCGAAGACTTGTGGAACGGTGGCAACATATTTTTCTGCACCCTTCCAACCGAGATTCGAATCAACCGAGAGACCACCTGTTGCCTGTCCGTCGTCACCTCGGAGATTAAAGACAGCTTTGTAATTGCCGACTCGAGCTGCACCTGGCGTGAGTTCATTCTCGGTGAAGTAGAACCACTCCGTCCGTGTCCCTTTGCCAGTCCCTTTTAAGATTGGGGTCATGTCCTGGCTGTCGAAAATGATTGGCTCTCCGTCGCGATCTTTGGTCGGAAGCTTAACGCCAGCGACTGAAGCGAATGTCGCCATCAGATCGAGACCGCCCACGATGTCATGATTCTTGACACCCTTCTTGATCTTGCCCGGCCAGAGGGCGATTGCTGGAACACGATTGCCCCCTTCGCGAACAGTTCCTTTGGTTCCACGGAATGGTGTGTATCCGGCGTCGGGATAAACGTCTTGCCACGCTCCATTGTCAGTCGTGTAAACGACGAGTGTATTTTTGTCCAAACCTAGCTCACGCAGCTTGTCCAAGACACGACCAATGCGAGTGTCGAGTTCAACCACTGAGTCAGCATATTTTGATTTCGACAGCGACTTGTGTTTGAACTCAGGCGCTGGAAGATTCGGTTGATGGACCTTCATGAAATTGATGTTGATGAAGAACGGCTGATCGGGGTTCTTTGCAGCATCTTCCAGGAACTCAATCCCAGACTTCTCGACGTACTTGTCCATATAAGGAATACCGACCACCCCTTTGTCAGGAGTGTCGACGTACTGTCCGTTGACTTTCCAGTCTTCCTTAGCTGGCTCGCCCGCGTTACCTGATAAAGATCCTTTGGTCACTTTGTCGAACATTTCCCTCAACTTGGGGTCCATGTCAGGAAACCATGTCGGGTCTCCGTATGTGTATGCATTGCAGTGGTAGAGGAAGCAATGCTTCATGACGTCGTAGCCTTGCGCGTTCGGAAGCGCGAAGTCAGCTTCCCCTAAATGCCATTTCCCGGTGAAGTAAGTTTTGTAGCCCGCAGTCTTCAGAACAGAACCGAGCGTCCATTCGGCTGCTGGTAAACCTCCACCTTGGCCTTGGAAAGCAACCGTGGTCATCCCGCTGCGATTCGGGATCCGACCAGTCTGCATTGCAGCGCGACCTGGAGTACAACTTGGTTGAGCGTAGAAGGAAAAGAAAGTCATCCCCTCCGCAGCCATCCGGTCAATGTTTGGCGTCGGCATGCCGCGCCCTACACCTCCACCGTAAGGACCAAGGTCTCCAAATCCGGTGTCGTCAGAGACAATAAACAAAATATTGGGTTTCCCCTCCTGCGCGAAAGTCGGATTCAATCCGACGACCGTCACAACGGCTGCAGCAAAAAACATTTTGCAGCAACCCAATCCAAACTCAGCACGACTCATCAGCAGCTCCTTTTTAATTGGGACAATTCGGTACATTCAGACAGGTAGAATCGATGTGGCATGATTACGTTCACATATTGAACAACTTATGAACAGAAGCACGTTTCGAATGGAGGGGCCTGTCCGAGCGTCTGCAACTGCCTCTAGAGATTTTCAATGCGAGAACCGGTCTGTACAAGGCGTACCGAATTGATTTTTTCTAACTTTTTATTGATTCATACTCCATTAACAAATGGGCCCTCACTCCTGCTCGACAACGATGAGTGACATCAGCCTCACACGCGAATGTTCTCAGAGACATTCACGGCGTTCCGAGAATAATTTGCGCTAACAAGACCTGTGCGAGATATCGAAGCTCCAGTGATTCTCACTCGATCTCAGAGTGGTCTCCCGTGCTTCCAAATTTCACTGCCCCGCCCAAAGAACCGAAACATCACTCTGATGAATTCACCCTGAAGAGAACTTAGCTACGTCGATCAGGCCAATTGGGAAAGCATGGTTTCTGCGGAAAGCGTTTGAGGATTTCAGGAATCAACTCAAGCCCTTTTGCGGTGAGACGGCAAGCTGTGAAAGTCGGATCAGCAGGGCTGTCAAAATCACCGCCACCTTCGATGAGATGTGGGTAAATTCGAAGAACCTCAATCAACTGTTCGTATCGCATTTTGACTTGCGAGACGAGTTCTCCACCATCTTGATAGAGTCCGCTAACATTTCCTTGCGAAAACCTGCTTTGACACTCCTCCGCAGTCAAATCACCTGAATAAAAAAGTGACAATTGCACGACCTGATCACAGCAGGAAGTCCAGTTGTCCTGCTGCAAATCATTCCCACGATAATAGGTTGCCAAAAGGAGGGATTGATCAATGAAAGTCAGGTTCATCAGTACGACTCAGGCAGTTCCAACATTGGTCTTCAGTGTCGAGATAGCCTCAGTGAGTCATCACCGGGGGAGACCTTTACTCAGCACAGACTGTTGCCACGAACTCGTTCAGGAACTTCTTCAGTGCGGCCGCTTTGACATGGGACTGAGCAGTCAACTGAATTTGGATCGCTTCTTTGCTTCCGGCAGCGGTGATTTGTCGATCTTTCCCGAGTGAGGAAACCTGACCGAGAGCGAAAGTTCCCGGTTCGGAATAGAGGCTCAGGTAGATGCCGTCGCGGCGCTTGGTTTGCAGTTTGGCGACGACATCATTGGTGCTGGGGTCTTTGTATTGGACATCTGTCTTATTGGAGTGGTCCGGGGTGAGTCCGCTAAATGTGTCGTCCAGAATATCGAACAGTTTTTCGAGCGTCTCCAATTTCCAGGCGACTCGTTTATTCGATGGAAAACCTTTGCGTGTAAGATGCCACTTCTTGCCAAGGACTTTCCACGGCATTAACTCACTGGGATCTTTCTTCTCGACTGTTTCGACCTGTTTCAAATACGCTTCGGCAGCCTCTTTCAGGAACTGACGAAACTCCGGAGTATCGATCTCTTCGAGCCAGTGGACATCAAAGACCACTTCCTGAAACGGACCTTTCTTCTCATTGACACGGACTCGCTCACTGCGATTGTAGACCTGAATTTCATCGAGCTCGTTGACCGGTTTGAGCGGGATGCGAGCCTGCACGTCAGCTTCTTCGAATGTTCCTTTCGGCACGCGGAAGTAAAATCGCAACAACCACTCATCACCTGTTAATCCATGAAAGAACCAGCCGGTTCCAACTTTCTTCCGGGCCGTTATTTCAACACTTGCCTGATCGTTCCAAGCCGCTTTCTGGAGCCCATCAATCTCGGCCAGAGCGTCGGTCACCAGAAGTAACGCGTCTCCTTCCCAGCGAATCGGCTTGCCATTCCGGGCGATGCGGTCAACCGTATGCCAGCGGCGACCATCCTGCTCCCAAGGGGCAGCGATGTCTTTCCCGACTTTGGAGATATCGAGATCACCCTCTTTCTTACGAGCTGCTTCCTTGGCATCAAAAACATCGACCTCACCACGTTGGTCGTGTTCCAAAACAGGCTTGAGAAGCTCACCGGTCCAGCTTCGAAACGCTGGCTTGTCGGTCGCTAATGGAGCAACAGCTTTCTTCTTCCGCTTCGTTTTTTTTCTGGTTGCTCCATTGGAAAGATAATGATCACTTTGAGCGACGACATCTTCCGGGGTTCCCGCTGCAACAATCCACCCACCGCCGATACCAGCCTCGGGCCCGAGATCGACAATCCAGTCTGCGGTTTTAATGACGTCCAAATTGTGCTCAATGATGACCACCGTGTTGCCATGTTCGACCAGGCTGTTCAAAACTTTTAACAGCTTGGCAATGTCATCAAAATGCAGACCGGTGGTTGGCTCATCGAGCAGATACAACGTTCGACCGCTGTTTGGCTTTGCCAGTTCGGCAGCGAGTTTGACTCGCTGCGCTTCGCCACCACTGAGCGTGGTCGCAGATTGCCCAAGAGTCAAATAGTCCAGCCCGATGGCATCGAGCGTCGCCAAGGGAACTCGGATCTTCGGAATGTTTTGAAACAATTCCAGTGCTTGCCCGATACTCATTTCCAGAACATCGGCAATAGACTGGTTCTTGTATTTGACAGCCAAGGTTTCCTGGTTAAATCGTTTTCCTCGACAGGTATCACACTCCACCCAAACATCCGGAAGAAAGTGCATTTCAATTTTCTTCTGCCCCATCCCTTCACAGTCATCACAGCGCCCGCCAGCCCGATTGAAGCTGAAACGTCCCGGCTTGTAGCCGCGAATCTTTGAGTCCGGAATTTTCGAATAGAGCTGGCGAATCGGCTCGAAGACTCCCGTATACGTTGCGGGGTTCGAGGCCGGAGTTGCTCCGATCGGGTTTTGATCGACAGCGATCACCCGGCTGATTTGCTCAGCTCCGTTCATTTTTCGAAACGGTCCCGGAGTTGGACCTTTCAGCTTCAAATGCCGCGCAACTCCGCGAGCGAGCGTATCCTGAATCAATGAACTTTTGCCCGACCCGGAAAGCCCTGTCACGCAGGTCATCGTCCCGAGTGGAATTCGCAAGTCGACATTTCGTAAGTTGTTTTGCTGACAACCCAGAATCTCCAGCCAGCTTTCCCCCGGTGGATCGGCGTAAACTTCCTGAAGTTTTTCAAGTTCGATAACAGGTTCGTTCTTTTCGTCGATGATTTGCATCCGGCGCCGAATTGGAACCGGAATCCCTTTTGTGCCAGAAAGATAGGCGCCCGTTAAGGATGCTTTAGTTTGCCTGCTGACCTGTTTCGGAGTCCCCTCAGCGACGACGTTCCCCCCGTATCGACCAGATCTGGGACCGAAGTCATAAAGCCGGTCAGCTGCTTCAATCACTTCTCGATCATGCTCAACAAGCACCAACGTATTCCCAAGCTCTTTCAATTTATTGAGGGCCTCAATGAGTCGACCGTTATCACGCGGATGCAGGCCGATGGTCGGCTCATCAAGCACGTAAAGAACTCCTGTCAATGCACGACCAATTTGACCTGCGAGCCGGATTCGTTGCGACTCTCCGCCAGAGAGCGTCGGCATGCTGCGGTCGAGCGTCAGGTAATGCAAGCCGACATCAACAAGAAACGAAAGGCGATGAGACGCTTCATTCAGTAAGTCGCCAGCGATTTTTTTCTCACTGCTATCGAGTTCGAGCGATTGCAAAAATGGCAACAACTCTTCGAGTGGAAGCTTGCACAACTCTGGAAGTGTTTTGTCGTTCAAGCGGACAGCAGCGGCATCATCACGGATGCGGTCACCATTACAAACTGAGCAAGGTTTCTCACCCACAAGATCCTGAAACTTCGCCCGGTACGGATACGAAACACGCGAAGCTTCTTCAATGGCAGGATACAGCCCCTTGTACTGAACGTTGATCGGTTGCGTCGATCCGGGTAATGAAACGGAAAACCATCTCTCATCTGTTCCGTGAAGAATCACCCGTTGAAAACGTGGGCTGAGCTGATACCAGGGTTGGTCACGAGGAATCTCAAGCTGGTCGGTGACCGCTTCAAGAACGGCGGCAAAGCCCGGATTCTCTTGTGGATTCGGCCAAGCGGAGACGGCTCCCTGATCGAGAGTCAAATTCGGATTGGCAACAATTGCGGACTGGTCCGTACCAATTTCAGTTCCCAACCCCTCGCAGGCCGGACACCATCCAAGGGGGCTGTTGAACGAGAAATTTTGTGGAGCGAGTTCTTCAAACGTCCGTGACATGAAGCAGATTTCAGTTTGTGTCTATATTTTCGGACTCATGAAATGCGTCCGGGGAAGTCTCTATGACAGAATAGCGCCCACATCGTGAACTGTCTACTTCTGCCGCTGGCTCATGAGATACCCGAGGAGGTGCTGAAATTCATCATCTTTGATGAGTTCGCCCCAGTTCTCAGGCATAATCGACAGGTTTGAAACTTTCTCAGCGGCGATTTCTTTTGTTGAGAAAGAAATTTCTTCCCCTTTGGCGTCGGCAACGACCGTCAATTCTCCCTCTTCGCGACGGAACAATCCCGAATAAACTTTCCCACTTTCCAGTAAATAGATACGGGAGCGAAAGGCGAGATCGATATTTCGGTTCGGAGCCAGGACATCTTCCAAAACTCGATCAAGTCCACGGTTGCCGATGCCGTCCAGCTGCGGTCCGACTTTTTTTCCTTCTTCACCAATTGAGTGGCATGCCGCACAGTTCTTTTTGAAAATCGCTTTGCCGGCATCCAGCGATGCCAGTTCCATTTTGAAATCGCTTCTACGCTGCGCGATGAGATTCGCGATATTGTCGTCCGACTTGGGAAGCGTCGCCTTAAGGGAAATGAATTTCTGTCGCAGGTCTTTGTCGTCGAGACCTTCAACCTGAGCCTGCACAACAGTTGAAGCAAGAACCGAGGATGAAATGGCTCCGGTCTCAATCAGTTCCGCCAATCGCGTTGCCCCTGCCTCTTGCAGAGACATCGAACGGGCCAATGCCGTTTGAACTGTAAGCGGGAACGTTTTCAACAATGCGAGGAATTCGAGTTCGCCAGCATCGGCATCCGCTTTGCCATGCTGTCTATTATCGTTAAGAAGCACTTGGGCGATACGTAATTTCTGTTGACCTGTAACCCCTGCGACATTGTAAATTGAGAGCAACACGTCAGCCTCAGGAGAGGCCTGCCCCGCCACCAATGACTCGAGCGCGGCAAACCGGACAGCAGCAATGAGAGACGGATTGAGTGCAATCGATTTCAACTCTGACTCAAATTGAGTGAGTCCGAGCTGCCGACAAATGTTCGCTGACGAAATCAAACGCTGGTGACTCGTCTTGAAATCGACTTTCGGAATTTGAACCACCGGTGGAGAGATGCCGCTGATCGCAATCCAGGCATAGGCACGAACGCTGATATTGTCAGTGACCTGAAGGTAACCTTTTTGGCCCGCATGTTCGCCAAGGTCCCAAGTCACTCTCTGGGCTGTGTCATTCCTCGGTGCCAATGCTTTCTGAATTTCTTGATGATTCTTCGCCAGATGTAAGCTCACAAAATTCTGCGGGATGGCAGCCTGATTAGGAAAACCGAGATGACCACAAAGATCGAACGCGAGTTCCGCCGGAAGTATAAAACTTTTTGATCTCAGCAAACCGACGGCGCGCTCACCCGCTGGCAAGCTACTAAGGAAAGGAACATCCTTTTTTCCGTCAGCGGTATTGCGAGGTTCGAGCCCCCAGTCAATGGGCCGTTTCTTTGAAAGCCCGAGCGACTTCCAATCTCCTCGGCCGGAATCGTCTGCTTCGAAAACCTGCTGAACCAACTCAATACCCCAGTCGATGAGTTCTTGTGTCGGCATACACCCTTGCTGCCGTAAGCCCGATTGAATCGCCAGCAACAATTCCAGTTGTTGATCGAGATCATTTTCAAAGCGAGACTGCGAAAGGCTGACAATCTGCGATACATCATGCTTCTCCAGATGCCGCGCAGCGAGCGTGACAACCTGCTTTAAGTCGGTGTTTGAAAACTCAACACGATCAACAAGTTGAAGCAGAGACTTTGCCGACGCCTCGGACTTCACCGCCAGACTGATCTGGGCCAGCAGGTTTTCATCAGCTTCACTCCAGCCAAGCTTTTCAATGAACTCATACGCACCATCGAGCTGCATGGAGTTTCTCAGTCCAATTTTGCAAACATGTCGTTGATGTAAATCATGCTCAGACGCCGTTTGATGGGCTGCTACAAGAACCGGGATATGCGAAATCCTCGAGTGCTGTGCGAGCGCCGTTGCTGCGGCTCTACGAACAAGCGGGCTGTTTTGTAAACCGTCATAGGCAAGCTGAACATGTCCCTCTGACCAACCTGAGAGATCCGCCAGAATTCGCTGAACGTGGATGCGAACCACTTCGTCTTTTGAACCGAAAGCAGTTCGCAGATCGGCAATCGAAAGATCACCGAGCCGATGTTTCACCCAAAGCAAATAGGCATGCTGCAGCGGCGTTTTGGGATCTTTTAGAACATTTCGAACTTCAGGCAAACAGTCCTCGCCGAGACGTTCGACAAGTTGTTCAACAATGCGGTAATCGTAAGGCAAGTTTGGGACTGTCAGCTGCGAAATGAGTTCCCTTGCAGAGAGCTTCGTAAGATCCTGTGGAGTCTGAAACCTGTTCACAGGCTGATCTCCAACATAACTCACTCGCCAAATGCGAGCGCGATGCCGATCACGTCCCGGATGATCGAGCGGGACTTCATAATGCCCGATAATACGATTGTAGAAGTCTGCAACATAAAGAGCCTGATCGGGACCGCACTGTGTCTCAACCGGTCGGAACCAGGAATCGCTGCTGGATAGAAAGTCCGGTTGCTCGACGACCTTGACTGTTGAGCCGGTGTACTTGACCACATCCCGATGAACACGGCTTGTCATGACGTTTCCGACGAACAGATTATTCTCATACTCCTCTGGAAATCCGCCGCCAGTGTATTGGGAGATTCCGGCGATGGCGGTCGAACCATGCAAGTGTTCCATCACTGGCGGAACGAAGCCGAGGCCATCATGCGGCTTCCCGAAGCTGGGATAGTAGCCGTCTTGAATTAACAGCGTGACCGGTTTTGTGTGACAGTCAGAAGTGTAAGCATCACCGAGATGATCGAACGTCATCCCGAATGGATTCACCTGCCCGTGCGTGAAATGCTCGATGCGAGAACCATCGAGCTTGAAGCGGTATGTATTCCCGGATTGCATCGTGATGGAATGCCCATCCGCTCCAGCAACTTTCGAATTGTTATTAAACCCATGGCAGGCATACATCCAACCATCGAGCCCGCGCCGAAAACCATTGTTCAGCCCATGTGTATCTCGCGAGAAATCAAAAGGACCATACAACACTTTCGCTTCATCAGATCTCCCATCGCCGTCGGTGTCTCGATAAAAAGTGATGTTCGGGATTGAAAAGGCAACCACCCCGTCTTGATAAGGATAAAGTCCGATCGGAACTGTGATTCCGTCGACAAAGGTTGTGAATTTGTCGGCACGGCCATCGCCGTTGGTATCTTCCAGAATTCGAATGCTGTCAGTCGCCGACTCAGTCAAATCCGGAAACGGATAATCGTTCGACCCGCTCACCCACAATCGCCCACGTGCATCAAAAGCCATGTTCATCGGCTTCTGAATATCCGGCTCAGCGGCAAAGAGCTGAACTTCAAAGCCCTCGGGAACGGTGAAGGTTTTCAATTCCTCTTCAGGCGTCAGCGGATCTGAACTCCGAATCATTTCCCCGAAGTTCTGAGCCTGAAGAACGCCCCCAACTGAGAGAGTGACTAGCCCAGCAAAAAGAATTTGAGCAAACCGCAATGAAAAGCGAGCAACCAGCATGCGTGTTCCTGAATCAACAGAGAGCGAATCCGAGCTTTACATGATGAACGAATCAACATGCCACTGCCAGAGTACGCGTCGTTGAATGCAAATGCCGTCAGTCCTCCAGGCTAAAAAAACGAACTGGTTGCTGCCTCGGAGAGACGGAAAAGTCAGGCTTGCACGAGTTCGCGAAGTCGAGAAGAGCTCCCTGCCGCACCGGTCGACTGCAGAACAGATTGATCGTGCATTGATTCTGGCTTTTCGATGTCGAGGAGTTCAAGAATCGACGGCGCGATGGTCGTCAAGGAGACTTTCTCATCTCGAACTTCACAAGCGTGCCCCGGTTGCCGAATCCAGAAGATTCCATCGGGGTGATGTGTCCCGCTCTTAATGGAATCAACCCAGTAAAAGACGTCGTGGAAGTCGATCTGCTCCCCACTTACTGCAACGGTGAGTTGCGCATTGTCCGGCATCAGTTGACGGCACCGGCACTGGCCGATCACTTCGCACCCCTCAAGCTCCGCAGAAAATGCTGGCGTCCCATCTGGGAGTTGCAGCGACAACAAACGGGCTGAGCAGGCTTCCGCATCAATCTCATTGGCAAACTTCAGGAAGAATTCATCCGCCATGATTGGTTCATAATTGAACTCACCGGTAATCTTCAAGCTGTTCGTCAAAGCCTCTTTGTTGTGCAGACGATAGTGCCGGATTCCCCCTTCGTTATCCTTCTCTTGAAACGCCTGTTGCCCCAAAGCAGAAATCAAAACAATCGTCGCCTTCGGAGCAAGGTTCAAGACTCGTCCGACGAGTTGGTCCATTTGGCGATAGCCGTACAAAATGGCATTTCTGTAAGCTCGCTGCTCAGACGATGATGGCCGGATTAAAAATGATTCTGGCTCCATATTCCTCCAGAATTTGTGTTGAAAGTGAGCTGTGCTGTTCGAGAAGAACGTTGAGAACGTGGGTTGATGTTTTTTGTAATACCATTCGAATAGGTCATACTGGATCGCATCCAGCACGGCAGCCCGCTTCCAGCGATGTCGCCCGAATTTCTCTTTCACCAGCTGACCGAGAATTCTCCTGATGGTCGAAACATGCAATCCATGATCCAGCATAAACGAAAGAAACTTCCAGCGTTCTCGAATCGAAACTGGTGTTTTCTTCGCTGCATACTCTTGAACATTCTTTCGTACGAATCCGTCGTAGTCGTCGAACTCCCCTTTGGGATACGGATTCACCTGATATGACCACGGGTCGGGAAGAATGTGTCCGTTCAAATCTTCGCTGCACCAGGGATTCATGCTGCCGCACACCCAGACATTCTCTCCGGCAGCCGAAACCACATCCCAGATCGAGGGCGAGGTCAGCTTGTAAGCGTTAGAAAGTCGATAAACTTCATGTTCAGCAGCCTCCAGCCCGGAATGGACTGTCACCCATTGAACCCAAGGGTTCAGCCATTCGCCTTCAGCATTCGCATCCGTTGTCTGAACAATAGACTCATCTCGCAACCGCTGAAAATTTGGAAGATGCCCCGCCTGCAAAAATCTGTCGAGAAGGACCGGCGTGAGTTCACTAAACTCAAGACAAATCACAGGCTGTTGTTGAGACATCCGAGGCTCCGCATTTCATCAGGGGAATCATAGCCTAAACCGCAAACAACACTTCTGAAGTCATTCTGAATCACTGGGATCCCGAGAACCTGTTCAGGTCTTGTAACAGTTAGTGCTTTTCAATACTTGTCGTGCCCATGAAGTCACTTTCATGACCAAATAGACCTCTCGCCACAAGGCAGGACTTAAAGACCAACATTGGATTTGATCTAGAGCAGTTTGCTCTACCATGTGCCCGTGAAGAACACATTTTTCTTTTAAAAACGCTGTTCGCCACGAGGCAGATCCTGCAAACCAATTCAAAAGATGCTCTAGTCAATTTCCAATGCGAATATGAAAACCTAGATGACAGAACCGCACCTGCATGACCGATTTTGAACCTTTCGCAAACTGATGAGCAATCGAGCCTGTCACACGACGTTTTAAAACACATTTAGTGCTTCGTTGTGTTTTGGCATCACACAAAGAAACATTTACGAATTGTCGAGCCAGCAAAATCGCCCGCTGTGCACGGAGCTAACATCCTTCAACTTAATGTTCATATTTTGCCACATAGAGCACAGCAACTTCACTAAGAAAACGAGTTCGACATGGGCACACCGAAGAGTCAACTTCTCTGGTGGCTCTCTTCTGGTAGCTACTCTATTGGGAAGAATGAAATGCGAAGTCGTGGAGAAACTTTGAGTTCAACAAAGATGGCGAAATGGTCGCCGTTTTGAATTTGGCATCAGCAGAAGATACACTCAAAAACAAATCGAAGCACATCGATGCAAAAAAACCACACGGACGCGAAGTCCTCTCTCAGAAGGTAACCATGAGTTGCCCGGGATGAACTGTTGATGCGAGAAAGAATGTCCGGAAAACTGTTCAGTCAACTGACCTTGATCCTGCTCATCGTTCCAGCAAATGTCCAGGCGGATAAGCCGGTCAACTTCGAAACGGAGGTCGCTCCCCTGCTGGAGAAGCACTGTATTCGTTGCCATTCCCCCGGAAACCCGAAAGGGGAACTCTCCCTGGAGTCTGCTGAGCACCTTATTCAGAACAATTACCTGAGTGCTGGAGATCCGGACTCCAGTTACCTGCTTGATCAAATTTCGTCCTCCGACGGGACACGGCCGGCAATGCCCAAGGAAGGTGAACCGCTCACGAAAGATGAAGTCGACATCTTTCGGCGTTGGATTCTTGAAGGTGCGAAATGGCCGGAGGATGTGCTCGTCCGCGAGAAATCGAAAGCAGACGGGTCGTGGTGGTCGCTACAGCCTCTGAGTCTTATCACTCCATCGATGCACGAACAAGCACCAGAAGACTGGAACACGAACCCCATCGACCGTTTCATTTTTGCAAAACTCAAAGAGAATAAGCTCTCTCCAAATCCGCCGGCAACTCGACGCGAACTCATTCGCCGGGCGACTTTCGACTTAACTGGATTACCGCCAACACCGGAAGAGGTCGACCATTTTCTCAAGGACGATTCCCCCGAAGCTTATCGAAAAATTCTCGATCGACTCCTTGCCTCACCACATTACGGTGAACGCTGGGGTCGCCATTGGCTGGACGTTGTTCGCTTCGGAGAAAGCAACGGCTTCGAACGAAATGTGCTCATCAATGACCTCTGGCCGTTTCGTGATTATGTGATTCAATCCATCAATGAAGACAAACCGTTCGACCAATTCATCCGAGAACATCTCGCGGGTGATGTCATCGGTATGGGGAATCCAGAAAGTGAAATCGGGTCAGCCTTTCTAGTCGCTGGCCCATACGACGATGTTGGAAATCAGGATGCTGACCAAGCGGCCCAAATCCGAGCCAATACCATCGACGAGATGATTCGCTCCTCCGCCGAAGCGTTCCTGGGACTCACGGTTGGATGTGCTCGCTGTCATGATCACAAATTCGATCCCATTCTGCAGCGAGATTATTATTCCTGGTACGCGACCTTCTCAGGAGTTCGCCACGGACGCCGCGTTGTCGCGACCGATCAAGAAAAGCAGGAGCATCAGGCGAAAGTTCAACCGCTGCAACAACAGCGAGACCGACTGACGCAGCAACTCGCAGAACTCAATAAGAACATCCTTCAACAAGGGCTTACGAAGCTCGCCGAATACGATAAGAAGTGGACGCGAGAACCGGTCAGCCGACTCGGCTGCGAGGAAACCTTCGAGCCGGTCAGCGTCAAATTTGTTCGCCTGATCTCAGAAGGACAGGATTCGAATTTCAGAAATCGAAATTCATTTGGCATCGACGAATTCGAAATCTGGTCGAAAGAATCACCGTCACGCAATGTCGCACTGGCATCGCAGGGAGCTAAAGCAAGCGGAGCCAGCCGACACATCGAAGACTTCCCCGGAGCCTACGGACCACAAATCGCAATCGATGGAAAAACAGGCGAACGATTCCTGGCCACCGGTGGCACACTCACAATCGAACTTCCACAACCGACAACCATTCAACGCATCTTTTTCTCGAGTGCACGTGACGAACCGAACCCTGCACAACGAAAATTTGCTTTCGTTGGCGAATACCGAATCGAGTCCTCTCTCGACGGAAAAGAATGGACCGTTATTGCGAACTCGGAAGATCGAAAACCGCTCAACTCGCAGCATCGAGACCATCGCTTACGAACTCTTGAAGAGACGCCAGAGCATCGCCAGAAAGTCGCTGAACTCAAACGTGAGCTCGCAAAAGTGAACCAGCAACTCGCTGCCATCCCGCCGCTGCCGGTCGTTTGGGTCGGCCAACGTGTTGCCAGCGACGCGAAAGGACCGTTTCACATATTCCTTGGGGGAAGTCCTCAACGACCTGGTGAAGAAGTCGTCCCGGCCAGCCTCGCCGTTCTCTCAAAGAGTGAGGCCAAGTACGAATTAAAACCGGAGGCTCCAGAAAGTGAACGTCGCGAGTCGCTGGCGAACTGGATTGCGGACAATCAAAACCCGCTCACTTCGCGAGTGTTAGCAAATCGCATCTGGCACTACCACTTCGGAACAGGAATCGTCGACACTCCGAGCGACTTCGGGTACATGGGAAGTCAGCCGACTCACCCGAAACTCCTTGACTGGCTGGCAAATCAGCTGATCGAAAACAATTGGCAGATCAAGTCGATTCACCGGCAAATTATGTTGTCGCAAACGTATCAGCAGTCGAGCAACTACCGGAAAGATGCCGCGCGAGTCGATGGCGATGCCCGACTCTTGTGGCGATTTCCTCCCCGACGACTTTCCGCAGAGGAGATTCGAGACACCATTCTGCAAGTCTCCGGCAAGTTAAACAAGAAAATGGGTGGACCCGGATTTCGACTGTACCACTTCATGCAGGACAACGTTTGTACCTACGCTCCGCTCGACAAACATGGTCCTGAAACTTATCGCCGTGCGGTCTACCACCAGAATGCACGCGCGTCGGTCGTCGACTTAATGACGGAGTTCGATCAGCCCGATTGTGCATTTTCGATTTCCAAGCGAGCTGAAACAACCACGCCACTCCAGGCACTGACCATGCTCAACCACAGCTTCACAATGGACATGTCGAAGGCTCTCGCAGAGCGTGTGATCAACGAAACGGGCGAGAATCTCGACCAGCAAATCAAGTTGATTTTTTCGCTATGCTACAACCGATCCCCCTCCGCCGAAGAGGTCGCTGCCTCGAAGGAAATGATCCAACAAACCTCACTCGCAAAATATTGTCGAGTCATCCTCAACACGAGCGAGATGATTTACGTGAACTGATCAAACCTCGATCGATTTGCAACAATCCCACAAGTCAAAACACTTCATATGAGATCGACATGAAGCACCATTCCGATCCCGCACAATTAAGCTCCCTGCTAAACGTCTCCCGCCGCCGATTCCTGGGTGATGTGACGACCGGTCTGGCAGGCGTCGGCCTGATGCAGATGCTGACGAAGCAGGCTTTCGCAGACGATCCCGCCTGGAAACCGGGAGTCGGGCTATCGCATCATACCCCGAAAGCAAAACGTGTCCTCCAGATTTTTTGCCCAGGCGCAGCTTCGCATATGGATCTCTGGGAATACAAACCGGCTCTCGAAAAGTACCACGGAAAGCCGCTTCCGGGCGAAGAGAATTTCCGTTCATTTCAAGGCCAGAATGGAAATCTCATGAAAAGCCCCTGGGGATTCCACCCTTGTGGCGAGACCGGAAAAATGATCAGCGACATGCTGCCTCACATGGGCCAGCATGCCGATAAAATCGCCTTCCTGCATGGAATGCACAGCAAAACAAACACGCATGGTCCAGGCTGCGTCTTCATGAATACTGGGCATGAAACCGAAGGCTTTCCCAGTGCGGGATCATGGATGAGTTACGCTCTCGGAAGCGAAAACGAAAACTTGCCGACATACGTTGCAATCCCCGACATCCGTGGCGAACCTCCGAACGGAAAAGCCAACTGGGCCAACGGATTTCTCCCGGCACGACATCAAGCGATTGTGATGAGTCATCAACAACCAATCCGGAATTTAAAAAAGCCAGACGGACTCACCTCGCAGGAAGAAGCAACATCACGCCGGTTGCTAAATCGATTCAATCGCAATTTCGCAAGTGCCAATCCGGGCGAATCTGATTTACAGGCCCGCATCGCTGCCTATGAACTCGCGGGGCGAATGCAACTCTCAGCGCCGGAAGTTTCTGATCTGGAGAGTGAATCACAGGTTGTACACCAAACATACGGAACGGACGACGAAAATCCGTTGAAGGCCAGTTACGCCAGAAACTGCCTGCTCGCCCGAAGGTTGTTAGAGCGCGATGTTCGCTATGTCAATTTGTATTGTGCCTCAAGAGCCTCTGGCGTGGATGGCCTTTTAAACTGGGATGCCCACAAGACTTTGAAGTCTGACTACGAACGACACTGCCCTATCTTTGATCAACCGACCGCCGCGCTGCTCAGCGACCTCGAACAATCTGGATTGCTCGACGAGACCTTAGTCCTCTGGACGACGGAATTCGGCCGCATGCCGACCCATCAACAGGGGACTTCCGGGCGAGATCATAACCCAGACGGCTTCACCTGCTGGATGATGGGTGCAGGTGTGCAAGGTGGTGTCAGTTACGGAGCGACCGACGAATTCGGTCGCCGGGCAGAACAGAATCCAACCTCTGTCTGGGACTTTTACGCCACCGTACAGCACATACTCGGATTCAATCACGAACAGCTAACGTGGTATCATAACGGCCTGAACCGTCGCCTCACCGACGTCCATGGCAAAGTCATTCAGGAAATCCTGACGTAAGAGACTCTACTCATCAACAGATGAATGATTCACAAAAAACACGACATCCAAAAGCATACTCCACTTCCCCGCCGTGTCTCATTTGACAATGCGATAGAGTAAATTCGATATTGGTCGTCACATCCTGTCTCGTGACGATCAGTCTACCATGCCACAAATGTGAGCTTCGCGGGCACGACCAGCATCAAAAACATTTTAGAACTGATCCTGAACCTTGAAAACTACTCTCTCAGGCGTTGAGAAAATCCGCTATTCCAGAGGTTTTCGGACGGATCGAGAAACGACACGAAAGCAACAGCATGGACCTCGCCCAGACTCATCACCCGATCAGCGACCTTTTTCCTCAACCAGCATCACCAGAGGAATGGGAGAAGTACAAACTCAGCGACGAGCAGGTCCAGTTTTTTCATGAGCATGGGTATGTCTCCGGGATTCGTATTCTCGATGACCGGCAACTGGAGACGCTCCGTAAAGAACTTTCCGGACTGGTGCAACCGGACCACGAAGGTTCCGATCTCTGGTATGAATATCACACCAACGAGTCGGTCGATCCCAACTCTGTGCTGTTTCATGCACTGGGAGCATGGCGAATTCGACCGGGCTTTCATGACATTTTGTGGAACCCGGCTTTCACTGTCCCCGCCAGCCAACTCCTCGGCGGGACGGTACGAATGTGGCATGATCAGCTCTTTTGCAAACCTGCCAAACATGGTGGTGTCGTGGCGTGGCATCAAGACTATTCGTACTGGACCGCGACCGAACCGATGGCTCACCTGACGTGCTGGGTGGGCCTTGACGAGAGCACTCGAGAGAATGGGTGTCTGCATTACATCCCCGGCAGCCATCGCTGGGAACTGCTGCCGATCACAGGACTCGCAGGCGATATGGAATCGATCCGTGAAGTTCTCTCGCCGGAACAAGTCGAAGAGTTTCAAAAGCCGGCTGCCATCGAACTCCAGGCCGGAGAGTGCACATTCCATCACCCACTCATGGTCCACGGTTCTTTCGAAAACAAAACTGAAGGGCCTAGACGTGCAACAGTGATCAACGTCTTTAAAGACGGAACTCGCTCTGCCCAAGACAAAATGATCCTCGACAAAACCGAAGCCATCCCTGCCGGTCAAAAAATGGAAGGAGCGTTCTTCCCGATCTTATTCGATCCGGAAGATACTCAGCTTTGCTTCGAAAGAGACTGAATCGACGATGAGTGACGTCAAAAGCACCGGGCGCAGTCCTTTTCCGGGAGACCCGTTTCCCTGGAGCAAATTCGAGGCTTGGTCTTCAGGCTCTGCCTCGTGGCGAACAACGATCTCCTGAGAGAAACGCGTTCTTCACGGGCACACCGTGGGGCAAGCTGCTCTAAGGCACATTGTTTTTTCAAATTTCTGCTTGCATTCTGCCCCATTGCTAGCGCCCTATGAAGTCATGCAGATGCCCCTCACGCGGACGTCAAGCGTTGAAAATCCCCAGCAATTAAACAGGTGCGAAAAGAGGCTTTTTTTGGGCAGAACGCAAGGCCAGCAGTGCTGGTTGTAGCGTAAGAGTCGATCATGCTACTGAGCACTCAGGGAAAACTTGCTTTCCACGGAGATTTTCTCCTTCGGAGATCAATCTCTGACATAAGGTCATTCTGGATAGCTCCCCCCTTCATCCTTTCTGTCGAATCTTAGACATGCGCATTATCCATACACTCCTCAATCGTTACGAGAATATCTCGCCTGTGGACTTCGCGATGCTTGCATTTTCGATTGTCCTGGCGGTCTGGTATTTCACGAAGTACAAAGATTGATCTCGCTGCTTACTCCCCCAGAGCAAACGGCTCTAATGAGCATCACATTTTGGGCAAGAGTAGTTCAAGCTGAGACGATCAACGATCCATTTGTCCTCGGGAGTTTCTTTCTCGACATGGACCAGATGAATGACGCCATGTCCCAGATCAAGTGCTGTTTCGATTGAGTCCGCAATTCTTCCTCGCGCATCTGGATCAACCTTGACTCGATCGACAATGGCTTCAACAAGATAGTCTCGCTTGTGATCGATCTTCGGAACATCCTCAATTTGATACGTGATCCCATTGATGCGAACACGCAAAAATCCTTGAGTCCCGAGCCGATCCCACAACTTCTCATACGATTGGCCGACCGCAATTTCGACCGGAGCAGCCAGATACAGCCGCATCCCTGCTTCCAGACTTAAGACTCGATCGATGATTTCATCAGTAGTTTGTCGACTCACAAGGCTTTGGCAATCGGGACAATACATCTTTCCCAGACGGGCAAACAGAATCCGCAAGTAATCGTAAATCTCCGTGACAGTTCCGACTGTCGAGCGCGGAGTCGCTCCGACGGTTTTCTGTTCGATCGCGATAGCTGGCGAAAGTCCTGAGATATTGTCCAGCTTCGGCTTGGGCATTTGACCCAAAAATTGTCTTGCATAAGCAGAGAGCGACTCGACATAACGACGCTGGCCTTCGGCATACAAGGTGTCCATCGCCAGCGATGTCTTTCCTGATCCACTCGGACCACAAAAAACGCTCATCTGATCACGCGGAACAGTCACATCGACCGACTGCAAATTATGCTGAGCCGCTCCACGAATGGTGATGCTTTCCATCGAATCCAGTCGATTGCGATGCGCCATGATCGATGGCTTCCCCTTGGCTGATGTCGCCTTCTTTTTGGGGCTGAGGATCTTTTTCAGCGCGTGTCCGGTGTAGGATTTTTTACATTTCGCAATCTCTTCCGGCGTCCCGGTCGCCAAAACTTTTCCGCCTCCTGCTCCCCCTTCTGGTCCCAGGTCGATCACCCAGTCAGCGGTTTTGATCACATCGAGATTATGCTCAACGACCAGAACGGTATTTCCCTCCTCAACAAATCCATGCAGGACCTCCAGCACTTTCTGAACGTCCGCGAAGTGCAGCCCGGTCGTTGGCTCATCTAACAAGTAGAGAGTTTTTCCTGTCGATCGTTTCCCTAACTCCCGAGCGAGCTTAATTCGCTGTGCTTCCCCACCGGAAAGAGTGGGCGATGGCTGTCCCAGTTTCATGTAATCAAGACCGACGTCGTGCAGCGTTTGCAGCAGTCGATAAATCTTCGGATGATTTTTGAAGTGCTCGACACCCTCTTGAACGTCCATTGCCAACACATCTGCAATCGACTTGTCCCGGTATTTCACCTCAAGTGTTTCATGATTGAACCGCTTGCCATTACAGAGTGTGCAGGGAACCCAAATGTCCGCCAGAAAATCCATTTCCAGTTTCGTCGCTCCATGACCTTCACAGGCTTCGCAGCGACCATCAGCAACATTAAAACTGAATCGTCCTTTTTGATATCCACGCAGTTTTGACTGCGGCAGTTGTGTATAGAGATCTCGAATCTGATCGAGAAGTTTCACGTACGTTGCCGGGTTGGAACGTGGAGTGCGCCCAATGGGTGACTGGTCGATGTCGATCGCTTTGTCGAGATGCTGCAAGCCATTGATTCGCTTGAACTTCCCGGGCGTCCCCTTCCCCTTGTTCAATTCTTTGTTAAGAACCTGCCATAAGATGTCATTGCAAAGTGAACTTTTCCCAGATCCGCTTACTCCGGTCACACAAACGAACAGTCCTAACGGGATTTCGACATCCACGTTCTTTAGATTATTCTGTTCGGCCCCAACAATTTTAATCGCCTTCTTGGTCGGCTTTCTTCGCTCTTTTGGAACTGCAATTTCTGAACGCCCGGACAGGTATGCTCCGGTGACGCTCTTCTTGTTTTTCATGATCTCATCAACCGACCCACGCGCGACGATCTCCCCGCCGCGAACCCCGGGACCGGGACCAAAATCGATGATGTAATCCGACGCACGCATGGTGTCTTCATCGTGCTCAACAACGACGACAGTATTTCCTTGATCTCGGAGACCGAGAAGACTGTCGAGCAGCATATCGTTGTCGCGCGGGTGCAATCCGATAGAAGGCTCATCCAAAATGTACAGCACTCCAACCAGTCCAGACCCGATTTGCCCAGCGAGTCGAATTCGCTGAGATTCTCCACCAGATAAAGTGGGGGCCGTCCGCTCAAGGCTCAAGTACCCGAGACCGCACTTTTGCAAGAACCCCAACCGTCCGCGAATCTCTTTGAGAGCTTCCTCAGCGATCATTGCATTCGTGGCGTCCAGTTCCAACTTTTCGAAGAACTGGCAGGCATCATCGACCGACAATGCACAAACACCCGGCAAAGAGCGAGCAGCATCGACCCCAAGTTTCCCTGCAGATTTTGAAACGATACGAACATTCCGCGCCTGCGGGTTGAGCCGTTCTCCCTCGCACGACTGGCAGGGAACCACTTCCATATACTTTTCGAGTTGCCGACGCCTCATCGGATTCTTGGCTTTATGGAATTCGTCGATCAAGTCAGGGATGTACCCTTTCCATGTTCCGCCATGTTTCCAGACTCCGCCGGAGTGACGCCACGAATAAGTGATGTGACGCTTTCCCATTCCGTAGAGGAAAAATTGTCTTGCCTGTTCGGGGAGATCTTCCCATTTCGTTTTCAGAAACGAACCGGCAGCCAGATCACAATCTTGTTCGATCGCTTCCGCAACGCCCTTGAAGATGTGACGCCGCCAACGGCCAATTTTCCCGAACGACTTTACCAATTCAAGAGCCCCCTTGAAGATCGGCTTCCCCGGGTTGGTGAATAACTTATCGAGGACGAAGTCGTGCCGCATGCCCAGCCCGGTACAGTCGGGGCACATTCCGAGCGGGCTGTTAAAGCTGAACAGTTGCGGAGAGGGTGGCTCGTAACTGATTCCACAGTCAGGACAGGCATACTTCGCGGAGTACAATTTCTCTGTCGGATTGTCTCCCGAGGTGGAGATGATCAGCATTCCTTTACTCAGCGATATTGCCGATTCAATCGCTTCAGCAAGTCGGGTCCGTTGCCCCTTTCCAGCGACAAGCCGATCGATGACAACTTCAATTGTATGTTTGAAATGCTTCTTCAGCCCCAGATCATCGGAAAGGTTGACGACCTCGCCGTCGACTCTCGCTCGCAGGTAGCCCTGCTTAAGCAAGTCGGTGAACAGATCGCGAAACTCACCTTTTTGCTGTTGAACAATTGGGGACAGAACCTGAAATCGTGTTCCCTCAGCGAGCGTGGAAATATTTTCGAGAATTTGATCCATCGTCTGGGCGGTGATCGGCTGACCGCAATCGACGCAGTGCCCCAACCCGACGCGTGCATACAAGACGCGGAGATAGTCATAGATTTCGGTGATCGTCCCGACGGTACTTCGTGGATTCCGGGAGGTCACCTTTTGCTGAATCGAAATGGACGGCGCCAACCCAGTGATGGTATCGACATCCGGCTTGGGCATTTGCCCCAGAAACTGACGAGCATAAGTCGAAAGAGATTCGACATAACGTCGCTGACCCTCTGCGTAGAGTGTGTCAAACGCCAGGGAGCTTTTCCCGGAGCCCGACACCCCGGTCATGCATATCATTTGATTCCGGGGAAGCGTAATCGAGACGTCGCGCAGGTTGTGCTCACGAGCTCCTCGAATCTCAATATCAGCAGCAGCCATTCCGAATCCGTTCCGTAACAAGTGTTCAGTGTCACTGAAGTATAGGAACGTTCGTAGAAAATCAAAAACGAACTCCAGCCACACTCTTCGTCATGACAGCGAAACGGAACGCCTTGAGCCTGTTCACGGGCACACGAAAGAGCAAACTGCTCTAATCGATAATCTTTGTGATGGGGTGCTCCACGATTCCGTTTGCACCGGCTGCGATCAATTCTGGAATGATGGTACGAACAACTGACTTTTCAATGATCGTATTCACAGCCACCCAATCCGGATCTGCGAGCGAGGCGATTGTGGGATCTTTGAGAGCAGGCAGGTCATCGAGAATCTTGGAAAGGTCAGATCGACGAACGTTCATCATCAAACCAACTTTTCCTTCGGCTGCCAGGCACGACTGCAGCATCAACGCAATCGCTTTCAGTTTTCCGGATTTCCATTCATCTTTCATCGAAGTCTTGTTGGCGATCAGTCGAGTCGTACTTTGCAGAACCTCATCAACAATCCGCAAATCATTCGCGCGAAGTGAAGAGCCTGTCTCAGTCACTTCGACGATGGCGTCAGCCAGGCGGGGTGGCTTCACTTCGGTCGCGCCCCATGAAAATTCGACAATTGCGTTGACTCCATGCTTTTCCAGATAGGCTTTTGTCATCCCGACCGCCTCCGTAGCGATCCGTTTGCCTTCGAGATCATGAACTGATTGAATCTCTGAATCTTCCGGGACACACAGAACCCAACGGATTGGTCGTCGACTGACTTTCGAAAAGACCAGCTCACTGACTTCATGCACATCTGCCTGGGTTTCCTGAATCCAATCAAACCCGGTGATGCCGGCATCGAGAATTCCATTCTCGACGTATCGAGCCATTTCCTGGGCACGAATCAAAAGACACTCAATTTCATCATCATCGATACTTGGGTAGTACGACCGTGAAGAGAATTTAATGTTGAAGCCGGCCTTCTTGAACAGTTCCGCGGTCGCGTCCTGCAAGCTTCCAGCTGGAATCCCAAGTTTTAATAGGTTATCAGACATGATTGACGCTTATTCAAAATGGAGTCGTAATTATTTATCGAAGACTTCAACAGGTGTGCGAACTCATTCGAACAGTGTGTGGTCAAACTCAGGTTTCGTACCAGTTTGAAAGTGAACCACAACTGAACGACAACGAAGATGACAACTTGGTTCTCGCTGTTTATTTATTACCGTAGACCTCGTTGGGATCGAAGATACGTTCACCTTCAACGGTGAGAGCTTTTGTGTCTGGATCGATTCGGCGGAAAAAACAACTTTGGTAACCTTCGTGACATGCGGCGCCCCCAACCTGTTTCACTTTGACCAAAAGCGTGTCGGCATCACAGTCAAAATAGATGGCGTTCAATTCCTGGACATTGCCACTCTCTTCACCTTTACGCCACAACTTTTGACGGCTGCGACTATAGTAACAGACCCGCTTTGTTTTGAGGGTTTCCTCGTAGGCCTCACGGTTCATGTATGCCAGCATGAGAACCACACCCGATGATTCGTCCTGAGCGATAACCGGAATTAGTTCTGATTTGTTGAAATCTGGTTCGTTCACAATTCACTCACTCATCAAGAAAACACGATTGATCCGATCTCCAAAAAAATTCAAGAGTCGTTTCAATCCAACAAGGCGGATTCGCCAGACCACTTTCATACTTTGTGCCCGTGAAGAAATGGTTCTTTCAGGAAAGCGCTGAACTCCACGAGGCAGATCTCGCACACCTATTCGAAAACTACTCGAGCGTTAATTTATCAACTCTCCGGACGAGACTCCACCGGTGAGGCGACAAGTTCTACAGGGTTTCGCCGGTTCCCTGGGCTGAAGTTGGATTGTATTGAGTCTGAGAACGGATAGAGAAATCGCTTTCAACCGAGCCGGGCATCCCCTAGGATGTCGCCTGATTAATGCGACTATATTCACACTTCACAGATAGAGACTGAAATGGCTGATCAAAAAGCAACAAACGTTCACTGGCACGACCACCGAGTTTCCTCTGATGACCGCAAGAAATTGAAGGGGCAGAAGAGTTGTGTCTTGTGGTTTACTGGCTTGAGTGGATCAGGAAAAAGCACCATCGCCAACACCGTTGACCACAAATTGGCGGAAATGGGCAAACACACTTACCTGCTCGATGGCGACAACATCCGCATGGGACTGAACAAAAACCTTGGTTTTTCAGCAGAAGACCGCACAGAGAACATTCGCCGCATCGGTGAAGTCTCCAAGCTGTTCTCCGACGCTGGTCTCATCACGTTGACAGCCTTCATTTCACCTTACAGAGAAGACCGCGATGCCGTGCGAGAGCTTTTGACTGACGGAGAATTCGTCGAAGTTTATGTCGACGCATCGTTGGAAACATGCGAAGCAAGAGACCCTAAAGGTCTTTACAAAAAAGCCCGTGCTGGCGAAATCAAAGGCTTCACAGGGATTGATGCTCCTTACGAAGCTCCCGAAAAAGCAGAGCTGGTTCTCGACTCGAATTCTAAGGAAATCGACGATCTTGCCGACGAAGTTATCGCCTTCCTGGAGTCCAAAGGATACCTGTCTGCGTAGTCCGATTCCCGATCCATTTCAGGTACGGAATACCTGAAATGGCCTGAATTCTTGTTTCACCGCACGTTTTTTGCGGAAAAAGCAAGGAAATAATGCAGTTTCCCGATGCAGCGCAATTGACTTTGTCGTTGTGCCGAATTCTACTTACCGAGTTGTTTCATTGACTATCGGTCCGAATTGGCCGCCATTTGAAAGGATCCACGATGGCGAAAAAAGCACCCGCCGCACAAAAGCCACTTACAAAAACCCAACTCCTCAACGAGTTGACTGAACGTACTGGCATGGCAAAAAAAGATGTGATCAGCTTCCTTGAAGTTCTTGAGGGAATGATCGAAGAGAACCTGAGCGCCAAAGGCCCAGGAATCTTTACTTTGCCAGGGTTGTTGAAAATTGCAAAGAAAACACGCAAAGCACAACCTGCCAAGAAAGGAATCAATCCTCGTACTGGCGAAGAAATCATGATCTCAGCGAAGCCTGAGCGTAAAGTTGTCAAAGTGACTGCTCTCAAAAAGCTGAAAGAAATGGTGTAACTCCTGTCGAGATTCTTCTTCCGAACACTCACCCTGATGGCCTGAAATGCTCCATTGGAAAACGGTTCGCGAAAAAGAAATCTTGAGCAAATCAGAGGAGTCCCTTCCTTCTGGAAGTACCCCAAACCCTTACCCGCTTCAACCGTCACCGGTCTTGAGCAGGTAAGGGTTTTTTCGTTACCGACCAACTCTCGCGGTAGCCACTTTCAACAGCCCCTCCAAAACTGACAGGGCGCCCCCGTTCAACCGTGCTATCTCTTGCAAGCCACAGTTCGAACCATCGACTTCTCAGGACTCAGAGAAACGTACGACTCTCTACTGAGCCCCGTGCCAGATGAAATCGGATTAGAACATTCCCAATGCTTCTCTTGTTCCCGAAGTACGCTCCACAAGTCCATACGCTGATGCAGCGAGCCCTCGCTTCACCCCGAGATCATCACACCAACTTAACAGAGCGTCGCCTCACCGTGGCCTCTGAAAGTCGGCCCGATCAGCGCAACCGCTGGATCTCTTAAAAGTAGAGCGCATCGATCATCGACAGTTTATCAACACGCATTGAAACTGGTGCAGAAAAGAGAATCGGCGCAATCCTTGTGGATCAAAGCACTCAGGATGTTCCATAAAAAATTCCCAAGACTTCATACTTCGTTTACAATTGACGAACTCGTTTTCGTTTGTAGTATCGCTCATGTTGAGTAAGTTTTCCATCCATGAACCGTGTCATGACTGACAGGTTCTTTGTCACTTTCGTGCCTTTCTTTTCTCTCACGATTCTCCCCCGCGCTTCCTTGTGAAGTCGCAACGGATTGTTGGCCATCTTTTTTTGTGGTAGACCGTTTCGGTGAATACAGTCAGAGAAAATGTGCGCACAGAAGGGTCGCAAGATGCTGCCCGATCCATCATCGATAGATCAGAATATAGGCGCGATTCGGCAACTGTTGCAGGAATCGCTAGGCAACAGGAGGTACCAGAATTGGTTTGGCGGGACAACAAAATTAGAACTTGAAGGTTCAGAACTGACGATCCACGTCCAGGGTCCCTACCTGGTGAAATGGATCCAGCAACAGTTCGGAGATGAGCTCCAAAGAATCCTCTTGCAGGTCCTCGGCCCTGCTGCAGAGGTTCGCTTTGAAGTGGGACAGGAAGTCAGGCTTTCGGAAATCCCGGAAGCAAGTGCTGCTGAAGCCCAACCGGTTGAAGCTCTCTCTCGAACGACCGCTCAGCCCCACGTTGCGAAAAAACGCAAGCGTGGTGGTCGTCCGCGCCCACTGTCCGACTTCGTGACTGGCCCATCCAACGAACTTGCAGTTGCTGCAATCCATCAACTCGTTCATGAGCCCGATTCGGTCGCCATGCTGTACCTGCATTCCAATGTGGGGAACGGCAAGTCGCACCTGCTCGAAGCGACGCGACTGCAACTTCGTAAAGAAGATCCGCAACTGAAAATCCTCTCGTTGACAGCGGAGCAGTTCACGAACTACTTCACTCAGGCGCTCAGCGCAAAAACACTCCCGAGCTTCCGCCAGAAGTTCCGCAGCGCGGATGTTCTGCTCATTGACGATGTTGATTTTCTGGATGGGAAAAAAGGAATTCAGGACGAATTCCTGCACACACTCAAACAGTTCGAATCAGAAAACCGACAAGTCGTTGTCACCTCGAACCGCCACCCAAGATTGTTGGGGAGAACTTCGGAAGAGCTGGTCAGCCGATTTGTTTCAGGATTAGTCTTCCGCCTGGAGAAACCAGAAACCGAAACCCGCCAGGAGATTGTTCGTCGCCATGCGATACGACAAGGGGCCAAATTTTCTGAGCCGGTCGTGGAATACATCGCTTCGCGATTCCTGAACAACGGACGCGATCTTGAAGGGGCTGTTAACATTTTGGCCACTTGGGCTCGAATGGAAAAGAAAACGGTCACTGTCAGTCTGGCAAAGAGACTTCTCAACAGGCTTGAACGCGATTGCATGAAGATGATCCGGATTGCGGATATTGAAACGGCAATCTGCACGCTCTTTGGGATCGAAGAAGAAACGCTCAAATCCAAAACCCGAAAGCAGAGTGTTTCACAACCAAGAATGCTCGCCATGTACCTCTCCCGGACATTAACAGATGCTCCGTACAGCGAGATCGGCGAATACTTCGGCGGACGGAACCACAGCACGGTGATGTCTGCACAAAAAAAAGTCTCGGAGCAACTGAAGCTGCAGGAAACAATTCGGGTCGCGTCGGAAACCTGGGAACTGAAGGATTTAATTGATACCCTGAAGGATCGAATCCAAGCGGGGTAAACCGGCAGGTCACTCCTCTTACTTCTCTTACGTTGTGTCTCGGAGTTTTCGCGATGGCAAAGTTTGCAGTGATTCTCGCAGCTGCTGGTCGCAGTACTCGCTTTGGCGATTCGAAAAGAAAAAAGCCGTTCATTGATCTCAACGGCAAGCCAGTCTGGCTGCGTGCCGCCGAACCCTTTCTCGCTCACAAGGATGTCACCCAGGTCATCATTGTCGTCTCGCCTGATGACCTCGAATGGTTCAAAGAAAAGTTTCGCCCCAACCTCGCCTTCATGGATATCCAAGTGGCGACAGGGGGAGACCAACGAGCAGACTCAGTCCAGAATGCTCTCAGCCTCGTCAACGCAGACGTTGACTACATCGCTGTCCACGATGCCGCCAGACCGCTCATCACAACTGACTGGATCGACGCCGTCTTTCAGGAAGCTCAAAAGTCAGGAGCTGCGATTCCCGCAGCCCCCATCCGGGGTACCATCAAACGTGCCTCTAAAGGTTTCATCGAAGAAACAGTCCCACGGACCGCACTCTGGGAAGCCCAGACCCCACAGGTTTTCGAGCGAAAACTTCTTCTCGACGCCTACCAGCAAAGAGATAAATTCAACGCCACCGACGAAGCACAACTCATCGAGAAAACCGGCCATGCTGTTTCTATCGTGGAATGCTCGTCAATGAACATCAAGATCACCACTAAAGATGATCTCCGCATTGCCGGGGCCTTGCTCAATGCACTCCCAAAGAAAAAAACGCTACGTCCTCTACATCCATTCGCTGATGAAAAGCCAGACCTGTTCTCATAATCAGGTAATTCCTGGCAGACGCAACAGCTTGGAAGATGGTCTCTCAGCCTGATACCTCCGAGGCCCCAAATCCACCGCCGCCGGGGGTTTGAATCATGAGCGTGTCGCCGGAGGAAACGTCAAGGTGAACGCAGCCGCCGACATCGAGGCTCCTTTCCTCTCCCTGCTTGCGAAAGATGTTTCTGCCGATGCTGCCCGCCTCTCCCCCAGCCAAACCGAATGGGGGAAATTCGCCTCGACGCTGTGTGAGCAGAGAGACTTTCAGTGGCTCGAGAAACTCGAACTTACGAACAATCCCATCGCCACCAGAATTCTTTCCAGCCCCCCCTGACCCGTCACGAATTTTGAACTCCTGGATTCGCACCGGATATCGATGCTCGATCACTTCAACATCTGTCAGCCGTGTGTTCGTCATGTGTGTATGAACGGCACTCGCTCCGGGCGAGTCGGCAGTTGCTCCTGCGCCCCCACAAATCGTTTCGTAGTAACCAAACGTTTCGTCACCAAACGTCAGATTATTCATCGTTCCCTGACTGGCCGCCGCTTTGCCGAGAGCCCCTAAAAGGACGTCAACAACTCGCTGCGACGTTTCAACATTTCCACCGACCATCGCTGCACAGTGTACAGGATCTTGATGAGCGGGTGGATTCAGCAAACACTCTGGTAAGACAATTTCCAGCGGTTCCAGAACTCCACTGTTTAACGGAATCGACTCTTCGATCAGACTTCGAAACACATACATGCAGGCCGCCGTGACGATGGCACGATTCGCATTCAGATTCGAGTTGAGTACCGGTCCGGTCCCAGAGAAATCAATTGTCGCCCGCGAACCATCGATCGTGATCTCAACAGAGATCGGCGAGCCATCGTCGAGATAATCTTTCCGGAAGTATTTTCCGTTTTCAATTCCGGAGAGCGCTCGCTCCATTTTTTTCCGTGCGGTCTCCTGAATCGATTTCATGTAACGCAGAACAGTCTCGCGTCCTTGGGAATCGATCAACTCCAACAGAAGTCGAGCACCAATTTTATTAGCAGCCACCTGGGCAGCAATGTCTGCAAGATTGTCAGCCACGTTCCGGGACGGGAATGGACCAGACTCAAGCAGTGCTCGAAGTTGATCTTCTTGTGACACGCCCCCATCGACCAGTTTGAATTGACGGATCAACACCCCTTCTTCCGCGAGGTTCTTCGAAAAGGGGGGCATGCTCCCCGGGGTGATGCCGCCAATCTCTGCGTGATGGGCTCGGCTTGCGGTCAAAAAGAGAAGCTCACCAGTTTGCCTCTCGTGAACCGGCGTGACGACGGTCACATCCGGCAGGTGAGATCCCCCGGCATAAGGGTCATTCGTGATGATGACATCACCGGGATTGAGATCAGGACAATCTCGCAGAATGGTTTGAACAGTCTCTCCCATCGCGCCCAGATGCACCGGAATGTGCGGCGCGTTGACGACCAGATTTCCTTCCGCTGAAAAAATTGCACAACTGTAGTCAAGCCGTTCTTTCACATTTGTCGAAACCGATGTCCGCTGCAGAGTGAAACCCATTTGCTCTGCGATTGAAGCGAACTGATTATTGAAAATCTCCAGCAAGATTAAATCTGGCTCGCCCACTGAAGCATTGTCTTGGGTCTCCATTGTTTGAGCTTCCTGAACTTCAGTCTGCTCAATGAGAACCGCACCATCCGGCTGAACGCGACCGGTGAATCCGGGTTCGATCCAAATCGTCGAACCGGCATCGCAGAGAATCGCTGGCCCCGGGATCATATTGTCGCTCGAAAGTCTCTCCCGAAGAAACAGAGCAGCCTCCAGTTCCTTTTCTCCGTACCAAATTTTAGTCGAGAGGCCAGCCTGCTTTTGCGAAGACTTTTGAGGTGCCGGAGTCGAGATGAGCTGCGAAATGTTTCCGATCAATTCCACATTTGCTGTGGTGATTTCGATTGCCCGATCACGATGGCGATAGCCGAAGAGTTGTTCGTGCTGCGTCTCGTAAGCAGCAGCATAGTCACCATCTGCTGGTTCAGGAATTTCAATGCTCGAATCAAGTCCGGTGTATCGCAAGCTGAGCGACCGAACAGCGGGGAGGATGTCAGATTCTGAAATCCCTTCGCCCTGAATCTCCAGCCTCAGTTGTTCCTGCATGGCCTGGAAAGCTTCCTCAGCGAGCGAAAGAGTTGCCTCGGAAAGTTTCTGGAGAATCGTCGTCTCTTGCCGCTTCCGCACATCCGCCAGCCCCATGCCGTACGCACTCAGGATTCCAGCGAAAGGATGGACCAGAATGCTCTGAACTCCGAGACTCTTCGCCATGGCACAGGCATGCTGACCACCCGCTCCACCAAAACTGACGAGCAGATGGTCCTGTGGATTGTAGCCTTTCTGGATCGACACTTTTCGAATCGCACGCGTCATCGTCTCATTGGCGATATCAATGAATCCCGCAGCCAGCTCCATCGGCGTGTAGACAATGTTCGTAGTCGCCTCAATCTGCTTGCAAATCTCCGTGAGCCGATCATTCACAGCTTCTCGATCGAGAGGGAACGGAAACTGTTCTGGCAAGACTCGACCGAGTGCAACATTCGAATCTGTCACCGTGAGAGGACCACCGCGACCGTAGCAGGCAGGGCCGGGATTTGCTCCGGCACTTTCAGGACCGACTCGAAGTTGAATTCCATCAAAACTACAAATACTCCCTCCACCGGCAGCAACGGTTTCTATCGACAACGTTGGAGAAGCGATGCGTACACCCGCTTTTGTCGTTTCACGTTCGATCTCAAATGCCCCACCGAAACGAGAGACGTCCGTACTTGTTCCTCCCATGTCAAAACCGATCGCCTGTTGGAACCCGGCAGCCTCAGCAATTTTCGCGAAGGCAACAACGCCTCCTGCCGGTCCGGAAAGAATGCAGTCTTTCCCGGTGAACATTGAACCATCGACAAGCCCACCATGTGAAGTCATCAGCTTGAGGGTGCTTTCCGGTGTCAATGAATCACGAATACTGGCAACGTATTGCCGAAGGATCGGAGTCAAGTAGGCATCGAGAACGGTCGTTTCCGCTCGGGGCACAATTTTGATGGTCGCTGCGACCGAACTGGATCGACTCACTTCTTTGAAGCCAACTTCACGTGCGATTCGTTCAATTGCTTCTTCATGTTCGGAGTTTCGATACGCATGCAGCAACGCAATGGCGACCGATTCGATTCCACTCGCTTTCAACTCACGGAGTTGCTCTTGAATTCGGAGACGATTCAAAGGTGTCAGAATTGCTCCATCGGCAGCGAGCCGCTCTTCTGCTTCTATTACGACCTCGTACAAAGGCATCGGCTTCTTGATGTTCAGGTCGAACAGATCGGGACGATCCTGATTCCCGATCAGCAGCAGGTCTGCAAAGCCTTTCGTGGTGATGAAAGCTGTCCGAGCCCCCTTCCTTTCCAATAATGCATTCGTCCCCCGCGTGGTCCCCATTCGGATATCGACCGGAGGAATCGGCTGACCGCTCGGGAGTTCGAGAATTGCACGAATACAAATCACGGGAGCTTCCAGAGAACATTGAAGTTCGTATTGATCCCCCGGTTTCACGGAACTCGAAAGTGGAGTTGAAAGTGTCAGCGTGGCTGTGCGGGAGTCGTAGTTCTGAACCGTCGAAGAGTAAACAGGACTGCGATCCTCCTTGCTGAAGACCGTGACCTTCCAACCGTTCCAGAAACGATCTGGTTCCCCGAGACGAAGCGAATCTGTCATGGAATTCAGATCGCAGGTTTCGATCTGACCTTTGACAATCCCCGAGCTGAGGGTCTTATACGTCTTCAGAATTCCTGTCGGCGAACAGGCGACACAATCCGTGAAAGTTCCTCCAACGTCGATCCAAAATTGCCAGCGGGTTTGTTTGCTCATATTATTGATTGGATACTGAACAGATTTTGAAGGTCTTGGATAGTTCGCCGGACACCTGAAATGTGTCTGCAGGACTGCGTGAACATTAACGATTGCTTTGCACGAAGCTGGAATTTATGCGAAAGTGCTACATTACTTCCATCAAACAGCATCGATATCAACACTTGGAGTCATAAATAATGCCCGAACAAAAGAAAGACTCGCTCTCACGGCGAGAACTCTTAAAAACGACCGGTCAGGTTGCGGCTGTCACTGCCATCGCCGGAATGACAATGCCCAAGGCTTACGCTGATGAAGACAACACGATCCAAGTTGCGTTGATTGGATGCGGGGGTCGCGGAACCGGTGCTGCTTCGAATGCTCTTTCAGTGCAGAACGGCCCGATCAAGCTCGTGGCGATGGCAGATGTTTTCGAAGGTCGCCTTTCGACGAGTCATCGCGCACTCTCCGGCAAGCACGGAGAACAGATTCAGGTTCCGGAAGACAGCAGACACATCGGCTTCGAAGCTTACAAGCAAGCGATGGACAAGCTTCGCCCGGGAGACGTTGTCATCTTGACGACCCCGCTGGCGTTTCGCTGGGTTCACTTTACCTACGCGATCGAAAAAGGTCTCAACGTCTTTATGGAGAAGCCAGTCACTGCGGATGGCCCATCTTCGCGAAGAATGTTGGATCTCAACAAGAAGGCAAAAGAGAAGAACCTCAAAGTTGGCGTCGGGCTGATGTGCCGGCACTGCGAGGCCCGAGGAGAACTCTTCGAACGGATTCAGGATGGCCAGCTTGGTGACTTGATTCACATGCGTGCTTACCGCATGGTCGGTCCAACTGGTTCCGCCTTTGCTCCGCCGAACGATGGATCACTTCCAGAAGTGATGTATCAAATTAAAAACTTCCACGGCTTCTTGTGGGCTAGTGGGGGAGCCTTCAGCGACTTCCTGATTCACAACATCGACGAAACCTGCTGGATGAAAAACGCCTGGCCTGTCGAAGCCAAAGCTCTCGGCGGTCGTCATTATCGTGGCGACTTCGTCGATCAGAACTTCGACACCTATGACGTGGAATACACTTTCGCAGACGGTTCAAAGTTCTTCATGCAAGGACGAAACATGGTTGGCTGCCATCAGGAATTTGCCAGCTACGTGCATGGAACGAAAGGCTCTGCCATCGTTTCGACATCATCACACTTCCCGGCCCGTTCACGAATCTTCAAGAATCAGAACATGACCAAAGAGAATCAGGTCTGGGCCTATCCCGATAAGGAGATCACACCTTACCAACTTGAATGGGATCACCTGATCGCTGCAATTCGTGACGACAGCGAATACAACGAAGTGGAACGTGGCGTTGCGGCGAGCCTGGTGACATCCATGGGACGCATGGCCGCCCACACCGGCCAGATCATTACCTACGATCAAATGCTCAACAGCGAACACGAATTCGCTCCGAATGTCGACAAGATGACCCCCGAGGGACCAGCCCCAGTTCAAGTCAACGAACAGGGTAAGTACCCGATTCCAATGCCGGGAATCATCAAAGCCCGCGAGTATTAATCTACAAGCCCATCACATTCCGAAGACTGACGTTTCGCAGCACCCTTCAGGCGTACTGCGAAACGTCTTCTTTTACCTTAAGCGGCAAACGTTATTAGAAACCTCTCTGTTACTCGTTCGCGTGAAGATCACTCTCACGCCTTCATCGACTGCTCGCCACGCCAGCACGTTTCCTGACCTGTCCTCTCGCATTAATCACGATTACAAATACAATTACGAACACGAAAATGCCTCGACAAATTTTATTTCTGGGTGACACCTCTCTCGAAACAGCGGCCAGCTATCTCGCTGGCTGCATTGATCATTCTGGCTGGTCCTTCGACTACATCCCCAGCGATCAATCTCTCGAACTCAATCAACTTACAGAACCGTATCAGCTGTACATCCTCAGCGATTACCCAGCAGCTCACCTTAACGAAGAAGTTGAAAATCGACTCGTTCAACATGTGGAGAACGGCTCTAACCTGCTGATGATCGGCGGTTGGGAATCGTATCATGGGATGGGAGGAGACTGGGACGGGACAAAAATCAGCCAGCTACTCCCGGTTAAAATTCTCTCAAACGATGATCGCCAAAACTGTGACTCGCCGGTCTTCCTGAAAGCTCAGGCTGAGCACCCGATCACAGCGAATCTTCCCTGGGAAGACCGCTCTCCAATAATTGGAGGATACAACAAGGTGACAGCGAAAACAGATGCCGATGTCCTTCTGACTGCAGAACGTTTCAAGTCAAAGCTGGCAGGAGCGGACTACTCTCTCACACATGAATCAAGCGACCCGCTGCTTGTCGTTTCCGAAACTGCCAAAAGTCGGATCGCTGCGTTAATGACCGATCTTGCTCCACATTGGGTCGGTCCGCTCGTTGACTGGGGAGACAATCGAGTCGCTGCCCAGGCTCCCGGATCAGAAGGTGTCGAAGTTGGTAATTTGTACGCTCAGTTTGTCTCACAATTGGTAAAGTGGGTCGGAAAATTTTAGCGACTCGCCGTCCCTCCCATCACGCTGATTCACAGATTCTAAAACCTGAATTCACCCTCTGAAACACTGAGAAAAGCGACCATTTCACAAGTTTGCGAACTGGTTGCTCATGAGCAGCGAATCGATGAGCCGATTCGCTTTGACGGTTTCGCACGAACCGCTTTCATTCATCTCTTAATGCAGTAAGATAGTTGATTGTTCAACCAGCTCAACGAAACACATCGAAAGAGATTCATGCAAAAGGGAAATGCACTTGTTGGTCAATCTGGCGGACCGACCTCTGTTATCAATGCTTCACTGGCAGGCGTTGTGGAAACAGCATTGAAAAGTAAAAAGATCGATACGATTTACGGAATGCGATTCGGTATCGAGGGAGTTTTAGACAACAAGCTTTTAGACTTCTCAAACGTAGACAGCGAAGTCATCAAGGCTCTCAAGCAAACTCCGAGTAGTGCGTTGGGATCGAGCCGCTTGAAGCTTCAGGATGAACACTTTGCTCCTATCCTCAAACGCTTGAAGCAGAAGAACATTCGAAACTTCTTCATGATCGGCGGCAACGACACGATGGACACAATTCATCGTGTCGTCGAATATGCCAAAGCGAACGACTGGGAAATGTCCGGCGTTGGGATCTGTAAAACCGTCGACAATGATCTGTTCGGAACGGATCACACTCCCGGCTTTCCGTCAGCGGCGCGATACGTCGCCTTGAGCCTGCTTCAATCCGGAACGCTCGCCCGCGATATGAAACGAGTCGATCAGTTCGTCATCTTCCAAACCGTCGGACGGAGTGCTGGCTGGCTCCCGGCTGCCGCTGCTGCTGCACGACAAAAATCTGGTGATGCTCCGCACATCATCCTGTTTCCTGAACGTCCATTTCAGCGTGAAGAATTTTTAGAACTCGTCAAGAAGACTCACGCAAAACATGGATTCGTTTCAATTGTGTGCGGAGAAGGGATCACCAACCCTGACGGATCTCCAGTCAGCGCGTCAGGGACGACAGACAAGTTCGGCAACACTGAGTTTGGAGCAATGGGAGGCACCAGTGCCGCGATGATTCTACATCGCATGCTCAGCGACGAGTTCGGCTGGCGTGGTGAATTCCAGGTGACGGAATCCCTCCAGATGTGTGCCTCTGACAGGACTGTTCCACTTGATATCAAAGAAGCCTACGGCTGCGGAAAACAAGCTGTGAAACTGGCAGAGCAAGGCGAAAGTGGCGTGATGGTCACGATCGTCCGGACCTCGTCACGCAACGAACCTTACAAATCGGGATTCGGGACTGCACCACTCAGCGAAGTTGCCAACGAAGAACGCCCGATGCCTGCGAATTTCATTTCCAAAAATGGCATGAATGTCACCAAAGCTTTCCTGGACTATGTAAACCCACTCATTGGTGATCTCCCGGAATTTGTGCGACTCAAGTAGTCAGCACCGGCTCAAAGACCTCATTTCATTAACACGTTTCAACAACAGGTTTCAAAACGAACAGAGCTAGAACCAGTCCGAAAACCTCTGGAATCGTCGCTTTTCTCAACGTTTGAGAGAGCGATTTCAAGTTTCAGGACCAGTTCTAATATTAACAGCCTGTTCGCAACCGGATGTGACTGCATGCAGGTTGCAGTTCGAGAACGCATTCATCATCCGACAACGATAAACGCTCAACCCTCATCGATGACTCATGAACACAAACGACGAAAAGTACACTAAGTTCGGACTCACACGCGATATGCTTGCGACTCCGGAGATCGTGCGAGCATTCGACACGACTCGCATGTCCGAGACAGCTGCCGCCATTAAAGGTGTCGGGAAACTCTTTCTGACGGGCGAAGGTTCCAGCCGAATCTTTCCTGCGAAAAGTGCGATGCGCGCAGCCAAACAGAACGGCTGGAACATCGAACTCTACACCGAAGCTGGCAAGCAAGCACAGGAATACAACCTGGCAGACTGGGCGATTTTTGCACTCTCCAATTCCGGGCGAACAGCTGAAGTCATCGGCCTGTTCAACAAGCTTGCAGAGGCGGGGCATCAACACCTTTACAGCTTGACTGCTGCTGAAAACTCAATGCTCGAATCGATTTCCAATCAGGGATACGTTCTCAAGTGCGGAAAAGAAGGAGCTGTTGCAGCGACGAAAAGCGTTATCGAACAAGCGTTGTTCTACCGCGCATTACTGGAAGAGATCGCCAGCAAGCAGACGTTAGCTTCAAGACTCGATGATCTTGCGAACAAAATGACTGCCGCTCTCACACTCGAAATTGATCCGGAACTGACTGCCAAAATCGCCAATGCGAGAAATATCTACTGGGCTGGTCGAAACGATGGCGTCACTGAAGAGCTTACTCTCAAGACGAATGAAATTACGCGTAAGCAATCTGACTTCCTCGAAGGAACTTATGCCGCACATGGCGTGGAAGAAGTCATGGACGCAAATGACGTCGTCCTGTGGGTTGATCCATATCAAGACTCAGAAGAAAAGTTCGACGAAATCCTCCAAAAAGGTGTCGGCCTGACGGTCATTGCCATCGCAGATCGCGAGACCATGTTCCCGACAATTCAAATTTCCGACGCTGGTGATCTTTCGCCATACGTGCAAATGTGTGCCGGATGGAACGTCATGGTTGAAGCGGGAATCACTCTTGGTATCGATCTCGACAAACCGGAGCGGGCACGAAAAGTAGGCAATGAGTTTGTCGGGTAAAAACCTGAGGATGAGTGACTTTGCCCCAGCCGGACACGTCACGTGTCCGGCTAATCGTGCTGCTTGATAAAGACACAGTTCCATGGACAAGACAGAGCAACCCACCCAAAAAGTTCAGCTTGCCGAGGTCTTGAAAAAGTATTGGGGTTACGAATCGTTCCATGACTTGCAACTCCCTGCGATGTCGGCGGTTCTGGAAAATCGAGACTCTCTTGTCGTCCTCCCCACTGGGGGTGGAAAGTCACTGTGCTACCAGGCTCCGGCGATGTGCCAGGACGGAATGGCCATTGTCGTCTCGCCTCTCATTTCGCTGATGAAAGACCAGGTCGACGCACTCAACGCGAACGGCATCTCGGCAGCCTACATCAACAGCACTCTTTCAAATGCTGAAAAGTGGAACGTCTCCGAGAAGATCCAATCGAATGACCTGAAACTGCTCTATCTGGCTCCTGAACGAATCGGAGCGGGTCGCCTGCTCGACATGCTGACCGCTGCGAATGTCTCTTTCATTGCGATCGATGAAGCTCACTGCATCAGCCAATGGGGACACGATTTCCGACCACATTATCGCGAATTGAAACAGCTGCGAGATCGCTTTCAAAACGTCAACTTGCATGCCTATACAGCGACAGCAACGCAGCGAGTCCGCGACGATATCGCCCAGCAACTTGGATTACGCGATCCTGAAGTATTGATCGGGAATTTTGATCGGCCAAATCTTTACTACCGAGTTGCCAAAAAGAATAACTTACTCAATCAGATTCAAAACGTGATCGAGAGGCACCCCAAAGGAGCGGGAGTTGTCTATTGCATCAGCCGGAAAGAAGTCGAACGGGTGACGCTTCAATTACAGGGCCTCGGATATCGAGCTGCCTCGTATCATGCCGGGATGAGCGATGAAGATCGTGCTGCCAATCAGGACGCCTTCATCAAAGATGACATTCAAATCATCGTCGCCACTGTCGCTTTCGGAATGGGGATCGACAAACCGGACGTCCGATTTGTGATCCACACTGGCATCCCGAAAACCATCGAGAACTACCAGCAGGAGACCGGGCGAGCCGGACGGGACGGGTTAGAATCGGAGTGTCACCTCTTCTTCGGCGGGAATGATTTCCGAACCTGGAAAATGATCATGTCCGATCAACCGCCTGCTGTTCAAAAGGTCTCACTCGCCTCGCTGCAAACGATGCTCGATTATTGCCACAACATCAATTGTCGTCACCGAAGCCTGGTGCAGCATTTCGGGCAAGAATTAAACAAAGATTGCGAGACTGCTTGTGATGTTTGCATGGGCGAGGTCGAAGTCATCAAGGACTCGCTGAAAATCAGTCAGATGGTGATTTCATCTGTCTATCGGCAGCAAGAACGCTATGGCATGACCTATACCTCGCGTGTCCTTAAAGGTGCAAGCGATGAAAGAATCATAGCGAACAACCATACCGAACTGAGCACATATGGGTTGCTGCAAGAGTATCCTCTCAAGGGTATTCAAGACTGGATCGGTCAATTGGTCGGACAGGGATTCTTGTATCAGGACGAGAGCGAAGGTTTCTCGATCCTGAAGATTACTGAATCTGGCAAGCAACTCCTCAAAGGAGAAGTGACTCCCCGATTGACAGTGCCGACTACGACAGAGAAGAAGTCGTCAGGTTCGAAGGCATCGAAAACCCGGTCGATGGAAGGCGTAGACACTGGACTCTTCGAAGCGTTGCGAGAGTTGCGAACAGCGAAATCGAAAGAGAAAAACGTCCCGCCGTATGTTGTGTTTGGAGATGCCGCCTTAATCGACATGGCTCGGCGTTGCCCGTCCAATGAACAGAAGTTTCTCGAAGTTCAGGGAGTGGGGCAAAAAAAGTGCGAAGAGTACAGCGAAGCATTCTTAGGAATCATTCAACAATATTGCGAGGAAAAAGGGCTTCCCTTGGATGTCGATGTCGATGCCGTTCTGGCGAGCAGCCCACCACGTGAAGTTCGTCCGGCATCCGCGGCGAGCGCTGCTTCATTTCCGTTCTTTGAGCAGGGGCTGAGCATTGAAGAAGTCGCAGAAAAGATAGGGCGAGCACGTTCGACGACCGAAGGATACCTGACAGATTACCTCCGGGAGCGAAAGGTGACCGACCCACGTCCCTGGGTTGAAGGTAATCTCGTCTCACAAATCGAAAGTGCTATCGAGGAGATTCGACCATCCCGGTTGAAGTTGCTGTACCTCCACTTTGAAGAGAAAATCGATTACACCACACTCAAGATCGTTTCAGAATGCTATCGGAATCGTGAGCAATAGCATTTCAGCCCGTCGCGTGGTTACTGTGGTCATTGAAGCTGCCGGCACAATAAGAAAGCACAAACCTAATGAAAAACATTCTCGTCATCGGCGGCGGTTCCATAGGTGAGCGGCATCTGCGCTGCTTTTTGAAAACAGGTCGAGCGAAAGTTTCGCTTTGTGAACTTCGACCAGAAATTCGCGAACGGATCGAACAAGAATATGATGTCGCTGCCACCTTTGATTCTCTCGAAGCGGCTCTTGCAGAATCGCTTGACGCAGCTGTCATCTGCACTCCTGCAAACTTGCATATCAAGATGGCTCAACAACTGGCAGAGAAAAAACTCTCATTGTTAATTGAAAAGCCGTTAAGCATTGCGACGGATGGCATCGACAAACTGCTGCAGACGGTCGACGAGAATGAATTGTCCGCTTCGATCGCATACGTGTATCGAGCCCATCCGGTGTTGCAATCAATGAAGGCGGCCATAGATTCGGGACGATTCGGAAAACCAGTTCAAGTCGTTATGAGTGGTGGGCAGCATTTCCCATTCTATCGACCGGCATATCGCGAGATTTACTACACCAAGCACGAAACCGGTGGCGGTGCGATCCAGGATGCAATGACACACATGTTGAACGCTGCGGAGTGGTTGGTTGGACCAATCACCAAACTTGTTGCAGATGCTGACCACTGCGTTCTGGAAGGTGTTGATGTCGAAGATACTGTACACATCATCGCCCGGCACAAGTCTGTTCTCGCTTCATACAATCTCAATCAGCATCAAGCTCCCAACGAAACATCGATTGCAGTGATCTGCAAGAATGGGACTGCGAAATTTGAAGCGAATAAGGCTCGTTGGATTTCATGCAGCGAACCGGGGAAAGACTGGGACGTTGAACTGTCGGTGGAACTGGAACGAGACGACCTCTTCATCAATCAGGCCAATGCGTTTCTCGATCACCTCGAAGTCAAACAACCAGCAGCCTGTTCGCTTTCTGAGGGACTTCAAACATTGAAGGTCAATCTGGCCGCCTTGGAATCTGTTCGAACTGGAAATTGGGTGACGATATGAGCGAACCAACGATACAGGAACTTTTCGACCTCACAGGGCGTGTCGCACTCATCACCGGAGGGACCGGGTTTCTCGGCTCTTCGATGTCGCGTGGGCTGGCTGAAGCCGGTGCAAATGTTGTCATTGCGAGTCGCGACCTCGCTCGAGCAACAAGTGCAGCGGAAGCACTTCCGAGACAAGGGGACCAAAAACATTTCGGAGTCCAACTTGACCACCTCGACGAAGATTCCCTCAATTCAGGATTTGACTCAGCTGTTGCTGCCGCCGGGCAAGTCGACATCTTGATCAACAATGGTCAGCAGGGTCATGCCATGGACGTGACGGACGTGACGTTCGAAGCGTTCAGTAAAGATCTGCAAAATGCGAGTGGGTATTTTTGTCTTGCACGACGTTTGCGAGACCATACCGTCAGCAGAGGTGTCGCGGGATCGGTCGTCATGATCGGTTCAATGTATGGCGTTGTCGGGTCTTATCCGGATGCTTACGAAGAAATTTGCACTGCGAGCCCGGTGCAATATCACGCTCTCAAAGGAGGCGTGATCCACATGACTCGCCACCTGGCAGTCTACTGGGCCAAGGACAATGTCCGCGTGAATTGCCTGAGCCCGGGGCCATTTCCTTCAGAGAAAGCACCGCAGGAAATGGTCGAACGACTGAAGAAGAAAAGCCCGATGCAGCGGATGGGACACCCCCATGAGTTGAAGGGCGCATTGCTCCTGATGGTGAGCGATGCGGGAAGTTATCTGACTGGCCAGAACCTGCTCATCGACGGTGGCTGGACTGCTTGGTAAAGTTTTAGATCCGAACACAATACTTCTGGAAGCAAAATGAATCGCTTGAAATGCGAGCTCTTGGGTAAGCTCCATCAGAACAGCTTGCTCTGCCGTGTGCCCGTGTAGAAAGCGTTTCACCAGTAAGATTACTGTTCGCGACGAGGCAGAACCCGAACACCAATTCGAAAAATGCTGTAGAACCAGCCAGATCCCGATTCGCAAGATTTCAAACGGAGAGTACCGAGTGATCCGCCAGACTTTGATGACCGCTTTGTTCACCTTCAGTCTCTTAAACATAACCCTGCCTGCACACGCCGAAAGTGCTAAGTTCACACTCTCTCCAGAACTGACCGAGAAGTGTCGCACGATTTTGCGAGAAGGGATCAAAAGTGACGAGTTCTGGCCGTCGATTCATGCCGCCGAAGGGTTGACGCTCGCTGGTCTCGGTGATGAAGTGATTGCATCTCTCACACCAAAGTTAAAAACAGAGACCGATGACCAGCATCGTTGCGGCTTGGCACGAGAGCTCGTCCGTGCTGGAGACTGGCAACAGGCGCGGATCATGTTCGAAATTCTCGACAAAGACGATTCCTACGGACACACCCATGCCTCGGAAAGTCTCTTTAAGGTCTTTGAACTCGGAGACGGTGTTGGATTGCGTCGCACTTTTGCAGAGAGTGACAAAATGACAACACAGCTTATGGCAGCTGCTGCCCTGGGTCGTGGTGGAAATCCAGAGGCGATGAAGTTCCTGCGGAAACACCTCGCCAACGAAGACGAGGAAGTCCGACGAATCGCTGCCTGGATTATCGCTCGTGTGGGAGACAAGTCAGACATTGCTCAACTGAAAAAGAATCTGACGATGGCAAAAGATCCAATTGCCAAGGCTTACACAGAGCACGCCCTGGCACTGTTGGGTGACAAGGATGGACTAGCTGCCCTCAAGAAAAATTTAAACTCTGATGACCCGGCCATTCGAATTTACGCAGCCACCTTCGGCGGTGAAACCCGCGACTTCTCGATCAGCGACCGTCTCATCGAACTGCTCGATGACGACACGTTGGACGTCCGGGTTCGCTCCGCTCAGTCACTGTTGATGTTCACTCAACCAGCGCCTGCTGATGTCAAAGAGGACATCAAGCGAATGGTTTACCCGGCGACGAAAGAACACCCAAGATATACTGAAGGCTCGATCGTTCGATTAGCCAACGGCAACCTTCTTTATGCTGCCACCGAATTCATCGGAGGCGGAAGCGATTTCGCAACTGCTCACATCGTTGGAAAAGAATCGAGCGATCTAGGTCGTACATGGAGTGACTCACGCGTTCTGCAAAAGAGCACCGGGAACATGAATGTCATGTCGGTCACTCTCAAACGATTGAATGCTCCACATGACGATACTATTGCCCTGTTCTATCTTGAAAAGAACAGTCACGAAGATTTGAGACTCTACGTTCGCTTCTCCAAAGATGAAGCGAAAACGTTCGGCGAACGGATTCTCGCAACGACCACACCCGGTTACCACGTCATGAATAACGATCGTGTGCAGCAGCTTTCCACGGGTCGATTGCTGGCTCCTGTGGCGTCAACGCCGAATGTTCAAGGAGGCGGACACTTCATTTGTCGCTGCTGGTTCTCCGATGACTTTGGACAAACCTGGCAAGAAAGCGAAGGAAAGATCGACCTCGCCAAACGGGGAGCCATGGAGCCGGAAGTGATTGAACTCAAGGATGGCCGGGTGATGATGATCATTCGCACACAACTGGGAACAATCGCGACCAGCTTCTCTGAAGATGGCGGCAATCACTGGAGCAAGCCATCTCACCTTGAGGGCATTATTGCCCCGGAGGCTCCGTCGACAATTCGTCGCATTCCGTCGACTGGTGACTTACTGCTCGTTTGGAATAACACATTCAAAGATGGCGAAGGGCATGGTGGAAAACGGACACCACTGACCGCTGCGATTTCATCCGATGAAGGGAAGACGTGGCAGCACGTGAAGAATCTGGAAACAAACATGGATCAAACATATTCCTACACCAGCTTGATTTTTGTTCGAAACCGGGCAGTGATGTCATACTGGGTCGGCGAAGGAGGCAAGCTCTCTTCTCAATATCGCTCGTTGCCAGTTTCGTGGTTTTATGATTCAGAATAGAGCAGCTTGCTCTACCGTGTGCCCGTGAAGAACGCATTTCTCTAATAAAAATACTGTTCGCCACGAGGCAGAACCTGCAAACCAATTCGAAAGATGCTCTCGTCTGCTTGATAGTCTGCTCTGTGTTGCCGGAGACCTGAAGTGTCCGGCAACACAGCGTTCTCAAAACGATCCGAAGATGGTTCCCAGAAAGATCACTGTGACCGTCGCAGCCACAGGGCAAAGGACCGAGACCATTCCAACATCTTTGTAGCCTTGCCGATGCGTAACACCGCAGATCAGCAGTAGAGTGATGACGGCTCCATTGTGCGGAAGGCTGTCGAGCCCTCCACATGCCATTGAGGCGACGCGATGCAACAGCTCCGGGTTGATGCCAGCTTCAATCCCGCGCTGATAATAGGTCTCCCCTAATGTTTTGAGGGCGATGCTCAACCCGCCAGATGCAGAGCCAGTCATCGCGGCGAGTGAATTGACCGCGATGGCTTCAGAGATCAGTGGATTTCCGGGGGCGATTCCTGTCACGAACTTCTGAACGACGGCAAAGCCTGCCAGTGATTTGATCGTATTTCCATAGCCGTACTCACAAGCCGTATTGAAAACCGGCAACAACGAAGATTGTGCCCCCAGAGCAAGTGAGTCTTTGAGTTTCTGGACGCTGCGAAAATGTAACGCAATTGTCAGTACCAAAGCTGAAACGAGGGAAAGGATCGTGGACCATGTTCCAAGAACACGAGCCAGCTCAGTCTTCCCAAATTGCTCAGAGGCCAAATAGTCTGCGTTCCAGGTCGGGATGATGTATTGTGAGAGGATGAAATTCAGCCCGATGACACAAATCAGCGGAGCAAATGCACTCGCTGTCGACGGCAAGTTGTTGTCGACATTTTCTGCTTTTCCATCTTCGACTTCCGCTTCTGAATTTTGAATCAGCCCGAAACCTTCTTCGTTACGTTTCGCAGCGGCAACTCGAGAGTTCAACCACAACATCCCTAAGCTGAACATAATGAGACTGCCGATCAGTCCCAGCCCGGGAGCAGCGAACGAATTCGTTCGAAAGAACTGCATGGGAATTTGATTTTGAATCTGAGGCGTCCCCGGCATTGCAGTCATCGTAAATGTGAATGAGCCGAGGGCGATGGCAGCGGGGATCAAGCGACGCGGAATGTTCGCCTGTTGAAACAACGAACTTGCCAGCGGAAAGACTGCGAAGACGACAACAAAAAGAGAGACTCCTCCGTATGTTAAAATTGCACAACTGAGAACGACAGCCATCATTGTGCGTTGTTTGCCGAGTCGTTGAATGATGACATCGGCGATCTTGGCGGCGGCTCCGGAGTCTTCCATTAATTTTCCAAAGATCGCTCCCAGAAGAAAGAGTGGGAAGAAAGCACTAATGAACTGCCCGACACTCACCATGAAGATTTGCGTATAGGTTGCCAGCAGCGGCAGGTTCCCATCGAAGAGGACTGCCATCAAAGCACAGAGTGGAGCCAGCACAAGGACACTGACATCCCGATACGCCAGATACATCAGAAGCAATAACGAAAGAACAATTCCGACAATACTGACCATTTCCAACAACCTCAGACGTTCCTGATTTCATGCAGATCAACCAACATACTTTCTCCCACTCAGCAAATGTTGGTGGAAAATCGGGACCGATCAATCTTTGATCTTCTCAGAGGTTGGCGTCTTCTTCGAATCGAGTTCTTCGAAACGCATCACGAGCATCCCGAGTGGCGGAAGCGTGAGGTTGACGCTTTGCTTCATCCCATGCATTGGAGTTGCAACTGATGCAACTCCGCCAGCGTTGCCAACATCGGTGCCACCGTAGAGAGAAGCATCGCTGTTGAGGATCTCTTTGTAGAATCCGTGCTTAGGAACACCGACCCTGTATCCTTCGCGCGGGATGGGAGTCATGTTTAACACGACGACCAGGATTTCCTCGGCATTCCTTGAGAAGCGGCAGTAAGCGTAAACGCTGTTTGCGGCATCGTCCGCCTGAATCCAGGAGAAGCCTTCGCTGGAACAATCAAGTTGATGCAGAGCGGGATGTCGAATGAGAAGCTTGTTGATGTCGGAGACGAATCGCTTGATGCCGGCATGTGTTTCAAACTCGAGGATCGACCAGTCAAGTTCTCCATCATGGTCCCATTCGGTCCATTGTCCAATTTCGCCACCCATGAACAACAAATGTTTCCCGGGGAGCGTCGCCTGATACCCCAGCAACAAGCGGAGATTCGCAAACTGCTGCCATTGATCACCGGGCATTTGCGAAAGGAGTGAACGTTTCCCGTGGACAACTTCATCGTGAGAAAGAGGTAAGACGAAATTTTCGCTGAATGCGTAAAGCGATCTGAATGAGAGTTGGTTCTGATGGTGCTGGCGATGGATGGGATCGTTTTGCATGTAGCTGAGGGTGTCGTTCATCCAGCCCATATCCCACTTCATCGAGAATCCGAGCCCACCATCATAGACGGGCTTGCTGACGCCCGGCCAGGACGTTGATTCCTCAGCGACTGTCAAGATTCCCGGGAATGATCCGTGCAGTGATGTATTGAGATCTTTCAGGAAGTTCATCGCTTCCAGATTCTCGCGCCCACCGAATTCGTTCGGAATCCATTCGCCCTCTTCACGTGAATAGTCGAGGTAGAGCATCGATGCGACGGCATCAACTCGAATTCCGTCGATGTGGTATTTGTCACACCAGAAGTGAGCACTCGAAAGCAAGAAGTTGCGAACTTCCGTTCGCCCATAGTTAAAGATGTAAGTGTTCCAGTCAGGATGGAATCCACTTCGCGGATCGGCATGTTCGTAGAGGGCTGTTCCGTCAAATTTTCCAAGGCTATGCCCATCGGTCGGGAAGTGCCCGGGAACCCAATCGAGCAAGACTCCAATTCCCGCCTGGTGACATCGATTCACGAAGGCCATAAAATCGAGTGGCGTTCCGTAACGGCTGGTCGGGGCGAAGTAGCCGGTCGTCTGATATCCCCAAGAGCCATCAAAGGGGTATTCCGTGATTGGCATCAATTGGAGATGTGTGAAACCCATCTCGACAACATACTTGATGAGTTTCTCTGAGAGTTCCGCGTAGCTGTAGTATTTCCGTCCATCCTTTGGTCGCATCCAGGAACCAAGTTGAACTTCGTAGATATTGACTGGCTTTTCGAACCAGTTAATTTCGCTTTTGTTCTCGATCCATTTCTGATCCGACCATTGATATCCATTCAGGTCGTATACCACCGACGCTGTTTTCGGTGAGACTTCAGAATAGAAAGCGTATGGATCTGCTTTCTCAACGATCTGCCCATCTATCTGCCGGATACTATATTTATATGCTTCACCCGCTCCCATCGCTGGAATAATGCCCGTCCAAACTCCTTCGTCGCTTGAGTTGAGATAGAACCCGCCATGTTTCCAGCCGTTGCGATCACAAACCACGCAAACTTCCTGAGCGTTGGGGGCCCAAACTGCGAAGCGTGTCCCGACGGTCTCACCATCAACGACCACATGTGCTCCAAACCACTCATAGGCGGTGCAATACATTCCGTGCCTTTCTGCAATGATGTTTCGTTGATGAAGAGTCGGAGACGAACTCGGAGTGATCGAGGTTTTTGTCATGAAGTGAGTCCAGACTTCGAGAGTTTTCAGAACTGGTCCTGAAACCTGATATTGCTCTCTCAAACGTTGAGACAAGCGGCTATTCCAGAGGTTTTCGGACTGGCTCTAACCACAGCCCCACCGAGTTACGGCACTGTTGTCACACAAATTCTGCGAGTTCGCGTAGTGTACCATCCCGATGAAAACGTTGCAATTTCCTGCTACTCCTGAAGTTACGCTCTTCTGAGCGAGGATATTTCATGACCGGATGGTCCCAGTCCAAGACTTGAGGCAAATCGTGTTGAGAGAGGGGAGTGTGTAACAATTGCAATCAGTCAGTTCCTTTCGGCAGAATTGTCCGTTCATCTTGACCAAAATTTTATATTGCCATAAAACGCTGCTCCCCCACGAGGCGGGACTGAAACAACATCTCTTCTCAGTTCCGATTCAATCTCCTTTCGGAAAATCCTCCCTCAACCTTTCAAGATCAGGAACATTCAGATGCCCGGAATTCGTAACCGTGCCATCACCGGATTTGCCTTGCTGGCAACAGCGTGTGGCCTATCCTCACCAGTGAATGCACAGTTTTTTGGCTCTGCTCCTTGTGGTCCTTGTGGAACCGCTCCTGTGGCGAGCATTGCTCCAACACTCAATTGCGGACCTGTTGCTTACGCCCCGACGTATCAGACAGCTTCCGTCAATCCATGCCCCTGTATGAAAACAGTACAGGAGCCTGTTTACCAGACCGTCGAAGTCCCAGAGGTCGTCCCGGTCCAGAAAACAGTTAAGGTCGCCAAGGTGATCACGGAAATGCAAGACCGTGAGGTGACGACTTATCAAACCGTCAATGAAGTGAAGACGGTCAACGTTCCATCTTACGTCACTCAGACAGTCAACGAATGCCGACAGGTCACTCGTAACAACAGTTACTGGCAAACGGCCTACCAGCCTGTCCCGAAAATGTCACCATGTGCTTACGATGGCCGACCCGGATTAGTGGGTGAGATTAATCGCCTCGGATACGCCTTCCGCAACTCGATCACCCCGAATGTTGTCGCTCGACGTCAATTCGTTCCCAATGTTGTCGCTTACAATGTCCCAGTCCAGCGGACTGTGCAGATTCCGACCACTCGACAAGTCAGCTACAACGTTTCTCGACAGGTTCCTGTGACAACAGTTCAGAAGGTTCCAGTCCAACGAACTGTCTATGTTGATGAGCAAGTGACCGCTTACGAAACACGCATGAAGAAGCAAACCGTCTTCATGGGGAATCGCACAAAAGTCGTTTACGATTCCAACTTCAACGGAACTGCAACTGCCGCAGAGCCAACACCTGCGACGACTGCAGGAGGAGACGACAACACTCAATCAGCAGGTGGAACAAAAGGAAACACGAAGCTTCAATCCTTCGGAGAAAAGCAAACGATTCCACTCCAGTCACCTGTCTATCGTGATCAGTATGAGCCAACCCCTGCTATTCAGGAAGTTGAGCAACCGACTCAAAAACCTGTCGCAACACAACCGGCAGCCACTCCATCAGCTGTCCGAGTGGCAACCTGGAAAGCAACCACACGCAGTGCTGATCCAGCACCTATCGCACCAGTTGCTCCAGAACTTGTTGCACAAAAGTAAATTCCGAAGATGATGAATGTTCAAAAGGCATCAGTAAATTCTTACTGATGCCTTTTTTCATGGAACGTCTCATCGAGACGCAATCAATTTGAGATTGAATCGGACAGGCCGACCCCAAGCCACCCCCAGTTCGAAGTCAGTTCGAGGTCGGCGGGTCGCAGTAGCTGAGAGCCAGAAGAGCATATGCTGTCACTAAATTCGGGTCACCTTCGAACCAGCGATCTGTGGGATTCACCCAGCTTCCATTCTTTTTCTGAACCTGGAATAAATGGTTCGCAAGTTCTTGACGCCAATCGTGCTTCGTGCCGTCCGCTTCTTCGAACTCGTCAACCTTTAAGACAGCCAGAGTTTTGGCGAATGTGTGGTAGTAGTAGAACAGACCTTGTTGCCCCATACCCGGGTTTTCATCAAGCGTATAAAACTGCTTGATCCAGTTTCGAGCCGCCTTCACTCGCTGATCGTCTTCTTTAACTCCAGCGTAAATCATGCTCTTGAGTCCTGCGTATGTCATGCTCGCATACGAACGAAGTCCACCATTCGGAGTTGTGCCAGCTTGTGAAGAACCACCAGCTGCAATTGTGTAGTAGAACCCTCCGTCATTGACCTTCGATGCAAACTCAGTGGTGTTGTGCTCACTTTCCAAATTCTGACAGCGAGAAATAAAAGTCAGTGCATTCTGCATTGCAGGATCATTTGAAGAGACGCCTGCAGTTTTCAACGCTTCAACAAAGAACGTCGTATTGGAAAGGTCGGGACGCTGATGCTTTCCGTAGCCTGAACCACCAAACGCAGGGTCCGCTTTGCTCCCGGTTTCTTCTTCGTCCCACTGAACCTTCTTGAGGAATTTGACAGCGTTCTGAATCAGTTCGTTGTAACGACCATCAGTATTGGCAGCCTGAAAGGCCATCAGCGCAATCGACGTTTCGTAATTACGATGACTGGAATCGACGTCATAGATTCCACCATCTGCTTTGAGGTGACTTTTCAAATGAGCAAAAGCTGCTTGAACAACTTCATCTTCCCGACTGACACCACTTTGCAATAAGGAATGTGCAACGAGTGCAGTGATCCCCGGAGCGTGGGGCGAAGTCCAACTGCCATCATCCGATTGAGTCACCGAAAGATATTTGATGCCCTGCTGACGGGAGTCTTTCAATTTCGCCTCGTCTGGACCGACTGCTTGCAGGCTTCCCCCGAAGCTCAACAAGAGACCAGTCGCCAGTACGACAGAAAACGTCTTTTTGTGTTGAAGCGACATCTCTCACAACCTCAAATCAAGATAATTTTTCAAATCCTGCGAACGAACACTTCCCTCGCAGGGATCTCATCTTAACTTCCTGACGTCAAAATTTCCATTTTCAAGCCCTTCCAGACGTGCGAACCTACAGTCTCAAAAGAACTTATGTCGACTCACCAACCCTGAAAAGTTCGACAGAAGTGCTTCAGTAGAAAGGTCTTGCAGCAAAACGGAAAATGCTGGAAACTTCCGATCCACTCACCCTTCCCATCTAGACCTCTTCATTCCGAAGTCTTGTGATTCCGAAATCCCTTTCATTGCTGATGCTCATCCTCCTGAGCGGTTGTGCGCTTCCCCCTGGAGGACGTTTTGCATCTGCGCCGGGAGCCGCACCAGTCACAGGCAATCCACTACTTGTTGCCACAAACAACGAAGAGTTGGTCTGGGAGCGGGCGATCGACGTGTTACATGATTTCAACTTTGAAATTGAACGTGAAAACCGATTAGCTAAAGTCGTGCAGACATCCCCCAAAGTCGGAGCAAGTCTTTTCGAACCGTGGCACAAGGATGCTGTCGGTTATTCGAGTCGACTGGAAGGAACGCTGCAGTCCGTCCGCAGAACTGTTCAAATCAGCATGCAACAGAACGAGCAAGGTGGTGGGTACCTCGTCTCAGTCGCGGCCTATAAAGAGAAAGAAGACCTCCCTGGAATAGCCGCCAATTCCCCCGGAGCAGCGACCTTCGAAGAGAGTAAACCGCTCAATCGAGATCTCAATCCTGTCGTGGGACAATCGTCGCCCTCAAGATGGATCCCGGCAGGCCGTGACCCACTCCTCGAACAGGCAATCATCGCAAAACTTCACTCGGTCTATTCTCAATAAGCCCCCGAGCATTTTCAATGCTTTACGTACCCGTGAAGAACGCCCTCTCAACTCCGTAGACCACTCACCACGAGGCACGACGCGAAAATCACCTTGGGATCGCCCCCGAGCATTTTCAATGCTTTACGTCCCCGTGAAGAACGCCCTCTCAACTCCATAGACCACTCACCACGAGGCAGGACGCGACGACCAATCTCCGAGCAACTCGTGAGCAGAAATTCACTGTACGCTTTCGCCTTTCTGGACCTCTTAGCAAATACTCGGAGCCTCTTCCTCGTCAGTGCTGGACGAATCTGCCAAGATAATCGGATGTGTATGCCCGTTGTGCAGAGTCCATTCACGGCTTCTTTTCAAATGGTTCTGCTCTAATGAGTCAGAGGTATTGCCTCGATCAATTTTGATTCCTGCCATGTCTCAACCCTCTCCATCTGATCAACCTCAGCCAAAAATCAGGAAGCGTCGTCGCAAAAGACGTCGTTCGAGAGCCCTTGCGCAAATTCGTTCGTTCCAAAAAGCGGACTGGAAACGTGCTCTGGGAGGATTGAAGCAAAGCGTACCCGGTCTGGGAGTCAGCTTAGCGTTCCACGTTGTTGTCCTGTTTACCCTGACGTGGATTGTCTTCCAATCTTCCGAGCAAACGATTGCGCCTCTTGAATTAGGCTGGTCGACCATCGTGGAATCAGATGCCCAAGAACCTGCCGAAACACCTGAGATCGTGCAGCCGATTGTCATTCCTTCGATCTCCATGAACAAAAACTCGGAAGCGTCGCAGTCGACTGTGCAAACACCGGCTGAAGCTCCAACAACTCCGAAGAATCAGCAAACCAAACCGTCTCTCAATCTGGTTGATGTTTCGAATTCTTTGCGGCTAAGAAAGCAGAAGCGAGGTGAAGCTGACGGGACCGGGCAAGGAGCAAAGAAAGGAACCGGTCGCGAAGCCATCCAGGATGGGCTCCGCTGGATTGTGAAACAGCAGGAAACTGATGGTCGCTGGCGATTAAACGGTGACTATGCCGATGCCGGAACGATCGAGACCGACACCGGCGCGACGGCACTCGCACTGCTTGCCCTGCTCGGAGATGGGCAGACACACATTGACGGAGACTATCAGACCGAAGTTCGCAAAGGCTTGGAATGGCTCAGGCAGACCCAAAGAGCAAATGGAGATTTCTTTGACATCGAAGAACAGGGGCGAGAAGCTCATTTTTATTCGCATGCCCAGGCAACAATTGCGTACTGTGAAGCGCTGGCTCTCACTGAAGATGAGTCGCTGCGAGGACCAGCTGAGAAAGGAGTTCAATTTTTAATTGACTCTCAAAACCAGTTGCTTGGAGGCTGGAAGTATCGCCCCCTCAATGACGACGGAATCGGAGACCTTTCGGTGACCGGTTGGGCATTGATGGCACTTCACTCTGCACGAATGGCGAACATCAACGTCGACCTGAACACATTCGCACTGGCAGAACGCTTTCTTGATTCGGTTCAAGAACGCCCATCGACTCCTGCCTTTTATAAATATCGGCCAGATTTCCCCGTGAACGGTCCGCAACGACTTTCGATGACCGCAGAAGGCCTGCTCTGCCGCCAATGGCTCGGCTGGCCCAAAGACCATCTGCCGATGCAAGTCGGAGCTCAGTTCCTTAATAATCAGCAAAACACCCCCGAGTGGAAACCAAATCGCAGGAACGTCTACGCCTGGTATTACACTGCACAAACGCTGCACAATCTGGGCGATAAAAATTGGGAACAATGGTTTCAACATACCCTTCCTCTCATCGTAAAGGGGCAAACTTCTGGCGGGAGAGACAAAGGGAGTTGGCATCCCCTGCGACCGCTCGGCGCTCCGCACGAACGAAGCCGCGAAGCAGGGAGATTGTATCTGACTGTGATGTGTGTCCTGATTCTGGAGACTCCGTACCGACACGCTCCGCTCTACGAATAACAGAGCCGACTCCTTCGTGATCAATGCATCTCACTGGCCAAATTGATCACTGCGAATGGATTCCAACTCTCGCAACGACTAAAGTATCGGTCACGATTTACCCACGCTGACCAATTGCGATTTCGGAGACGATGATGCGGCAATGTTCCCTTGTTCTACTGTTCTTTGCTGGAACTCAACTAACTCTCTCCGCAGCAGAGGTTTCATCACCTCGGCACAAAGTGATCGCTGCCGACAAAGGGAAAATTGTCCGCTTTGATGAAAACGGGAAAGTAGAATGGACCACTGACAAAGTGCGATCCGTCCATAAAATTCAGCAACTCGAAAACGGAAATCTCTTAACTCAACAGGGCTGGGGAAAGCTGGTTGAAATCAATCCCCAAGGCAAAGTCGTCTGGCAATATGACTCCGCGAACAGCCACGGCAACAAGGGCAAAAAGCTGGAAGTCCACGCATTTCAGAGACTCGAAAACGGCAACACCATGATTGTCGAGAACGGCGTCGGGAGAATCATCGAAGTGAACCGCAAAGGAAAAATCGTCCACGAATTTCCTTTTCAGGTCACCAAACCGAACGCTCACAGCGATGTCCGCATGGCTCACAAAATAGAATCTGGGAACTATCTTGTTTGCCACGAGGCAGAAGGACGAGTCACCGAATACAACCGAGACGGAAAGATCGTGTGGGAGTACGAGGTTCCACTATTTGGTAAAGAACGAGCCAAAGGGCACGGTCCCGAAGCGTTCGGCAACCAAACCTTCAACTCTCTTCGCCTGAAAAACGGAAACACATTGATCGCGACCGGAAATGGTCACAGCGTCATCGAAGTGACACCGAGCAAAGAGGTCGTCTGGTCAGTTCATCAAAACGATCTGGAAGGAATCACCCTCGCGTGGGTGACCTCGCTCGAAGTTCTTCCGAACGGAAATCTCATCATCGGCAATTGCCACGCCGGCCCCGACAATCCTCAGCTCATCGAAATCACCAAAGACAAAGAAGTCGTCTGGACATTCAAAGATTTCAAAAACCTCGGCAATTCCACAGCAGCCTCCGCAACCGTCGGATTCCAAGCTGATGTGCTTCGCTAGAACACTACGTGTTTTTGTGTCCGTGAAGGACGCTTCTCATACGATGAATCACTCATCCCCACGAGACAGGTCGCGTACTTTCTTTTTCAAAACCCTCTGCAACACTTCGTGTTTTCGTGTCCGTGAAGGACGCATCCCATACGATGAATCACCCATCCCCACGAGACAGGTCGCGTACTTTCTTTTTCAAAACCCTCTGCAACACTTCGTGTTTTCGTGTCCGTGAAGGACGCATCCCATACGATGAATCACCCATCCCCACGAGACAGGTCGCGTACTTTCTTTTTCAAAACCCTCTGCAACACTTCGTGTTTTCGTGTCCGTGAAGGACGCATCCCATACGATGAATCACCCATCCCCACGAGACAGGTCGCGTACTTTCTTTTTCAAAACCCTCTGCAACACTTCGTGTTTTCGTGTCCGTGAAGGACGCTTCCCATGCGATGAATCACCCATCCCCACGAGACAGGTCGCGTACTTTCTTTTTCAAAACTGCTCGGTTTGATTCTATGCGAATCCACTCAACAGGCTTCCACAGAGAAATGCTAAGCCAGCTGCAAGTCCGCCCACCAGAAGTGTTTCCATTCCAGAATACAACCAGTGACGGCCGACAAATTGCGACTTCGCAGCTCCGACCATAAAGAAGGCAACCGCTGTGAGGAGTGTACTGACAAGATACGGCTGTGAACTGAAGTCGACTCCGATTAACACTCCAAGAAACGGCAACAGCGGGATCAGTCCGACACCGAAAAACGCGAAGAATGTTGTCGCAGCTGCTTTGAAGGGCGAGGTGGGTACTAAAGACATCCCGTGCTCTTCCTTAAGCATGATTTCAACCCATTGATGTTCATCGGCGGTGATGACGTCGACGACTTGATCAAGCAACTCTCCATCGAAACCTTTGGCCTGAAAAATCTGGCGAATCTCTTCTCGCTCACCTTCAGGATTCACTTCGATGTGTTGCTCCTCCATCAACCGCAACATCGCCAGTTGTTCCTGCTCAGCCCGGGTCCCCATAAAATTTCCAGCTGCCATGCTGAAGCCATCGCCCACCAGATTCGCAACTCCCAGAATCAAGACCACATTCGGCGAGAGCCCCGCCCCTGCGACTCCAGAAACAACAGCAAAAGTCGTCACTGCACCGTCAATCGCCCCGTACACGAAATCTTTTAAGTACGAGGGTTGATGCTGCTGCGAGAGACGTTTCGCAATACTGCGAGGGGAATGCGAATGTTCCAAAACTTTTGCAACATTCAGCTGAGTAGATTCCGAATCAGTCATTGCTACTCTTTGAACCAGTGAAGATAAAAATTGATCGTTAAACCGATGATCGCATGCTCCCAGCGACCTGTTGCTCAAATAGTACGATGTTCAACTGCCAGTCGAAACATCTGCAGCAGTGAAGCTGAAGAAAGATTTCTCACAACTCTCCATTTCATGCTACCTCGCATGCTGCCTCCTTCGTCAGAATCCCATTTTGCGAGTCCGGAAAACGGATAGCGCAACCTTCTATGACATCTTCAGAGGCAGGCGTCCGTGAACTTGGGTGAGAGCATTTTCGAATTGGTGTCCGCCACGAGGCAACACGCGATCACTCATTCGAAAACGATTGTAGATGGGGAGGCAGATTTGTGACACCAGAAATTTCGATCATCGTCCCTCAATTTGAAAAGGCCGACTTGACCATTCGCTGCATCGAGTCGCTGCTCAAGCATCATTCATCCCCAATGCAGATTATTCTCGTCGACGACGGAAGTTCGAAGGCTGCGTTACGTTCGATTCAACAACGCCAGTTCTCGAACACTGAAGTTGTCCGAAATTCAGAGAATCGCGGAATCACCTATTCCTGGAACCGTGGAGCGGAACTCGCACAGGGAGTGTTCCTGATCTTCTTGAACAACGACGTCGAGACACACGGAGACTGGTGCGAGCGTTTAATCGCGCCGATTCGCAAATCTGAGTGCCTGATCTCCGGTCCGAAATCACGTGTTGAATCAAGATTTCCGCAGCATCTTGACTCAACATCTCCGAAGAGGAAACTTCTCGAAGGATGGTGCCTGGCGCTTGCGAAATCGTACTTTGATCGACTCGGACAATTCGACGAGCGTTATCGACTCTACTTTTCCGACACGGATCTTCAGCTCAGAATTCTTCAATCTTTCGAGAGTCGCGAGCGATCATCACAACAGGTACTGCGAGGAGTTCAGGAAGTTCCGGGGCTACCCGTTGAGCATCTGGGGCATCGGACGACGAGAAGCCAGCCGTCGCGAAGCAGACAATGGCGACGAGACCGTAAGACCTATCTTCAACAATGGTTTTCCAAAGCTGATTGAATGCCAGCGGCGTTGTTCGTGATTGAAAACTGTCGAGAAAACAGGATTCTCAAAGTGAAATTCTTACAGGTTTGTAATGTCGGAAATATTTGTGGAGGAACAGCCGCATGTGCCTGGACGATCACCCATGCGTTGACCGGGCATGAAAATGTCGTCTTGTTTCTTTCACCACCAACCAAGGAAACGGTCGCTGCCTTTGCACATTGCGAACTCTGTGTTGAATCAAAATTGACAGAAGCGATTCTTCAAAAGCACTCTCCCGACTTTGTCATCCTGCATAACACTGCGCCGAATCGCATTTCAATTCGGTCTCAAATTCCGTCACTGCAGTACCAGCACTCCAGTGGAACTCGGGCGCAATGCACTTTTCATGTCGCCTGTTCAGACTGGTTGTCCCAACAGATCCCGGGGAATCCACAGGTTCTTCATCAACCGATTCCGATCCCTCCTCAGACCGGTTCCAGACCGGCACGATCGCTGGATGAAGATTTAACTGTTGGTCGAATTTGCACTCCCATCCTGAGAAAGTGGCCCGCTGAACTCATCAAGTTTTACAACATTCTCTCAGAGCAATTTCCCACGGTGAGATGGGAATTCGTCGGCGCGCCGCATCAAATTCAAGAGGCCCTCAGACAAGCCTGTCATGGACGAGCGATCTTTCATTCAGCTTCCAGCAACGCAAGAGAACTTTTCTGGAAGTGGCACGCAATGCTCTATCATCATCCGACCTTGACGGAATCATTCGGTCGCACGGTCGCGGAAGCAATGCGGGCAGGGTGCGTTCCGATTGTTGATGAGAGAGGAGGATTTCTTGAACAGATCGATCAGGCGCAGTCAGGTTTCCTGTGCAAAGACCCCGACAATTTCGCGACTTCGTTGCAGAAGATCCAAGATCCGGGGGCTCGGCTGCAAATCTCTCAAAATGCAAAAGAGTCTGCTGCTGAGAAATTTTCCTTAGAATCGTTCTATGGGAATTTCCGCAGATTGCTACTCAAGCTCGATGACCGCTCGCCACGAGTCTGAACATCTTCTCTTTTTATTCAGCCTGCTTCAGAAGTGGCTGAATCAGTTCGGAGGTCGCTTGGATTGCTTCTGGGGGAATGGTGTGCCCTCCGGAAAACTTCAAGAAGCGGGTCTGGGCTCCCGCTTCGTTGAACATTTCTTTTAACGACTCCGCTGCCTCGAACGGCAAAATTTCATCGGTCGTTCCGTGACTTTGAACGATCGGGAGTCCACTCAGGCTGTCAGCCAAGGGGCGCCAGACAGCTTCATTGAGTAACGTTCCTGACCAGACCACCAAGCCAGCAGGTTTCGGATTCGCATGCAGGGTGAGATCTGTGACCAGCATCGAACCTTGTGAGAACCCACCAACGATCGTCTGAGACATATCGAGCTTCAACTCGGCCTGAAGCTCGGTGATGACCTGGTGCACTTTGTCTCGTGAACTTGGAAGCAACTCAGGCGACTCGGCTCTCAAATCGCGATAATTTCCCGATTCAACGACCTGATTCAACCGCATCATATCCAGCGGCCACCATGCTCTTCCGTCTGGCATCCCCAACTCAGCGAGGGACAACGGAGCTTCCGGAAAGACAATGGTCACACGATCAACAAACTCCGGATTTGACTCCAGCAGATAAGCACCGATCTGGACCAAGTCATTCCCGGGCGCCCCAAATCCATGACACAGGACAACCAGGCATTCAGGATGCTCTGCTGTAATCACGTGGCAGTTCAGTTCACCAATCGTCCGTCGTTCCAACGCCGCCATCACAGACCTGTTGTTTGTTTGAACAAAAAATATCACGAGAAAATCACAACGTGGAGTCTAGCAATTTGTGAGATGTTTCCAGACTACGATCCCTAAGTTTTCAGTATTCACGAGAAACTCACGTCAGACATCGCCATCGCATCGGAACTTACCAGTTTGAAATCACTCTATCATTCTCTGAATTTTCCTGAAAATTTCTTGCGTGTCGTACGCTCGATGACGATTTTCTATCAGAGCAGTTTGCTCTATCGTGTCTTCGTGAAGAATGCGTTTCTCTAATAAAACCACTGTTCGCCACGAGGCAGAACCTGAGCACCAATTCGAATGATGCTCTAGCTCTGAGAGCTCATTTTTGTGTTCGAAATACCTGGATTCTTTAATCAATTTTTGTGAATTTGAATTCAGAAAGAGTTGCTTTACATGTCCCCATGCTCGCGAGATACTGAGCGAAATACGAACCATTGACCGCTGTGTAGAATCTGGCCAATCCGCCTTAATTCGCGATCGACAGCCATACTATGAGAGCGACCTAGCGTCTGCCCGCTGAAGGAATTCATTGATGCCTAAAGACCTGACTCCCCCCCGAATTCTTGCGATTCATGCACATCCCGATGATATCGAAATTTTGTGCGCTGGAACTCTCGCCATCCTCAAGGACAAAGGCTGTGAGATTGTCATCGCCACAATGACCGCTGGCGATAAAGGTTCGGCAGAGATGGGGCAGGAGGAAATCGCCCGTGTTCGCCGTGCAGAAGCCCGAAAAGCAGCTGAGATGCTCGGCGCGGAATGCATGTGCCTGGAGTTCAAAGACTTAAGCATTGAATTCAATGACGACAGTCGTAAACGTGTCACAGAAGCGGTTCGTCGTGCTCGACCAGATATCGTCTTGACGGCTCCCCCGGTCGACTACATGAACGACCATGAAATGACGAGCAAACTGGTTCGCGATGCCTGTTTCGCAGCCTCGGTTCCGAACTATCCAACCGAACAATGGGACCCGGCTCCGATTACAAAAAACATCCCGCACCTGTATTACGTCGATCCGATTGAGGGCGTTGACTGGTTCGGCGAGCCGACACCTTACGATTTCATCGTTGATGTGACCGAGACCTTCAAACTGAAGATCGACATGCTCGCCTGTCACGAAAGTCAGCGCGCATGGTTGCGGCAGCAACACGGGATGGATGAGTACCTCGAAAGCTGCAAACGCTGGGCGAAAAAGCGTGGCGAGCAAATCAACGCAGAGTACGGCGAAGGCTTCCGCCAGCACAAAGGGCATCCTTATCCACACGACAATTTATTGCTGGAAACGTTGAGTCGATAAACTCGCATGTTCCGAGTTGCAGTCTCCATGAAGAACGATATTCAGAACAGGAATCGCTCATTCGATGAGACTGAACTGAATTTCAATCCTGGATTTCTGTGAGAGCGCTCAACGCGGGACGTCAGCCACTCGTACTCTGAAACCTGAACGCGTTTTGATCACCCGGTTCTTCTCTATGAACCGGGCGATCACGCGAAGTGTCTACTCAGCCTTCTCAACTTACTCAATTGCCCGCTTGAGCAAATTGTGGGTGATCTTTTGAACCCGCTCATCGGGACCATGTGGCCGACTCCAGTGTGACCATGGGAGAACGTGACCTGGTGGAGATGAGAGACCTTGCGCCCAAAAGATTGTTGAGGCATTAAAGACGAAGTTCTCTTTTGGTCCCGGGTAAATTGTCGCCGCCCATTGTTGCGGATTGACGCCGCCCTGAAAGGCGGTCCCCGCCGCGACGACTTCCAAACCCGGGATGTCGGCAGGCTGACCGTGATATTCCCAGCCGATCAGACCAGGAATTCTGTCACCTTTTTTGACTCCTGTCCCGTCAAACATCCAGTGGTCCGGTTTTGTAATGACCCAGTCGCCGCCACCGTTGACCGGCCTGACATTTCGTACGCCCATCAGAAGACCTTCATCAGGACCATGCTCCGGGAATGGACCATTCAGTTCAATTCTCTCAAGTGCATAGTCGTTCTGAGCTCCGTATGGGCCTGCTCGAAAGAAAATACGATTCGGATTTCCTGATGAAGAGTCACGAAACGGTGCAACCCAGCAAACACTGTTTCCAGACAGGAACAGCAAATTCACACCGGAGTCGCGCATTTTTGTGACGCTTTCGAACTGCCGGATATCCCAATATTCATCGTGTCCAATACTGATAAAGACTTTGCATTTCTGGCCTCGATCTGGCGTCAACATGTCGCTGTTCGAGCAGTAAGAAACGTCGTAACCGTGCTTTTCTAACCAGTACGACAACGGAAACTCGAATGGCAAAAACTCGCCCGATCCGAACGTCAACGGGTCAGCGACGACTCCAGTAAATTGAGCTTCTTTTCCGTATGGTCGATCAAAGCTGACATCTGCCCACGGACCTTGTACACCTTTCGGATGGGTGTATACGGAATAATTACTGGGCCAGCGATTGTAGGCTTGCCAAGTGTTGTCAGAAACTTGAAACAACACATCCGCCGGTCGGTCATCTTTAACTACGAAGACCACGTAGCTTTGCCAATACGGCTTCTCTTCACTCTCTGGGAGTGTTGTCATCCGCCCCAGGTAGACTCCGCTCAACCAGTCTTCCGGGATCGTCAGCGAGGTCGAAGTTTCCCATTGGCATTCATGAAGTGCCTTTTCTCCCGGTTCAGGGATCGGCTGTGTTTTTCCTTCGAGGCGATCGATCGTCTTCATCAATCGAGCACCACGCCCGCCATAATACCCCATGCGAAAGAATTCAATTTTGTAGGGCGATGGCGGATCAGTCGAGATCATGACATCGATGGATTCGCCAGCTGCAACACTTTGTTTTGAGCAGTATCCTTCAATTGCAGGTGAACGATATCCCCCGGAATCAGGACGAACTCGGGTTAATTGCCAATCCAGGCTACCAGCCTTGGCATTCTCAGCAACGATTTTTGAGGGAACTTCCTGAGCATCGCAAATCGAACAAAATGGTAACAGGAAAATCACGAACAGAGGAATTCGCAGAAGCATTTTTTCAGTTCCGTTTTTTGATGTTATCGTAGTGACATCTCTTTGTTTTGTAAGTAATTTCTGCACGAGGCCGTACGAGTTATCTTTATGGTTCGAGCCCCATCGCTTTGGCTCGCTTCTCCCATTGCTTGCGAGCAAGCTTTTGCATGTCGTCAGCTTTGTCAGCTTCGTCGACAATCTCCATACCGAGCAGCGTTTCAATCACATCCTCCAGCGTGACCAATCCATCGGTCCCACCATACTGATCCAAAACCAGCGCGATGTGTGCTCGTTCATTCAGGAGTAGATCGAAAAGTTCAGAAAGCGGAGTCGACGCGGCAATTTTTTTGATCTCTCGACCAAGTTCTTTGAGGGTTGTTTGTTTTTTCTCATTCGCTTGAGCAAGCAAAATGTCTGACTTTAAAACAAAGCCGGTCACGCTATCGATGTCCACTTCATAAATCGGAATCCGCGAGACAGCAAGCATCGGAAACTGTTGCACGACTTCGTTCACGGTCATTGATTGTGGAAATGCCCGGATCACCGTTCGCGGCGTCATGACATCTTCCGCGACCAGAACTTGCAGCTTGAACAAGTTCGCCAGAATCCTGGACTCACTGGCTTCAATTTGCCCAGTCTGAGCACTGATGTGTGCCATGGCTGCAACTTCTTCACGTGTAATAATTCCTTCACGATCTTTCCCACCAATCAGTTGAGTCAACTTCTCGGAGAGCAGAACCAGCGGGTATAAAACCAAAATCAACCAGCTCACCATGTAAGCAATCGGTCCGGCAAGAGGTCGCCAGTAGACGGCTCCAATTGTCTTTGGAATAATTTCAGAGAGAACCAGAATAACGAGCGTCATGACTGCAGAGGCCCAGCCGACAGCGTGTCCACCGGCATGTTCCGTTTGCCAGATTTTCGCAGCTTCAGCACCAACGCCGGCGGCCCCCACTGTATGTGCGACGGTATTCAAGCTGAGAATCGCAGCAAGCGGACGATCCACATTCCCCTTGAGTTTTTCGAGCAACGTCGCTGACGGTTTCCCCTTCTCTTTCAGCGTTGCAATAAAAGAAGGAGTCACACTCAACAGGACTGCTTCTGCAATCGAACAGAAAAAAGAAAACCCAACAGCGACGAGCGCATATAGAATCAACAACGTGTACATATTGAAAAGTTCAGCCGATGTCGGATGTTATCAATGAAATCAGAATCGCTCACAATTGTGAGAATGGCAACTCCTGATCCATTTCGCAACCGGTCAAATTGACTTCACTCAATCGTTGTTGTTTTAAGCTCGAAAATGTCACCCGCTCTGGAACCATCTTCAGAACGAATCAAAGAAATCCACTCAAGCATTCGCCTCAGCGGTTTCTTCGAATTGGATCTATCAGATCTCGCGAATAAGCAGAGTCGCCGTCGCGGCAAATAAAGAATTACGGCGCTGCTATAGCCATTTTCGAATTGGTGTTCGCGTTCTGCCTCGTGGCGTACAGCAATTTCACTGGTGAAACGCGTTCTTCACGGGCACAAGAAACACGAAGTGTTCTAGCTTCTCCAGTCGAAGCCGATATCGAGGGCAACTGCAGAATGCGTGAGAGCTCCTACGCTGATTCGGTCAACTCCGGTCGCTGCGATGTCGGCGACTGTTTTCAGGGTCACACCTCCGGAAGCTTCAAGTTGAACTGCTGGTTTGTTTTGATCACGAAAGCGAACGGCTTCCCGAAGTTGTTCGAGAGTCATGTTGTCCAGCAATACGATATCCGGATCGCCTTGCACTGCGTCTCTGAACTGATCGAGCGAGTCAACTTCAATTTCGACGATCACTTCTGATGCAACCATCTTTCGAGAGGATGCCACAGCGTTTGCAAGAGTGTTATCACCGTCACCGGACCACCATGCGAGATGATTATCTTTAATGAGGACAGCATCGAACAGCCCCATGCGGTGGTTGGTTCCGCCTCCGCAGCGTACTGCGAATTTCTGCAGCTCTCTGATTCCCGGAAGTGTTTTCCGGGTATCCAAAATTTTTGCTTCTGTGCCAGCTACGGCATCGACGAACTTCCGAGTCAATGACGCTGTCCCGCTGAGCATGGTGAGGAAATTTAATGCGGTTCGCTCAGCTGTGAGAATGGAACGCATCGAACCAGAAATTTTTGCGATCACGCTCCCCGGTTCTAACTTTGCCCCATCATGCAGGAGTGATTCAAATTGAATTTGCGAATCAAAGATTTCAAAAATTTCTTTCGCAACCACGCAGCCACTCAACACTCCCGATTCTCTTGAAACAACGTTGATGCTCCCGGTCGCTGTCACGGGAACGAGTGAGTTCGTTGTGATATCTTCCGAATCCGCCAGATCTTCAGCGAAGGCTGTCTGGATTAAACTCCGGGCAGAGTCCAGTTCGGTCGGGGAGAGTTCAGGCATTGCTCGCAATTGCGACTTTCACGCTGTTAGAAAATCAATTTCTTCGCAGGGCTTATTCGCCTGCTTGTGATGAATTGGTGACGACTTGTTTTGCAACGGCTGCCAGGTGTTGGAAGTTATCGCAGAAGGCACTGTATTTCATTTGCTTTCGAACGTCATCAGTCAACCCCTTTCCCCCAACGACCAGAGTCACCTGATTATCGAATGCGAGTGTCGAGAGGCGGTCGAACTCTTCAAGAAACCGATCAAGATCACGAATTGTTGAAACACTCACCCAGAAGAGTTTCGGTTGAGTCTCACACAAGGCTTGAGCCAGCGAGGAGAAAGGGAGCATGTTCCCGAGCGATGCAGCCCGAAATCCTAAGTCTCTGAGAACGAGTTCCGCCATCGCCGAGGCAAGTGTATAAGGATCGCCATCGATTGTTCCGCCGACAGCGACCGGGGCGTCCACTGGAAGTTCGGGGAGAGAGCGACGGAGTTCATGCATCACACGGTGGCATAACTCACAAGAACGCCGTTCCTGATACACCGCGACATCTCCGCAGCCCCACTTCTCACCGATCTGCTCGAAGGACTTCGCCAGCACTTCGTCACAAATCAGGCTCATTGGATAATTCGCAAGGTACAGATTGAGAGTCACCTCAACGCAAACACTTTCTTCCCCACGAACAAGAGCTTGCAGCAGGCGGGCCTGTTCTTCGTGAAGCTTTCGCTCTCCCCCGCCGGTTGTCGCTGCTGGGAGTCCGAGGATCTCAGGACTCCGAATCTCCATCCCGGCTTTTCTCAGGAACGTCAGAACCCCGCTCACCGGGATGCGCCGATGTCCACCCGCAGTGTAGACCGTCGGAATCTTTCCTTGATCGCACCAGCGTTTCAAAGAGGATTCACTCGCGCCGATTGCCTGAGCGACCTGTCTGGGTGAGACGAGTTCCTTCACAGTATTTTTTTACTCTCGAGTCTGGTGGTTCGGTTGGGTACGCGGCAGAGGAATTGCTCAAGGTAGGACAATGTTCACTGCGAAAACGCAATTTTGTTCACAGTTTCGAAGAACTGTTTCTGATCACTCCAAAATTGATCCCGAAACTTGAAATTGCTCTCTCAAACGTGGCGAAAAGCAGCTATTCCAGAAGTTTTCGGACTGGTTCCAGAGTCAACCAAAACAGGTCGAAACATCTGAGTCCCTCGATTCTAGTCCTTAGCTCGAAAATGTCACATGAACTTCTCAGTCAACTCGAGATCACTATCGCGACGAATCGGTCTTCACACATACTTCAGGACTCTTGAGCTGCTTCAAAACCTATGGAATTGCGACCCTCCTCTGTATCAGAGAAGTGAACAGAAAGTTTTGAGACCAGTTCTAAACCACTGAGAAAATCACTTTTCTATTCGATCCCTTGAGAGCCCCTGCACAACGATCGCATGAAAAAACGCTGAAAATTCTCGCCATGCACGATATCATCTATACTCTTAGTCGCAACAAACCCAACCCGAACTCCTTCTTAATTGCATGAATGCAGGAAGACCGGTTTTATGAGCGGGGCAAGCACTTTCAATCAGTCATTTCAAGCAAGATGTGTCCACCTATGAAGTCACTCATCCAACGATTGGTACGACTCACACTGTTCTTTGGGATCGTTTTTGCTGGTCCTCTGGAAGCTGCGAGTCGACCAAACATTGTGTTTGCATTTGCAGACGACTGGGGACGCTATGCCAGCGCCTATGCGAAACTCGAACCTGGTGGGCCGAGCGATCTGGTGGCAACGCCGAACTTTGACCGGATCGCAAAAGAAGGAGTTCTCTTCAAAAACGCATTTGTGAACGCTCCATCGTGTACCCCGTGTCGCAGCTCGTTGCTTTCAGGTCAGTACTTCTGGAGAACCGGACGAGGGGCGATTCTGCAAGGTGCCATTTGGGATGAAACAATCCCGACCTATCCGTTGTTGTTAGAAAAAGAAGGGTATCACATCGGACACAGCTACAAAGTCTGGAGTCCGGGAACGGTCGCGAATGCCCCATACGGAGCCCGTCGAACGGCTTACAACAAGAGCGGAAACAAATTCAACCGATTCTCTCAATTTGCTTCTGCGGCAGAAAATCCTGAGGCTGCCAAGCAAACGCTTTACGATGAAGTGCGCGGCAACTTCACATCATTCTTGAAGGATCGCGACAAGAATGAGCCGTTTTGCTACTGGTTTGGTCCGACGAACTGTCATCGTAAGTGGATCAAAGGTTCTGGAAAAGCACTCTGGGGAATTGATCCAGACGAACTCGAAGGAAAACTTCCTCCGTACTTGCCGGACGTTCACATTGTCCGCGAGGACTTCGCTGACTATCTGGGTGAAGTTCAGGCGTTTGACAATGGTCTGGGGGTCTTGATCGATGAACTTGAACGTCTGGGCGAGCTGGAAAACACCATCGTGATCGTTTCCGGAGATCATGGCGTCCCGGGAATTCCTCGCGGGAAGTGCAATTTGTACGATTTGGGGACTCATGTCCCGCTGGCGATTCGCTGGGGGAAGAATGTTCCAGCCGGTCGTATCGTCGAAGATTTTGTATGCCTTCCGGATCTTGCTCCAACGTTTCTTGAAGCAGCAGGCATCGAACCTCCCACGGTGATGACGGGCCGTAGCTTATTGAACGTTTTAGAAGCCGGCTCATCAGGTCTCGTTGATGCTTCGCGCGATGCGGTCATCACGGGCCGAGAGCGACATGTTGCCAGTGTCCGAGAAGGCAATCTCCCGTACCCTCAGCGTGCGATTCGGACAAAAGACTTTCTCTACATTCACAATTTCAAGCCTGAGCGATATCCGATGGGGGATGGCAATGGCTTCGGCAAGCCAGTCGAACCGCTGCCGACGTACGATGAACTCGCCAACAACACTTTCGCAGCCTACGGAGACTTGGACGCCAGCCCCACAAAAGCTTATATCACCCTCGGACTTGGCAAGCCTGAGATGCAGGAATACCTGGACATTGCCTTCGGATTACGCCCCAAAGAAGAGCTTTATGACATCAAGAAAGATCCACATCAACTGAACAATCTTGCGGGAAATGCCGATTACTCGAAAGTTCGCGAGCAACTGTCAACCCGGCTCTTCAGCGTTCTGAGAGAGACAGGTGATCCCCGAGTGACTGGAGACGGAACCACCTACGACACCCCTCCATTTACCGATGCGTTCAAACGTCGAAAACGATAGAATCACTGTCCATCATTCAAGGATTTTGGACAAATCGAACTTAGCCGGGTCGTCACCCAGCAGTTTGATGAACTTCCCCGGGATAATTCCAAACGTCTGCTTCTTTCGCCCCTTTGGTCTTGGGATCGAATTGAAGGACGTTAAGATATGCGAGCATCTCGAACTTAGAGCAGTTTGCCCTGCCGTGTGCCCGTAAAGAACGCGTTCCATCAATAAAATTGCTGTTCACCACGAGGCAGAGCCTGAACATCAATTCAAAAGATGCTCTAAATAAAAAATTAGCCGCCTGAACACAGACTCACAATGAATACGAACGAACTTCGCGAAGCATATCTGTCATTCTTTGAATCCAAGGACTGTGTCCGGCGCCCGAGCGATGTTCTTGTCCCCAAGGATGATCCGACGGTTCTTTTCACACCTGCGGGAATGAACCAGTTCAAGAATCAATTTCTTGGCATCGGTCCACTGGAATTCACTCGCGCGACGACCAGCCAGAAGTGCTTGCGGACCGGCGACATCAGCAATGTCGGAGTGACCGCCTATCACCATACGTTCTTCGAAATGCTCGGGAATTTCTCATTCGGAGACTATTTCAAACGGGAAGCGATCCATTGGGCCTGGGAATTTCTGACTGATAGCAACTGGCTCGCGCTCGATCCGACTCGGTTGAGTGTGACGGTCTACCTCGACGACGACGAAGCCTTCAACATCTGGGAGAAAGAGATCGGCCTGCCGAAGGATCGAATTCAACGGCTCGGTGAAGATGAAAACTTCTGGCCGGCAGAAGCTCCTTCAAAAGGACCAGACGGTGTCTGCGGTCCCTGCAGCGAGATTTACTATCACCCACCCAGTGGTGGCAAAGAGGTCGAAATCTGGAACCTTGTTTTCACCCAGTTCAACCGCGTCGGCGATCCACCAGACAACTTGCGGCCACTTCCGAAACAGAACATCGATACCGGAATGGGACTCGAACGGACTGCTGCAGTTTTGCAGGGTGTTGAAAGCAATTACGAAATCGACATTCTCAAACCTCTCTGCCTCGCAGCTGGAGAAGTCGTCGGGACTAAATACGACTTCACTGCCAAAGAAGGTCGGGCGATTCGAAGGATTTCCGATCACGTTCGCGCTTGCACATTTGCCATCCATGAAGGAGCAACTCCGGGGAGCAAAGCGGACGCCTATATCATTCGCCTGTTGCTCCGCCGTGCGTTTCTGGAAGGGTATCTCCTTGGCCATAAAGAACCGTTCCTGCACGAAATCGTTCCGACTGTCGTCGACTTAATGTCTGTTCCATATCCGGAACTCAAGCAGACCGTCGAAAACGTTCAGGATACGATTCGTGAAGAAGAGGAACACTTCCTCGGAACCATTGACCGGGGACTGCACAAGTACGACAAGCTCGTCAAAAAGGCCAACAATTCCGGAACGAAAGAGCTTCCCGGAAAAGAGGTCTTCGACCTTCATCAGACAGATGGGTTCATTCTCGATCTCACCTCGGCACTGGCGGCTGATCAAGGTTTGACGATTGACATGGCCGGCTTCAAGATTGCCGAAGAGAACCATCGTCGCCGAAGCGGCGGAGATGTTTCCTGGGGCGTCATGGCTGCCGGTCCACTCGATGGAATTCAACAGGAACATGGCGAAACCAAGTTCCTGGCCTACGAAGGAATCAGTTCCGATGCCATTGTCGTCGGGATGATCGTGGACGGCAAACCTGCCGAGAGCGTTTCGCAACCGGGGACGCTCGTCGATGTACTCTTAAACCAGACCCCCTTCTATGGTGAATCCGGTGGTCAAGTTGGAGACCAGGGAGTTTTAAAGAGCAGCAAAGGGGAGATCGAAATCCTCGACACCCAAAAGCATGCCGGACTCATTGTTCATCGCGGCCGGTTGAGTTCCGGAGAGGTTCACTTGAACTCCTCGGTCCATGCAGAAGTTGAATCTCACCGTCGACACGGAATTCAGCGGGCACACTCAGCAACGCATCTGCTGCATCATGCATTACACATCGTCTTAGGCGAACACGCCATGCAACGCGGCTCCAAAGTTGAGAACGACCACTTGAGGTTCGACTTCTCTCACGGTGGCGCTGTGACATCGGATGAGTTGCGCAAGGTCGAAGACATTGTCAATTCCCGAATCTCTGAAGGGGCATCTGTTTCGACAACATTCATGGACATCAAAGAAGCACGTGCTCAAGGTGCGATGGCTCTGTTTGGTGAGAAATACCCAGACCGGGTCCGCATGGTCTCGATTGGCGAGTACAGCAAAGAATTGTGCGGGGGAACACACCTCACAAACACCGGGCAGGTCGGCGTCTTCCGGATTGAGTCAGAAGAAAACGTCGCTGCTGGGGTGAGACGTATCGTTGCTTCGACCGGAAAGAAAGCACTCGAACGAATTCGTGACCAGGAGGAACTTCTCAAAGAAGTCGCTCAACAACTGAAAGCGCCGCAGTTTGAAGACCTGCCGCGGAAAGTCTCACTGCTCCAGGATGAATTGAAAACCTTGAAGCAGCAATTGACGCAATTCACAAAAGCCTCGGTGAAAGATGCTGTGAGTCACCTACTCGAAAATGCAGAACAAGTCGGCGACGCCAAAGTTGTTTGCCATCACCTGAAAGATGTTGATCGTGAAACGCTCCGTGAGTATGCCGATCAATTACGGCAAAAAGGAAAAAGTATCGCAGTCCTGCTGGGAGCCGAGATTGATGGGAAAGTTGCTTTACTCGCTGCCGTGAGTAAAGACCTTGTGAAACAAGGTGTCAAAGCTGGTGACTGTGTCCGAGAAGCTGCCAAGATCGTCGGTGGCGGAGGAGGAGGACGTCCAGACTTGGCAGAAGCAGGCGGAAAAGATGCTTCAAAAATCGACTCAGCCTTGGTGAAAGGTGCAGAGATTTACAAAAACCTTCTCGCCAAATAGGTTCCATCGAACCTGTAAAAATCCGCTGCAACAGCCAGTCGACACACCCGATTGACATTTTTCTTTGATGTCAACGACCGGTTAAATCAGGTTGAATGAATCAAGAAGTTGCTTCGCCAAAACTCAGCGCGTCACTCAAAAACGCAAGAACCTCAACAAGAAGTTCTTGCGTTTTTGTTCATTAAGTGGGCATACTGATCAGTGACGTTGATAACTGTTCTTCACCCTGCCGCCTCGCCTGTGTGATGAATGGTTCATCAAATCACCTTTAAATTGCGGGCGCCACTATGAACACTTCCACCTCAAATTTATTTCACATCTACAAAACCGGTAGACTCACAGTCATAGGATTTGAGGGAAAACATCTCGAAAATCCACTGTTTGCGGACTCTGTTCGAGACCAGCTTCTCGGAATGATTCGACATCATGATTGTGAAGTTCTGGTTGTCGATTTAATGGACGTGGGGCTCATCTCCAGCTGGATTCTGGGAGTACTCACCGCGATCAAACAGAGCGGGATTGATATCGAGCTGTACCACCCCTCAAAAGAAATCCAGCATGTCCTCGACGTCACGCAACTCTCTTCTTATCTTCACGTACGTGGTTCGGAGTAGAGTCTCCTCAATGCTTGTCCTGCTCGTGAAGTTCACTTCCATGACTTCATAGACTGCTCGCTACAAGGCAGAAACCGAACGCCAATTCGATATATGCCGTGAACGTAACGTGAAGATCAGTCAATCATGAATCTGGACAACGAGACTCTAGAAATTCTGAAACGTGCAGCTGCAACCTGGAAGTCTGGTTTTGACTCACTTCCAGAAGTTGAGGATTCATCAAACCACAAAAACCTAGATCCAATTCTGCAGCGGGTCGCTATTAAACTACACAACAACTACCCGTATCAACACCCCATGTATCTGGGGCAAATGATGAAGCCTCCGCATCCGATTGCTCACTTGGCCTACACACTGGCGATGAGCACCAATCCGAATAACCATGCACTCGATGGGGGACGTGCCAGTTCGGAAATGGAAAAGGATGCCGTTCAGCAAATCGCAGAGATGATCGGATGGAAAAACGGACTCGGTCATCTATGCGGCGGTGGGACTGTCGCAAACCTGGAAGCGTTGTGGGTTTCACGAGAGCTGACTGAAAACCGGCTCATCGCGGTCTCCGACCAAGCTCACTATACACACTCACGGTGTGCATCACTGCTGGGGATGGATTGCCGGATTATCGAAAGCGACACTCACGGACGCATGAGAACTGCTGCCCTTCAAGAAGTGCTCGACAAAAATTCCGTCGGAACAGTTGTTGTCACCCTGGGGACAACCGGCCTCGGAGCCGTTGATCCGCTCGAAGAGATCCTTGCTTTACAGGAGCAGTACCAGTTTCGAATTCATATCGACTCTGCTTACGGCGGGTATTTCAAACTGGCGGAAAATCTTTCTGAGTACGCAACGCGTCAGTACGAACTCATGAACCGGGCTGACTCCATCGTCATTGATCCACACAAGCATGGACTTCAGCCATACGGTTGCGGCTGCGTCCTCTTTAAAGATCCCGCTGTTGCGAGAGTGTATAAGCACGATTCTCCATACACATACTTTACAAGTGATCAACTTCACCTTGGAGAGATTTCGCTCGAATGCTCCCGCGCAGGTGCTTCTGCAGTTGCACTTTGGGCCACGCTGCAACGTTTTCCGTTAGAACCACATGGTGAATTTTCAACAGGTTTGGAGTCTGCTCGAAGTGCAGCGATTCAGCTCTACGAGTGGCTCAACCAGTCCGAATTCTATACACCCGTTGTCACACCAGATCTTGATATCGTTGTCTGGAGCGTTCGCACAGAAAGTGCCTCCGAGTCATCTGGAAAAGCGAGAGAAATTTTCGAGGCGGCGGCAGAAGCCAATTTGCATTTTGCTCTTGTCACACTGCCGAGAAAACTCGTTGAAGAAAATAGTGACATCCAGAACTGGGATCAATCCGAGCTGACTTGCCTGCGTGCCTGTGTCATGAAACCGGAACACCAAGGCTGGATGCCGCGAATTTTAGAACTGTTCAGTCATATTTCCCGGACGACCCTTGGATGACCGGGAAGATCGCTTTCACAACTTGACAGACTGCTCACAACAAGCCAGCTCTGGAGAACCAATACTCGAGATGCTTTCGCGTCCGAGACTATTCACTTTCAGCAGCGGCTTCTTCTGCGGGTTTGGTTGTGGCGTCTTTTGGTTCTGCCTTTTTCTCTGCTGCTTCAGATTCTTTCTTCGTTTTTTCTGGAGAGCTGCCTTCTGCTGCGGGAGATTCGCTTCCTCGATTTTTACGAGCAGCCCGCATGGCAGCGAACTCTTCAGCATCTGCAAAACCATCGCCGTTTGTATCGATACGATCAAAGATTTGCTGCATTCTCTCAGGAGCTTCTTCCTTGCTGAGCTTTCCATCTCCATCGGCATCAAGCTCCATTGGATCAAAATCTCGACCGCCTCTCTGACGACCGGTTTCCCCATCGCCATCACCTCCCGGAGCTGCATCTCCTACCGGGGCACCTTCAATCGACGGATCAGGTCCTGACTCCTCTTCATCTTCACCAGTGGCTGCGACTTTCTCTTCAATTTCAGGTGGAGCGTCAGTCACTAAAGTGAGAACGATATTATCTTCGTCGTAAGGAAGGTGAATTGCCCCAAAATCTTTGAGGAGTCCTTTCCAGCGGTATGTGACTTTTTGGCCTTCCACGGTCTTCGTTGGAAAACCAAAGACGAGTGTATCTGCCTCTTCAACCGTAAGTGGTCTCGGGTCTACCCCGTCATCTTCATTGATTCGTTTTTGCAGCCTGGGCAGCGTCATCGAGTATCCAAAACGTGCGATCCCCTCGGTGCAGACGAAGAGGACCATAATCCCGATCAATCCCCAAACGGCGACACGTTCTACAGGATTTCGTTTCGGTTTCGCCTCTGTTGTCGCTACGCTGGGAGAATTGGATTCATCAGACATGACATCGTGCCTTAAAGAACAGGTTATGAAGTTGACTCAATGGATCAAAGAGCGATCATACGTGTGTGGCAAATGAAATGGAATCAAAAGAAGATGAGAAAACCAATGAAGTCCGTTTTTCACATGACTCTTGTACTGATTGTGTCGAGCTTCAGCACTGTCAACGCTCAGGATTTTCCCTCACAGGAGCAGGCGGAAGAGGCACTTCAGAAGGCGGTACGTTTTTACCGGGAAAACGTCGGTGTTCAAGGAGGTTCGGTTTATCGTGTCAGTTCCGATTTAAAAAAACGGGAAGGTGAAAATCGCGTCGGACCTCGCGAAGCGTGGATCGAGCCACCAGCGACAGGAGCAGTAGGGATGGCTTACGTCCGTGCCTGGAAATTGACCAACTTGCCTGTCTTCAAAGAAGCCATGCTGGAAACAGCGGACGGTCTGATCCGTGGTCAACTTGAGTCTGGTGGTTGGGGAGAAAACATCGAATTCGATCCAGACTTGCGACCTCGGTACGCCTATCGTGTCGACCCTCGAACAGACTCAAAGAATAGAAGAAATTACTCCACATTCGATGACAATAAATCGCAATCGTCTCTTCAGTGCTTAATGCTCACAGATCAGGCGTTAGACTTTAAGAATCAGCAAATCCACGAAGCAGCCATGTATGCCTTGAACGCCTTTGTCGATGCGCAATATCCCAATGGAGCATGGCCACAGCGATTTACTGAAGAGACACCAAAAAATGAAAACGCTCAACTCAAAGCAAGCTTTCCCGACTCATGGAGTCGGGAATACCAAAAGATTTCTTATTCGAAATTCTACACACTCAACGACAACACTATCTCCGACCTGATTCGGCTGATGCTGATCGCCTACGAAATTTACGAAGACGAGCAATGGCTTGACGCAGCGAAACGGGGTGGAGATTTTTTAATTCTCGCCCAACTTCCTGAACCTCAACCGGGCTGGGCTCAGCAATACAATGAACGCATGCAACCGGAATGGGCACGAAAGTTTGAGCCACCTGCCATCAGCGGGTTGGAGTCGCAAGGTGCGATGGAAGTCCTGCTGCTGTTGTACGATAAAACTGGAGAAGAACGATTTCTGAAACCGATCCCTCGGGCTCTCGAGTATTATCGTTCCATTCAATTTAAAGATGGTCAGCTGGCACGTTTTTACGAAATGGGAACCGACAAACCGTTGTATTTCACTCGCGATTACAAACTTGTTTACACCGATGACGACCTGCCGACTCATTACGGCTTTAAAGTCAGATCCAAACTGGACAGGCTGGAAAAGCAATACCAGACTTTGCGCAGCAACGGCCCTTCCAAAAGATCCCTGATTCGCTCCGTGAGAGCACCGAAGATGAGTGAGAATCTAGCAAACCGGACAGCAAAGGTAATCCGCTCTCTCGATCAACGTGGAGCTTGGGTCGAAGATGGAAGCATGAAGAATTTCGATGGTGTCAGTAAAGTCATTGACACGCGAACTTATACACGGAACATCTTAACTCTCGCGGACTTCATCGCAGCGACAAAAAGATGACGCATTGAAACAGATTTCAATAAACGTTGAGCTGGCGCAGAGGAAAGTCCTTTCGCCTCGGTCATCAAAACCCTTTCGGAGTATTGACTCGTCCGGGTTTCGAACTTTTCTCTGCAGAGTTCCCGCCCTCTCGTGGCCCGATGGTTGAAATGGTAGCCCCGATGGGGGTTCCAGTTGCAGACCAGATTGCAGACTCGCTGCTGCCAGCGATCTGAAAATCCTGCGGAGCCAATTTGTCGACATCATCGATTTTCTTGTCAAAGATAATCGCCCTTGGTCCGTAAAGCGGGTTCATAACATGATGTGGGCCCCAGAAGCTTTTCCAGGCAACTGGAAACGAGCCAGGCAAACGCTCTTCGGGAACCAGAATTGGAGTTTGTATTTGTGGAGCATACGCACAGGAGATGTCCCACCACTGAAGGCTTGCCCGAAGCGTCTTCAACGAATCACTTTTTAGAATAGAAGACTCGCTGGGATCGGTAATCGATGGAGCGAACACTGAATCAGAGACAAAGACCACAATCGGTTGTTGCGAGCCTGTTGTTGCGAAAGCCGCTTTGGCATGGCTGAATGTCGATTGTTTGACATCCACGAAACCAACCGGAGTCTCCCCCTTCATCGTCATTGCGTCAGCTCCTGAAACCAGAATCGAGTCCACAAGTTGGATTGACTGGTTGGTGGCGTCAAGTGAAACGAGTGGGCCCGGACTACTGAGCATCGAAGATTCAATCGAAACCAAATTGTGCTGTGAAGTCGAATTGGCCTCGAATGCAATCAGAGTTCTCGGGTTCGTTTTATTGAACCGTTGAGAAATCTGGGACCGAACAATTTGAACGCTGCCTCCCTGACGCACTTTCAGGAAGAGTGGAGAAGGTGATTCAGTATTCGTGGCTCTTAATTCAACACGAGCCTCTTCGATTTGCACCTCTCCACCCTCAACCAGAAACATCGGTGCAGCTTGAGCAACTGATTTTGGCGAGACCGTGAGAGCCATTCCGGAAGATTGTTCGAATCGAATTCGCAGCCTCCGGTTCGTCAGTGTCACAGGAGGAAGTGTCCGCACACCCGCTCCATAACAGATGACTGTCGTTCCATCGGGACATTCAGGGCTAGCAAGAAACTTGGGGAAGCGATCTGCCCGACTCAGATCGAATCGGACTGTCTTCCCCTTGAAGACCATTGGCTGATGTTGAGCAACTTGATGAGAAATTTTCTCCAGTACTTGTTGACGCTCGACAGCGACCGGTTCGATGGTTGCCACAGATTCAAAGTCGACACCTAACTGAGAGCGTTCGCCTGCACCTGGTTCGAGGAATTCTTTCAATCGCTCGCTGACATCGGCAGCGGTGACAAGAACAGGATTTTTGAACAAGTCGCCCGCTTGTTCAACTTCTATGACATCGCTGCCGGGGAGAGTGGTCTTCCAAAATGATTTCCATTTCTCGACATTCAAGACCGATTCGACTGAGACGTTCTCCACGACAACTTCTGTGAGAACTGGCTGATTGAAAAACAGAACGTGTTGAGTCTTCAGCGAGACCTGTTTCGTCGATTCTTTCGCAGGGATATTCACCAGTTGAATCGCTGCGCTCGGAGCCGCTTGTCCGATGGAAATGGATCGTTGCCAGTCAAGACGACAGTTCCCGAATGACTGACCTTGGTCTTGTCCGACGAACTGAATCCCCGCAGTCCCACCACAAAATGTGCTATTCGAAATTTGAAGATGCTGGTCGACCTTCCCGGGTCCGACTCCAACGCGCACGAGAGGATCGCTCTTTGAAATGAGCAATGAATTGTGGCAGTACAGATCGCAAGAGACATGCTTGATATTCACCGCGGAGAAATGGTCTCCACGAATCAGGCAATTATCGATCAGAATCTGGTTGCCATTTGAGGATTTCCCCTGAATCGCAGCGAGCGTCGTGGAGGCATCGGAAAGGGAAGTAAAGGTGCAATCTCGGAGAATTAAATCAGTCCCATCAAGCTGGAGAAACTCCAACGGATGTTTACTCGAATTTGAAATCATGAAGTTCAGCCCGACAAGTTCCAGAGCCCCTCCTTCAACTCGCAACCATGGTTTCGGGAGTTCCGTTTCCTCCTGAGAGATAGCACGATAGGTCAGAACAGAGCCTTCTCCGCCACCGCGGATTGTAAGCCGTTCTTTTAGCGAAAGACTGACCGGCTGAAGGTCATCGTACAATTCTTGAGGAAGCTCAATGTTGCAGGACCGATCACTGACAGAGTGGATCGCTTGACTCAGATTCAAAAATGTCGAACGCCCTTTCTGTCCTCTTTGGACGCGGAATCTCTCGACATTGGTGTCCTTGGGGCGTTCACGATCGGCAATCACCCAGCGTGGAGGAAGACCTTGCCGAGCATCGCGATCTCCTGTTGTCTGCGAGTTCCCTGATTGGTTTTGAAGATTGCGGTCTTTCTCTGACTTTGAGGAAACCCCTTCCTCGTTCAGTGCGAGATCCTGCGAATTTTTCGAGGTGCCGTTCTCAGAGGTTTCGTCATACGGATTCACCAGCGGGATTCCGGAATCTCCTCCAAACTTTGAATAGCCCCAGAAGAACAACGCGATCACTCCTGCGATCCCAATCAGAATCCCCCCAGCCTTTCTCCAGTCCAGCGAAATTGAGACTGGCGCAGACTTCTTCGATGATCTCGATTCTTTGCCGAGAGACTTCGAGGTCAGCGCAGCTTTTTTCTTCTTCGCGGGGTTCGCTTTCGTGGGATTTTTTATTGATTGCGGTTTGTTTTGTTCTTTGGGTCGTTGTGAATTCTTTTTCTTAGCAGACTTTTTACTGTCAGATTTGAAAGCATTCTTTTTTTCCGGGGCCGACTTCCGTTTGCGTGGAGTTGGGGCAATTGGCTCTGGTTCGTGAAGTTCCTCAGCACTGCGAACACGCTTAAGCGGTTGACGATGAATCGGGGTTTCCTGTGTGACGGGCTCGGCAGACTCTTCTTCGTTTTGAGTTCTTTTCGGCGGCCGTTGTTTCTGCTGGGCCCCCAACTTGTCGTCAGACTGTTCTGCTTTCTCCTTGCCTCGCTTAGGAACATTCAGACTCGTGGACGGAGCGGTAGGGTATTCACTTTTCTTGAGAAGTTTTGATTGAGTCTCTTCCTGGACGACAAAGTCGAGCGAGTCATCGTCTTCGCTGGAAAAAGACATTTCATCGTCCTCCTCCTCAGCCAGCAGTGTGGCGAGAAGTTGGTTCGAATCAGCCTCCAGATTGGGAGTATTGTTGAGATCGTCCAGAAGTTCATCCGGTGTCTGGTAGCGATCCTGTTTCTTCTTGGACATCATGCGGTGAATGACTGCAACCAGCGCTTCACTCACGCTGTCGTTGAAGTCTCGCGGATCGGGAATCGGCTTCTCCGAATGTGCCCGCAACTTATTGGTCAGATCCCCTTCCGGATAAGGAGGCGTACCTGTCAACATGTGAAACCAGGTACAGCCGAGCGAATAGATATCGCTGCGAATGTCGGCATGCTTACTGTTTGCAGCTTGCTCCGGTGACATATAATCGACTGTGCCAACGGTTGTTCCCGCCCGGGTGATGGTGGTGTCCAGTGTCTCGTCGATGGAACGGGCCAGACCCATATCAGCCAGTTTGACGGTCCCGTCTTTGGCGATCATGATATTCGCTGGTTTGATGTCTCGGTGAACCAGTTTCTTCTCATGTGCATGTTGAAGAGCAGCGGCAACTTGCTTAATGATGTTGATCGATCGTTTGACGGGGATACGTTCCCGCTTTTTCATCCATTGATGAAGATCAATCCCGTCGACGAATTCCAATGCGATATAAAGATACCCATCAGCCTGATCTGCATCGAAAACACTGACGATATTATCGTGAGTGAGCATCGCAGAGGCCCGCGCTTCAGATTGAAAGCGGCGGATGAGAATCGGATTTTCGGCGCGCTCTTTAGGAAGGACTTTCAGTGCCACCGTGCGGCCAAGAAGTGTGTCCTCTGCAAGATAGACCGTCCCCATTCCGCCAGCACCGATTCGACGGACGATCCGGTACTTGCCAAGCTTTTTCAGGTCAGCTTGAACATGTCCAGAGGGTTTGAAAGACAGCGATTGCGAGTCTGAAGTCATGAGGCAACAGCAAGCGGCCGAGCAAAGTGAAGGGGAACCAACGCGACGTCTTATCCCGATTCTACATCAAAAGGCCGCAGTTGTCGCCAAGTTCTCATCCAGAAGTTTCGATTCTGGGGCTTTCCGCTCATGGTTGATCGTTTTTGAACGTAAATCAGGTCGCCAGATCCGAAAGCGGCCTTGCCGATTGACGTTTTTACGGGTTCGGAGACTCGGTCCCCCTGTGCCGGGAACATCGATCAAATGGACCTGTTCTCACCAATCATGGCGAGGGACTTCAGAGATCAAGATCACCGATATTCAAGGCTGAAGACCAACATCCGAGAGTGCAATAGCGCACTCTCGAACTACGGACACACGGCAGAGCAAACCGCTCTAACGAGCGTAGAGGTCGGGCGAAATTGGTTCGAAGGAGCTATGACGATTGCCATCCTGGTGCGTGACTGGTGGTTCAGGTGACTGGATGAACTCCTGCCCCATGAGCGATTGTGATTGCTCGTAACGGGAGTCTGGGATGCCCGTGTATGGAGCAACTTGCTGTTGCTGTTGAGTTGGAAGGCTTTCTGCCTGAACTGATCTTGATGCCTGAATGACTGGTGCTTTTGTCGCTCCCTTGGGGAGAAGCTGACCGGCAGCGATCATTTGCCGGGCAGTTTGGAGAAAGGCAAATTGTTTCGTTGGTGAAGCCTCGTTGATCATGGAAACATCATGCACCACATAGCGTTCCCCTCTGCGGACCATCTTGATCTCGGATGAAATCGTGCCGTCGCTGGTATGGACAACAATCCACGATTGATTCGGAGAAATCCGCATCACTTCGCTCATCAATGGCCGCACCATCTGCTTGGAAAAATCAGGTACGTAATTCAACTGTCTCCAGATCATTTGATCGAGCCCGCTGTCTGAATACTTCGAGGCTTCATCCACATCTCCGCGGTTCACGCCGGATGCAAAAGCATGGATCGGAAGCATCAACTCCAGGTTGGCTTTCAACGAGACTGGACGATTGTGAGCTGGCATAATGACGTCGTCGACAGTCATCCAGCCTTCGCCTAAACGGAGAATGAAGGTCATTGGAGTCTCACCCTGAGCGATGGTAATTTCAGTAATATCGCCTCGGAATACTGTCGAGAGAACTTCAGGATCACCAGCGTCGATGTGAGGATAAGGCATAATCTTGAAGTGTTTAGAAGCTTCCAGTTTCCAAACACGTTCATTGAAGTCGTTACTCGACATGCTCCGAATTTGTTGAAGGTTACGAGTCCGCAATGCTTCGACATACAAATCCACAACTGAGCTTGAAAGCAACATGGCAGAGATTTTTTTTACATCTGAGCCGTTGGCTTCAAAAATTGTGACTTCATCCACTCTCGGCTCCGCAGCACGTGGCGAACCATCTTCGTTCTCGAGGTCAACGGTGCGTACAGTTAACATGTAAGTTGTTCCGTTCGCTTCGAGGAGAAGTTCGGTTCGGTCCTTGTGCTGCTTTGCGTCGTACTCATCTGCAATCATCATCTCAACGGGCAATCGAATGGAATCTAAATCTGCATTGAGAAGTGATTGCTTATAAAATGCGGGAGAAGCTGTCTCGGCAAGCTGATCGACGTCACCGGCAGCAAAACTCGCGAGAAACTCAGCAGACGAGTTCAAGGTTTTTGCCAGAGTCATCAGCGAACGCACACCAGTATCTCCTTTGCCCTTTGGCTCAATCGCAATATTCTGAACCTTCCAATTGTTGAGCTCTTTTCGATACTCAACAAACAGGCTTCCGTCCTGATGCGGGGCAACGACGACCGCATGATCTCCGTTTAACCGAGCTTCCGGTCGGAATGTGGACCGTCGGCCAGAACCGACTGCGTCCTCGGAAAGACGTTTGAACCAGTTCGGTGGCAATTTGGCAAGATGCTCGTGAAGTTCTTCGGTGCAGTGTTGCAATTTCACAGACCGTGGAGCTGATTCCCAATCCTTCAGAAGCTCTCGGCAACTTAACAACAAGTCCATTTGATCGGTCACTGATCGACGAATTTCCCGACCAGTCGTATCGTCCTGACTAAGAATGACGTCATCGACAACCCAGCGACCGGTCTCCCGATCGAGAGTCAACTTATAGTCAACCTCTTTTGCGTTATCTTCCTCACCGATCGCGACTGTCGCCATTTTCGTGACCTCGTCGATCGCTTCAATTGAAATCACACGTACTTCCCCTTTGGGGAATCGCAACAACTTCAGGTCCGAAATCGCTTCCGGTTGCCGCAATGCTTTCGATCCAAAGTCGCTGGAGGTCGCCACTCGGATCTGTTCGAGATCTTGCGACTCCAGACTCGCTGAGAAATCCATAATGGCTCGCCGGGCCATCAGGTTCGTACACCCTTGGGCGACAAGGCCAGCGAGCAAAATGAAAGTGAATACAAACTTTGGGCGGAACATCATGTTCGTCCCCGTAATGGAGGGTGGAGGATGACACGACCACTTCAGGATTCAGTGGACCTGTCAGCTGAGGATTGGATTTTTTGATGGGAAAAGTGTTCTCCATGACTTGGGAAAGATCGTCAAGCGGGAGTTTCCGCGACTTCAGGCAAGAAAATGGCATTTGGCGTGGAATTCTTAAAGGATTCTTGAAAGAGAGCCATTTTTACTGAAAAAACGCTATAGACACATTCTTGCCGATCAAGGTACAACCTCAGCCAAGGCAATCGGCAGGATTGGCCGAATTGAGCAAAACAGGTTTCGTATGGAGGCGATCATCCTGTGAGTTCAATCGACCAGCTGATTCCTTCCCTTCGTTTTTCCTCTCTCTGCTTCAGAGATCCCTCTCTAAGCACCCTTCCCTCCATGACCGAGGATTTGGATGATGAGTTCGGTCATCAAACCAACTTTGCCCCTATCACTGGCGCTGTTCAGCTTGTGCTTAATCACACTGAATGGCTGCGCTTATGGACCCGGCCCCTACAGTGGAGGTTACGGGGCGAACCCCTACGGGACCTCGCCTTACGGTTCAAGCTACCCCGGTTCTTACCCCGGTGGCTATCAACAAGCACCGATTCAAACACTTCAGCCAGGCCAGCAATATGTTCCGAACGGAACTGTCGTCCCTGGAGGAGTTTACCCCGGAGGATCGGGGACAAGCACTCCGACATATCAAAACAATGGGGGGGGACTCCAACCCATCCCGAACCCCAGCGGAGCAAGTAATGACGCTCCGCCGTATTCATCAACGGAGATCAACAAACCGGTCCCCAATCCATCAAGCCCCAATGGAAGCCCGTTCTACAACAACAGTGCATCCAGAACATTTCAGCCACCGATCCAGGCCAGCGAAATTCAACCCGCCTCGATGGATGAACCAATTCGCGGGATCGACAATGGGCTGAGAGAATCCAATATCAATTCGCCGGCGCAACCAAACTCGGTTTACAGCCCACCGACCGCATCTGCTCCAATCGCTCCGATTTCACCAATCTCGCCGAACTCGTCTCCAATGGACGAGGCGATTGACATTAACAGTCCAGCGGCACCACCAATGCAAGCGATTCCTCCGGCGAACTTTGGAAACGACCCTTTCGGTTCCCCAGCACCGGCACCATCACAGAATGATTCCGCTCCCAAAGCGATGCCCCTGCCAATGCTGAAGAACTCCAGCAACATCAAGTCTTACAAACCGATTTCTGAAGCAACTGGACCGTTCGCTCACGATGAGAATTTCAAGTGGCTCCGCGGCGTCGTCAGCAAAGATGAACCGACAGGAACATGGAGCGTCGTTTACTCCGACAATCCACAACAGTCAGACAAGTTCGCCGGACATCTTTCCCTCGCTGCCAGTCCCTACTTAAAAGGTCTCAGCGACGGCGATGTTGTCGAACTTAAAGGTGAAGTCGATCCCGTCATGAAAGACCCACTCGGCAAACCTGTCTACCTTGTCTCCCATCTTCACACGATTACGAAAGCTCCCGCACAGTAGTTGCTGATGTGAATGCTGTATTCAAGACTGTACGCCGGACAGATGAAATGTCCGGCTTTTTATATTGAACCCGTAAAAACACCCCTCTCTCTTTTCTCGCATCAATCTTGTGCGATACTGAAATCGACAACGACCGGATAGTGATCACTCCCGTTGTTGCTCCCGATTTCTCGCTCATGAACCTGCACCTCATCGCTCGTGAGGACGTGATCGATTGGAATCCAGAAAAGTGGATTCGTGGCTGGCCATGTTGGTTGAATCCCGAATCCCGCGCGGCTGTCCCGCAAGCCTGTTGATTCAAGAACATCTTTGAAATATGGCGACCACGGTGTCACATTTAAGTCGCCCAGTAAAATCTTCGGCCCATCGATCCTGCCAACAACCTCCGAAACAGCTTCGAGCTGCTGGTTTCTCCAGCCGGACAGCTTCTTCCCTCCCGGGGGGAGCGGATGTGTGCCGACCAAAGTCACGACCTGATGATCGACCTGGACCCGAGCAAGAACCGATGGCAACTCCCGTACTCCAATGTGGACGATCTCCGCATTCATGGGAAGTTTGCTGAACAGAGCAATTCCAAAGTTGTCGCTGCGAGCGAAGGAAACGGAATGACGATACTCCTCCTTCAATTCTCGCAGCGAAGCCATCCATCGATCATCCACTTCCATGACGAGAAACAGGTCAGGATCTTCTTTCCGAATCCATTTCAAAAATTCGGCATGATCTCGATTCGAAGTCTGAACATTCGCTGAAACGAGACGCAATGACCGCCCCTCTGACGATGGTTGCTGTGATGCCTGCTGTAACGGTTGCTGAACTGGGAGATAAACTGGCAAGACAAGCAGAAGATTGTACCCGAGCGCAACTCCCGCCAGAGCTGAAAACGTCCATCGCCGATGCCTCAGCAGCAGACCAACAACCAGAATGAGTGCCAGTGAATACTGCACATGAAAACTGGTCAGCAAATCGAACATCCAGAAATGCTGTGCAAACAACGACAGAACGGTCGCAGCCGACAACAAGACTCCACCTCTGATCGCCATTTTCAAGAGCGGTCGGCTTTGTCGATGATCGTCATTTCCCGTGATGTTCATTCACCGAAGTATTCAAGAGCAGTTTTGAAAAAGATGTACACGAACAGTCTCGTGGAGATGAGTGATTCATGAAATGAAATCGCTCTTCACGGACACAAGAAACACGAAAGTGTTCTAAAATGTCGAGAACCGATTGCCTGCTGTCACTCGGGAATCGCGAGAGTCTCAGCTGGGAAGATGGGACCTTCGACGCAAGTTCGGCGGTAGTCCCACTCGTTATTTTCAATACGGACTTTTGTAACGCAACTGAAGCAAGCACCGAAGCCGCACGCCATCGGAGTCTCCAGCGATAGCCAACAGGGGAGATTTGCCGCAGCACAAATTCGGGCAACTGCGTGCATCATAGGTTCGGGACCGCAGCAATAAACGCCATCTGGCCGTTCGCTTCCACTTCGAGCAAGTATCTCGTTGACGAGATCAGTCACCAGCCCGTGGTGCCCTGCCGTTCCATCATCGGTGGAAATTTGTATTTCCAGACCTTCAAGGTCGCCGAAGTCGGAAAGATCAGCAACGACTGATTTCGTTTGAGATCCGTAACAAAACGTCACGCGATTCGCAGGTTCAGCTCCTTCGTAACGGTCGGAATCATTTCCGTACTTTCGCTGACCGAGAACTTCTCGGGAGACTGCCAGAAACGGTGTGTAACCAATTCCTCCACCTACACAAAGTAAATGCTGACCTTCGTAAACCGGGAACCCGTTCCCAAATGGTCCCGAGAGTTCCACTTCTTCACCTTCTGACCAATGACTCATCAAACTGGTCATCTTGCCAATCACGTGATAAGCAAACTCAAAGGCGACTGGAGCCCCGGAGTCGTCGACGACGGTGTCGTACAAGGCGAAAGGTCTCCCGAGAAGCGGGTCTGTTCCGTTCGCGGGGCGAATCATGAAGAATTGCCCCGGCCTGATCGCAGATGCCATTTGTGGTGCTGCGATGCGCACAGCGTAGGTCCCATCAGCGAGTTGTCGTTGAGAAATCACTGTTGCCGATTCCTGATGAGCAGTCAGAACTTGTCCAGGCAGGCAATCGTGTTGAGGAGAAGTGTTCATTGAATTTTCTGTGTTTGATTCATTTCGCCCCGGATGTCTCTGCATATTCATTCATGCGGACTAGAGCATCTTTCGAATTGGTTTGCAGGATCTGCCTCGTGGCGAACAGCATTATAATTAGAACTGATCCTGAAACTTGAAATTGCTCTCTCAATCATTGTGAGAACAGCGATTCCAGAGGTTTTCGGACTGGTTCTCGAGAAATGCGTCCTCCACGGGCACACGGTAGTGCAAACTGCTCTAAGTGTGAATGATACTCACACACCGCGTACGTTGAGGCGTTCGACGACCAGTTTACCGATATTGAGTGCCGCCGTCGCTGCCGGGGAGGGAGCATTTCCAACATGGACAATTCGTTCCGATTCCTGAAACACAAAATCGTCCAGTAATTTCCCATCTCTCCCGACTGCCTGAGCACGTACTCCCGCTGGAGCGGCAATTAGATGCTCGCTGCGAATCTCCGGGACAAGTCTTTGAAGAGCTTTGACAAAGGCGTGTTTGTTCCAGGACCGCCACATCTCACCGATCCCGGTTTGCCAGTTGCTGGCCGCCAATTTCAAAAAACCTGGGTGCCCCAGCGAACTCGACAGGTCGCGGAGATTGAGGTTTGTCTTTTTGTAACCATCACGAGCAAAGGCCAGCACCGCATTCGGTCCACACTCGACGCCCCCGGAAATCATCTTTGTGAAGTGAACGCCGAGAAATGGAAATGCCGGATCGGGGACAGGATAGATCAAGCCTCGGCACAAGTATTCCGCTTCCGGTTTCAATTCAAAGAACTCCCCACGAAACGGCACAATCGGAGCCTCAGCTTTCTCCCCCGACATTTCAATCACGCGATCTGCCCATAAGCCGCCACAGGTTACAAGGTAAGAACATTTCAGCTCTCCCTGTTTCGAGACCACGACCACTTGATCTGGCTCGTGCCGAATCTCGGTCACTTCGGCATTCAGCCAAACGTTGCTGCCTGCTTCTCGAATCTTCTTTGCCAGTTTCTGAGCCACAACTTTATAGTCCACGATTCCTGTCTCGGGGACATGAATCGCAGCGATCCCGGCTGTGTGCGGTTCAATTTCATTGAGTCGTGACTGGCTGATGATCTCACAATCGACACCGTTCGCCTGTCCCCGCTCATAGATCCCCTTCAGCCGCTCCTCTTCAATCTTGTCGACAGCAACAATCACTTTGCCGCATAATTCAAAAGGGACGTCCTCCTGCTCGCAGAATTCCTGCATTGCCAGCTTCCCGGCGCGGCAGTTCTTCGCCCGAAGTGAATCAGGGCGATAGTAAATTCCCGAATGCAACACACCAGAGTTGTGCCCCGTTTGATGAAAGGCAACTTCTGATTCTTTCTCCAGAACAACAACAGACAATTGAGGGGACTTCTGCAACAACTGATACGCAGTCGCCAGTCCCACAATTCCCCCGCCAACAATCGCCACATCACACTTTTGCACTACTGGTCCTTTTGCTTGCCGAGTCTTAGCGACCGATATCTTCTTCTTTGTATGGCGAGAATTTCAGGCTTGTGTGAAATCCCTCAGCGACTCTCACTCGGCAGCAAAGCTAACCTTGAAGATCCGATTATTAGAGGTATCACAAACATACAGCGTTCCGTCCTGAATCGTGACACCATGCGGTTGGTTCAGCTTCAACTCTTTTTTGCCGAAACCTCGACCAAGGAGAGTACTCACAGTTTTTGTTTTCGGATCGTAACAACGGATCGCTGCGTTGGCGTCATCAGCGATGATCACGCGGTCTTCAGCATCGATGCAAATATGCTTTGGTGATGCCAGCTGAGATTCGAGAGCCGCCCCATCCTTGAAACCTTTTTCTCCAGTCCCTGCGACGGTCTCTATCCGTCCTTGGCTGTCGACTTTCCGAAGTGCGTGACCACCACGTTCGAGAATATAAATGTTGTCTTTCGAATCGACAGCGACTGCTCGCGGATCGACAAGTGGACTTTCAGTCGCCTTGGCTCCATCTTTGGGAACTCCCCGTTTTCCGTTGCCTGCGACCGTCGAAGTCAGGCCGGTTTTCAGGTCAATTTTTCGAATGCGACTGTTCTTGAGATCCGCAATGAAGAGTGCATCGCCAGCAGGGTTCAATGAAACACACATCAGGTAATCGAACTGGGCATCTTCGCCCCCCTTCCCATCACCGGAGAAGCCCGCTTTTCCGTTCCCGGCGAGTGTCCGAATCGTGCCCGCTTTCAGATCGATCTCGCGAAGACAATGATTAAATGAGTCTGCGATATACGCGCGGTCTTTCGAATCAATGGCGAGATTGTGCATCCCGTTGTATGTCGCTTTCGCGATCTTCCCACCATCACCCTTGTAGCTTCTGGAGCCATCTCCGGAGATCTGAACCGGAGTATGATCCTGCCCGAGGCGAAAGATCCGACCTCCTTCGAGTTCGACGACATACATCATTCCGGCGGAATCAAAGTCGATCCCGAACGGGCGATTAAATGGAAACGAGGACGGAGTCGCTGAGCCACCTTCCACCTTCAACAGGTCTCCCACCACAAATTCAACATTGCTGACAACCGGCTGAGCAGCCAGACTCAATGCAGCGAAACCAACACTGAAGAGGACTCCCAAAAACAATCGAAACATGAGACCGGATTCCTATTGAGTTGAACTTTGAAATGGTGAATTCTGTCCAGACAGCAGACCGAATTTCCACAAACAGTGCAAGCGAGCCCCACCCTGCCCAGCACAGTTCTCGGACTCAATAATCGACTCAGTTTTTGAAATGATCGCTGCCTGCTAACAGCAAACTTCACTCAGACCGGCATCTCTCCGGTGATTCATTTCAACTGTGGAACTCCAGAACGATGCCTTGCTCGACCGGAGTTGTTATAGTCATTTGAGAATTCTGTTCACTCGATTGAAGCCCAAGAGAATCGATCATGCTCAACAACTCTCTGCTTTTCCGACACGCTTCCCGACTGATTCTGCTGTCGATGATTATCTCCTTTACGGCTCAGGTGAGCATGGCTGCGGAGAAAACAGCGAAGCGACCAAACATCTTGTTCATTCTGGTCGATGATCAATCCCCTTTCGATCTCAAGGTCTACAATCCATCCTCGAAGCTGCAAACGCCAAACCTTGACAAGCTCGCCGCTGAAGGAATGGTCCTCGACGCCGCGTATCACATGGGGGCCTGGGTCGGAGCTGTCTGCACACCATCACGACACATGATCATGAGCGGACGGACAGTTTGGCACATTCCAGATCGACGCAAAAACAGCAAGAACAATCCGAATACCGCTGACCCAACCCGAGTCCCGCCTGACCTTGCTGAAAACACCATGGCAGCAGTTTTCAACCGCGCCGGGTATGACACAATGCGTACGTGCAAAAAAGGGAACAGCTACAACGCCGCCAACGCACAATTCACAGTCGTTAAAGATGCAACCAAACGAGGCGGAACCGATGAAACAGGCAGCCCCTGGCACGCCAGGCAAGTTTTGGAATACCTCGCGCAACGAGACGAAACTCGCGATGAAGATCCATTCTTGATTTACTTTGGATTTTCACATCCGCACGACACACGAGACGGAACACCCGAACTCCTCGCGAAGTATGGGGCGACGAACCACACCGACAAAAATAAACTTCCAGCTGTGAACCCTAAACAGCCGCAGCTCCCTGTGAATTATCTGCCTGAGCATCCGTTCCATCATGGTCATCCCAACTTGCGAGACGAAGTCGCTGTCAGCGGAGTCTGGAAGAATCGCGACGAACAAACGATCCGCAACGAGCTGGGTCGCGAGTTTGCCTGCAATGAAAACATCGACATCCAGATTGGTCGCGTCCTGAAGAAACTTGAAGAGATGGGGGAACTCGACAACACCTACATCTTCTACACCGCTGACCACGGCATGGCGATCGGCCGACACGGGTTACAAGGAAAGCAAAACCTTTACGAGCACACTTGGCGCGTCCCGTTCATCGCCAAAGGACCAGGAATCCTCGCCGGAAAACGGGCTCCGGGGAATATCTACCTGCTTGACATTCTCGCCACGATGTGTGATTTGACTGGCGTCGCACCTCCTTCATCGAATGAAGGACTCAGCTTCAAACCGATTCTTACTGGCGAACAACAAACGATTCGTGATGTTCTTTATGGAGTCTATTGCGGCGGAACAAAACCGGGGATGCGCAGCGTTAGGAAAGGAGACTGGAAGCTAATCAAGTACGATGTCCTCGACGGCAAAGTCCGCGAGACGCAGCTTTTCAACCTCGCTGAAAACCCGCATGAATTCCTTTCAGAACACCACGCCCCACAAATCGTCAAGCAGGTCGGAACGAAACCGACTCCCAAGCAGATCAACCTCGCCAGCGACCCTGCTTACAAAGAAAAGCTGGCAGAGATGGAAGCGTTGCTGCTGCAACAAATGACAGCTCTCCACGATCCCCACCGCCTGTGGAATCAATCAGAGTAAGCATGAGCAAAGCAGACGAGCAGTTCATTTTAGAGTAGTGCTCTACCGTGTGCCCGTGAAGAACGCATTTTTCTAGCAAAAATGCTGTTCGCCACGAGGCAGATCCCGCAAACCAATTCGAAAGATGCACTATTTCGGCAACGGAAATCGAAACTGATGATTGTCTCGGCCATCCACGTATCTTGATTTTGCACAGAGCTCTTCTGACCGTGGATCGAATGTGATCACCTGCACTTCGTTTTGATCTGGCAGGAAACGGTACATTCTTAACCAGCCGGTACTGTAATCCGACAAGAGTTGATGAACCGAGTTCCCGTGTACGCCGACTGCAACTTCATGGCGTGACTGAGTCCGACTTTGGTCACCACAGCAGATCATGAACAGATTCTTGTGTTGAGAGAAACATTTCTCCCACATCTGTTCCGGCGTGTTCCCTCGCTTTCCATGAATCTTCAGCCACCGCATTCGCCCTTTCGGTGCATCAATGAACTCCTGGTTACTCTTCGGCTTATCGCGGGGGCCCAGTCCCATGTGTGTTGTCACAATTGCGATACGGTCTGAGTGATCTTCGAACACATTGTCAGCCCACGCGAGGACATCATCAGGGGCATTGCATTCAAGGTGCAGATGCAAGAACTTTCGACCACTTGCTTCATACAGTTGATAGCTGTTGGCATTATTGCCAGAAACCTTTGGGTTGTTGCCTGCTGGAGTAAATGTTCCTCCGTACCATTCCTCATCTTGATAACGAGCGGCAGGAAAGTTGTCTTGGAACAGACTTGAGTCACCCTTCGAAGTCATATCGTGATTGCCGACAGAAATTCCATAGGGAACCAGCCCATGGATGCGGTCCATACAACTCCGGGCGACACTCCACTGATCCTGGCGATTCTTGTCGACGATATCACCCACATGAGAAACAAACACAATGTTTTGAGACTTGAGGTTCTTCGCAATCCAATCAGTGTGAGCCTCGAAAATTGGATTCGTGACCTGGCTGATCTCTTCTCCATTCTGGTCAACGCTCTTGCGACTCTTGTACGCCTGAGTGTCTGGAATAACGACTATCGAAAATGAGTTCTCGGGCGCGGCATCAAGACGATCCTCAGCTGCGTCGAGAGAAGACATGCTACCTATGCAAATGAGTAATGAGCCAATTGAGTTCCAGAAGATCTTATTGGACAGCAGTTTAAATTTCATAAGTAAACCAGAGCGTTCTCGATAAAAACCAACAATCAAAGCGATCCTTCGCCTGATGGAATCTGAGCACAGAGCATTTTCAATGCTTGTCATGCCTGTGAAGTTCACTTTAATGACTTCATAGACTGCTCGCCACAAGGCAGAACGTAAAGACCAGTATTGGTCTTTGCTCTAAGAGCGTTTTTTGATTCGGCGTTTTCGCTGGGCGAAGATGGCTGCGCCGGCGCAGAGGCTTAGCAGCAGGAAGGCTGAAGGTTCCGGGACTGCGGATGTCTCTGGCGTCAGCAGGACTGCTCTGGTCCCCATGCTCGTGTTGGCGTTGGCCACGATTTGCCCGTGATCGTTGATTCCCCTTGCTACAAATAATGTGTAGCCTGATCCTGCGGAGATCAGGTCGTTCAAGTCCAACATCGTTGAGCCATCGTAAAGAAATGCACGCTGGTCATAGCTGCTGTTATATGACCAGCCAACGACATGCCCGGCAGCGTTAATCCCGTATCCGATACTCTCAAATCCCCCGAGCGTGCCGAGGTCCTGCATCGTTGTCCCGTTGTACAGAAAGGCGCGAGTCCCACTGCCGGTGGAGGAGTATCCTGTCACCTGGCCGCTGTCGTTAATCCCGTAACCGTAACTGAAACCTCCCCCGAGCGTGCCGAGGTCCTGCATCGTTGTCCCGTTGTACAGAAAGGCGCGAGCCCCACTGCTAGATCTGGAGTATCCTGTCACCTGGCCGCTATCGTTAATCCCAAGACCGACACTTGAATTCCCCTCCGGGAGCGTGCCGAGGTCCTGCATCGTTGTCCCGTTGTGCAGGAAGGCGTGATTTTCACTGCCGTTGGAGGAGGACCCTGTCACCTGGCCGCTATCGTTAATCCCGGAACCGTAACTGGAATTTCCCCCGAGCGTGCCGAGGTCCTGCATCGATCCTCCGCTGTACAGAAAGGCATGATATTCACTGCCGTTGTAGGATCTTCCTGTCACCTGGCCGCTGTTGTTAATCCCATAACCGTAACTGTAACTTCCCCCGAGCGTGCCGAGGTCGGTGAGGATGTAGCCTGCTTCTAGAGTCCCGAAAGTGACGAGCGCGCAGAGCGACCCAAGCAGCACGAAGAATTTCGAATTCATAATAATTCCAAAGAAAAAGGGAGTTTAAAATGTGCCCCAGCGACTCGATTCCCTTGGGAATTCTTTCTTCATCTTGCAGCCGGTTCTGTTCAGTGTTACTTTTTCTATATCTCAGCACCACGAACGGAACACGCACGCTTGTCTGGTGAAGTGAGCAATAGGTGTATCGTTTTTGAAACTCAACAGAAGGGCCGCTGTATTATGGGTTGGACAATGGACGGCGTGAAACCGTCGTATGGCTGTAACCCGGAAGTCATTAAGTATTTCCGAAAGCAACGAGGCTTGACGCAAGCGGAGCTTTCCCGAGAGGCGGGGTACAGCGAACGGTTGGTCAACAAAGCGGAATCGGGACGATCGATTTCAAAAGAGGCCATCGCAGACCTGGCTGAGGCGCTCAGCTCGCCAGATCTGATTGTCCACCCGGAAGACTTGATTTGCGATCCAGCCAGCTTCGCCCGGAAGTATGTTGAGGCCTTCTACACCGGACAGAAGAATGCAATGTCTTACATTCAGCCGTTTCTTGACGAATCTGTGGTCCTGAACATGCAGGGTGACCCGAAAGAAATCCCTTTCGCAGGAACATTCCACGGGCATGCGGGCGTCGCTGAAATGATTAAAAAAACATTTGAAGTTCTGGTTGTTCCAGAGGGGCATGATTACCGCCCACATTATCATTTTCTCAGCAGCGGCAACAACGTAATCATCTGGGGAAAAACTTATATCCACCCGATTGGTTGCCCTCCCAAAGAGCCGGTGGTGATCTCGATCCGAATTCAGTTTCACAAAGGCAAAGTGATCCAGATCGACGACCGCTACGACATCAAATCGATCGCGGATGGAATCGCAAAAAGCTCCAGGTTAAAAAAACATCAGCTGCCTGACGCCTCTTCACCGGGGTAAGTGATCGTTGTTCCACAAACCTTTGCGAATGGCGAAAGCTTGTGCAGCCTGGCACTCGTGAGACTCATGATGTCCCAGACATCGAAACCCCGAATGATCAATGCATCGGCGATCAACGAACGATGGCAACGCCACGGGACAGCTTCGGCACACATGATTGCAGCTGGTTTCTCGTAAGCCAGTTCAATCAACGCTTCGAGCGCGGCCTCGAATTCCGGCGTCTGCATGTAATCGGCATAACCTCGAAATGACTTGTTGCGCCATGCTGTATTCATCGAATCGCGACGCGAATACCGCAACCCGCCGAGTCCCTTGAGGTGTCGATAATTGAGCCGCCGGTTACGTAGCGACTTCGCCAATGTCTCTCGATTGAACTGAGGATTGTGGCGTGAACGTGGGACCGTTCGCACATCAACCAGTCGCTGAACGCCGTATGTCCGGAGAAGTTCCACCAGCTCATCGAAACTTCTCGTGGAATGACCGATCGTGTGAATCACGGGATTCTTTTTCGGCATGACTTTCCATTGCTCGTCACGTGATGAGCCCCCTCAAGTTTTTTTGAATTGGTGATCGCGAGTGTCGACTCCGGCTTTAGCAGTCTTGTTCGTACTCAAGGAGTTCTACGTATCGCCGTGCGGATCGCATCACAATGTTCTTTGCGTCCTTTGGAATCGTCTTGCCATGAAAGGCACCGTAGATGCGATCAAACTCCCACGGTTCGAGTCGCTTCGCGATACGTTTCACGGTTGTCGCTGAAAGTGGCAGCATGTTCGGATAGCTCCACATGAACGAGACCTGATTGGGATCGACGGCAACCTGCACAATATCACCACTGAGCAACAGGCCACGTCCATCGGCACCGGCGTCCCAGTGCAAGACGGTTCCCCCCGGGAAGTGTCCCCCCAAGCGGAGTAACGTCAGCCCTTTGCCAAGCTCAAGCTGATCGTCCTCCCAAAACTTCAACCGCGAGTCCGGTCGCATGACCCATTCGCGATCACGGGCATGCAAATAAACCGGCACGTCAAACGCTGCGGCCCAGTCCTGCATTGTTGTGTAATAATGCGGATGTGAAATCGCAATCGCTGTGAGTCCGCCCAGTGACGTGATAATTTTTCTGGTTGCCTCATCAAGCAACGCAATACAATCCCAGAGAATGTTGCCCTCGGGAGTCTGTATCAGAAATGCTCGCTGACCGATTGCGAAACTTGGAGAGGTGCGAATCTCCAGCAGATTATGTTCGTGCGACCGCCATAGATTTGCATGATTGCGAGAAAGCGACTCACGCGTCGTCCAGCTTTGACCTGACGGCGGAACATATTGACGTTCATCCTGGCAAACAGGGCACTCATCCGGCGGACTTTCGCTCTCTGGAAACGATGTCCCACAAGCGTTGCAAATGAAGTTTGTCATGGTCCACACCTTTGTTCAGATTCAGATCGCCCTGCTCCTCTTCAATATCTGGCACTGCTCAGTTTTCGAGAGTGTCACTCAGTTCAGCTGGGCTCCACTGAAGAGGCCCCACCCAGAAACTTGTGGGATGGTCACTTTTCCCGGTTCTTGAGAGAACAAGCTCAGGTTTCAAGATCGGCTCAAAACATTGTATAAGAGAGACAGCAGATGTGAACCTGCCGTTCGTGGAACGCTTGCGGAGTCCCGACGTTTCGACCGAATTTCACCCGGTCCTTGTGCTTGACAGTTCACCAACAAAGGATTGAATACGTCCAGCCAGAGACCTTAAAGGAGGTTTTCAGATGCAGTTTGATCCCATGGCATCCGAGTTTTGGATTGAGATCGGAGTTTCAGTATTGTGTGGCTCGATCGTTGGGATCGAACGTGAACTGAATCGCAAGCCCATCGGCGTGAGAACCTGCGTTTTGGTTTGCCTGGGCACAGCGCTGTTTGTTCGTGTGGGGTCGCTGGTCTCCACCGAGAACTCTGATCCGACTCGTATCATCGGGCAGATCGTTTCAGGAATCGGCTTTCTAGGCGGGGGAGTCATTTTGGCTCGTGGCGAAGTCGTCACAGGAGTCACAACAGCAAGTATCGTCTGGCTGTTGGCTGCTATTGGAACGATGGTCGGGGCAAGCCAATTTGCTGCAGCGATTGTCGTGTCAGTCGTGGCGGTACTCACTCTTCTGGGGATTGATGGCCTCGAAAGTGCCATTACGAGACTTCGCGAACATCGAAGGAAAGATAAAGATGAATAGCTTCTGGTCGTAAAACGCTGGCTGTCAGGAGGACGATCCATCGTTATTACCGCTTGGATCGTTTTCGATCGCGCGACGGAGCTTCGCCAGCACATCCTCCGGTTCAAGCCCTTTTTGAAACGCAACATATTCCAGTGACTTGCCCCCACAACTGGCGTCCAAGCCTAATTCGTTGAAAACACCAGTCGTTTCGGGATGCTCAATAATCCAATCCGGAATCGAAGTATCCAGGTCACACTCCATCTGCCGAAATCCTTAACTTAAGAGAATATTTCACTCAACCAGAGCCTGCTTGAAATGATGTACGCGCTTCACCAGTAACATTGTTGTCCGGCACGAGGCAGAACCCGAACACCAATTCGAAAATGTGATCACAAAAATCAGACATAGATGTCTACAATATACATTTCTGATTCGACTCCGAAAACCTCTCCCACGAAGTTCACTCTGATCTGGTGACTCTTACGACATTAACAACCTTTCACCTGAGAAAACGGCAATGACCGATTCCGCAACAGTTCATTCGATACAGGTTGGCAAACCAAATGTCATCGAAGCGACCGACCACCACAAAGCATGGACGACCGGATTTCAAAAACAAACGGTCGCTGGTCCGGTTCTGCTGGAACGATTGAATCTCGTCGGGGATGGACAAGCAGACTTGAAGCACCACGGCGGACCGGACAAAGCCCTTTGTGTTTACCCGATCAGTCACTACCTGTTATGGCGAGCTGAACTTGGACTCGAACTTGTCCCCGGATCATTTGGCGAAAACCTGACAGTTTGCGGGATGACTGAAGACGACGTTTGCATCGGCGACATCTGGAAAATTGGCGACACCAAAGTTCAGGTCTCACAACCTCGGCAACCATGCTGGAAGTTGTCACGCTGGTGGAGTGTTCAGGACCTTGCGGTTCGCGTACAGCAAACCGGACGGACCGGCTGGTATTTGCGAGTCCTGTCCGAAGGCCAGCTTGAAGCTGGAGATTCCATCCAACTTGTCGAACGTATCAACCCTCGGTGGACGATCACAGCTGCCAATCAACTGATGCACTCTGAGAAGAACAACATCGAAGGCGCGAAAACTCTTGCGAGCCTTCCCGAGTTGTCAGCAAGTTGGACAGCGACCCTGACGCGACGCAGCCGGAATCAGCAAGAATCCCCACCCGAGGCACGGCTGTTCGGAGCGGAAGGTTCTCCCGATCGGTAAAAGCCGCGAATGAGGTGACGCCCCAAACCGACGCTTGTCAGCAACCAGGCCGCGAGAGCAATGTAAGCGAACAGGATGGAAAGCTGATCGAGTAAATGAACATTCATTGCATGACTGACTCCCCGTGTACTGACGGAATACATCCCCAGCGGAAAGACGATACTCCAGTAGCGTAGATCGTACTCCAGTTTTTTTCGCTGGGAGAGATGTCGCCAAAGTCCCAGCATGACTAACAATGGAATCCACCACGTCGCAGTCGACCAGCACAGCAGCGCCATCCCTTTCATGAACGGCAAAATCTGAGTCAGCAATGGCGAACTGTGTGCAGCTTCGATCAGCGTGGTCCCCGCCAACGTGGAGATCGCCATCGCTCCCATGTTGATCCAGTACGGCGGCGACATTGATTCAACATCAATTGCCCCAAAGCAGTAGCGATAGAAGATCAGCGAAATGATCAAGACATAAAGCATTCCGCCACTCAGCCACAACGCCAGCGAAACAAACAGTATCAAATCGCCAAATTCGACGAACTCAACGCACAACACACCGAGAATCGAAACAGCTTGAGTCGCCACCACAGCCAGTAACCAACCTCCATGAAGCCCATCATTAAGGCTCGGCTTGTTTCGCATGATCGTGACGCATGTGAAAATGAGGTAGGTAAAAATCAACCACAAGGCAGCGGCAAAACACCACAGCGCCAGAGCAACACCTGGGATGTCCGCAATCAGTAAGAATTGGCCTCCCAGAACAGCTGACGCTGCGACCATCGAAAAGAAACCAAATGCTCGTTTGTGATCAAATAAGTCCGCGATGACCCTTGGGAAAGACCGGAGCACGCGCACCCCTGTCAGCATGATTTGCAAAGCAAAGAGACAGACGTTGATCCACAGCAAGGCGAGCGACACCATGCTGAGCCACGAGCCTGCAACCCCGACATCAACAGCCCCGACATGGGCAGCCTCAACGTACGCAGTTGCGACATGGGCAATCGCGATCGAAACGATGCCGGTCGCCATCACGATTGAAAAGCAAGACGGGTCAAGAGACGCGTAGTCGAAAGATCCTCTCTCAATTCGGTTTGATTCGCTCAATTCTTCACATCCACTGCGATCACTGCGATTGGCGTCTCGATTTCTTGAGCCATGTTTTCTTCCTGTAAGTTTTCAGAAGCTGCAGGCTATATCTCTGCTGGTTGGTACTCGACGGCTTTATTCCGTCTCTTCACTCCGTGTCCTCACATAATGGAACGATTGAGCTTGTGGAACTCAAAAGCTTGCTGATCGTGACGGCTGCAAAGGCAGCCTCGGTCGCTGCGTAAGCTCGATCGAGTTCGGCATGCAATGGGCAAAGTGAAGTGTGCGAGGTCAGTCCCAGCGGACACGAATTGATTCTCTCCAGCGGTGCGACCGCGTTGACAACATCCAGAATCGTCAAATCCGATATTTCATGGGCCAATTCATACCCACCACCCGGGCCGCTTCGCGAACTGACTAATCCTGCAGTCGCCAAATCCTGCATCACGCGGGTCAGATATCGCCGGGGAACCTTGGTTTTCTCAGCCAGAACGTCAGCTGAGAGTGGCCTGTCCGCATCCGCTGCCAAGCAGGTCACTGCACGTAAAGCATATTCAGCGGTTTTGGAGATCATATTTCTTCCTAAAAAAAATCCGGCTGCGCCTATTCTGCACCTTGACGTGCAGAATGCTAATCTATACATTGGGGTGATTAATAAATTTTAGCCTCTCGGCCCTACAACAACAACCACGAACCTGACTGGATATACGCATGCTCAGCGAAAAAACTGTCCGAATCGTCAAAGAGATTACTCCCCTCGTTGCCGCCAACTCCGAGGTCATTACGACACGATTCTATGAACGGATGTTCAAAGGAAACCCCGAGGTCAAAGCCTTCTTCAATCAGGCTCACCAACATAGTGGGGGCCAGCAGAGAGCACTCGCTGGAGCGATTTGTGCGTACTTCTCCAACATTGACAACCTTGAAGCTTTGGGCCCGGCGGTGGAACTGGTTGCTCAAAAACACTGTTCACTCGGCATCAAGCCAGAGCATTATCCGATTGTAGGAAAGCACCTGCTCGACGCAATCAAAGATGTGATGGGCGAGGCCGCGACTGACGAAATCATCGATGCTGTCGCTGAAGCGTACGGCGTACTGGCCGACGTCTGTATTGGTCGCGAGTCCGAAATTTACAACGATCAGAAAACGAAAGTCGGCGGCTGGAACGGTTATCGTAAACTTGTCGTAGATCGCAAAGTTCCCGAAAACGATATCGTCACATCGTTCTACCTCAAACCGGTTGATGGCAATCCGCTGCCTGATTACCTGCCCGGACAGTATATCACCGTCCGAATTGATCATCCGACAACACCAACATCGCCACGGAACTACAGCCTTTCGGATCGCCCCGGCACAGGACACTTCCGTATTAGTGTCAAACGTGAACCGTCGCTGGTCGACGGTGCTCCGAACGGCTTGATCTCAAACTATCTTCACGATTCAGTGGAGGTCGGCGACGAGATTGAGGTCGGCCCTCCATGTGGCGAGTTCACGCTTGACCCGACCACCACGAACGGTCGTTCAATTGTATTTCTTGCGGGGGGCATCGGCATTACCCCTTTGCTGTCGATGGCAAAATCGCTGGCCCACGCAAAAGTCAGTACGCCGATCTACTTCCTGCAGGCAGCCAGAAACAGCCTCGCACATGCAATGGCAGAGGAAGTTCGCGAACTCTCATCCAACGGCGCCAACATTCAGACGAAAGTCATTTACGACGCTCCGTTAGCTGATGATTTAGAAGCAGTCAAATGCGATGCAGAAGGATTGGTCACGAAAGAGAGACTCAGTGAATGGACTCCCGTCAATGATTCCGAATTCTACCTGTGCGGTCCTCCTCCTTTCATGGCAGGCATGCTTTCTAACCTTCGTGAATTAGGTGTGGATGAAAGTCGAGTCCGCCACGAATTCTTCGGTCCCAAGCAAGCACTTGAGGTGTAACAATGCTGAACAACCAAGAGAGCCCAACGACTCTGACGCTGACCGATTCTGTCGGTGAGTGGGTAACGAGACACCCCGCAACGTCGCGAGTCTTCGAACAGCACGGAATCGACTACTGTTGCGGTGGGAAACGTCCACTCCAGGAAGCATGCTCTTCCAAAAAAGTCGACATCCAGACCGTACTGACCCAGTTGGACGATGTCACTTCAGGTCGGGATCGCAAAACTGATCCGGACGAAGCCTTCACATCGAAGTCATTGTCGGAAATGTGTGACGAGATCGAAGTCACTCATCATGCCTACTTGAAAAAGGAACTCCCACGATTGACCCAACTCGTGGACAAAGTTGCATCTGTACATGGCAGTCAGCATCCATGGTTAGGTCGTCTCCTCGAATCGTTTAGAGAGCTTTATCAGGAACTTGTGCCACACATGAGGAAGGAAGAGCAAGTCCTGTTTCCGGCGATTCGCATGATCGAACAGGCCAAAACTGTCCCAGCCTTTCCATTCGGCTCAGTCGACAATCCGATCAGTATGATGGAACATGAACATGATGTTGCTGGTCAGGCGTTGAAGCAAATCCGTGACAGTTCGTCTGATTTCACGCTCCCGGAAGGTGGTTGCAACACATTCCGGGCTATGCTGGATGGGCTCCGCGAATTGGAATCTGACCTGCACAGACATATTCACAAAGAGAATAACGTGCTCTTCCCACGTGCGTCTCAGCTAGCAGCTAAGCTAAGCGATGCGGCAAAGAAAGGAAGCCAAGTCTGATGAGTCTGCCAGCCGCAACCATGCCCGACCCCCCGTACGACGCCTCCGTAGCGACCGCTACCAAACCGAGGACCGACTCACAAAATTCGTCGTCGCCAGCTGACGAACGTGAGAAAGTAGCCCGAAATGCGAAGTCCGATCGGCTGAACCCGAAAGAGCATGGAGCGTACGCAATACTGGGGATTCCGCTGGTTGCAGCACTCATTATTTCAGGTTTGACACCAGAAACGGTGCTTGTTGCCATCGCAGCAGTTGCTGCGTTTCTTGCTCATGAACCGTTGCTGATCATTTCTGGGAGCAGAGGCAAACGAGCCCGTGAGTCAACACCGTTCGTCACGCGGACGCTCATTGTGCGTCTCAGCATAGCTGTCGTTTGCGGAACAACTGCGTTCTGCTTAAGCGGAAATGCGACACGGTTTGGACTGATCGCTTGTGTGGTCTTCGCCAGTCTCGAATTCGTGATCTCAACCGGCGGACACAATCGGACACTCGCTGCCCAATTGCTGGGGATCGGCGGCCTCGCCTTACCGAGTGCCGTCGTTTTACTGGCCGGAGGTATCGAGATCACAACAGCTGTACAGTTCTGGCTGATTTGGTTTGCGGGCCGTGTTGCAACGACAGTCAGCGTTCGATCCACGATCACTCGACACAAAATCTCCGCGACCGCATGGGCAAAGCGAACCTGCGACATTCTGCTGTTCATCTCTTTCTTAGCCTGCTTCGCGGGAATTGGCATTGGCAGTTCACTATGGATTGTGACCATCCCAATGCTGTTGGCAGCGACAGTGATGCGAATCACGACGCCACACCCGAAGCACATGAAGCAAATCGGCTGGAGCCTGCTCATGGTCAATATACTGAGTGGAGTCGTAGCTATTGGAGCGTGGAACTATTTCTAGAACTCGGAAAGCTATCCGAGGAGGTCAGGGACAGAGGAAATCTCACCGGGGGCGAGTGAGATTCCGGTCAGGCTCAAGGCAGCACCCAGCCTGCCGGCTCAGAGACGTTTTTCCGTAAAGAAATTTGGGATGAGTGAGATTCAATTTTAATCTCTGATTCCATACATTTTCTTATGGAGCAGATTCTGTATTCGTCCTTACCCTCTGCCTCGCAGCGAACAGTCCATGAAGTCAAGAATGCGACCGACACGGGCTCAACAAGTTTTGAAATGCTCCAGGTTTCTCAATCCTTGGCTTTATGATCAGAAGCCAGGTTGAGAGATTCAGTTTTGGTAACAGCCATTTCAGGCTGTTCTTGGTTGTCAGTTCTACGAACCTGAATTGAAAGAGTTACACGGACCGAATCGGCTGAGAAAAGTGGTGACCGGTGAAGATTGCCGTTGTAGTCAAACAAGTTCTTGTCTTTGATGGCTTATCGGCAGATAATGCATGTAAACTTGAAGGGAGGCCACCCAATTGAACCCAATGCAACAAGAAAAGCTGGAAAACCTCAGAGAGTGGACCTCAATTCTCGGTATTGGCCTCGTAGTTGCGTTACTTTTTCTCGCAGTGGGAATCCAGAGAGTACGGTCATGGTATCGGGATCGTGATGATCCTGCGGACACTACCGACGAAATACTAAATCAAATGGAAGAATTGCACCTCGGAGGTGACCTCTCGCAGGAAGAATTCCGATCCATCAAAGGTCAGTTAAAAAGTCGATCAAAACAGAATCGTTGAGATCAAAGCGTGCCACTGTAAATTGGGGCGCAACAGAATCCAACTTCCGTGAGTGATCGCTCCGGTGAAGTGATCACACTGGAAATCCTGCAGAAAAAAGTTCCCGCTCAACAAAAGATTGAAGAGTGCAACTTTTGCGCGATGTCAGGCCACATTCTAAATTTGGTATCCTCAATGTTGCCGAATTTAGATCCAGTGAATCCTGAAAACTTGACGACAGAGATTGACCACATCAGTTTCGGTTCACGATGATCCAAATGACAATCAACTCGAAACACGACATGGAGGATGTTTCGAGACCTGCCGACGATCATTACACTGGTCGACAGCTGTGAAGGAAATTACATGACCTCCAAAGAGTTTACTTCGAGCCGAGGCGGTTCCGGAAAGAAAAACGCGAACTGCTCTTTCTGCGGAAAGAGCTATCGCGATGTCGGGCCACTTGTAGAAGGTCCTGGAGATGTTTACATCTGCGGGGAATGCATCGACTTATGTCAATCCATTCTCGATCAGGATCGCCGTCGGCGTGGCGACAATAAAAAACTGTTCCAAAAAGTTCCGACTCCTCGCGAGATCGTTGCTCATATGGATCAATACGTGATCGGTCAAGGACGTGCCAAACGAACAATGGCCGTCGCTGTCCACAATCACTACAAACGACTCATGCTTGTTGATGATGTCGAAAACGATGTGGAAATTGAAAAATCCAACATCATGTTTATCGGCCCAACGGGATCGGGAAAAACGCTGCTTGCGAAAACCATCGCCCGGTTCCTGCAAGTCCCCTTTGCCATCGGTGATGCCACAACACTCACTGAAGCTGGGTATGTTGGTGAAGATGTCGAGAACCTGCTTCTCAAACTTCTTCACTCTTCAGACTTCGATATCGAAAGCGCCCAACGTGGGATCATCTTCATTGATGAGATCGACAAGATTGGAAAGACCAGCCAAAACGTCTCGATCACACGAGATGTCTCCGGCGAGGGAGTTCAGCAATCACTGTTGAAAATGCTTGAGGGAACCGTCGCCAACGTTCCACCTCAAGGGGGACGAAAACACCCCGAGCAACAATATATCCAGGTCGACACCACAAACGTCCTCTTCATCTGTGGAGGAACATTTGTCGGGCTGGAAGAAATCATCGCCAAACGACTCGGTCGCAAGATGATCGGATTCGGACACGATGCTCGCAGTGTTGAGGATCAGCGACGCGAGCTTCTCGCACGAGCAACCGTCGAAGATGTCCTCGAATACGGACTAATCCCCGAGCTTCTCGGACGATTGCCTGTACTCACAACACTTCGCAGCTTGACCGAAGACGAACTGGTTTGCGTCTTGACCGAACCGAAGAACTCGCTCGTGAATCAGTACACGAAGCTCTTCGAAATGGAAGGGGCGACCCTCGAATTCCAGCCACAAGCTCTGACCGAAATCGCGAAAGTCGCCAGAGCCAAAGAGACTGGAGCCCGTGGACTTCGAAGCGTGATCGAAGATGTCATGTTCGAAATCATGTTCGAACTGCCTGATCAAGAAAAGGGTAAGCATTACGTGATCACACCACAGGTTGTCCTGGGTGAAGAAAAATTGTTCTCAGAAGACGAGTCCGCAGCAGCGTAAAGACTTCGCTGACTCAGTTTTGGCTCAAAATCGCGCTCAGGGCGGCACATTCATGTGCCGCCCTTTTTTTGTGCCTGTTTGATTCTGATGCCAATGACGATAAGCTAACGTCACATCCCATCAATCATGGGAACAATGACCGGATCAAAGCATTTTTCATATTGCTGTGCCCGATCTGAATTTTGAAGTTCAACGTTTCTTCTGAGAGAACCGTTTCTTCACGAGCACGGCAAGCACGGAGGTGCACTGGCACCCCAGACTGAGACTGACGGCCTCTGCTGTCACTCTGGATTTTCATCTTGATTCGAGGAGATGGAATCGCAAATACAACTCTCAACAGGTTATCACACCAGGACTGGACATCATGGAGGGGCAGGACGATCGCGAAGTTCGATCGGATCAAGAAAAAATTGAAAACCGAAATTTAGCAACGCTTGCACTGCAAAACGTTGTCCTTCGTGTCGGCTGGATCTTCAAAACCGAGAGCGTGATCATGCCCTTTGTGGTCGATGTCATCTCGGGATCAGGGTGGATGCGCGGGCTATTGCCCATTCTTAGCCGCGTCGGGCAGTCTGTTCCACCGCTGATGTATGCGGACCGCTTGCGGAGTCACCCGCTGAAGAAACTCCCACTGTTCGCCACAGCGATTGCGATGGCTCTTCCCTTCCTGCTGCTCTCAGCCATCTGGTATGGGCTGGAAGATCGCCGTACCTGGTGGATGCCTCCTTTCTTTTTGGTGTTGTACTTTATTTTCTTTTCTGCGACTGGCATCAATCAACTTGCCTTTGGAACCCTGCAAGGAAAACTCGTCCGACCAAACCGGCGCGGATTCCTCCTCGGAGTCGGTGGAGTCATTGGATCATTCTTTGCGGTCACGGCTGCCTTGTTTTGGTTACAGCCATGGCTGAGCATCCCGAATCACGATGGTTTCACGTGGGTCTTCCTATTCAATGGAACAGCCTTTCTGGCAGCAGGTTGTGTCGCCCTGTTCTGTGTTGAAGAACGGGACAACGATGACGGTCTCAGACCGATGAAAATCATTCAGCCATTCGCAACTGCGTGGAAAATCTTCCGCCACGACCATGCATTTCGAAAGGCGGCATTTGTCTCGATGCTCTTTATTTCCTCGCTGCTCGTGTTTCCTCATTATCAATGGCTGGGAATGACTAAAGTGGGAACAACCGAGACGGACTTAATTTACTGGGTGATCGCACAGAACATCAGCGTCGGTTTTTACAGTCCAATACTGGGGCGCATTGCCGATCAGTTCGGGAACCGGCTCGCGATTCGTCTCGGGTTGTTTGCGGTCTCATTGACGCCGATCCTGGCCATCATGTTTGCTTGGGGAGTGATCCCGAATGCGGCGGAATGGTTCTGGTTAACATTCGTCCTGCTTGGGCTCACCCCCGTCTTGATGCGTACAATCCTCAATTACACGCTCGAACTCGTTGAAGAGCAACATCACCCGCAATATTTGAGCACGATGAAGATCATGTTCGCGCTTCCATTTGTGTTTTCGCCGCTGGTCGGCTTTCTGATCGACACGATTCCCTATGAAATTCCATTTTTTGGTGTCAGCTTTCTAGTCATTCTGAGTGCAATTCTGACATTCCAAATGGTCGAACCAAGGCACCAATTTTCAGCGAACGAAGGAAGCTGAGAATCAAACACCACCCTGCTCTTCTGTTGTTCGTTCTTATGGATTTTTTGACATGAACTCACTCATTTCTGTCATCATCCCGACGCTCAATGAAGAGCAGAACATTGGGCTGACCATCGAACAAACTCAACTTGCCGGGAAGTGCGAAGTCATCGTCGTTGACGGTGGAAGCACGGATGCAACACTAGCAAAAGCAGCGGCAGCGGATGTCGTTCTGTCATCTCCTCTCGGTCGCGCCCTTCAGCAAAATTCTGGAGCGGAAAAAGCAACAGGTGAGTTCTTGCTCTTCTTACACGCTGACTGCCAGGTCGTCACAGGCTTCTCAGACGCAATCGTAAATACTCTCTCAGTGCCGGATGTCGCAGCAGGCTGCTTTAGACAGGACATCGCCCATTCGTCACAGAAGTATCGAATTGTAGAACGCGGAAACACTTGGCGCGTCAGAAATCTGGGTTGGATTTACGGCGATCAGGGGCTGTTCTTGAAACGAGATCTTTTCGAGAAACTGGGGGGATTCCCGGCAATCCCGTTGATGGAAGATCTCTACTTTTCGAAGCAACTAAAACGTGAGGGCAAGCTCGTCGTCGCTGATCACCCATTGGAAGTCAGCGCTCGCCGCTGGGAAAAAAATGGAGTCGCCAGACAAACTCTTCGCAACTGGTCATTCGTTGCTATGTCTCACATGGGCGTAAAACCTGCAACATTGGCGAAATGGTACGGTCACGTGAGAGAAGAGTAGAGCCGTTATCTCCACGTTTGAGAGAGCAATTCCGCTATCCCATAATCGCTTCGACGACATTGCCTTCAACATCCGTGAGGCGATAGTCACGACCCTGAAACTTGAACGTCAGCTTTTTATGATCGATCCCCATGCAACGAAGGATCGTTGCATTCAAGTCGTGAACATGAACAGGGTTATTGACGACGTTGTAGCAAAGCTCATCGGTTTCGCCGTAGCTGATACCTGGTTTGATTCCTCCCCCTGCCATCCACATCGTGAAACATCGTCCGTGGTGGTCTCGCCCATAATCGGTTGTCGACAGTTTCCCCTGACTGTATGCCGTCCGTCCAAACTCTCCGCCCCAGACAATGAGAGTCTCCTCCAGCAACCCTCGCTGTTTGAGGTCAGCAAGCAATGCAGCGGTCGGCTGGTCGATGTCTCCGCACTGCAAACGAATGTCACTTGGCAGATTGTAGTGTTGGTCCCAGCCACGATGGTAAAGCTGGATGAAGCGCACATCACGTTCCGCCAACCGTCGAGCAAGCAAACAATTCCCAGCGTAGGTTCCGGGTGTCGTGACATCCTCACCATACATTTTGAGGGTGCTGGCGGACTCGCTGGAGAGGTCCGTTAATTCAGGAACAGACGTTTGCATGCGATATGCCATTTCGTACTGTTCAATGCGTGTCAGAATTTCCGGGTCCCCTTCTGTCTCATAACGCTGATGATTGAGATCTGCCAATCCATCCAGAATCAATCTTCGTGAGGCCGGATCAATCCCCTTCGCATTGGACAGATACAAGACTGGATCGCCACTTTTACGGAAGTTGACGCCCTGATGACTCGATGGCAGAAATCCGGTCCCCCACAGGCGAGCATAGAGTGGATCGGTAGGCCGCGAAGCGGAACCGTCGGAGATGAGCACGACGAACGACGGCAAGTTTGCATTCTCGCTGCCTAACCCATAACTCGACCAAGCCCCCAAACTGGGGCGACCGGGTTGCTGGTGTCCCGTTTGCAGCAATGTGATCGCAGGATCATGATTGATCGCTTCCGTGTGCATCGACTTAATGAAACAAATATCATCGGATCGCCGAGCCAAATGCGGCATCAGTTCACTGACCCATGCGCCACTCTTTCCGTGTTGTTTGAACTTAAACTGCTGTGGCGAAGCAATCGGAAAACTAGCCTGCCCAGAGGTCATCCCGGTCAGTCGTTGATCACCTCGAACAGAATCAGGAATCTGCTTCCCGTGCATTTTCCGGAGACCTGGTTTGTAATCGAACATCTCCATCTGCGACGGACCGCCATGCATGAACAAGTAGATCACTCGCTTCGCTCTGGCAGGGAAATGCGTTTGCGAAAGATGACCAGGAAGGTGTTCCGCTTGATCTGCAGCCCGGCTTGTATCGGGAGTCAAGAGTGAGGCGAGCGCCGCCGTTCCGATGCCGCAAGCACTACGAGAAAGCAGTTGTCGCCGAGTCAGGTGGTTAAATGGATTCATCGTTTTCCTCTGTCTCGAACAGACTTATGCGAACTGAGAGTATTCTCACTGTTTATTGTGGACACGTACGATTCCCCACATAAAAACAGTCTCTGCGTCACAAAAAACTGAAGCTGCTCTAATTTTTCGTAATCGTTTCATTCAAATTCAGAATCATACTGGCGACGATTGTCCAGGCTGCGTGTTGGCTGACATCCAACGATTCAGCTCGCTCGGATTCCCCGACAGACAGCAGGTCCACCGCTGCTTGTTCGTCATTCTGAAAACGCTGGAGTTGACGCTGAAAGGTTTTCTGCAGAACGGCGAGCTCACTATCAAGAGGCTTTCGCGAGGTCGCCAACCGGAACGCATACACCATCCGATCGGCAGGGCGAACTGCTGGCAACTCCATCATCTGTTGAGCCAGGACACGCGCCGCTTCGACATACGTAATATCATTCATCAACACTAAAGCCTGCATCGGAGTGTTAGTTCGCGGTCGGCTGACGGTGCAGGTCTCACGCGTTGGTGCGTCGAACGCCATAAGCGCTGGCGGTGGACTTTGACGCTTCCAGAACGTGTACAGGCTACGACGGTACAAACCGTTGCCGTAATCTGGAACATACGACAAGTCTCCGCCGTAGGTTACCGCCTTCCAAAGTCCCGCTGGCTGATACGGTTTCACACTCGGACCACCCAGTCGATTCTCTAGCAACCCACTAATCGCCAACGCGCTATCACGTACAACTTCAGCATCCATGCGAAACCTTGGACCGCGTGCCAACAATCGATTCTCGGGATCACGTTCCCAACCCTCTTTCGTGATTCGCGACTCCTGTTGATAGGTTGCTGACATGACAATCAACTTGAGCAAATGCTTTGTGTCCCAACCACTCTCCTGATATTCGACCGCCAACCAGTCCAGCAATTGAGGGTGACTCGGCCATTGACCTTGAGATCCGAAGTCGCCTGTCGACTTCACCAGTCCTGTCCCGAAGAGCTGTTGCCAGTAGCGATTCACAGCCACCCGCGCTGTCAACGGGTTTGCCGGATCAACAAGCCACTTGGCAAACCCGAGTCGATTACGCGGCAGAGCGCCTGAAAATGGGGGCAGGAACGCAGGTACACCCGCTTCGACTTTTTCACCGGGCTGATCGTATTGCCCACGAATCAGCACGAAGGTTTCGCGTGGCTGCTCGCTCTCCTGCATCACCATCAAACTCGGAATCGTGGCCTTCAATTCCGCATACCGATCGAGCAGCCGCTTTCGCTTTTCGTAAATCTCTCGAAACTCTGCGGACTCTGGCGTCTTGAGAAAGTGTTGCCGGAGTTGCTTCTTGGCATACCCTGGTCGATCGTCCCGTGGAAGACTCGCGACCCCGTCGATCAACTGAACTCTGAACAGCTCATGCACCTGCTCTTTCGGAAGCTCTTCTGCGTACAGCCGCACGTCGTCAATCAGACCGACAAATGCTGCGCTGGTGCTGCGCCGGCCGACACGTAATGGTTGCTCCGTTTGAATCGAACCAGAAAGGCTATCGAACTCGATCTCCAACGGTTGTGATTCCCCATCGACATAAATCTTCACACCAGCAGCCGATGAAGATCCATCGTAAGTCACGCAAAGATGCTGCCACTGCTGACCGGCAAGCCCTTTTTTCGTTGTGACGCTGATCGCATTATGATTCCATTGATGAATCAAATGTACGATCGGCTTGTTCTTCACGATCATCAAATCAAACCCACGCAGTTTTTTGACGTCGTCATTCCTGGAAAGAATGCACGCAGGACGACCTCCCGCCGGCTTGACCCATGCACTCATCGAAAATGGTGTGTCGTAGTCAATGCTGATCGGCTCGTTGAATTCGAGAACGGAGTCCCCGTCAAATTTCGCAGCTTGTCCGAGAAACCCTTTCTCGAACTCGACGTTTCCGACTGCCTCTGCGTGAGAGGCGAGGAGACCATCATTCGCAGCGTTGTCATCCAACGGAAAGTGAGCCAGCAATTTCCCGGCCGGTAACTTTGGTTGATGAGTCAGCGAGAACTGTTCCCAGTTTGATTGAGCCTCCAGAAACTTCGGTTCGATCTCTGTGACTTCCTTTTCGATCTCGGCGATTTCACGATTCACTTGCGAGAGCTGTTGCTCTAAATCTTCGGAAGGGAGATGCAAGAACGGGACGGCGTTCCCACTCTGTTTACTCACACCATTTTCTGGAACATTGTTAAAGAATGCGAACAGGCTAAAAAACTCTTTCTGCGAAATGGGATCAAACTTGTGGTCGTGGCAACGCGCACATGCAACCGTCAGCCCCAGCCAAGTGGTCGCAGTCGTATGAACACGATCAACGACATATTCAACTCGATACTCCTCTTCAAACGCTCCGGTCTCGCGAGTAATCATGTGGTTGCGGTTGAAACCGCTGGCAATCTTCTGATTTAAAGTTGCATCGGGAATCAAATCGCCAGCCAACTGCTCAATCGTAAATTGGTCAAATGGCATATTCTCGTTGAAAGCATCGATGACCCAATCTCGCCAACGCCACATCGAGCGTTCTGCATCGTCAAAGAAACCGTTGGTGTCTGCATACCGAGCGGTGTCGAGCCAGTACCGTGCCATGTGTTCACCGTAGCGAGGCGATTTCAACAGACGGTCGACAACACGCTCGTAAGCATCTTCAGAGTCGTCAGCGAGAAAAGCTTCAAGCTCTTCCAATGTCGGCGGCAACCCGGTGAGATCAAATGTCACACGGCGCAAGAGTGTCTGCTTGTCAGCCCGTTTTGATGGACTGAGTTGTTGTTCTTCTAATCGCGAGAGCACGAATGTGTCGATGGGGTTTTCAATACGAGCCGGCTCCGAAACTTTCCGAAGCTCACCTCGGACCGGGGCGATGAATGACCAGTGTTTTTCGTATCGCCCCCCCTGCTGAATCCAGTGTCGCAGGACTTCGATCTCTTTCTTCGTCAGCGTGCGGCCGCTATCGCTCGGCGGCATCACTTCGTCTTTGTCCTCCGCTGTAATGCGGCGAAACAATTCACTCTTGTCAGGTTGCCCAGCAACCAACACCCTTTCGTGAGTCGCCTGTTCGTGATCCAGCCTCAAATCAGCTTCGCGCGTCGCTTTATCGGGACCGTGACAGAACATGCAGTTGTCCGACAAGATAGGCCGAACGTCTCGGTTGAAGGAGACCGGAGAATGGGAATCCTCAGCTAAGAGTGTTGCCGAGAAAAGCACTATGACACAGCAGACGAACTGCCATGGAACGATGCGAAAAACAGCAAATTTCGTTCTTCGGAAACTCATATTTGCTTCCATCAACGGGTTGAATTGTACAGCCTCAGAAAACCGCCTCCGCAGCCGCATGAATCACTCTGCTACCGAAGTCGTCATCCATTGCGGTGCGAGATGTCACTCTTAAACCGGCCGCCTGGTGATGATGCTTGTCTCACCACTTCTCATTCGGTGAGCAGTGGGCAGTGATACAATTATCATTCCGCTGCATCGTACATTGCAGCTCAAGAACATGTAAACCGGATCCAATTCAACAGCCCGCGAGAGTGGCGGTCTGCGTCGTTTCGGGCCCGTGACTGGTCAAACTTTTGATGAACATCACTACAATAGTTTGAGGACTGACTCACTTTCATTTCTTTCACAGGATTCTTCGATGCCAAGCCACTCTCCTTCAAACATCCTTCGATTCGCGATTGTTTGCATTTGTGTACTCTTCACTTGCGAACGCACGACAGTCGCGGAGGAGCTATTCAACGGCAAAGACTTGACCGGCTGGCACATCGACGTCCCCGCCCAAGACGACGATCCGAATAAAGAATCTCCATTCATCGTTCGCAATGGAATGCTGGTCAGTCTGGGGACTCCGCAAGGTCATCTGATCACCGATGACTCCTACGAAAACTATCGACTGGTCGTTCAGTATCGCTTCGCTGGAAAACCGGGGAACTGTGGTGTGCTCGTACATGCATCGACACCACGAGCGCTCTACAAAATGTTCCCAAAGTCGATCGAAGTTCAGATGAACCATAAACACGCCGGTGACTTCTGGTGCATCGTGCAGGACATCGCTGTTCCTGACATGGTCAAGCGACGTGGCCCAAAAGACAACTGGGGAATCACGGAAGGCAAAGGTCGACGAATTCTCAATTTGACGGACGATTCTGAAAACCCAGTGGGCGAATGGAACGAGATGGTCATCGAATGTTTTGCAGATCAGGTCAAAGTTTGGGTCAACGGAGACCTCGTCAACCACGGCACTCAATGCACAGCCTCAAAAGGACAGATTGCAGTACAAGCAGAAGGTTCAGAAGTTGAATTCCGTAAACTCGACCTGACACCAATCAAAGAGCTCTCCAAAGACGAGGATCATTAACCCCACCAGTCTCTGCATGTCGGTAAAAATTTCCAACTTTCAGTTCGTGGAGAGCAGACTCCCGGGATCAAGAATTTGGTTCAGGGAGTCTTAACACGACGGTGATGCCCAGTGCTGCAATAGCGAGAATTGAGAGCGAGGGGATCAGCGAAAGGCTGCCGAAGTACAGCGATAGACTGACTGCGATGACCACGGCAGCGATTGCTTGAACCTTCACGTCTCGGCGCACTACTCCGCGCGTCTGCCAGTCATTCAAAATTGGCCCGAAGTATTTTGAGTTCAGTAACTTCTCATTCAATTTCGGAGAGCAGCGGACGAGAAAGTAACTGGTCACCAGAAGAAAAGGAGTCGTTGGAATCCCCGGCAACAATATTCCTATCACCGCAAAAAGAAAAAAGACTCCGCTCACCGCCAGATAAGCCAGCCGTCTCCAGCCTGACACGACTTTCTGTTGCAAAGAGCCAGCCAGATTCCTGACCGGCGCAGGGCTTTCAACTTTTTGTTGCGAGGTAATACGCACTTTCGATTCACGACTCTGAGGCATTTCCAACTCATTCGAACTGATCCTGAAACTTGAAATTGCTCTCTCAAACGTTGAGAAAGATGGCTATTCCAGAGATTTTCGGATTGGTTCTCAGTTAAATAGAGACCTCACATCTTCGCTCATCCCGATCAGTCTGTAAACGATGACCTGCCGCCGCTATCGACGAGCTCTCAAGCAAAGCCGCATCGTCTGCACAGGAGGGTTGGCCGGAGTGAGAGCTTCCGAAAGTTTTGAACCCGAATGATCGTGTTTTAACTGTCCTGAACCGGCACGAACATTGAAAACATCGCGCCCACCTCAATCTCTCGCCCTTCCTTTACTCACGCTAAGACGCCTGCTTTACTTTGCCGAAGTGTATTTACTCGTCAAAGGAAGACTTTTATTCCGCAATGAAAAATCTAAGCACTCATGATTCGTTCGTTTGCTCAGTCTGTCATCGGCTGGAAGACCGGGTCCTCACCATTCTCAGTCACTATCGTGACCGTGACATTCCAGAACCGTACTTCGTGACTGAGTTCTCAAATGTCGTGGCTCATCATCTCCAGCACGTTGCCGCTCCAAGTATTCTTCTTGATATCGAAGAAGTTGACATCCACGCAATCCTGGCAGCCAACGAAGCTCTGTTTACAAGCGGGCTTAAATACAATTGGCCATATCACGGCCTTTGCACGGTACCTGAATTAGCCGATCGCCTAACAGCGGAATCTGTTAAGGGGTATCAAGTCATGGGGTCTTGCGGTTTAGATGGGTTTGTTCTCGCAGGCTGTTGCAATGTCTCCGCGTCAGCGACCCCGCACTTTTCAGCATGACAATGCGATCGCCAAATCAGATTGCAGGTCTAACACCGGGGCTACTGAAGAGTTTCCATGGCGCACCAACAGGATAGGCGAAGAAAGCCCTGCATCGATTTCACTTCTCGGTGACAAGTCCTGGCACAAGTCTCGCTGCAAGGCTGTTTTCGGAGCAGCAAGTTCACTGATACGCGACCATTCGCATCGCTGAGGCGCCTGCGTTACTTGCATCTGTGTGCGGATTGATGTTCAATAATGTGAGCCGGACTGTACAGTTTACTGCACATAAACAGGAGCGTCTTCATGAACGAACACGATTCGAAGCCGACAACGACTGACGCAGGGGGGCCTGTTTCCAGCGACGAGCACTCGCTGACTGTTGGTCCCGATGGTCCGATCTTACTGCACGATCATTACCTGATTGAACAGATGGCCAACTTCAATCGGGAGCGGATTCCAGAGCGGCAACCTCATGCGAAGGGCTCCGGCGCGTTCGGGCATTTCGAAGTGACCAATGATGTGAGCGCTTACACCAAGGCTGCCCTGTTTCAGCCGGGGACGAAGACCGACACTCTGATTCGCTTTTCCACAGTTGCTGGCGAACGAGGAAGCCCCGATACATGGCGTGATCCGCGCGGCTTTGCGTTGAAGTTCTATACCAGCGAGGGCAACTATGACATGGTTGGGAATAACACACCCGTGTTTTTCCTTCGCGATCCTCTGAAGTTTCAGCACTTTATTCGATCTCAAAAACGACGTGCCGACAATGGTCTTCGCGACCACGATATGCAATGGGATTTCTGGACGTTGTCGCCCGAGTCAGCACATCAGGTCACCTGGCTGATGGGGGACCGTGGGATTCCGAAGAATTGGCGGCAGATGAACGGCTATTCAAGCCACACCTACATGTGGGTGAACGCCAGTGGTGAGCGATTCTGGGTGAAGTACCACTTCAAAACCGATCAAGGAATCGACTACCTGACACAGGAAGAGGCAGACCGGCTTGCTGGTACAGATGGTGATTATCACCGGCGAGATCTCTTTGATGCCATCAAGCGGGGTGAGTATCCCACCTGGTCCCTCAAGGTTCAGATCATGCCGTTCGAGGAAGCCAAAACGTATCGCCTGAATCCCTTTGATCTGACCAAGGTCTGGCCGCACAGCGACTATCCACTCCATGATGTCGGTCGGTTAACCCTCAATCGGAATCCGACAGACTTCCATACGGAGATCGAACAGGCTGCATTTGAGCCGAACAATCTGGTGCCGGGGATCGGCATTAGCCCCGACAAAATGCTGCTTGGTCGTATGTTTGCCTATGCCGACTCACACCGGCATCGCCTCGGAGTGAATTACAAGCAAATCCCCGTCAATCGTCCGCAAAGCCCTGTCCACAGTTACAGCAAAGACGGACAGATGCGAGTGGATAACGTCAGCGACCCGGTCTACGCTCCAAATTCGAAAGGTGGTCCGAAGGCGGATGGTGAACGCTATCCCGAGTCCGCGACCTGGTCGGCCGATGGAGAGTTCACTCGAGCTGCGTACACGCTACGCGAGGATGATGATGACTTCGGTCAGGCCGGAATTCTGGTGCGTGATGTCATGGACGATGCACAACGTGAGCGACTGGTCTCCAACGTCGTCGGTCATCTGAAGGCAGGCGTCTCCGAGCCAGTTCTAGAGCGCGCGTTCGAATACTGGTGCAACGTCGACAAGGAAATCGGAGATCGCATTCGCAAGGGAGTGACTGGCAGCTAGAGCATCTTTTGAATTGCTCTTAACAGTTCTGTCCTGTGGCATCTGGGAGTCAAAAATAAAAGGAGGCCGATCAAGTTGATCGGCCTCCTTATTTCGCAATCTGATATAAATTCGCTCTAGCAATATCAAAACAAATGGCCGTGCATCCGGTGTGGAGACGATTTTCGCTGTTATGCTAGTGGTTCTAAAAACTGACTGCATGAGCCGTGAGGCTCAACTTTCACTGAATGTTTTGAGCGAGTCTGGAACCGAATGCAGGGCTCTCACGTCGTGAGGGCGCTGACCGCACAGGTTCCAGTGAAATCTACTGGAGAGGTTCCTCTCGCATCAGAGGACTCGCAAAACGATTCAGAAACTGGCCAGAACCAGTCCAAAACCTCTGGAATCGCCGCTTTTCTCAACTTTGTGAGGGGACAATTTCAAGCTTCAGGATCAGTTCTAGAAATGTCGAAACATTAGCCAGCGACGTTGACGTTCTCAGCGCGTGGCCCTTTAGGACCTTGCCCACGCTCGAATTCAACCTCTTGTCCTTCGGAAAGGTCTTCAAAGCGAACACCTTCTAGTGCAGACATGTGAAAGAAAAGATCTCCCTTGTCTGTTTCGATAAATCCAAAACCTTTGTCAGTTAGTTTACGGATGCGACCAGTGGCCATTTCAGTACTCTCCAAAAATAAAAAAGTCGTGGCTCCACGTCGTTGAGCCGGAAGTTACACAAACGGGGCTGAGACTATTCAGCGCCTTCATTTGTATTCAGTGATTCTCTTTCAAGTTCCCGTTGATGCTTCTCGGCACAGGCTGGGCAAACAGTTGCTTCCCGAACAATTTCCTGACCAGAACCACCCTTGTCGAAGTCTTTTTTAGGGCTACTTCGTCGTGCGCCACGTCCTCGGAACCCCCCGCGTGTGGCTTGGCTGCTGCCCCCTCGCTCGTTGTAAGTTTTATCCCGAGTGACCAGAACAATTTTTGAAGATCGAGTCCCCGCTGGGACCACCGTCTCACACAATTGGCATCGAAACATTATTTCTCCAGGGTATAATTGATGTTCATTCTCGGTGAGCAATCGACGGTTTCCGAGACAATCAGAAATGAGTCCTCATCATGCAGGTGAGGCAAGGCTTCATAAAGCAGAATCGCAGCCATCACCAACCCAGTACAGAAAACAAGGGTTGGGAATTCTCTGCGCGATTCGATCTCGATTGCTGCCACCTTGTCCGAGCGGAAAGGCACATTGAAGAGGTTTCATCTAAAGCGAAGCCCACAATTGAAGTTGAGGAGAGACGCCGAGATGACAACGCAAGTAATGGTAACTGTAGCAATGTAAACAGTATCAGCGAAAACAGTAGCCAATTTGGCTGAAAGCCTAACAATGACGCAAAAAGCAAAGTAACGATCCCAATCACGAACTCGGGCGGTGTATCGTAGAAGAGCCGTAACCGTATTCTTCAAGAAGGTAGAGACCGACTTCGAATGGTTGGAATCATCACAAACTCACGACCGAAAATATATTTCATAGAATTAGAACAAAAAACAAGCAGCAAAGCAATTCCTCTTTCGAAAATCGCAGGGTTGTCGCATTTTTGCTTTCCTGGCGAAGCACTTTATGGTGTTCTGATCGCTCGGCGCCGCAGAGTTCTCTCGCGGGGCGATCTTCGCCGTCTACGCAAAGCCCCTAAGCTCTGTGCCCCAAAGCTCTGCTGAGCCTGCATTTTCACATCATTGAAGTCAGTTCTGAGCAGCAAGCAGGAGTGGATCTTGATCAATACAAGATTAACAGGAGATTATGGCGACCTGTGACGTGAAGTCAGCGGAGTGCGCTCAACTTCTCGGGATTGCACTTCGAGAGCCTGTTCTTCAGAATCGTGACATCGATAATGCGTCATATCAGACACACTCCACCACGGACACGATAGACCTATTGCATGCCTGTACAGACTGTTCGTATTCAAACCGGCTGCCGACTTCACTTCGGCCCACTCTCTCATCGCCCCGAACGCGGAAGGCATTTCGGAGGGATCGGGATGATGATCAAAAATCCAGGATTTCTTCTCGTTGCAAAGTTGAGCAACATTGATCAAGCCCCCTTTCAGGAACAGGCAGCAGGCCTCCTCGCCAGAATCCAAGCCAACTGTCCGGAATGGAAGCAACCGACTGCTGTCGAACTCGCTGAATCAATTCCGGGTCATGTCGGGCTTGGTTCGGGAACTCAACTTGGAATGGCACTCTCCGAAGCGATGGGAATTCTCCACGGAGAGACGGAACTCACTGCGCAGCGGCTGGCAAGTTACTCTCGACGTGGCCAGCGGTCTTCTATTGGACTACACGGGTACATGGAGGGCGGATTTCTGGTCGATGCAGGACACCAGCAGGAAGAAGCAATCGGGCAAATTGCCTGCCGCTATGATTTCCCGGAGGACTGGAGAATTCTGCTGGTGACTCCGGAAGAAACCACAGGCATGCATGGCGATGATGAAACGCTGACGTTCGCAAAACTCTCATCAATGAGCCAGGCGAGAACCGGGGAGTTGTCGCGGTTGACGCTGACGGAAATCCTGCCATCGCTCAAACATTCCGACTTCGAATCATTCTCAAAAGCGATTCGTGCTTACGGGGATCTGGTCGGTGAATTCTTCTCGCTGACACAAGGGGGGGACTATTCGCACCCGGAGATGGGGCCTTTCGTCAATCGGCTTTCGGAGCAGGGAGTACGAGCTATTGCCCAATCCTCCTGGGGGCCGACTGTCAGCATTTTTGCAAAAGATGAGTCCGACGCCGACCGCATCTCTTCGCTGATCAAATCGGACGAGAGCGGTCAGCACTGGACTGTTCGCATCACCTCCCCGCTGAATCATGGCCGAGCTGTTTCAGTGGAATGATGGGACCCAAAACAACTTTCAAAATGGAATCCAATGTGAGGTGAATGAGATGTATCGACTCCTGAGTTGATATGATAACAACAACCCGAAGCGTGCAGGGAATCACGATTTTGTCTGCTTTGCAGAGTTCAAACTTCTCCTGAAAAGACTGATTTATTCACGGGCGCAACAGGCACGAACACCCCTCTTGTACTCCTCAGCTGAACTACTTTAATCGTTCTGTTTCATTTGGGATTTTGATCACTCGGTCAGGTCTTGTTAGAGCGAAGGACTTCAAACGGTGCAATCATGACTATTGAGCCTGCCCTCCAGTCAGTCCGTGAAACCGAGTCTTCGCAGCACAGTTCTATGCTGAGGCAAAACTCTACCCTGAGACAAAATGCACGAGAGCCTTCTCGAAGCTGGCGGACTCTTCTTGCCATTGTTGCAACAATGGCACTGAGCGGGTGTGTCCAACAACCTCCTCCGGAAAAGGACTCTTCTTCAAAAAATGAGTCGCATACGGAATCGCCTGTTGAGACGAAAGCTGTTGCTCCAGCTCCGATTCCGCAAGAAAAGTTTGTCGGGAGTCAGGTTTGTGCTACCTGTCATCAGGAGCAATTCGACACATACTCGCTCAGCGCTCACAGCCAGTCGCTCTCGATTGTCGATCCAGATGCTGAACCTGCAGATGGGGAATTTATCCACGATAAATCACAGCACACTTTTTCGATCTTCCGCAAGGATGGGGAACTTTATCACCGAGACGAATTGACTGCCGATGGCGAAGTCATTGCTCAGGCAGAGCATCCGTTGAAGTATCTCATCGGCTCGGGGAAACACTCCAGATCGTACCTGGTCGAGGTTGACGGGTTTTTGATGGAATCACCGGTCACCTGGTATGAATCGAAAAAGCGTTGGAGCGTTTCGCCCGGTTATGATGTCGAGTCCCCAGTCAGTTTTGAACGGGCTGCTGATGTCGGTTGTGTCGTGTGTCATGCCGGGAACGTAGAACGAGTTGCCGGGAGCTTGCATCGGCTAAAGTTTCATGAGCTTTCCATCGGATGTGAACGGTGCCACGGTGCCGGCGGAGACCATGTCGACCTTGCACAGGCTCAAGGCGATCAACTTCTAGAAGCGAAACCACTTGAAGCAACGCACAGTGATCATCCAAATAATCACATTGTTCACCCAGGTAAGTTGTCTCGAAAACTCTCAGAGGACATTTGTGCTCAGTGCCACCTCAGAGGACAAGCGACAACTTTCCTTCCGGGACAAAGTCCCGAACGATTTCGTCCGGGGCAAGCCCTTGCATCGAATCGAATCGACTATTTCTTTGATTCGAAGAACGCCCAGATGTCGGTGGTGGGGCATGTTGAGCAGATGAGGCTCAGCCGTTGCTACACTCAAGCGGAAACCTTCACCTGCACGACCTGCCATGACATGCACGCTCCACCACCTGTTGAGAAGGCGAGCTTCTTTCGAAACAAATGTCTGACATGCCATCAAGTCGATTCTTGTGGCCTCGCAGAGGACCACGAGCAGCGAGTGCTCAAGTCGGACAATTGCACAACCTGTCACATGCCGCAAAGCGAAACCGACATCCCTCACATCGCCTTCACACACCATCGCGTTGGAATCCACGATGACTCGAATCCGAGCGTGGCAACAACTGAGCAACCGCAGGTCTCTCGTTTAAAACCACATCAAGCTCCTGCAGCCTCCAATCAAACACTTGAAGATCGAAATCTTGGCCTGGCTTATCTGGAAGTTGCCCCGGCACAGCCATCTGAAGCTGCGTTTCGTCAATACTTTTCTTCAGCGGTTCAGCGGCTCAACAAATATAATCGAGCCCACCCTGGGGATGGAGATGTTCAGGCTGCTCTCGCTCAGGTTCTTATGGACCAAGACCCACGAGTCAGCTTGAGGTACGCTCTAAGCAGCTACAACCTGCCATCGAGCTCACCGAAGTCGAAAGTCAACGCGCTTCTCGTGCAGGCTCTGCTTGCGTATCGAGAACAGAAACCGACTCTGGCGATTGAGCCCTTACTGGAACTTCAAAAGCTGAGGCGATCGTCGGACGATACGTATTTACTCGGGCTGTGCATGCAGGGGATCAACAAGGAAGAGGCGATTGAGCACTTCAGAAAAGCTTCTGAGATTCAGCCTTTCCGTCCAGACATCCTCAATTCGCTGGCGAATCTTCTCCGAGAAACTGGAAAACACGAAGAAGCTGACGAGGTAGAGAAACGCTCGCTTCTGCTCATGAAAGCTTTGAACAGAAACGAGCCTGGATCTCTATAGCACTTTACGTATTGATGTTCGCGTCCTTCACGGGCACATGCTTCACGGGCACATGCTTCACGGGCACATGCTTCACGGGCACGTGACAGAGCAAACTGCTCGATTACAGCCCCAGCCAAGGGAGTGACGCGTTCGCAGGTGGGAGATTCACAAGTTCGACACCGTGGACGTCGGGGTGATCAATCACTTCTTTGATTGCAGCTTCGGTCGGTTCGTTGTCGAGGTTGAGAACTGCGATGGCATCTCCACCTGGTTCGTTCTTCTCGCGTCCCAAAGCCATGTGAGAAATATTCACTTTGTGCTTCCCGAATGTCGTTCCGATCGCACCAATGAGCCCCGGAACATCTCTGTGTCGATAGATCAAGAGAAGTCCATCAAGGTACGCATCAAGCTGATACTCATTCAACTTGACGAGTCGCAGGAAGTTATTTCCGAATGTTGTTCCGGCAGCTGTGATCTCACGTTTGTCGGTGATGAGCGTGGCGGAAATCATTGTTGCAAATGCACCCGTTTCCGTCGTTGACGTTTGGGTGATCTCGATACCACGGTCTTTGGCGGTCATGTCTGAATTGACAATGCTGACACTGTCATTCAAGGCTGCCGAGAGAAGTCCGGATGTGAAGGCACTGGTAATCAGGTTCATGGGCTTCGAACAGACATCCCCACGGTATTGAAGCCGCGCCCCTTGAATCCCCTCTCCATGCGAGGTCTGAGCCAACAACAAACCGAGTCGGTAAGCGAGGTCGAGATAGGCTCGCGTCCCTTCGAGTTCCTTCCCTGAGATCGGAACCATGTTCACGGCTGAGCGAACTTCATTTTTCGTCAGGAAATTGCAAACGATGTCAGCAGCTTCGACGGCAACTTGTTCTTGAGCTTCATCAGTCGATGCTCCCAAGTGTGGAGTGCAGAGGACGTTAGGGAAGCTGGCGAGTTTGTCATTGGCCCCTGGCTTTTCAGTAACGTAAACATCGAGTGCCGCTCCACCGACATGTCCCGATTCGAGCCCCTCGATGAGTGCTTGCTCATCAATGATTCCGCCTCGGGCACAGTTGATCAGGCGGACGCCTTTTTTCATCTTCGCTAATCGCTCAGCGTTAATGATGCCACGTGTCTCATCTGTTAGCGGGGTATGGACAGTGACGATATCGCACTTCACCAACAATTCGTCAATATCGCGATACAGCTCGATGTTCTGCTGATCGGCTCGTTCTTCGCTGAGGAACGGATCGTAGCCCAGCACGTTCATTTCAAGGCCATTGCAGCGTTTGGCAACTGCGAGGCCAATCCGTCCCAACCCGACAACACCGATCGTTTTGCCTGCAAGCTGGGTTCCCGTATACAGCTTGCGATCCCAGCGGCCTTCTCTCATCGACTGAGACGCCGGACCTGTGTTTCGGCACAGACCCATCATCATCGCAATGGTCTGCTCAGCGGTGCTGAGAGTATTTCCATCGGGTGTGTTGGAAACAATGATTCCCTGTCGAGTGGCAGCCTGGAGGTCGATGTTATCGACTCCAACACCTGCCCGGGCAATCACTTTGAGGCGTTCCTGTCCAGTCAGAACATCTTCCGTCAACTTTGTTCCACTGCGAATCACAACCCCGTCAGCATTCTGCAAAGCAGCCTTGAGCGCTTCGACGTCCTGATGAATTTCTGGTTGATAGTCCAGCTCAATCTCCGGGTGTTCCTCAAGGAGTTTTAAGCCGATAGGGGACAAATTATCACTGACGAGCACGCGAAACATGGGTGGACTTTCTGGGGGCAAAGATTCGACATCTTCATTCACTGTTCACTTGAACAGCTTGGTGGATTGTACTTGGGACGATGATCCAGACCGTGTAGCATAGAGGACAGCTAGAACGCGCCAAGCGTTCGGGTTCGGGATATAGAGAATGAGAATTTCATCGAAAGACTCCCAACGCTTCTCGTGCCCGCGATGCTCACTTTCATGACTTCATAGACGACTCGCCGCGAAGCTGTACGTAAAAAACAATATCGGATTTGCTGTAGCGAAACTCTGTTCTTGAGAAAACTGACACACAATTTTGAGACAATTTCTTATGAATGCCGATGAACTGCGGAGTATCCAAACGCCGCTCAAGGAAAAATATCGCTCTGAGCCTGACGCCGCCCAGTCGACGCTGACTGCTCGGGGTAAGGTCAATTTCGAAACAATTTCCTGTTTGATTGAACATGAGTCTGAAGCCTCCCGGGTTCCCGGATTGCATCCCATGGCTGGAGGCGATGGCAATTTTTCTTGCCCTGCTGAAATGCTACTCGAAGCCTTAGTTGGCTGTGCAGGTGTAACACTGGGTGCGGTTTGCACAGCGATGGAAATTCCGGTCGACTCCGCAATTGTTGTGGCTGAAGGAGACATGGACTTTCGCGGCACACTGGGTGTAAATCGAGAGATTCCAGTGGGATTCACAGCGGTCCGATTGCGTTTTGAATTCGCTTCCTCAGCTTCTGACGAAAAACTAGCCAAAGCCGTTCAACTTGCCGAACGGTACTGCGTCGTGGCACAATCTGTGAAGAATGTCTCTGCGAACTGGATTCGTCAGTAAGATTTTCACAGGCAGTACGAATAGAAGAGGTCGAGATCCCTTAACTGGAGCGGGCTGCTGTCAAACTCAACAGATGATCCACTGACGATTTATTGCCCAGCATGCAATGAAGCATTTCTGGGGATGGCTCATGATATGAACTGTCCGCAATGCTTGATGCCGGTTCCGTCTGCGGATATTTCGCTGTTGCAAACGATGCTCTGGAAATCCTCCCCGGACTGGGCACACGCCACTCCGACAGATGGAGGATCCAAGAAAGACCAACTGGATGAACTCGTCGGAAAAACGCTGGACAAATACCGCGTCGAATCCCTGCTGGGTCGCGGAGGGATGGGATGGGTCTTCCTCAGTCGGCACTTGCAGCTGAATCGCTCGTGTGCCATCAAAGTTCTTTCCCCGTCACTGCTGGATACCGATCCCGACTATCTCGACCGATTTTGTACTGAAGGTCAAGCTGCCGCATCAATGGTGCATCCAAACATCGTCACCGTCCATGCCATTGGTCAACATGGTGGATTGAACTTTCTGGAGATGGAATTCGTTCCGGGGCGATCTTTGCAAAACATGTTGCGAACCGGTCGCCTGATGATCTGGCGGGCCACGACGCTGGCTCTCGGGATTGCCAACGGGCTGGGAGCCGCTCATCGCCTTGGAATCATTCATCGAGATTTGAAACCGGACAACGTTCTCTTAACACATCATGGAATTCCAAAGATTAGTGATTTCGGATTAGCGAAACGGGTCCATGGAAATGTCGTTCATGAAATGCCCGGAGTCCTCGCCGGAACACCACATTTCATGGCTCCTGAACTCTTCGGTGGAGAATCTGCCAGCCCCGCCAGCGATGTCTATGCACTGGGCGTATGCTTCTACTACATGCTCACCGGACGACTTCCATTTCCTCGCCGCAAAATGTCCGATTTAATATCGGCAGTGACCACCGAGCGAGCCCCCAGCCTTCGCGAATTGAGACCTGAGGTGCCACTGGAGGTCTGTGAGTGTTTGGGGTTGATGATGGAGAAGAGCCCTCGAAATCGACCACGTGACGGGATTGAGGCTGCACAACTCCTGCAAGCAGTGCTCGGACAAGTCAGAGACCTCGACACTTTATTACATGAAGCCTTCGATCACGAACGGGATGTTCGCTGGAAAAAAACGGAGGATGATTACCGCATCAATGTTTCACTCGCCGATGGTCGCAAGCAGGTTGTCTTTCTCTCTCACAGCGAGCATCGGTTTCACGAACGTCTGCTTCAAATCTATAGCGTCTGTTGTCCTGCTGAGACTCACTACTTTCCAGCGGCACTCCGTTTGAATTCAGTGATCTCACACGGTGCTCTAGCAATCCGCGAGATCAATGGAGAGGAGTTCTTTGTCATCTCAAACGCCTATCCCCGATCGACAGTTGATGGTGAAGAGATCCGCAAAAGCGTCCTCGAAATCGCAACTCACGCCGACGCAGTGGAATCTCTTCTGACCGGCCAGGATGTCAATTAGAGCATCTTTCGAATTGGTGTTGTACTTGCCCTCCCCTTGAAGGTCACTTTGATGAATTCATAGACAGCTCTCTACGAGGCAGTGCGTAAAAACCAAGATTGGATTGTTTTTTGAATTTCGTGAAGAGACAACTGCCGGACCATTAATTACCTCACCATCACTCTTCAAATTTGCTCCATTTCGCTCCGATGATCTCGCCATTGTGCCCGTTGCCGGAAGAGTCATTGAGCGTGCTACCGGCCCGTTCGTCGAAGTGGTAAAGGGCGAGTGTCTGAGCTTCCTTTTCAAGTCGCGGTGCGGGCGTGAAGTCTTCCGTATAACGGACATCGCGTGAAATGCGGACTTCGTCAATGATCCCGTCCAGGAAACCATCTCGCCCTGCCGGATAGGCACCAAGTGCAAAATGTGGCACGCCATTCAAGAATTGGCCTCGGGGAGCATCTGCAGTCGAGACCAATTTGCCATCTACGAAAAACTTCAACTGCTTTTGGTCCCAGGTCCCTGCCAGGTGCAGACGTTTACCAATTGGGATGGGTTGCTCGTACATGGCTCGCGACTTGCTTGGAGCCTGCGCGAGGACAATCCCGGCGGAATCTCCGCCCATTGTAGTGATGCCGATCCCTCCGCCGTTCTGGCTGGACACGATGCTACTTGTGCCGACAGCACGATGCAGCGTCACGTATGATTCCAGAGTGATTGAATGCGAGCCATCAAATTGAAGCGTCGGAATCTTCACCCAATCACCTTCCCCGTCGAAGTCGAGGCCTGTTCGGGAGACCGGTCGATGCTCAGCGCCCCCGACCCACTTCGCCCCGAAGATCTTCCCATCGTTTCCGTTGTCGGAGGAGTCTTTGAGAACGTCGCCGGCACCTTCGTCGAAGTGGTACAGAGCGAGGGTGTATTCGTCGCTTGTCAATTCGTTCTGGGGAGTAAAATCAGTTTCATAACGGAGCGTTTTCGAGATGCGAATCTCATCGATGCTCCCTTTGAAACGAGAGCCATCATGACCACCGATTTCGAGGCTCCCTTGCGGATTAAAACTCCCGCTGTAATCACGCTGTTGAACGAGTTTCCCATCGATAAACAACTGTATCGATTGACCATTCCATTGTCCGGCAAGATGCGTGCGCCGTTCCCAGTCCTCAATTTTCGGACCGAAGACTTCGAGGCGTTTGTTGGCTTCAGACCACCATCCGCCGAATTCCCAGCGGCGAATACCACCAACCTGAAGTGTCAACGGGTCAGAGACGCCATCATGGAAGATAATTGCGTTGGAAGTTCCCTTTTCAGATGGCGTCACCCAGCATTCAATCGTTAATGGAGGAGAACCGGAAAGTTTCAATCCCGGAACTTCAACTCGACTCGTCGTGCCATTAAAAACAAGTGCAGTCAATGGTTTGGAAGACTGTTTCGCTTTAGTCTCGTCATTACGCACCCACTTTGCCCCGATGATCTTGCCGTGGTGTCCGTTGCCGGATGAGTCTTTGAGGGTGTCACCGGAACCTTCATTCATTTTAAAAAGAAGCGCAGTCTGTTCGTCTGCAACGAGGTTTTGCTCTGGATTAAAATCTCCCTGATAGCGTGCCTCGTCAGAAATTCGGAAATCGCGAATTTTCCCTTCAAAGTAATGTTGCATTCCATGCCCATTCCATGAGGGAGTCGCTCCTAATACTGCCTGCAATTCCCTCGGAGTTTGCTTGAGGTTCACACTATGATCACGTTTAAGTCCAAGACTGTTTCCGTTGACATAGATCGTCGACTTGTATCCGTTGGTACCTGTTTGCCAAACGACAGCCAGATGAGTCCACTGTCCAGTAGGAGTAATTACTGGAGAAGATACGCTGTCCCAAGCACCTTCATGGTTAATGCGATTGGCTATCCAGGTGTGTGCAAGATGTTTTTTAGGCATTCCCCCTCCCGCTCGGAAAATTTCCAAACGTGTTGAGACCCCACTATTGAAAAGATATTGACGCTCTTCGGATTTATTGGCGAACCAAACCCAAGCTTCAACTGTGACAGGTTTTTCGGTAGAGAGTCGATCCTTGAGGGAATCGCTTAAGTGCAATTCGACGTAATCATCCTGACCGTCAAATACTAGCGCAGATTTCTCAGTAAAGGAGTTGCCTGGTGGTACATGACTTCCCCGAGTTTCGGTTGGGACAACCATGTTGTTGGTAGCATTCGATTCAAATCCCCCCAACGGTTCAAATGTTCCGTAGTCGGAGGCAATTTTGCATTTGGGAAGTCTTTTTCGAAGGAGATCGAGGTCGCTGCGGTTTAGATTTGGGATCTTCTCAAGATTCAGGAATTTCAACTTCGGAAGATTTTGCAGCTTGCTCACATCGTCTATTTCGACTTGAGAAGCCTTCATGTATAACGTTTCCAATTCGCGAAGCTTCAGGATGTGTTGAATCGTTTCTGGATACACTCCTCTTCCATCAAGTTCCAACCAAGTCAGGTTGGGACACTCACCGAGTTCCCTTAGTCCTTTTTCACTAAGTTCAGTGCGAATCAGATTTAATCTTTTCAGCCCCAACTTATTCGGTAAGCGGCTTAACAGTCCGTCTGAGACCGCAGTCTGTGCAAGTTCCAAATGGCTGAGTTTAGGAACATTTGAAAGACTCGCTAATCCTTCATTGGTGACCAATGTCCCTGTCAGATGCAGCGAGATGAGATTCGATTGACCAGACATTGCTTTCAATGAGGCATCGGTAACATTAGTGTGGGAAAGAAAAAATGCTTTCCAGTCCGACTGGAATTCGCAAAGTTCTTGAATGCACTTATCCCCAATTTGGTTGTTCCCAAGAAGAACCGAATTGAGTTTAGGAATTGAGCATAATAATGGGGCAACGTTGTCTCTGATCTCAGTCCTGCCAAGCTTGACCTCCCACACTCCTTTCGTGAGGGCGAGATTTTTAATCCCTTCATTGGTCACCTTGCACCCGTCAAGGTCTAATGAAGATAACGCCACCCCGGAAAGATGTTTTAACGCTTCGTCCGTAATCGCTGCATTTTGCACGCTGAGGGTTCCAATATTGTGATGAGTGGTGAGCTTCAGCTTCCTTATCACGTCGCAATACTCAGCAAATTGCTGATTGTTAGTGGTGCGAGGCAGATGAACTTCCGAGATTTCAAAGGCAGTACGTGGAAGGGGCTGGTCGAGCGATGTGATTAATGCACTTGAACCATTTTTGTCACGAACTCTAACATGTCCGCCACGCTGCACCATCCAGCTCACGATGGATGCGGGATCGCCATCGACAGGTGATGCCATTAAGGAAGCGTCTTTTACCCACTTCGCCCCGACGATCTTGCCGTCTTGTCCGTTGCCAGAGGAGTCTTTGAGAACGTCGCCGCTCCCAGCGTCGAGACGGTAGAGAACGGTCGTGTTTTCCTCTTTACTGAAATGTTGTTCAGGAGTGAAGTTTTTGTTGTAGCGTTGGCCGTCTGAAATACGAAACTGCTCAACGATACCACCAAAACTTCTGTCAATCGTCCTGGAATCTCCCAGTTCAAATTTAACGGGAGGGGAATCAAGAGTCAGAACCCGCTGAAGAGTTTCATCGACAGAAAGATTTGGTTTGTTGGATGCGGTAATCCCGGAAGCCGCGCGTTTTCCATTGATGTAGAATTCGAACGTGCGCCCTGTCCATTCTATCGCGACGTGTTGTCGATGGAGTGGAAATGCCGAGTATGTTATCTTTGTGATGTAACTGACATTTAAATCCGAGGTCTTCGTATTGTTGTCACAACGAGCCTGCCATTCTATGCCATCCTGCTTAGGGTCGCCATAGCCGTTCACCGACAGATGGCCAATACGACACAATGTGAATTCTGGACGTCTGCCATGAACATCTGCGGTTTGGGGTGTACACCAAAACTCGCAAGTGAATGGTTTTGACATGTCGAGGTCTAGCCTGCCCATATCCACGTAGGCTGCTGGCTTATCGAACAATAGACCATACTTTGAGACTTTGTTGTCAGATGAGCTTTGGCTTTCTTTCGCTGGAGCGATCGGTTCCATCTCTTCTGATGGACCAACTGGTCCCCCCTTCTCCCCGGGTATTTTCCCGTCGGGAACGTTGGGGGGGGAGTTTTTGACGATCTTGTCATATTCTCGTTGCGGTTGTTCTCCGTTTAGCAATCCATCGAGTTGGTTATTATGGAGCACAACCGCTCGCAATGCTGTTTTACCATTTTTAGTGACGGTGAATTCTTCGACGTGCGTCGTCAGTCCGGCTTTCTTCAGCTGAAGTTGATGCTTGCCGGCGGAGAGCTTGATGATGTCTTGACCGTTTTTGATGACAACTTCTTCACCATCGATACTCAGCTGAATACTTGGATCGTCGAGCGTGATTTGTACGTCGTATTTGCCGATGCGGACGATGAAGACAATTCCCAGCAGTAAGATCAATCCGCCCAGACCACCTGCGATCAGCAGGTTCTTGTTGGGAGACGAGGGTGTTGCGTTGCCAGCAGGCTTCGATGTTGTTTTGCTGGTCGTTGTGATTTTCTTTTTACGGAGCTGTTCCGCGTAAGGTTTGGACTGTTCGATTGAAATTAATGCTGGATTTGATTCTTCATGAGGTGTCGAAATTGCAGCGGGTTTAGGGCCGTTCTTCCTGCCTTGGTCCTTCCTCTGCTTCTTACTCGGATTCCTCAAAACGTCGTGGAGATCGGCTGCAACTTCGTTCATCGAGCTGTAACGTTTCTTCAAATCACCCGCCATCATTTTCAGGCAAATGTTTTCCAATCGTGGATCGATGTTAGTGCGAAGCTCCGAAGGCTTCGCCGGATTGTTGTTACCAATCTGTTGCAGGATCGACATCAGGCTCCCTTTGTAAGGCATCTCACCGGTGATCAACTCGTACATGATGATGCCGAGCGCGTAGATGTCCGCCTGTGGTCCGATGGCAGCCTGGTTTCCTTCGACCTGCTCGGGGGACATGTAAGCAGGTGTTCCGAGGATGGCTCCACTTTGTGTGACTTGAACATCGTCGCTGCTGCTACGCCGGGCGAGGCCGAAATCCATCACCACCGGCTCACCTTGCTTGTCGACCATGATGTTGGCCGGCTTGAGGTCTCGGTGAACGACGCCGATCTTGTGAGCTTGTGCCAGTCCGACCGCAAGTTTGCGAATGGTCGTCGCGATCTGTTTTTCAGAGTGAGACTTCTTCGACTTCGTAAAGTCTTTCAGAGGTCGGCCTGGGATATAGGCCATCGTGATGTAATGCTGCCCATCTATTTCACCGACATCATACACTGGGCAAATGTTCGGGCTGCGGAGAGTCGCAGCGGCGCGGGCTTCGCGATAGAACCGCGCGAGCATCTCTTCTTCATCGACTTGGTTGAGATCGCCGAATTTCGGAATTTTCAGGGCGACATCTCGGTCCAGCTGAGTATCCTTCGCCAGGTAGACAGCTCCCATGGCTCCCTGACCGAGAACTTTTTGAATGGAGTAACGACCGAATTTCTCGGGGATGGAGATGTTCGAAGCAGGTGCTTCTCCCGGAGCGTATCGCCTCGTCACAGACGTTTCGGAATCGGCTGTTCCGCGCAGGACGGTTTGTGCAGCGATTTCGTCCGGCTCGGATGTCGGCTTGGCGACAGTTCTTTCCGTGCCGGAATGACCTTGAAGATCCTTCAAGATGTTGACATTCTCGAAGTGACGTCTGAGTTCCTCGGTGTACTCGGCATGCTCAGCGATGAACTCCTCAGGCGCAATGTTCTCGCCAGAGTCGGTACGTCTCATGTACTCGACAATTAAATTGTTGACGACGACGCTCTGCTCGTCAGCCCCCGGGAGCTTCTCACTCATGACATTGGCCTTGCCACATTGATCTTGTCGACAGATTCCCGGCAAAGCTGATGCCGCAAACTGATGAACCTCAGTACTTAAATTTTACAGCACCTCTTCCTGAAGAACTGACGTTGTCACAGGTTTCATAGAATGTAATTGACGTAAAATTCTAGATTGCCCAGTCGAAACTTTGCGAATGAACCTCTCAGGCCAACTCACACAGGTCGACTTTGGAAACTCTTCTGAAAAGCCTTGCTTATCTCAATAATCTTGCCTCAATAACATAGTTGAATTTTCACCAGAAATTCCAACCCGACTCCAAATCAGCGACATGACTTCAGGGAATATGACTGCTTTTTCTCAGAGCCCCATATTCTAAGGCGAAATGTCTGACGTGGGTGGGCGGTAAAATCTCAACAAAATTACCATCCGAGGTCATCGCAGAAGCATTTTCATGCTTTTCGAGCCCGTGAAAGGAGACTTTCATGGCTTCATAGACTGCTCAACTTCAGCGATCCGCTACTTTCCTGTTGCGATCCGATAAAATTTGTCCCGCAGACTGGTCCATTCCTGCTTCAGTTCGTCCAGTTTGTCAGGATTCGCTGAGGCAATGTTCGATGTTTCCGTTCGGTCAGTTTCGAGGTTGTAGAGTTCCCATTCTGCATCATCCCCAGAGACCACTGCTTTCCAGTCGCCTTTTCGAATAGCGTGGTTTGCTTCGTGCGACCACCATAATGTTCGGTCGTGGGCTGCAGCGTCTTGCTGGAACAGGCTTGTCAGACTTTTTCCCGGTGGTACTGGAACCGGTTTTCCCTTCCATTCTTTGAAACGCTCTGTCTTTGCCAGTTCGATCAATGTGGGAGCGATATCAATAATGTGTGCGGGAGTTTTACGAAGTGATCCTTTGTCCTTGATAACGTTGGGCCAGTGTGCGATGAATGGGGTGGCGCAGCCCCCTTCGTGTGTCCATGTTTTATGCCGCCGGAACGGTGTGTTGCAGACGGTTGACCAGCCTGGCCCCAGGCACAAATACGAATCCGCTGAGCCCGGCGTTGCTGCGGGATCGTGCCCATCCGAACGGACCATAATTTCGGCGCTGGCTCCATTGTCGGAGAGAAACAGGATCAACGTCTCTTCAAACGCTTTCATCTTTTTCAGCTGCTTGAGAACGCGACCGATCTCTTGATCGACGCGGTCGATCATGGCTGCGTGAAGTGCCATTTTATCTGCTTGGAATTTTTTCTGTTCAGGCGTGAGAGAGTCCCATGGGACAGGTCGGTTCACTTCGCCATCACCCAGAATCTTTAAATGATCCGGAAAGTGGTACGGCGGGCCAATCTCTTCTTCGACTGCGGAGAGGTCGGCCGAGACAAGTCCCATCTCCTTGATTCGCTGCCAGCGTTCTTCTCTGACTTTGTCCCAGCCTTGGTGATACCGATCTTTATACTTGGCGATGTCCTGCGGCAGAGCATGCAAGGGAAAGTGCGGAGCAGTGAAGGCGAGGTAATGGAAAAACGGCTTCTCTGACTGACTTCCTGCATGTTCCTGTAAACATCGGACTGCGTGATCCGCGATGACAGTGGTCCCGTAATAGCTGGTCCCTTTTTTAATCGCGGGGAGTCGTTCATCGTCGAGCCAGTGAACGTGTGGGTTGAAGAATCGCCCCTGATCACGCAGCAGGTACGAACGATGGAAACCTGTTTCGATGGGCTTGCCGTCGAGATGCCACTTCCCGGAATGGTACGATCGATACCCTGCCTGACTGAGAACTTCTGGAAGTAACCGCGCCCATTCAGGACGATCTCCACGCTTGCCTTCGGGTAATCCGGGGAAAGCATCACGCCGGACCTGCTGTGCGTAGTATCCAGTCAACAGAGCCGCACGCGATGGCCAACATCGTGCGGTGTTGTAGAACTGAGTGAACCGAAGCCCGTTCATCGCCAGTGAGTCAAGATTCGGAGTGTCGATCTCACTACCGTAACAACCGAGATCGGAATAGCCGAGGTCATCGACCATGATCACCAAAAAATTCGGCGGCTTGGCAATAGCTGAAGAGGACACAAAGGTCAGTACAACACAAATACAAAGAGCAGCGAATCGATGGATCATCTGTTGTCCGATATGTCATGTTTCTTTGAAGGGCCTCATGAGTAGGCACCGTTACATTGACAAGCCTCTTCTTCACGGGCAAACCGTAGAGCAGTTTGCTGTCGTCAATTTCTTTCTCCGAATCTCAGTCCCTCCGTGGTGGTGCTCCCTATAACAATACCCTGTAACGATACCTACTTGGGCAATGCGAACACAACGAATGCATCGCCTGCTTTGGTCCGCAATTTCCCTGCACCGCCTGCAGCAATCACGACATACTGCTGTCCATCAACTTCGTAAGTGGATGGCGTCGCATATCCACCCGCAGCGAGTTGATGTTCCCATAGAACTTTTCCGGTCGTTTTGTCGAAAGCTCGAAACTTCTCATCCTTGGTTCCGGCAATGAAGACCAACCCGCCAGCGGTCACGATGGTTCCCCCGAAAGTTTCTGTGCCGGTTTGAGGGACTCCTCGCTCTGTCAATTCCTTATATTCTCCCAATGGAACTTGCCAGATGAACGATCCGGTATTCAGGTTGATTGCTGTCAACACTCCCCAAGGTGGCTTGATTGCCGGATAGCCTTCCTGATCTCGAAGCTGAATGTATCCTTGATGCTTGTAGCGATGTTTGGCATCAGCTCCCGCTTCGACCAAAGTGATGACATTCGGAATGTTGTTCGAGTTGACATACAGAGTTGCAGTCGTTGGATCAAAGGAAGCTCCGGACCAGTTCGCTCCACCATGGTAACCAGGAATAACAACCGTTCCCTGCAAGCTTGGCGGATTGAAGGCCGCCCCGCTACGAATTTTCTTCAGTTCGTTCAAGACGTATTCCTGATTCGCCGGAGCGATATCCGTCACGTTGGATTCATCGAAATGTTGAACAGAGAACGGCGGAGGTTTTGTCGGAATCGGTTGAGTGACCGCAGCCAACTCCCCTGGGACATCCGATGCAGAAAACGATTTCTCTTCAATCTCAAAGAGCGGCTCACCCGTTTCACGATCGAACAGGTAAACGAAACCTGTCTTCGTCACCTGAGCGACAGCTGCGACCTCTTTTCCATCGCGCTGCACGGTGACAAGATTCGGATAAACCGGTAAGTCGTGGTCCCACAGGTCGTGCCTGAGCGTCTGGAAGTGCCACCGGCGTTCTCCGGTTGTTGCATCCAATGCAATCGTACAGTTTGCGAACAGGTTGTTGCCGTGACGGTCTCCGCCATAGAAGTCAAAGGCAGCTGAGCCCAGTCCTGCAAAAACGAGATTCCTGTCGACGTCCACGCTGACACCGCCCCACGCGTTTGCGCCACCACGATTCTTCCAGGAATCCGGCGCCCAGGTATCGTTGCCGAATTCCCCCGGGCGAGGAACTGTGTGAAACCGCCAGACCTGCTTCCCTGTCTGGACATCGAATGCTCGAATGTCCCCAGGTGCGGCATCGCCCGGCCCTTCCCCGTTTGAAACTCCGATGATGATATTGTTTCCGCAGATCGCTGGAGCCGATGTCGGGCCGTAGCCGAGATTGGCGATATCTCGCTGCAAGTCTTCTCTTAAATCCTTCACGCCCTCCTTGCCGAAGCTTGCGTCCAGCTGACCCGTTTTTGCATCGAGTGAAAACAGTCGGCCATCGGATGTTCCATGAATGATTCGGCGTTTGCCGTCTGGTTTTTCGTCACTCCAATAGGCGAGGCCTCGATTGACACCCCCCGATGCCAATGGGCCGGCAGCTTCATGCTTCTCGAACGGATCGAAACTCCACAACACTTCGCCGGTCGCTGCATTGAGTGCCACGACACGAAGATACCCCGTCGTGATGTACATCGTCCCATCGATCACGATCGGAGTGCATTCAATTGTCTTTTGCGGCTTGCGATCAAGCTCACCCGTATGAAATGTCCAGGCGACCTTGAGCTTGGAGACATTCGTCCGATTGATTTGAGTCAACTCGGAATATCGCTGACCTCCCCGGTCTCCGCCGACACTGATCCAGTTTTTCCCGGCAGGTTGATCGGCGAACGATGTTCCGAATAAGAACAACGGAATGATCAATCGAATTGATCTGAATCGACTTCTCATCAGAGCTCACTCCAAGGTGCAGGGACAGAGGTTCTTGGCTCAATCGTAAATCACCACGACCACAAACGCGAACGTCGGCCGACTGATCAACTGCGGTGTCGCCACCATTTTCAAGAATCGATCAGCTCGCCCACGATTTGTCCACGATTCGTCTAACAACGAACCCCTGTTGGAAACAGGTCTCGATGTTGTGCGACTTACTCTTATAACATTTTACACGTAAGTGTTCGCGTCCTGCCTCATAATGAGAAGTCATTTTACTGGCGAATCGCGTTCGACACAGGCACGCGGTATCGCAAACCGCTCCCGACAAACGTTTTTGATCAAAATCCTCTGGTCCTTGCAGGATTAAGATAGAGGAGCGAGTCAAGCTGGGAGCCACATGGATCGCAGTTTGTAGATGCGTGCAATTCAACGGGGCGTATTCACTACCTGTTCGGGAATCGCATCGTTAACATGCGATTTTGATTATTGCTCGTCTCGCATATTGGCTACAGGATGTCTGCATCGTGATTATTGGCGTGACCAAAGAAAATTTTAAGGGCGAACGTCGTGTTGCTCTTGTCCCTGCATCTGTTTCAGCATTGAAGAAACTAGGTGCGGAAGTTCGCGTGGAAGCTCGCGCTGGCGAAGCTTCCGGGTTTCTGGATCAATCGTACATTGACGCCGGAGCGACCATCGTTACGGATCGCACAGATTTGATTCAAAGTTCGGATATTCTCCTTCAGGTCCGCGCTGCAGTCGCTAATCCCGAAGCGGGACAGAGCGACTTGGCTCTGCTCAAAGAGAATCAAATTTTGATTGCCCAGTGCGATCCACTTTCTGATCCACAAAAGATGCTCGAACTTGCAGCGAAGAAAGCTGACATCTTTTCTCTGGAACTGGTCCCGCGTATCACACGTGCTCAAAGCATGGATGTCCTTTCGTCGATGGCAACCATCGCGGGTTACAAAGCTGTTCTCCTCGCAGCAAGTCATTCACCGCAAATGTTCCCGATGATGATGACCGCAGCGGGAACGCTGACTCCCGCGCGAGTTTTCATTCTGGGCGCTGGCGTCGCAGGCTTACAGGCGATCGCCACTGCGAAGCGGCTGGGAGCTGTCGTGATGGCCTACGATGTGCGTCCTGCTGTGAAAGAACAGGTTGAAAGCCTCGGCGCAAAGTTTGTCGAGATGGACCTTGGCACCGCAGAAGGTCAAGGTGGCTATGCTCGCGAGATGGATGAAGAATTCTATCGCAAGCAACGAGAATTGATGTTGGAAGTGATCGCTGAAAGCGATGTTGTCATCACCACCGCAGCCATTCCCGGCAAGAAAGCACCGATTCTGGTAACTGAAGAAATGGTCCAGGCGATGCCAGCTGGCGGCGTAATTGTCGATCTTGCAGCTGAGCGGGGAGGAAACTGCGAGCTGACCAAAGCAGGTGAAGAAGTCGAGGTTCATGATGTCGTGATCCTGGGACCACTCAATATCCCGTCAGAGATTCCTCGGCACGCAAGCCAGATGTACTCGAACAACGTGACAACATTCTTGAAGTCATTAATCAAAGATGGTCAGGTCAATCTCGATTTAACTGATGAGGTTCTGGCAGGAACACTGGTCACACATCAAGGTGAGCTCCGACACCCCTTGTGCCGTCAGCTTGCTAACTTGCCGGAACTGGTGGAATCGACTGCAAACGCAGAGACACCCGCTGTTGCGGAACCGGCTCCTGCATCGACTCCAGCAGAAGCTTCAGCTGACAATCAAAGTGCCGAAGAAACACCACCGGAAAGCTCAAGCGATGCCACTGAAGACTCTTCTTCAGATGACGGTGACACATACAAACTTCAGTAATTCATCACGTCGTTTTTAGTTTTACAAAGCAATTTTCGTTCGAAACAATTCAGGAAAATGGATCGTTCCATGATGACCCTGCTTGCCCTAGAAGAGACGACCATCGAACAAGCCACAGAGCAAGTTGTCGATGTGATCGCCCAAACTCAATCACTTCCCTTGGTGATTGGTCTCACAATTTTCATGCTCGCAGTCTTTCTTGGCATCGAGCTGATCAGCAAAATTCCGCCGACATTGCACACCCCATTGATGTCCGGATCGAACGCGATCTCCGGGATTACACTCGTGGGAGCTATTCTTGTCGCAGGAAACGGAGCTGGCGGACTCGCTGCCTTTCTCGGATTTCTCGCGGTGGTCATGGCAACAGTGAATGTGGTTGGCGGGTTCCTGGTCACGCATCGAATGCTGCAAAAATTCAAACGTTAAACAAGTTTCTGGAACGCTAGTGCAGTTTTGAAAAAGATGAATACGAACAGTCTCGTGGAGATGAGCGATTTGTCACATGAGAAGCGTTCTTCACGGACACAAGAAACACGAAGTGTTCTCCCATCTCGATCGCATTTATGATTTTTGAAGTCTACTCGCTAAGGAGTTGAGTTTTGTCTCCTGTTTGGATCAACTTAAGCTATCTCGTTTCGGCCATCTTTTTCATCCTCGGATTGAAAGGGATGACGCGTCCGAAAACAGCTGTGCGCGGCAACCTGTATGGCTCTTTGGGGATGCTCATTGCCGTCGTTACCACTTTACTAGCCGCTGAGGTTGTCAGCTTCGTATGGATCATCGTCGGCGTTCTCATCGGGAGCGGAATCGGCGCCTATTTTGCCATCACGATCAAGATGGAAAAGATGCCGGAGATGGTGGCGCTGTTCAACGGTTTCGGCGGTGCAGCCTCGATGTTTGTGGCGGGTGGCGACTTCTGGTTAAGAACCGGAGTTCCGACCAGCGATGTCATTATTTCGACAGCCCTTGCAGGGATTATTGGTGCCGTCACCTTAACGGGATCATTAGTTGCCTTTGGGAAACTGGCTGAATTGAACTTTATCAAGAAACTGAAAGCTCTTCCGGGACAGCAGATCATCAACGCGGTCCTCGCGGTGTTGCTTCTAATCTTGATTATCGTGATTGTCAACAATCCCTCATCCGGTTGGTACTGGACAATCGTGGTGGTCTCGCTAGTGCTCGGTTACATGCTGACAATTTCCATCGGTGGGGCCGACATGCCGGTTGTGATCGCCTTGCTCAACTCCTACTCCGGTTTGGCAGCCGCCGCGACAGGGTTCGTGATTGGAAACACCATTCTCATCATCGCTGGCTCACTTGTTGGAGCATCAGGTTTGATTCTCACCAAGGTGATGTGCGATGCCATGAACCGGTCGTTGCCAGCTGTGCTCTTCGGTTCCCTCGGACCGGCATCGGATGGACCCTCTGCGGATGAAGTTTACACCAACGTTAAATCAACATCCGCAGATGAAGTTGCCATGTTGCTGGAAGTCGCCCGCAAAGTGGTAATCGTTCCCGGATATGGAATGGCTGTCGCTCAGGCTCAGCACGCAGTCCGCGATTTGACCAACCTGCTCCGCGAAAAGGGGATGGAAGTCTCCTTCGGAATTCATCCTGTTGCAGGACGAATGCCCGGACACATGAACGTCCTGCTCGCTGAAGCGGACATTCCGTACGACTTACTCAAAGAGATGGACGAAACCAACTCTGAGATCGAACAAACTGACATCTGCCTGGTGATTGGCGCCAACGATACCGTCAATCCCGATGCCCGCACGAACCCGAACAGCCCCATCGCCGGCATGCCGATCATCAACGCCGACAAGGCTCGCACTTGTATCGTCATCAAGCGAAGCCTCAGTCCCGGTTTCGCCGGGATTCCCAACCCACTCTTCTCGGCGGATAACGCCCTTATGCTCTTCGCAGATGGCAAACAAGCGGTCAACGATATCATCACTGCCGTCAAGGAAGGGTAGGCGATTCGGGCTTCAGGTTTGTTGTTGATCACTCATTGAGCCTCCGCTGGAGGCTCAATTCAGGGAACGATAGGGTTGTCCACTTTCAGTCAACGATGAAACTGCTAGCATACGATTCTGTGTCTCCTCGACTTTCCCACCTTATTGTCCTCCCTTTTGACTCTGCGAGTATTCCATGTCGCCAAAAGCATTAGGCTTACTGTTTGCAGTTGCAACTGCAGTTTTTTGGGGCCTGTATGGTCCAGCTCTGGGGAAATCACGAATCCCAGGACAAACTCCTTTCAAACCGTACGTGTTCATCGGCATTGCGTACCTGGTCTGGGGATGCCTTGGAGGAGCAGTTGCTGTTCAGCTCTCTGGGGACGGCTTCAGCTTCCCAGCTAAAGCTGGCTGGTGGGGCTTCATCGCAGGATCTTTAGGAGCCTTCGGTGCTTTGACTCTCACTTATGCAATGTATCAGGCCAAAGATGCTTCCTTGGTGATGCCTGTCGTCTTCGGCGGTGCCACATCGGTCGCTGCCATTACGGGATTGGTGATTCAGGCTCAGCAGGGGAAAATGCATATCGACCCCAGACAACTCATCGGCTTCCTGCTTGTGGTTGTTGGTGTCGTGCTGATTCAAAAGTATTCCGCTCACGGCCCCGCTCCGGCTCCCGCAAAACCAGCCGCAGCCGCCCACGCCACCGAATCGAATGGAGTCGAAGAAGATACTCAAGCAGCAACTGAGAAGTCTTAATGCATTCTCAAAGTTTGCCAGGCCCGTAAAATTACGATGACAACTTCATGGGCTGAACTCTCAATGACAGATCGCGAATAGCATTTCGAAAATCGAATTCGAAATGTCTCATATAAAAGGACTCAGAGAGATTTTCTCTGAGTCCTTTTATCAAATGTGCCCCAAAAAGCATAGATACCCAAAACAGGATTCGAACCTGCACGAGGGATGAACCTCATTAAGAACCTCAACCTACGTTCATAGCAACTTCAAGCTTCAGGATCAGTTCTATTTCGCTCGCGTGAAATTCTCTTTGCCATCGTCAACAAGCTCAAGCTTTTACCTTCGAACTTCGTTGCCATGACAAATCCTCTGCACCAGAAATCGTCTGCTTTAAACCATCTTAAGTGGTCACAAATTGTACTATCACGTTAATTAACAAACCGAGTGTAGACACCGAGAGAGCTTTGGCCGGTCATCTTTTTTGGGGGCCTTTCGCCCTGCTTTTATGGAGTGAAAAACAACTCTGCGTGGTTACGTTTTGGATTTTAAATAGAACCAGTCCGAAAGCCTTTGGAATAGCCGCTTTCCTCAACGTTTGAGAGAGCAATTTCACGTTTCAGGACCAGCGCTAGATACTTGCTCTCTGCTTGCTACGCGGTCCCGTTGCCCGAATTTGAATCAGAACGTGTTTCGAACCAGTCTCTTATCAGGTGCGAACGTCATCAATTTGCAGTTCAAATGCAGATGTGGACGAAAGCGGGCAATTCAAGTACTATGCATCCATAGTCATGTTTTATTTAACTCCGCTCAGAAAATTAGCTCATGATTAAGAAATCACAGCAGGAAACCCCAAGTGAAGTTGACACGATTCGGCAGTTGCTCCGAGAGAGTGGGGTGCGTGCGACGCCAGCTCGCATTAAAGTCATGCAAGAACTGAGAGCGGCGACATCGCCTCTCACTCATGCCGATCTAACAGAAAAACTGGTCCCTCTGGGATTCGACAAGGCAACAGTCTTTCGAAATCTCAATGACCTAGCAGATGCCGACCTGATTTCTCGAACGGAGCTTGGTGATCATGTCTGGCGGTTTGAAGCACTTGATCCCGATCGGCCAGCAGGCGAGAAACACCCTCACTTCGTCTGTGTAGAGTGTGGCGGAGTGACGTGCTTGGGGGATATGGATTTTACGTCAAAATCCAAAAAACGAGCGACGACCATTGGGCGTATCACGGAGATTCTCATCAAAGGTCATTGCACAGAATGCGAAGTTATTGAATAACCTGAGTGGTCTGAGAGTTCGTATCAGCTGACGAGTACCTGTCACTGCTGCATCAGTGATGCAAATGACCTGGTTCTAAAAAGCGAATTCCCCAAGCGAGTGCGATCCCGACAAGCAAGCACACGCTCAGCTGCCAGCGATTGTGGGTATGAAATTCCATTTCAGGCAATAAGTCTGCAAGGGCAATGCAGAGAAAGATCCCAGCGGAAAAGGCGAGACCTGCTCCGACGACCAGCGCCGTCTCTCCGCCAGCGAGCCTGACTCCCCATAAGAACAAAGCTGCCCCAAGCGGACAGAGCAAAGAGTAAATCAGGTTCACAATGACTCTTCGACTCGGAGATTGATTTGCATTCAACATGAGTGTCGTGATCGATAACGAGTCCAATGGCTTATGCAGCACAATCCCCGCGAGCACGCCCAAGCCGAGCCAGCCACCGGTCGCATGATGAACTTCAGCCTGCATTGACGCACCCAGGGCGAGACCATCTAAGAGAGTGTGAATGCTGAGACCGAAAAACATCCCTGCCCAACTCAAACCGCCGCCAACTCCGTGATCGTGCTGGCAAGAATCATGGTGGTCGTGATCGTCTTCACTCGATATCGATTCTAGCGAAGTCTCTTCCAAGTCTGTTGTCGCAGGCGGTTCGTGATGGTGAACGTGGAATGTTCGCAACAAAAAGAACATCATCACAATTCCCCCCATCATCCAGGTCACAATAAAGTCAATATGATTCACACCTAATTCAAGCACCGCATGTGGGAATAGATGGAACACTCCAATGCCCAGCAACATGCCACCGACTACGCTGAGGAGTCTTTGAAATTGCAGATGAGAAAACCTGATCCGCGTTGGCAGCCAACCGCCCAATAGAGACGCGCCAGCAATCAGAAACGTATACAAACCGAGTTGGCGAAAGGCGTTGTTACCAAAATCAGCGTTGGTACCAGATTCGGAGTGATCATGCTCTCCATGAGAATGGTCATGATGATCATGGTGATCATGCTTCGCGGCTGAGGGAGTCTCGGCGAACGCCACAGAGGACGAACTCATCAATACTCCCACCCCGAAGATGAATGCAATCCATATGCAGATTCCAAATGAAGATTTGTTTTCGATGTTTGTCCTCGATACCAAACTCTTCATTCTTAGTGCCTTCTACAAACAACAACAATCAGACGTTCCGTAAGATTTGCAAAACAGGTGGTGACGTTGTCGCAGGAAATGTGTCAACCTTGAACAAACCTTTACAGTTGGATCCTGAATGTAGATACAATTCAGCGCATTTGCAAGCCATGTGCAGGAGCAAGGGAGGGAGTATTTCAACTAACATGGACATCACCTAGACCGACCTGGAATTTGAAGCGAGAGACACAACCGGAACGAGTCGTTTTGAGGCTGAAATTTCGCATAGAGCAGTTTGCTCTACTGTGTACCCGTCAAGAACACACTTCTCTAGAACTAATCCTGAAACTTGAAATTGCTCTCCCAAACGTTGAGGAAAGCGACCATTCCAGTATTTTTGGACTGGTTCTAATCAGAATGCTGTTCGCCACGAGGGAGAACCTGAAAACCAATTCGTAAGAGACTCAAATTTCCGATCCCTCCAGACTCTTAACGAATCAGCGAACCGCCCTGCCCGGCTTTCTTCTTAGAACCTCTAACAATCCCCCTGAGATCGCTGTGATTCACTGGGATCTTAAGTCCACGGGCAGGTTTTGCTGAGCCAGTAAATCTCAGGACGGTCCAGTACCGGCCTCACGGTTTTGCACACGTTGTGCATGAGGTTCGTTTTTTCTCTAGAATTTTGATTGCGAAAGTCTTGATGGTGATACCGGCCACCCGCAGGATGTCGCACATGCACACCTTGTGCATTAAGAGCGAATCTTCAAAACCACCACTAAAACGGTTTTAAGAACAATTTCCTTATTTGCTCATTTTGAAAGGAGCACACAATGCTGCGTAAACTGCGAAACATCTTGAAGGGCACTAAAGGTCAAGGCCTGGTTGAATACGGAATTCTTGTCGGCGGTGTAGCACTTGCCTGCCTGGCTGCTGTCGCAATTCTTGGTCATAAATCGAATGACCTCATCGCGACTGTTGCGGGAGCACTTCCTGGTGCTCACGACGACGATAATGGTTCTATCGTCAGCGGTAAACTGGTCAATACTACACAGGACTCCAATGGCGTAATCTACCTTGACGCTGACACCCCTGGCTCGATTTCAGGAAATATGGGGATTCCTGGTATCGACGCCCTAGTTGTTGAAGCGGATGATCTATCCCCTACTCCGTAATCGAACCCCAAACGTTTTCACGTAATACTCACCCGGTCGCACCGCGAAAGTGCGACCGGGTTTTTTCGATTTAGCACCTCAAACTTGCGAGTTCTACAATTTGAAGTTGAGATTCCCATGTGGTTAATGTTGATTCCAATCACTCTTTGCGTTGAAGCGGTTTACCACGACGTAAAACGGCGAGAGATTCCCGATTCCGTCAACGCGAGGATACTCTTGACGGCACTGTTGGTGACCTGCTTGACCTGGCATTCCGTCACACTTGCCGATGCGCTCATCGGCATGTTGATTGGCTTCTTCGCTGTGCTTCCATTCACATTGAAAGATGGAATTGGTGGTGGGGACCTGAAATTGGTCGCTGCCCTGGGAGCTTGGCTCGGTGGGGGAGCAACGCTGGGCTTTCTTTTCTGGTCCGCGATGTGCGGCATGGTTATGGCAATCACCACGCATCTTCTCGGCAGAAAAGACTTCCCTTTTGCCCCAGCCATCGCGAGCGGATTTCTAATTGCGATCTGCTGGCCAAACGCTCTCACGCGACTGATCGAACTCTTAAGAGGTTGAGTCGCCTAGCTGAATGAAAACAGGATCTGAAGCGGAATTCACGTCATCGCAAGTCGCAACTTCAGCAGAGGGACCTTTTCGGCGCTGGCAGCATGCTTTTGTGCAGGCTCCATTAAAACAGTGTGCCCAGGCGAGTAAAGCTGCCCCCCAGGCCGTCGGGTGCTGAAACAGCCATGCCCACTGCGATGCACCACTTGCTGCGTGGGTTGATGTGAGGCCGTCTGCGGAAGCGACTTCGCGATTCTGGGTTTCGAGACGAACAGACGAGTCCGCCCCTATGGCACAGCATGCCTGTGTACAACTCTCTCCCGCAGCCCCGCCTGCATGCGTTTCCCCTCCGCAGCAATCGTCACCCCAAAATGCAACATAGTTCATAACGACGAGCCCCAGCACTCCAAAGACCAGCACGGCATGACGTCGATGCTGCTTCCACCCCGGAACAAGTGTCCAGACTCCGATTGCGATTCCTGCCAGAGCAAGCACTTGATGAAACACGGGGCGGGCGAGCCACGTCAGCCCCCACGCTGGCAGACTGGAAATCACAACTGGCATCAACATGCAGTGGATGACACAGGCAATCGAGAGGACAAGACCGGTGAGATTGGAAAAAGTTCGAGCCGCCGAAGACATTGGAAATTCTCTGTTCGGGAAGTTTTGAAGTTTTTCCGGGGATGATACTTGACCAAGCCCCTTTCGTCAACGAACATGCACATGCATACTGTATGCACGTAAGTGAATACTTGCGACGAGGGGCGTTTCCCTACTATCCATCTTAAGTTAGCAACAAGAGTTCCCAAGGAGACGAGATGAGTTTGGCGAAGAAAATCCGCAGAAGTTTAAACAACAAACGTGGTCAAGGGCTGGTCGAGTATGGAATTCTGATTGGAGGCGTGGCATTAGTGTGCCTCGCTGCGGTTTCTATCCTGGGGCACAAGTGCAACGACCTGTGCGCAACAGTGGCTGCTGCACTGCCGTGTGCTCACGATGACGATATCGGCCCTATCGTCAGTGGAAAACTGGTCAATACCACACAGGACACCAATGGCGTGGTCTACCTTGACGCAACCACTCCTGGCTCGATTGAAGACAATATGGGGATTCCTGGCGTTGCCTCATTGGTCGTCGAAGCAGCTGACCTTGCCCCGTAAGGGTGATTTTCAAGTTCGAATCGGACGTCACGGAGGGCGGTCTTTGTTCAACCGAGCGGATTAGGGAGGACTCCCGCTCGGCCTCTTGGGAAGGTGTTTAATGTTTTATTCAATAATCACACTCTGGTTTATGGTACTAACGAATTGGGGACCGGGGACACGACTTCCTTCAGAAACACGAATCACAACACCTGGAAATTACCTAAAGCCAATCGTTTCGATGGAAATTGATTCCGTGACGAGTTGTCGGGATTCGTTTGATCGCTTGAGTACGAATCGAGTTATTTCACGTTTGCAGGTTCAATCAACCTGTCCGCCTGACGGGATCGCGAACATGCTGCATGATCGAACAGAACTGGAAGAGTTGAGTCTCATCTGTGTTCCGCTATCAAAAGCAGACATTCAGGCCATTGCGACGCTCAGGAATCTCCGTTTCCTCGACTTGCGAGGCTGTCGACTCACGAATGATCAACTGGATTGCTTGTCTCGATGTCCAGCTCTGGAGGAACTCGATCTGCGTGGGACTTCACTAAAAACGAATGAAATTGTTGCCTTTCGACAACACTTTGCGAAGTTGCGGGTGATTCACGTCGATTAATAAACAGCCTGCCAGAAGCGACACGAAATACATAAAAGAGAAAAACGTTCTTGCAATCTGTATGCAGTAACGTAACCATGACGTATAGTAGAAATATGTAGAAGTGACTGATTCTACTCTTGCAACAACTGAGTACTTTCCATGGCATCGCGTCGAACCGTTACAACAAGTTCCTCTGGCTGGCGTTTCACGTTGGTGATCGTTCTCTTTTTACTACTTCTTGGTGGCGGTATTACTGGCACACTGTTCGCGACCGGTTTCTTTGATTCGAAGACTACCATTTCCAGGGAAGGTCAGATCGCGTTTCCGACACTCGCCCGACCGGTGAGCGCATACGCTTCCATTTCGCGTGAAGATCTACTCCATCCCCAAACAAGGCAACTCAACGTCACGTGGATCCCGGAAGCTCAGGTCAGCCCGGTGATGCTCCGCGATCTTGGGAAAATTATTGGTCGAGTGGTAAAACGTGATAAACAGCCGGGATACATTCTGACTGAACGAGATTTCATGCCTGCGGGAACTCGGCCCGGTATCTCGGCAGGGATTCCACCAGGCAAGCGAAGCGTGGCTGTTAAAGTCAACGATGTCCCGGGTATGGAATTGCTGCGGCAAGGGGACCTGTTCGATCTCATAGCCGTTCTCCCAAGTCGCGACGAGCCAGATTCCAACATTGAACAGGCAGCGCTCTTGGGAGGCATCAAACCACCTGATACACGCTCGGGACAACTCGCCAGGCAAACTGGGATCAAGCCGTTGGTCATTGCTGGCACGATGGTCGCCATTACGCAAGGAAAATCTCAATCGACTGGCGGTTCTCAAGGACTTGTCGTGACGCCGGCAGGCTCGCGAAATAAGACCACCCCGGAAATGATTGCGACGGTTGCAGTCGATCCGGTCGAAGTCGCCCCGTTGATCCGACAGCTCAGGAACGAGCGAATCGGTTCGTGCTCGAAAGGATGGATCCACAACTGACGATTGATTTACAACTCGACCGTCCGGTCGTCTTGCGGCTAAAGCAAGCCCTCGTCCGCGATCAAATTGCGAACCCGGAAGTCCTCGACGCGCTGACGCTGTCGGAAACAGAGTTTTCACTCGTCGGCAAACAGATTGGATCGACTGTTCTCAACCTCTGGTTCGAGAGCGAGGAGCATCCTGGAACACTGGAATCCTTAAGCTATCTTGTGAGAGTGCAGGACGATCCTGAAGAGATCGACCGCTATCGTGAATTACTCTCGCAACTGGAGCTAGAGATCAATCGCGCTTTTCCCAATAGCGCCTTAAGACTGAGCTACGTCGGTAAGCAAGTCGTAGTTCGAGGTCAAGCCAAGGACGTTCAGGAAGCCGACAGTATTCTACAAATCGTGGCTTCAAGTCTTCCCACACAAGCCGCGGCTGACCTCCCTCCGCTTGTCGAAACTGAAACAACAGCAGTCAGTCGAGTTGAACGGGAAATTCCACGATATGATCAAAACATTATCGCAGGGCAAACACCCACCAATTCGGCTATTCAGAGACAGCGCAACCGCATCATCAACCTACTCGAAATCGGTGGAATTCACCAAGTGATGTTGAAAGTGGCAGTTGCAGAGGTCAACCGGAGTGCGGTGCGTGCAATTGGTGCGGACCTCCGCATCGGAGGCAGCACATCAAGTTTCTTTTCCTTACTACCATTGTCAGGATCAGGAGCAGCATTTCTGGTAAATCGTGGTGATTTCGACCTCGCGATCAATGCTCTCAAGCAGCTTAATCTTGCTCGCTCACTTGCTGAGCCAAACTTGACGACACTGAATGGACAGCCTGCAAACTTTCAAGTGGGAGGTGAGTTTCCCGTTCCAGTGGTCACAGGAGCGACCGACACCGGTCTACAGGGGGTCGAATTTATTCCTTTTGGAGTACAGCTCAGCTTCACTCCTACCGTGACCGAGGGTGATCGCATTCGCCTGAACTTGCAGGCGACCGTGAGTACCCGAACAGACGACACGACTAACATCGACGGCGCCGACATCTCCGGATTGAACAGCCGGAACTTTCAATCGACTGTCGAACTTCGAGAGGGTCAGACGATTGCCATCGCCGGATTGATTCAATCAAACTTGGGAGCCACCTCGGATCGTGTCCCATTGCTTGGCGATATTCCTTTTGTAGGAAGACTGTTTTCCAGCGACCGAACATCCTACGACGAACAAGAACTGATCGTGTTGGTGACGCCATATCTCGTGAACCCAATCGATGCGAACCGCGAGCAACTTCCACTCCCCGGTTCAGATTATTTTGAACCGGACGATTTGGAATTCTTTCTCCGAGGAAGCTTGACCGGCCACTTCGCTGAGGATTTTCGTACGCCGGCACGGACAGACATTCATCAGATCAAAGCATTTCGCCGACTTGAACAAGAACTGATTATTGGTCAGCCAGGACACTCCAACGGGCTTCTCTGCCCTTCCGTTGAAACGAAGGTGCATCCATGAAATTACAAGCCAGACTAATGAATACTCGGTATCAGCGCTGGTTCGCACCTGCTTGCTTGATAACAACTGGATTGCTTATCACAACACTTGGATGCCAAACATCTGACAAGACGGCAAACCGGTCGTGCAATAATCCGGACATGAACTATGCAGGCAGTCAATCAGGAGATGTGAATTCAGATCTTCGCTTGTGCGGTGGTGATGACTGTGAACGCCCTGCAGATTTCGGATTGAATGCCATCCCGGCACCACCGGGCACGTATGTCAATGGTTGGGCAGATGAGATGATCTGTTCAGCCCGGAGGTATGACTTCGTGATCAGCCGACATGAGTGGTTTTCCGGGGGAGGGCAATTGGGACCAGAAGGACGCCAGCATATCGCGAAGATTGCGGAGGTGCTGCCGACTCGAATGGAACACGTCATCCTTGAAGCTGAACCGGTCGAATTAAGGGACAAAGAGACCCTTGACGATGCGGTCGCCCGTACAGACAGCTTGAACAACCAGCGTCGTGAAGACCTCGTCAGGATTTTGATATCCAATGGAGTTGCTGATGCCGATCAGCGTGTGATACTCGCTCCGATTGACCGAGTTGGTGTTCGCGGAATCGAGGCTCCTCGTGTCTACAACCAACTGCTGCAAGGCGGGATGGGACGAAACGGACAACAAGGAGGAACCGGTCGCACCGGATCCGGTGGGAGTAATGTTCGCGGCGGAGGAAACTTCTAATGAATTTGCGAAGACTCAAAACATCTTTAGAGCAGTTTGCTCGACCGTGTGCCCGTGAAGAACGCATTTCTCTAGGAAAAATGCTGTTCGCCACGAGGAAGATCCTGCAAACCAATTCGAAAGATGCTCTAGAGCACCTCCAATGCTTCTCTTGTCCGCGAAGTACATTTTCACAAGTCCATTCGCGATGTGCCACGAGACAGGACTGCTACACCTTTATCAAAACCGCTCTAGTCGCAGTTCTACTCGTGACCACATGTGGTTGCACGGGCTTGACGGGATACATGCCAATTGGCCGTAGCACTGAGGACGGCCTGAGCTTACGTTCAATCGATCAGCAGACTCAGGCGGAAGCTTGCCGATTAACCGCCTTGGAACTGGCAGCTCATGAGAAGGATGAACACGCCATTTCACAATTCGAACAGGCCCGTAAGTTTGATCCAACGATCAAGGGAATCGCACATCCATTAGCGGTTCTCTACGACCGCCAAGGTAGACTCGACGCTGCTCAACGCGAGTACGCCAAGGCTATTGCTGAATCCCCCAAGGATGCGGATGTCCTGAATGACTTCGGGTACTTTCTCTACTCACGCGGTGAACCTGAACAGGCAGCAGTGAAGCTAAAACGCGCACTCGAACTCCAGCCCAACCATCTCAAAGCGGCTGTCAATCTGGCAATGGTCCGCGCAAAACAGGGGAAATACGACGAGGCGTTTGTCTACTTTGAAAAAGCTCAAGGACCAGCTGCCGCTCATCGCAACATTGGCCTGCTGCAACTGAGAGCCGGTCAAACCGAGTCAGCACTCGCGCACCTTCGAAAATCATCGGTCATCGACCCCAGTCTTGGCAGCGGTGAACTTCTGGCAGCACTCCCTGCATCTTCGAAAGAAGCAGGACAGTCTCAGGTACTGCCTGCTTCATACACAGAGTAATCGCAAATGAGCAAAGGACTTTCCGCAGTATAACGATTATGAATCGTCGCCACTCTCAGTAGAAGTCCAGGCACCTCCAAAACTGAAGTTGTACGACCCCCCCAGAGGAACCAGCAGCGAACTAAGTTCGCCTTTCGATAATGGTTAGGTGGAAGGCCTCTTGTACAGCCCATCCAGCTGCACGTTCAAAGTTCCCACTTCATCAAGTTCACCACTCCCGGTGACGACCACAAAATCTTCTGGTTTGAAGTCGAAGATCTGTTCGGCGGAGTAAGGGACAACGTTTCCACTTGCATCGACGACTTTAATAATTGCCAGTGAGTCCTCTTCTTTCCACTTCCATTTACAGAACGGGCACGTACTTGGATCGTGGTCAGGACCGATGTTGTAATCCGAATCGGGAAATCCTTCTGAAACGAAAAAAGTCGCTTCGTCTTTGGACGACCAGGTGGTGATGTTTCGGTTTCCCACCCGCACGATGAGAACCATTTCGCCCGGAGACTCAGCAACCTGCTCCCGCGCTTGTTCGATGGTAATGGCTCCGGTCGGTTCTTCATCAAGTAACAGGCGAGACCTGATCGCCAGGACTTCAGCCGGAACCTGCTCTCCACAACCGCTTGCCACGACGAGGATCGCTAGCAACGGAAAAAGGAATAGCAGGTTTTTAAATGAAAACCTCACGATGACGCTTCCTCTTCCTTAGGAGCATCAGCGGTGAGCGTTTGGAGTTGAGCAATCGCTGCATCAATCTCCGCTGAAACGTCTGCCCAGCTCTTTCCATCAGCTTTGCCGTGAATCGTTTCATCTAACGCTGCAAATGCTTCGAACAGTGCATCACGAGCAGCTTTGACTTCAGTCAATTTCTCTTCCGAGAGTCCCTGTTTCGTCGCAAGTTCTTCAAGCTCTTCCAAAGTATGACCAAGAGCATGGACCGGACCATCCGCCTTTTTCAGGTCATCAGCTTCCATAGCAGTTTTGATGGCATCCCGTTTGGCAGCGAGGTCCGCAACTGCCTCCGAGAACGTTTCAAAGTGATCGTGTGCACCCTCTCCATGGTCATGGTGGTCATGATCATCATGCCCCTTCTCCGCTGTCGCAGGTGCAACTGGATCAGATCCACCAGTACAGCCGAGCATTGAATAGCAGGTCAAAATCCCAAACGTGACGAGTAAATTCAACTTCATTATTATTTCCTGAATAAATGTCTTTGAGGTAAATGTGTTTGTGCTTGTAAGCAACGCTCAGTCTAAACGGGAATTGGGAAAAACACCACTCATTTTCTTTTAAGTTGCACTTGTTATCGCAGCATTATCGGCTTCAAGATTTTCTTCAGGTGAAACTTCAGCCCAATCCACGAAAGGATCTTCCAATCGATCCCAGAGTTCCGCTCCCGCCATGAACTCAAGGTCCGTCAGCAGACATTCTGACAAAGCTTGCATTATCGCACGATGATCCAATCCTTCTCCAATGATGACAAGTTCCTGGCGGGCGTCTCCAGTCGGCTCTTCCCACAGCGATTCTATCTCTTTGATCAACTCATCATCATCTGTCGGCCACTCTTCACGGGGTGTATTGACCCACCAGGTTCCGGCGGGATCACAACTCAGCACTTGCCCAGCGTGTGACCAGTATCCGGCAACCTGCGAACGAGTCGCTAACCACACATAGCCTTTGCTGCGCAGAATCCCGGCTGCCATAGGATTCTCAACAAAGAAGTCCCAAAGCCGTTGTGGATGGAAGGGACGACGGGCGCGAAACACGAGACTGCTGATGCCGTATTCTTCTGTTTCGGTTTCTTCCTCGCCGCGCGGCGTTTGCAGCCATTCCGAATTCTGTTCCGCCCAATTCGTCGAAAATCGGCCTGTATTCAGAATCGAAGTTAATGGAACTTGCCCATGCTCTGCTTCAAGAATCAAAGCTGCGGGGTTCAACTGTTGTAGGAGATCTTTGAGCGCCTGACATTCTTCGGTCGTCACCAAATCGACTTTGTTGAGGAGAATGACATTGGCAAATTCAATCTGATCCACCAGCAACATGGAAATGTCTCGATCATCAGCCTCATTCAATCCCAGCTGACGATCACGCAAATCTTCCACCGAATTGAATTCCTGCGGAAAGTTGCGAGCATCAATAACGGTGACCAGCGTGTCGAGTTGTGACACATCACCAAGTGAAACGCCCTCCTCATCGACGAATGTAAACGTTTCAGCGACGGGAAGCGGTTCAGAAATGCCTGTCGATTCGATCAGCAAATAATCGAAACGCCCCTGCCTCGCCAGTTTCGAAATTTCGATCAACAGATCTTCCCGCAACGTGCAACAGATGCAGCCATTGCTCATTTCGACCAACTGTTCATCAGTCCGGCTCAAAGCAGCTTCGTTTCCTTTGACGAGTGTGGCATCGATATTGACTTCACTCATATCGTTGACGATGACTGCAATCCGCAGTCCCTCGCGGTTGCGTAAGACATAATTGAGTAACGTTGTTTTTCCGGCTCCCAAAAAACCCGACAACAGCGTGACCGGCAATTTATTTGTTACTGAGGACATGTCATTCCTTTTTGATTAAGAGTATCCAGGCACAAGCAGCTAACATGATCCAGGCGGCAAGAGTTCCCGCTAATGTCACCATCCACCCCATCGCCGTGAAGCAGACGATCACCGCCAGTAGCACCGCCAAACACTCTCCAACCGGACTGCAACGCAGGCCCGATTGAGACTGATTCGTTGAAAATGCGATACAGCTACTCACTTCTTTCATTGACCAACTGACCATGCAGCAATTGAACCACCAAGCAACAAGACTATCGCACACGTTGTGCAAGTGCAATGGTAGACCAGTTGAGAATATTTGCCAATGTTCGGTTTTTCAGATATCGCCTAAGATCGCCACGTTGAAATTCCACGAGCACCAAGCTCTTGTAATTGGCTCCAGTCCACAATACGATAAATGCACATTGTGTGCATAAGTGTAATTCCCAGAAGAAGTCGTCGCGATGCGAAAAGCCATCTCACCTTCAACGCGAAGCCTGCGAAGTCGCATTGGCCAGGCGATTGTTGAGTTCGCCGTCGTCGCGTTCATCTTAACCTTCCTTCTGGGTGCAATGCTTGCGCTGGGGTTCCTGTTCTTCTCAGCGAATGTGGTACAACAAGCGGCAGATGTCGGAGCGATGGAATTGTCGCGGCATCCTTATACGCCAACCGGAAAGTTCCATGACGCATTGACTGATAGTGGTCTCTTCACCGAAGCGGCATTGGTGGTTCCCGTGGGGACTAATCCAGAATCTTTGCCGCTCATCAACCGAATGCTCTTTTCGGTTTATATCTACGATCCGGACATCGACATGGTGCGATACCCGGGGACGCTCGTCACCAATCCTTCCAACGAGACGACGGTCGTGATTCCACTCGTTGGTTTCGGTAATCGAGACTCCACAACCGGAGTCGAAACAATCACGGAATGGCGAAAAGTGGTTGAAGAAGTGACTCCTGCCAGGGCGTCTGAAGGTCCATATTCAATGCTTTCAACTTCAACTGGTACACTCGCCCCGGGGATGGTGGCCTTGCGAATCAATTACCCTTATCAGTCTGCGGGGCTTGTGGCTTACGTCCACACCGATGCGGACGGCAACCTGCTCCGCCCGTCGGAGACCATTGGGCAGGATGGCGTCTTGAATGTGCCTGCCACAACCGACGATAGTGCCGTTACAGGTGCTGCATCAGCGACGTTCCCAAATGGCGACACACTTGCTGAAGCGGGATACACTCTCGTCAATCCCGCTGTAAATACAGCGTTTGGAGCCTCAGCTCATCGAGGGCAATACGGATTCGGCGAGATGGGTGCATTTGCAACCGCTGTTCGCCCGTAGAAGAGTTCCTGTTCACATCGCAACGCGGACCGGACTATCAGTTTGCCACGGCGACGGCTCTTCTTATACGTAGCCTCGGGTACTCGACTCGTGTTGTCAGCGGCTTCTATGCCGATCCAAAGCAGTACGATTCCCAGTCTCTCCACACTCCGGTCCTTGCAGACGATGTTCACTTCTGGACGGAAGTGAAAGTCGGCGGCTGGGATTGGGTTACCGTTGAAGCGACACCCGGTTATGAGGTGAGACAACCATTGCCGAGCCTCTTACAGCGGATCACGAACAGCATATTCCTGGCGATGATGTGGGTACTCCGAAATTGGCTCGGCTGTTTCATTGGACTCATCGCACTGCTGGCTTTGCACCGCAATCGTTTTCAGTTGATGAATTTACTGAACACATTTCGCTGGAAACTTGGTCTCTGGTGGAGACCACAACGAGCTTTGATCCTGACTCTCAATTTGCTTCATCAACGAGCTGAACTGACGGGTGCGGCACCTAAAAAGTCCAAAACTCATCATCAATGGCTTGGAGAAATGATGACGCGAACGAACGACATCAACGTTGCTCAATCGCTGTATGCATTGCGAAAACTTATTGATGCCGCTGCGTACGCACCTCACTCAAAAGCGAGCGAGAAGGACTGTGCTCAGATCTGCCAAACCTGTCAGCGAGGTTGCAGTTTGAAATGGTTCCAGACTGAATACCAACAAAGTCAGGCGGCTGATGATCAAAATCAGGTTTCGCAAGCCGAAAGGATGAAACATGTTGAGTACACAGGAGCGGCACACCATGAATACTAACAGCACCGTTGTCGAGTCCCCTGTTCAAGATGTCTCGGAACTCCGAGCTTCGTTCGAGCAAGTCGCTGCACACTTGAATCATGTCCTTAAGGGAAAACCTGAGGTCGTCGAGATGGAGCTTGTCTGCTTATTGGCGCAAGGACACCTGCTACTGGAAGACAAGCCGGGTCTCGGCAAGACCATACTCGCCAAAGCCTTAGCAGGTGCAATTGGCGGCCAGTTCTCTCGAGTACAATGTACACCGGACTTATTACCGGGAGACATCACCGGATTCAGCATCTACAATCAACGTGCACATGAGTTCGAGTTCCGCCAAGGACCGGTCTTTGCAGATGTTCTACTCGCGGATGAAATTAACCGGGCGACTCCGCGAACGCAAAGTGCGTTACTGGAAGCGATGGCAGAACGACAAGTGACCGTCGACGCGGAACGCTATCCTCTCTCGTCACAATTCTTCGTCATTGCTACTCAGAACCCGATTGACCAGCATGGCACATACCCGCTTCCAGAAGCACAACTCGATCGCTTTGCGATGAAGCTCAGCGTTGGTTATCCCGCTCGGGCTGACGAACTTCGCCTGTTGGAATCTGCCGTTTCGGATGAGCAGTCTTATGATATCGAAACTCGAACTTTTCTTCCGGAACACTCCTTGCGTCTCGCACAACAAGCTGTCTCCAGAACCTATGTCGATCCTTGCATTCAAAATTATCTGCTGGACTTGGGAGACGCGACCCGGCGACATCCGCAAATTCATTTGGGAGTCAGCCCCCGTGGATTGCTGATCTGGCAACGTGTCTGCCAGGCAAAAGCATTTCTCACCAGTCGAGACTTTGTGACTCCCGATGATGTGCAGTCCACAGCTCAGGCTGTTCTCGGAGTGCGACTAGGAATGGAGCATGGCGATTCCACAGCAGTTGTCGCTGAGTTGCTCGATTCGATTCCAGTGCCGCAGGGTTTCAAAGGGGACAGAATCTGATGGTATCCAAATCCCAACGAATCGACTTCGTAGGAGCAGACAAAGTTGCAATGCTGTTCTCAGGCTGCTGCCTGGTCCATTGCCTCGGATGGCCGTTCCTGATTGCCGCGTTGCCATCGCTAGTCAGCACAGAAAGCGGAATGCTGCATCAAGCGCTCGGGGCGTTCTCAATCTTGATTTCGCTCGTCGTATTGGGAGTCGCGTTTGATTGCCATGGCAACCATCGGGTGATAGCCGTGGGAATCGCGGGAATGAGTTTACTTGCCGTGAATGCCGCCATGCCGGGCGAATATTGCTCAGCTGTCAACGCTTACATAGCAGGCAATATCACTTTGACCGAAGTCTCACTGACGAACTGGCTGACGTTTCTGTTGGCTCCCCTCGGAGCTGGCCTCTTGATAATAGCTCATTTTGATAACCGCAGGCTACTTGCCAACAGTAGTCCTCGGAGAAAGAAACGATGAAGAACACACTCTCGAAAAGATGGAGATACCCTGATCAGGTAAACGTCTTCTGCATGCTCTCAGCCCTGCTGCTGAGCTTTTCTGGCTGTTCAGTTGAGGAGGAGGAAGATCACCACCTTGAACATATTATTCCAGCACACAAGCCGGCTAACTACGGTGACGGTGTTGACCAACTCTCGCAGCGAGGAAAACATTTCTTTGCGAATGAGCTTGGAAGCGAGGAAGTCGCTGAACTTCAAGACATTGTGAACTGGCTGCCAGAACTGGCTGCAGACAGTGACCTGAAACGTCCGCAGTGGGAACAAGTCCAGGCGATTGCGAAGCAACTGAAATCACAAATGGATGCGGCTTCTGATTCTGGTGGCGAAAAGCAATGGAATCAGCACGTGGCATCCCTGACCGACCTGGTCCCTGCTTCGAACGACATCCATAACGCATTCTCAATAAAACAGAATCCCTCCGAACTTCCCGCTGAGGAATCGAACAATGACTGAAACCTTGATCGGTGGCTTTGTGCTACGATTCCTGCAATCGCTCATGAATGCATCCCCGTTCATTTTAGCGGGCCTCGTCATTGCGGGAGTGTTTCATCGCCTCATGGGACGCGACATGACAACGCGTCTGTTTGGAGGCAATTCGAAACGTTCGCTGTTTCAAGCATGGCTGATCGGGATGTTGCTGCCGGTCTGTTCTCTGGGAGTGATCCCGGTCATTCGTGAAATGCGCCGCATCGGGCTCAAAGGGGGGACGATTCTCGCCTTCGCCATGGCCGCTCCACTGTTCAACCCGTTGTCTGTGCTGTATGGATTAACGTTGTCAGAACCGATGGCAATCGTCACTTTTGCATTTTGCTCACTCATCGTCGTGACAGGCGTCGGTCTGATCTGGGATCGCATGTTTCCCGACAGCAGTGCTTCAGCCCCACCGACAGCAGAAGTAGGCTATGGAATTAAAAGGATGCTTGCCATCGGAGTTTCCGCAGCCCGTGAAGCTGCGGGTCTCTCCGCTCTTTATATTTTCATCGGCCTGATAGGTGTTTCCTCATTGGGAGTGATCATTCCTGCAGGTGGCCTGCAAAATTCAATGAACGGTGACAACCCGATCGCACCACTCACAATGACAGCCGTTGCAGTCCCGGTTTACGCAACACCGCTGTTGGCGATGAGTCAGCTGGGCATGATGTTTCAACATGCCAATTCCCCCGGAGCAGCCTTCGTTCTCTTGGTACTGGGAGCGGGAATGAATCTGGGACTAGTGTTCTGGATGATTCGACAATACGGCTGGAAGAAGTCGGGAGTTTGGTTCGGCCTGCTATTGGTGGTGGTTCTCGGCTTGGCATACGGAGTGGATCGTCCTTTGTATCCGCATGGCATCGACGCAGCTGACCACTCGCACGCCTTCGACATCTATTGCCGACCCTTCAAAGGTGCAATTCCTAATGTCGCCAACGCAGTGATTATGAAACTCCAGCGAGACACTCCACCCTTCGAGCTTTACGCCAGCCTGATGTTAGGCTGCATTGTGTTGGTGGGAATTCTACTGAACACGCTGGATCGTCAGCATCGAATCGAGACATGGCTGGAGAGTCAACCAGAAGTCGTAGAGAAATCAAAATTTGACATCGTCGTGCCCGGTTCGGTCTTAGGAGGACTGGCACTTGTCGGCCTGATCGCCACAAGTATTGTTGGCTGCTATGCCTATTACCCTCCTCCTGAAGATGTTCTCGAAGAAATGAGAATCGCCAAAGCGGAAGCACTGGGATCGGCACTTTCTGGAGACGAAACGCATTCCAAATACTGGATGGAAATCTGTGATGACTGGAGTCGTAAGTTGGAAGTCGGGACGTTTCTGCGCGACGGGAAACTCAGCGACTACCACCGTATCAAAGCCCGGATCTTCCGAGAACAATTGGAACTCTTAGAGCACGAAGTGGAGGACAACGAGCCTGAAGAAGTTCGCAAACTCGTCGCAAAGATTGGACGAACACAATTACGCCTGGCCTCAGCATTCTCGAATGAACGATGAGCATTCGATCAAGAACAACAGATCAGCATCACCCCAGATTTCAAAAAACAGTCGAGCAGCGAATGAGGAATAAACATTCGCAACTCTCACGTGTCGAAGCCCACAGTCTGCTTAAGAAAATGGGTCTTCGAAAAACGGTCGCGAGGACCAACCTGCTCCAGTGCCTCGCGGAACAAACCTCCCTGAAGTCACAAGCCGAAATCTGTGAACTACTGGCCCCTCACGGCTTCGACACCTCCACAATTTTCCGGGGGCTGACCGACCTGATCGAAGCTGGTTTAGTAGTCCGAATCGATACAGGTGATCGCATCTGGCGATTCGAGTTGCACGACCGCGACCCCGACGGAAAGCTCCAACCAACGCACCACCCCCACGCGATCTGTACCAGCTGCGGCGAAGTGATTTGCCTTCAACCGGAACTGCTTGAAAAGCTTGCACAACTGGTAAGCGGCTGGTCCCTCAGCGAATTCATTCTGAGTGGAGTCTGCCCAGAATGCCAAAATCAGCCTGAAGCTTGACGCCAACAGAAAATCAGTTCGGCCACAAAGATTTCGACGCGTGTCAGAGCACCCCAGTGAGTCACCGGAGGAGAGCCCCTCCCCAATTCTGCCCCCGCATAACGGACCAGCTTAACCAGGCGGCGACGTTACGCGATGATTTTAAAGTTCGCCGGATGCGCCGCTCCGGCTCTCACAGTTGTTAGTTAACCTCGATGCGATGTTCGAGGCCTTCGAGATACTGCTTGAATTCGTCATGGTAGCCAGCCACGAACTCTGTCTTGAAGTCAAGACTGAGCAACAGCCCATAGACCTGATCGACGCTGGCCGGGCTGTTTTTGCGACTTGTGTTTGCAACGACTTCGTCAAGTTTCTGTTTGAGGCTTCGCATCTCCGCGTTGCTGATGTTGGAATAGCTTGGATGGTACGTGACATTTCCCCAGACATTATATGTGGTGGTAATCACGTTGTCCCAGGCATTTGGGTTAGCGGCATTCGGCGGGTAATCGCGCAATTTGTCAATTGCTGAGAGTTGCTGTGACTGTATCTGGAACCACTGCTGTCGGATCTGCCAGTCACGCGCAAATGGGTAGATCGCGATCACAAGAAATGCAAGTACAGCAGCGGTGGCAACTCGTCGACGCGTCATTTGTTGCTGCCAACGATTAAGTTCACGGGGCACGCGACCCGGTGAGGGGAATGTTTGAATCAACAACAAGTCTAAACAAAGCAGCAGACGTTGAAAACCCGCCAGACCAGCGTGCCCCTGTGCAACGATTTGTGATACCAGCAAACGACTGAACTTTGCTGTAGAGAATGCATTGCGGTCCGTTACGCAAAGGCTTCACGAACCAAGCGTCATTATTTAGAACCAGTCCCGTCACGGCAGTAACGATTGAGCCTGTTTCGGTAGACGAATCGATTTTTTGTCTGCACGGGAACCAAGGGCAACCACTGGCCCACCTTCGATCAAGGTGACGCTATCAATCGAGACGTTCGAACAATTCACGCAATTGACCGCGCTGTCGGCATGCGAAACATAGAGACCTGAAATCGCAATTCGATCAGCTCTGTATGAGCCGCGACCTAACTCCACACCGGCAATGCCGCATTTTTCTTCAGAGCCATCGGGCAACGTTTCATAAGGCAAGAAAACCAGGCCACGAATAAATGCGCTGCCGCCACTTCCGATATAGACACCACGTTCCGCACGTCCGTGTACCTCACAGGAGGTAATTCGGAGACCACGAGTTATATTGGCGCGGAATCCTGCCATCATGGGATAGTCAGACCGCTTATTGAACACACGGCAATTTGATATCGTCGTTCGTCCGATCTCTCCTGCCTTGACTGCTGACTTCTGAATGTCAATGAATTTGCAAGAGTGAATTGCGACCGCGACCTCCTTGTCGACACTTTGGTTGCTGTGTGCAGCAGGCACTTTGCGATCAACATAGATCCGGATCGCGTCGCCGTCGTACCAGTCGCCGGGAAACTGGTCCACAGACTGCCCAGATCTCCGTGAGCTGTAGATATTTTTAAACACGCACTGCGTGATCCGACCCGAAGACGATTTCTCACCGAAGTATTGACCGGAATGAGAAACTCTGATCGCGCCAACGAACCCCGGTTTGCGAGGCAGCATTTTCTCCGGTTGAGGCCTTCCTGCATCCTTCCATGCTTTGTAGTCGGCAAGGGCTTTCTTGTATGCGACGCCGTCCACCTCGTTCTGCATGTCTTCAAATCGACAATCGGTAATCACCCAGTCGAGCACATCGTTTAGCTCGACTTCGACGCAGTAGAACTGCGTTGTCTGATAGCGGCAGGCGAAATTGCGAAACGTACATTCCGACAGCCTGAATCTGTGGGAGTGCTTTCGCACGCGGAGGAAGCGTCGGAAACTCGATTTGTCGCTTTGCTTGTCTCGCCCCAAAAATGTCAGCTGTTTGATCGCAACGTCCGGCGCAGTGACTTCAATCAGTGGTTGGGTCAAATCAGCCGGCACAATTTCGGCTCGACCTTCAAGCAGAACTGGACGATCGATTTTGAACGGCAAGAGCTTGTATTGCTGACCGTCCTGAAATCGAATTCTGGCGATACTGGCATCGGCGAGTGCCTCGCGGAGTTTTTGCGTAGTAGCCTCTGCAGTGAATCCGGGCGGAATATCAAAAATCCCATCGGCGGCATCTCCTGCGTGAGGCGCCGAAGCCAAAAAGGCTGCAACAAGAGAGAGGAGAAAGCTTCGCATCATCTTTATCTTTAGGCTGGCATAACGACCCAAATCACGGGGCCGCGACGAGAGATTTTCTATTGTCAAAACGCCCGAATTCGCGACTCGGGTGCATTTTTCTTGCCCGATTTTCTGGGGTGGCTTAGGTGTTACTTCTACTACATCGGTCACTTGCGACTTAGAAGATTTGATGTGTCAGGAGTTCCGCCATCTCGAACAAGCTGCAAGTTGGATTCAATGTCTTGTTGCATTCCAATCACGGTCGCAACGAGTTCTGGCCCTCGATAGTAGCAACAGGTTGGCACATTCATAACAGGAATCGCCTTGGCATGGTCTTGGTGGACATCAATGTCAATGTACCCAAATGACGTGTCATCGATCTTGCGAATCAGCGAGTTGATTCGTTCTTGAACTGGAATGCGTTGATCATTCCAAGATGCATCGAGATGTATCACAGAGTATGGCCGCGTCCTCAAAAATTGATCGAGCTTTGCGGGGTCTACTTTTGGATATTCCACTGCCATGGACCGGATAACGCTTCAAATCGATTGCCCGACGAACTTATGGTGGGCTTGGTTTCGTATCTACACATTAGATCGCCAGCGCGCTGGCGGGGCAATTGCATTTGATTGTTAGCCAGCCGTTTGTAGCTGGGAGCAGCTTTACGGTTGGTGGATATACAGTCCGCATTCTACGTGAATGAGTACGCAATTAAAGCTACGGACAGGGTGAATGTCACGGCCAGCAATGCAGCGGCACCGCGACAACCGTTGCCAGTTTGGACAGTCGGCAAGTGGGCGACGTTCCACGTAAAGTCAGAATCCAATGATCCGTCATTCAAGTACGTTTTCAGTATCTTAAGTGCAGCATCGCGATCAACTTGGCCGGCGGGTTTTTGGGCAGCAGCTTTTTTGTGATCCAGGTACAGGACGATCGCTGAACCACCTGTGACCGTGGCTTGGACGACATGTTTGGCGTCCTGAAACACTGCGATTCCGAGAATACGTTTTTCTTCGAACAAACGCTCGATTTCAGCGTCAGTGCCGGGGTCAATCTTCTCTTCACCTACTTCGATGTATGCCATGAGTGTGTGACTCGCTGTTGCCGCATAACGCTTAAGTTCACAGTGGACGCGACCCGGTGATGTAAATGTTTGAACAACAATAAGTTTTAAGCGAAGCAGCAGACGTTGAAAACTCGAAAGCCTAATATCCTCCTGTGCAACGCTTTGCGATGCCTTGGAGTGGCGTCGTGCAAAAGAATCGCAAACTACTCGGGCATCTCGGCGAACATTTGATTGGCGGCGACTTGGATTTCATCAGGCGACATCTCACGTATCTGAGTTGTGATTCCCCATTCGTGGCCAAATGGATCGCGAACTCGAGCAAATCGGTCGCCCCAAAACATATCGGTCGGTTCCATCAAAACCGTTGAACCGTTCTTGGCCATGGTTGCGACCATCAAGCCACAGTCATCAACGTATAGATGAATCGCAACACTTGTCGTGCCGAGGCGCGTTGGACTTGGCGTGCCACCATGTTCCGGTAGTTCTTCGCTGATGAAGAATCGCGAGTTTCCAATGCGAAATTCACAGTGCATGACACGGCCGTCTGGCATGCTAAGCAACAGGTGCGGAGCAACGCCAAACACGTCGGTGTAAAACGCGACGGCCTTTTCTGCGTCGGTGATGCTGAGGTAAGGAATGAACTCACATTGTTGCAATGGTGGCATATCACCGGAGTCGATTGAGTTACCTGATGCGTGGCAGGCGTGGCGGCATCACGATTTAATTCCACAAAGGCACGCGCCCCAGTGAAGTGAAGTTTGAATCAGCAAAAAGTCTAAACAAAGCAGCAGACATTGAAAACCCGCCAGACCAGCGTGCCCCTGTGCAACGATTTGTGATGCCAGCAAGCGGCTGAACTTTGCAGCTGAGAATCCATTGCGGTGCGTTACACAAAAGCTTCACGCCGCCCACGCCCGCTCCGGTGCACCATATTGTTATGCCACGTCTTCGGTCACCAGTTCGGTGTCGCGGAGTCGAGCAAGTATTTCATAAGCCACCGCTTCAAGCGGGGAGATAAACTCGCTTGCGGTATCGATGATGTCCAAGGTGATAGGAACATTACCGTGAGAGATGTCATTACGCAGCTTTACGATCTTGGAAACTGTTTCATCGGCCAAAATTGAAGGGGCGTTTTCAGGGAAAAGGTCGTCACGTAATTGCGAAACACACTTACGAACTTGTGAACGTTGTTTGTCGTCATCCGACCAACCAGATTTGTCCGCGTAAGAGTACGCTATCCGTTCGGAGACGCGCCAAAAACAACAAAAATCGTCAATCACATCACGACCTAGTAGCCCTTTGCGATACCAACTAGAGGCTGCCAAGAATCGAGGATGTTTGCGCCGAAGGTAAACGAGATTGCCCGTAATCCACGACCATTCATCTTCTGTCATTATTCGGTCAACGCTGGCGGATCGACGATGCGAACGAATTCGTTCTTCAGCTGAGTCATCGTCTGGCATGTAAAACCAAACTGGCGAACGGGTGACAACTGTGAGTAGGTCGCAAAGTTGGCTGAGGTACACATTGCCCGCTCGCAACGCACCCTGCGGTGAAGTGGCGGTCACAGAAAACTCGACGCGCATACCGCCCGCATTGCGCGCGTCGTGCAGTGTAATGTCAGAAAAGTAGTCGCGTCCGCCAGAATTTGCTTTCAGCGACCGTTGCGTCCGGCGTATCAAAACCGGGCACGGCTTTACACTCCCGTACACCGTAACGTTCATCTGGAACTGGCTAGTCGAAGAGGATGCTATTGGCTCTCGATTGGGCATTGTGGCTCGTTCTAATCGGCGATGAATTGGTGTGAGCGGCATTACAATTAAGTTCACAGGGCATGCGCCCCAGTGAAGTGAATTTTGAATCAACAGCAAGTCTAAACAAAGCAGCAGACGTTGAAAACCCGCCTGACCAGTGAGTTCCTGTGCAACGATTTGTTGTGAGAGCAAGCGGCTGAACTTTGCTGTTGAGAATCCAGTGCGGTGCGTTACACACAGGCTTCACGCCGCCCACGCCCATTGTTACCTGGCCTTCTCCGTTGCGGCTTCGACCTCTGATTTTGCTATGCTGAGAAACTGAAAGGCTTGGGCGACATTCGTGTTTCGGGCTTTGCGTTCGTCCGCAGTGGCGGCCATGATTGCACTAAGAGTTGTGAAACCCGAAGCGGCAAAGTCAGGCCGCGTTGCCGGGACAAGAAGTTTGATCGATTTCGCGGCCATGTCGAGCAGCTTGCCCAAAAACCCAGCGCGATTGGCGGAGAGTTGGCGGTGAAACTCTACGAAGTCTGGAACCAAATCGGTATCTATGACGCTGCGGGCATGTCTTTTTATTGTTTCGACCGGGTCACCTGCGGAAACGCGGCGTTCTACTTCGCGTGAAAGTTGTTGCAGGTGCATCGCAAAGCCCTCACGCGTGTCAGCAACCGTGTCGCGAACTTGGAGTATTTGTTCAGCGCTCAGATCCGTGAGAGACGGTATGAGGTATGAAAACGCCTCATGTGCCATCAGCCATTTGTATCCATCACGCGTGGGTATTTCGGTACCGGAGTCGATTACATGTGGCGCCAGTTGATCGGGACGCAGGTGGTGGACAACCCGGGTAAGCAAGTAAAGACGTCGGGAGAATCCGCTGACATTTGGCTGCAACTCGTTAATGATGGTTCTTAAAGCCTGGTCATCAATCTCCACGTCTCGTGCGACCGGTGGGAGTCTCGCGAGTACAGAGTTGGCGAATAACAGTTCGTGCGATTTGTCCCATTCGTGGTGATACTCACCTGCAGAAGGCAAATCACAGAGGTCAACGTCGGGATCCGATCCGGCTTCAGTAACACGGAGAAAGAGGCCGGCGTGTTCGGTTGGCAGGTGAGGAAGGTAAATGTTGTCGAAGAAGACGCAAAGCGATGAAAGGATGCCGGGATCCCTGATAATGAGATCGGACGAATAAGTAAGGGCGTGTTTCAACATGAGCTTTGTTAAGGCGGGTGTTGCCAGCTAACGATTGATAGCCAGTATTCAATTCGGTTTAAAGCTAAATGATATCCTGTCCATAATCAATTGACAGGATATGCACTGAAGTGCACGAATCGCCATTCGTCACGGAAGTCCGCCACGACAGCGAATGCTGGTCCTCTTGCCGAATCGGGATCACTTATGATGACGATATAAACTCTGCGGTCACCAATATTATTGGACCGCATGCGAAATAAGTTGCGAGTGTTGCACTCTGCCTGGAAAACTGAGCAGTCCTGCGTGAGGTGGATTGGACGGTTTCTGAACTTTCATCGCGAACGGAATCATGGTCATTGGAAACACTCTCAACAGATGGGAAAGGCAGAAATTGAGCAATGCCTGACTCACTTAGCGCATCATTTGAATTGACGTTCAGATTCTGTCACGTGGCGAACACCAATTTCATTAGAGAAACTCGCTCTTCACGGGCGAACGATTGAGCAAAGGGTAAAGCAAACGCCTCCAGATGCTGACCCAATCGCTGCCCCCAAATTGCCCCCAATAGCGTTGGGTGCATAAAAAAAGGACTCACGGCGATTGCCATAAGTCCTTTCGTGAAAAGTGCCCAAGACAGGAGTCGAACCTGCACGGGGTATTAACCCCACTAGGCCCTCAACCTAGCGCGTCTGCCAATTCCGCCACTTGGGCGCGGATGGATACTCTAATTTCAGATTGCTTTTTCGGCAAGCCAATTGCCATGACAAATCCTGTTCAAGAGCGGTTCGCAGGCAAAAACCCGGGATTCGCTGGAGAATTCGTAATGTTTGGCGCAACTGACCGCTCTTTATCTGGTTCAGACAGCCTCGCTGACCCGTAGATCAGCAGGGACTGATGGGCCAGGTCCATCATTGTTGAATCGAGGTTAGCTTGGTTTCGTGCTCTTCTGCACTTCCAGAATATGACGAGCTTCTTTTTGATTTGCCTGTTTCGCTACGGCAGTTTTTTTCTGTGACTGGATGTCAGACTGATCGAAGGAGACATCAAAGATGGTTGTGACACCATTCCCGCTTGGGGAGAAGCCTTTGCGAAACTGGACACGCCAAATGATTGATTCCGCTGAGCCTAAGTCCGTGTTTTCAGAGCTGGCGATGTATGTCTCCATCGATTCTCCAGGAGCAAGAACAGTTCCGAGTTTTTGGTCTTTCATGTCCCAGTCGCTGGTTTTGGAATGACGATAAGTCGCGATGACGTCGGAATTCTTTTTAGCGTCTTCAGGGAACAAGTATTGATTTGAATATTCCTGTTGCTGTTCAGCTTTCACGACCCAGCGGAGCAGTAAATCTCCATCGAGAGGCGCGATCTCCTGATCCTCGGAAACATTCGTGAAGCGAACCCAGAGTTTATACACCGGTTCAGTCGGGAGTCGCGTCAACTTTGATGTGCTGTCATAGTGTGTGAATTCGAGAGGTTCGTTGACGACTCGCAACGGCTCGACTTCGATGTTGCCGAACCTTTGCTTCTCGCCGAGTCGAAGTGTGTGCCCTGGTGGAAGTCTCGCTTCAACCGGAACAAAGGTGATGCTGTCGACCGGCTCGGGCGAGACGTCTGGCAAGCTCTCCAACTGTTCGGCGTCCGGAGCTTTTTCTCCGCCACCCATGAGTAATGCCAGGGCAATTAATGTGATCGCGCTGGCGTAACTTGCGAGAAGGATAAATTTCAAGTTGGACTTTTCAGCTGGCTTTTCCTCCGTAGCAGTCGAGGCAGGAGCTGAAGCTGGACTTGAAGCCGTTGCAACGGTTTCGGTTTCAGTTTTGACTTCGGCTTCAGAAGCTGCAGGGGCAGACTGGTCATCCTCAGCCACTGTTTTTTCCGGCTCCGTTTCTTCTGGTGTCTTTTCATCTGCTGAGGCTGGCTCGACGGGCTGTTCGTCGTTGTTGCTTTCTTCAGTCGAAAAACCCTCTACTTCCTGATCGGTAGCCTCATTGGTTGTCTCCGATGGGAGGACGACTGTCTCATCGTCAGGGGACTCCGAGTTGGCTGTATCATGTGAGGATGTTTCTAGCTGACGCCCCGGCATCAGAACGGTTGGGCCTTCTTTTTCGCCCGCCGGTTCCTGTTCTCTCTCGTCGCCCTCATCGTTGAAGACAGACTCTCTCTCTTCCGAATCGCCAGCAGAATCAGCGCTGGAGTCACCACTGGCGTCGTCGCTGGGAGTTTTTAACTCCTCTTTTTCTGCTTCTTCTTCCTTAGAAACATCACTTACTTCTGTATTAGTCTCTGTGCTGGAAGCTTCCTCTTCCCCAGTGGCGTGCTCGGACGAAACTTCTTCCGCGGCTGCCTCTGCAGTTTGTGGGTCTTCGTTAGCTTCTTCTCTTTTGTTCAGCCAGGAAAAATCTGGTGTTGAGTCCGATCCCGTCATCGTAATGATCCGTAGTTCCAAAAATGAATTGTCTCGGTGAGTGACATCAATGTTCGCAATCGTTAAGAGCATCTTCAATGCTTCTTGCGTCCGTGAAGAATGTCTAGAGCAGTTTGCTCGACCGTGTGCCCGTGAAGAACGCATTTCTTTAGTTAAGATGCTGTTCGCCACGAGGCAGATCCTGTAAACCAATTCGAAAGATGCTCTATCGTCAGGAAAAATACTGTACACCCCGAGACAGGACGCGTACATCATTTCCGAAATGCTCGATTGTTTTTTAGTGGCAGGGTTCTCTTTTGTCTGTAGAAAAGAGGTCTGTCATAGAGGGTGACATTGTCTCCCACCAGTCTATGCTTGCCAATGTTTGATCACATCGCAACTCTGCCTCGTGATTGAATTCGGCGAGAGCTAAAAATGGAATCTCGGAAAATTTTCGAATTTCTTCAGCATTTGAAATCAATTGGTTCTTGGCAGTGCTGTTGTTTTCAGGCTGCGAAACTTCATTGAGGATGACGCCCGCAACTTGCAATCCGCTCCGTTGGATTGCTTCCACTGTGAGCAGCGTTTGATTGATTGCTCCCAGCTTCTGAGCGGCAATGACCAGCACCGGAAAGCCGGCCCATTTCGCAAAATGCTCAACTGTCAGCGAGTCAGAGATCGGACTTTTCCAGCCACCGACCCCTTCAATGACGATTCCATCGACGCGGTGTGCCCAGTTCAGCAGGCCTCCTTGAAGGAGGGCTTCATCGACGGATCGATTTTCGAGTCTGGCAGCAACGGGTGGGGCCAATGGGGCTTGAAATTGTTGTGGGCAGATCAATTCTCTAGGGAATTTTCCTGTGCACGCGTTGTGTAGCATTTCGATGTCGCTCCAGCTGGGAGCTTCAGCAGGGGAGGAATCGACGGCTCCGGAGCAAACGGGTTTATAGGCCCCGACAGAGTGACCTTGCTGGCACAGACTTCTGAGGATGGCAGCTGCCCAAAACGTTTTTCCGACATCTGTGTCGGTCCCCGTGATGAACAATCCTCGCATTTGATCTTTCTGAGATGACACGTGTTTCAAAGTCCCCTGCTGGCTGGCCGACCTGCTGCTTATCGAAAGTCACTGAAGATGAGTTGAGTTAAATCGAACCGCTCAGAAGTCCTAACAATACAATGATATTCGTTGTGATTCACTCGGTTTTGGTGTCTTGTTCAGGTTTTGTGGGAACTCATCAGCCGAGCGCGCCGGGAAGTGCAGGCGGGAGATTTTTTATCCTCGCTGCGAGAGCGACTCGAACCGTTTCTTGCATTGAAGCGATTCTTGCACTGAAGCGAACCTTTCTTCTTAATTCTCTGGTGGTTCTGGATGAACAGATCCACAAAGGTAAGGTCAGGAAAGAACTTCCGTTCGTATGAAATATCCGGCCAGACTTTTCATATCGAACCTTTTGCCGGGAGGTGCCCAATTGACCGAACACCGGCTCACTTATAGACTTGAAAAGAGTGATGTGTGCGAAAGAACTCAGTTTCGCAGCCCGATTTGCTGAGTGAATCGAGTCGGAAAGTGGCATCAATGGTGACTCTTTTCGATCTGATTTCAGCTGAAGACTTTTGAATGGAGATGGGGTGCGACGAACGTGTCAGCCACTTGGCTGCCATTGAAAATTTTCCGTAAGCCTTATCAAGTAAAGACGTTGCGAGAACTCCAAGACTTGAAGCGTTGCTGTCCAGTTCGTACTGATTCGTGAATTGGGATTTGATTATTCAGGCACAGAGTCGTTTGCAAATGATATCGGAGGTCGGATCAGCATTTGTTGTTGCAAATTACCCTGTCGCGCGGCAGAATCGGACAACCTCAACCGCAAGTCGGAGAGCGTGGTGAGGCCAAAGAGCTTGTCGGGGCTCTCGAAAGTCATTTTTCGAGAAGTGAAAGCCCTCAATACAAGTCGAAGAGCATGTTCTCCGAAGCGACCCGGAATTTGAATTCGTTTGTCAGAGTTCGTTTGTCAGAGATGGAGTCCCTTTCGACCTTCACAAACGTTCGTCCCCCGCGAGCTTTGAGAATAGATCCGTAAACCTGACTTTGTTTTCAAGCGGTGAGAAAATCCTTCACCACAAAGGTTTCCGGGAAGGTACAAAGAACCGCTAACAAATCCCTGAAATCGTGTTGATTTACTGAATTTTGCGATGTTATTCAGGTTTTGTTAGAGCTAGAACCAGTCCGAAAACCTCTGGAATAGCTGCTTTTCTCAACATTTGAGAGAGCAGCTTCAAGTTTCAGGATCAGTTCTAATAAATACCAGCAAGCAGGAGATTCGCCCATGCATCGTTTTGTCGTTCAACTTGCCGTGCTCGCTACGGTTTTCATTCTTCCCTGTTCAGCGATTGCTCAAGAAGATTCCCAAGACTTGGTCGTTCAGGCAGCTGGAGATCGCTTTCCCATTCACATCACCTACTTCCCTGCCCTTGAAAGTGCAGTGAGTGGCGGATTGTCGAACGCACCTGTTGTCGTTCTTTTACATGGCGAAAAGGAAAGTCGACTCATCTGGAACAAAGGTTCTTCCCCACGTGGCGTGAACCCGTTTCCTGTGGAACTGCAAAAACGAGGCTATGCAGTCATCACCGTGGATTTAAGAAAGCATGGAGAGAGTATCGTTGAAGGCCAGAAAGACGATGTTCGGCCCGACGATTATGGAAAGATGATTCTGGGCGACATGAAAGGTGTGAAGGATTTCATTCAGGAGGAGCATCAGAAACGAAAACTGAACATGCGAAAGATGGGAATTGTCGCAAGTGGTTTCAGTGCTCCAATTGCCGCTGCGTTTGCAGAATTTGATTGGCGGCAGGTTCCTTATGATGATGCCCCAATCCCAGCTCAGCGAACCCCCCGTGGGCAGGATGTGAGAGTGCTGATCCTGGTCTCTCCTGATGCCGGAGCAGGACGAGCTCGAACATCGAAGTCCGTCGGGTATTTGAAGTCGCCGAAAATGGGAGTTTCGCTTCAGGTTGTTGTTGGGGAAGAGGACAAGACGAGCTATCGAGCTGCTCGTTCGATTTACCAGAACTTCACAACGATTAAAGACAACGATCAACGTGCAGAGTTCGTGACGCCCAAAGTGAAGGATGCCGGAATTGCATTGCTTCGACTTCCTGTTGGAGCTGCGTATCTTCCAATGCTGAAGTTTCTTGACGAACAGCTCAAGAAGCGTGATGATCCTTGGGCTGATCGCCGTAGCCGCCTAGAACGCTAACTGAGTTTGAACGTTTTCAAAACCCAAGATATTGCTTCCAGGTTCGCTTCAGCAAATTTCCAATCGACTGTGGAAATCGTCCTTTTGAATTGCATGTTCGTTCCACGAAAATCGGCTGTTGTGAAGACTCGGTAGAGCAAAAAAGTCAAAGGTCGCCAACAGGCGACCTTCTTTATTTCCAGAAGGTTTTCTTCCATGACTAATTCGGCCAAACCCGCTTCCTCCGGGAAACCAGCCTATCCATATCCCTGTGCTCTGGTGTTCGGAGTTCCAGGTGCGGGAAAAGGGACCCAAGGGGAAATCCTGACGAAGGTCCCGGGGTTCTTTCACCTCTCTAGTGGAGTCATCTTTCGAAAGCTCGATCCACAAAGCGAAGAAGGAAGAATTGTTCGCGAATACAGTGCTCGCGGTGACCTTGCGCCCGATGATGTGACAATCAAGATCTTTTTAAACTGGCTTGAGTCACAACGCGCTGCAGATCGTTTTCGCCCTCGAGAACAGCTGCTGCTTCTGGATGGAATTCCCCGGAATATTCATCAATGTGAAATCCTGGAGAAATACATTGATGTGAAACTGCTGCTGCACTTTGTCTGCTATGACGAAGAGGCAATGATCGCCCGGATTCGCAGGCGTGCAGTTCTTGAAAACCGGACAGATGACGCCAACGAATCTGTCACCCGGAAGCGTTTCGAAGTGTACCACAAGGCGACAGCCCCGGTTCTTGATTACTACAAAGATGTCGTCAAGGAAGTCGATTGTGCGAAAATTCAGGCAGATGTTTTGAGCCAGTCACTCGACTATCTCGTTCCCATCTTGAAAGAGAACTTTCCCAGAGATTGTTAAGAACGGCCAAGAACGCCTCGGGAATCGTTCGGATTCAACTTCAGGCATCTGGGAGACTCGCAGCCTCGAAGCTGGATTTCACAACACCGTTTTCCAGCCGGCGGATACACAGTATATGCAGCACAGTGCGTGCAGCGTTCGCACTGTGTGTTCGTTGGCGTGAATTGGTAAAGTCTATTTCGTAGATGCATAAGGATTCACGTTTATTCCCTTGATCCCTCGACTAACGAAGCGGTCTGATTGGTCGCCTACCTTGGTATCGGCTCTGATGAGTCAATCCTCGGTTTCACGCAGACCGTTGAGCACAGTCTCGTTCAGCATTGTAGCCCGTCGTGATTCTGTTTCCGATATCCACTGATGCTCCGATTTACCATCGTCCGATCGGGACGATCGCTTTGATCGTGGCGAACGTGGCTGTCTTCGCTTTGACAGCCTCCGATCTGCACGAGGCAGTCGATCAGTATGGGCTGCATCATGGAGCGGGATTCACGCCGGTGGAATGGGTGACTTCCAATTTCATTCATGGCGGTTTCATTCATCTGCTAGGCAATATGGTGTTCCTGTGGGGGTTCGGCCTGATCGTTGAGGGAAAGGTCGGCACGCTGAATTTTCTGGGAATCTACCTGGGAATCGGGGTGACGGAATGCCTCCTTGAACAGGCTATTTTCGTTCATTCGCCCGGGATTTCATTCGGGGCCAGTGCGATTATTTTCGGGCTGATGTCGATCTCCTTGATCTGGGCTCCTCAGAATGAACTCTCCGTCTTCTACTGGTTATTCTTTCGATTTGTGGGAGTTTTTGACCTGTCGGTCGTTGCCTTCGCAGCTCTCAAAATGCTGATGTCGGGGTTGATCATCATCATCTTTTTGATGATCGGGTTCCCTCCAGGAGGAGAGTTGCTGCACTTGATGGGGGCTGGAATTGGGGCGGTTGTCGGATTTGTTTACCTGAAGGCTAAACTCGTCGACTGCGAAGGTTGGGACATCCTGACGGTGATCTCTGGGAAAACACCAACGAGCGAAAAGTACCTTTCTCAGTCTTACCAGGAAGCGATGAGAAGGCGGGCGAACGCTTCCAAAGCAAAAAGAAAACGTTCGGTAGATTTGAATAAAAAACTGGATCGCAGTAAGCCATCACCAGCGAGATTCACCCAACTTCTTGATGAAAACAAAGCGAACGCAGCCTTCGCAGAGTTGGAACGAATTCGGCATCACAAACCGGAATGGACACCGACTCAGGAGCAGCTGATATCTCTGGCTCGTGGATTGCGAACCGCCAGCAACATGCGAGACGCTGTGAAAGCCTATCTCGATTTCATCGAACTTAATTCGGAATTCACCCTCGCAAAGCTGGAACTTGCAGAGATCTTTGTGTTTGTGCAGGAACGCCCCAGCGCTGCGCTGCGGCTTCTGGAGCAGTGTGAAGTTGACAGCTTCTCTGACAAACAAAAGAAGCGTCACCAACAGGCGACGCTTCATGCTCAGTCGATGATTAACGATGGCATCATCGAAATCGATTTTCAATCTTAAAGCAGTGCCGACGATTGGTTGAGAGTTAAAAAAACCTCACGACTGGCTGTGACCTGTTCTACCGTAGCTGTCCCGCCGATTCTTCCGTTGACTTCTGCCGCTGACTTCTGTCTCCCGGTGAGTGGCACTCGGTAAGTGCAGTACGGGACAATGGTCCCGTACTACGACACGAGTTTTTTTAATGTGTCTGAGTGACTGTGATGCTCACGCATTTCTCCAGTGAAAATGCTGTTCGCCACGACGCAGTTTTGAAAAAGATGTACGCGAACAGTCTCGTGGAAATCGGTAATTCATTTAATGAAAATCACTCTCTACGGAGACAAGAAACAGGCGAGTGTTTTGGAACCGATTTCAAAACTTACTGTTCCTTTCTCTGGTACAGAGAAAGGTCGCGATTCCATCGGCTTTGAGACTGCTTCTAGTTTGGTAATGCTTTCTTGATGGCCTCCGCTGCCTGTTTCCCTAATGCTGCGGACCCGGATGGCTTGAAGTGAACGTTTGCAGGACGCATGAGTTTGTCCATTTGTGGTTTCACAAAAGCAAACTGGTCGTCAGTGGGGATGTTGTGCTTTGCCATAATCTTGGCTGCGACGGCGTTGTATTTGGCGGAGTCTCCCGGAATGCGTCCTTTGGCTCCTTCGGGGACAGGCGTGGTGCTTCTCCAGATCAACTTCGCTCCCGTTTTTTCTAACCTTTCGACGAGCTTGGTGAGATTCTTTTCGTACTCGGGAAGAGGAACTTGATACTCACCTTCATCGACGCCAACCAACTGCTTCCTGGCGTTGACGTGCTTAAGGTCATGCAGCCCCCAGTTGAAGTGAATGACGTCCCATTTCGAATCGCCCAGCCAGGACTCAATTTTCTGAAGTCCGAGAGTGGTCGGCCCGCCGTTTTGTGGAATGCGATGGACGTTTGCAATCCCTTTGAGTTCCTTCTGCACATCCACAGTGTAGCCAATGGAAATCGAATCTCCGATCAGCAGGACGCGGGGAAGTTTCGGGTCGTCAACAACTTTTGCAAAAGCAGGATTCGGTTTTCGTTTCGGCTTCGCTGCCGGAGTTTGTTTATTGTCTTGGGCGAACCCGGATCCTGTCATGGTTGTCACAATCAATAATCCAGTTGTGAAAAGAGCGGTCCCGTTGAAAAGCGTGGTCATTGAACGCAAGGACATTCCGGTCTCCGAAAAGAGTGATTTGAATTTGTCAGGCGATCGACGTCCCACTCCGTTCTCTGTCGGGGACACCGTCAGGAGAAGAGAACTGTTAAGTTTTCTGTTCAGGTCTTGGTAAATTCTAATGAATTCCAAACCGACTCAACCACTGGAGATCAAAAATATGTTGCTTGAGGAGCGTTCTGCAGGTAGAATTATCCGCCTTTAGAGGATGGTCAGAGTCCTTCACAAGCAGGGACTTTTTTGTCGAGCCGTATTCAGGCTAAGGAGCGTGCATGGTCAGCCAGGCGCGTCACAAATCTGCCTCCACTTCCACCGCGAGAGATGCAGCCAACTCACACAGATTTGGCTCTCCTCCAGCGATGCAGGCTGCGGTCTTGGCACTCAACCGTAACTATATGGCGGTGCATGTCATCTCCGTCCGCCGCGCATTCTGCTTGATCTTCAAAGAACTCGCGGAAGTCATTCATGTTGAGAACGGTCGTTTTCTGACCTATGACTTTGATGGCTGGAGAGAATACTGCGAACTGAAACTCGACCTGGGCGAACGCAAAGATCACGAAGATTGGATTCGCGCAGTCAATTTCGAGATTCAGGTCCCACGTGTCATTCGCCTGAGCACCTACGATCGTTTGCCGAAGAACACAGTTAAGTTCAATCGTCGGAATATCTTCCTGCGAGACGGCCATCGCTGCCAGTATTGTGGCAACCGATACAGTTCACCACGATTGAGTCTGGATCACGTCATGCCAAAGAGTCGTGGCGGTCCGGATACGTGGGAGAACATCGTTTGTGCCTGCCTGGATTGCAACGTCAGCAAGGGAGGGCGAACTCCACAAGAGGCCGGGATGCCGTTGCTTCAAAAACCGTCGAAGCCCAAACGCAGCCCACTTTTGAATCGCCAGTTGATGCAGCCGAAATACGAAAGCTGGAAGCACTTCATTCCACAAGTCTCAGAGTGATGTGCCCGATTTTGATCGCCACTTCGTACTGACTTCACTCTGAACTGACTTCACTCTGTACGACAATGGTGAAACGCGTGATGAAAACGTTGTTCGAGAGCTGACGAGAACAATCGGTCCGATTCATCAAAACGAAATTTCAACAAATAGCAGCTGCGCGCATAAAAACAGACGAGCTTAATAAAACTCGCCTGCTTGGTCTTTCAGAACCAGTCCCAAAACTTGCCGTACCTGTGAAGATCATCATGACTTCAGAGGTCGTTCGCCGTGAGGCAGAACTGAAAGACAAGGATTGGGATTGCTCTCGCTGATTCGCTCTCACAAAATCTGAAAAGTGATTGTTTCCCGATGGGTCACAGTAATTTCAGAAGTGCTGTTTGCGTCTCGCAGACTGTTGGGTCTTAACGAGCACTTGCTGTTTTGTTGTATTGATCGTTCAGGTACTGAAGGATCGGATCGGTCAGATCGTCTTGTGGGCGATGCCAGACAACTTGTCGGTTCATGCCCTGGATGATTTTCTGAGGATCGCCAGCAGCTGCGACGTCTTCACGATTGAATCGCATGATCAATGTGTACTCGTAGTGCTTGGCGTACATTGAAACAGCGTCTTGAACTTCGACATAGATCTTTTTGTAAACTTCAGCTTGCTTACGAACGATATCGCGACGTTCGACTTGTTGGAAAGCCTGAAGTTTGGTTTGAAGTTCGATCAACTGAGCTTCTTTTGCGTTGTAGTCAGGGCTGTTTGCTGTCAGTCCTTGCATCTGTCCTTGAACAGACTTCATTTGTGCAACCATGTCCTGAGCTTTTTGCTCAGCTTGTTCAGCTGCCGCTTGAAGTCCCTGGGTTTCAGCTTTGAACTTTTCGTAGTTCTTGAAAATGTGTGCCATATCAATCAGGCCGACCTGATGTGCGGCCGAAGGCTGATTCTGGGCGGACGCTGTGTTGACTGCAACAAGCAATCCAGCGGCCACAAATGCGGTCATCCACAGGCTAGGTTTCTTCACGGTCACTGCACTCCTTTGCGGTTCCGTTTGGCCGGGGTTGTTGATCAACGACAGGTTGGACCATCAGCCAAATCTTGAATCTAATAGGTTGAGGTGTGATTGGGACGAAGTCCGCCCCGATGGGATTGGAAATCTCGCAGAAGATGTCAGTTGCGTCAACGTGAATTGGGCGAGGGTCATCAATTGGTTTTGAGGCCTTGTAAAATCGGCAAAAACTGCGACAAGTCACACAACGGGATTCTCCAAGACCCCTATTCCCTCTATTTTTGCGGTCAGAGTGTCTCCAGCTTTAAGAAACCTGCCTTTTGCCTTACCAACACCCGCCGGAGTCCCGGTGGAAATGATGTCACCTGGCTCAAGAGTGACGAAATTTGAGATAAAAGAAACGACAGCCGCGACCGGAAAGACCATCTCTGCCGTCGAGGAATCCTGCTCGATCTGCCCGTTCACATGAAGTTGCATCTGAAAGTTTTGTGGGTCTTCAAAATCAGAAGCGGGGAGAATGCACGGACCCATCGGACAGAAGGTGTCGTGCCATTTTCCGTGTAACCAGTCGAAAAAAGGATCGCGAGATCGCTCGGCCCTTTGGGGATTAGGACGAAACGCCCGGTCCGAGATATCATTCACGACTGTATATCCCGCCACAAAGTTAAGAGCCTTCTCCTCGGTCACGCCTGAACATCTCGTGCCGATGACCACTCCCAGCTCGAGTTCCCAGTCAATTTGATCTGGCGAGCAGGCGGGGATGCGAACAGGGTCGCCGGGGTTTGTGAGAGTCGTCGAGGGTGGCTTCATGAACACGTACGGGAATGTCTTCTCACGCTCTTCAGCCCGGCCACCACTCTCTTCAACATGCTTGGCATAGTTCCCCGCGAGCAGCAGCAGTTTCGAAGGATTCGGAATCGGGACAAGTAATTGAACATCTTCAAGCTTGAAGCCGTCTCGCTGAATGAGATCCTCACTGACTCGAGACTCCATCGAAATCACCAGGTCGTAATACTTTCCACCGGGAAGAAGATCGACCAGTGACTCTGCAGTCAGAATGTCTCTTTCAGATTTCTGTACAAAATTGGAAAGCGGTCCAATAGCATCTTCGGTATAGAAACCAAAATGTGCTTCGCTGTTCTGCTCAAATCGACAAAGTCTCATGATTGAAATCCTTAATTCATAAGTTGATTGAAGTCGCAGGTCGTGGAAGTTTGTCGCTCGACAGCGTCATCTTCCCAAGTCGTTTTGCTTATAGAGCAGTTTGCTCTACCGTGTGCCCGTGAAGAACGCATTTCTCTGATAAAAATGCTGTTCGCCACGAGGCAGATCCTGCAAACCAATTCGAAAGATGCTCTAAAATCATGAAGAGTTCCAACGAGAACGGAAAACATTGAAATTGTTTAAGAGCTTTGCTTTGGTTCGAGGAATTTTTCAACTTGAGCGAGGAGTGGATCGATCGTTTTCCATTGAATCTCGTGTGGAGGAGACCATTCGAACCATTCGAATCCTTCGTGTTCAGTGACCTCGATCTTTGGTTTCGAATCAACACGTGCGAGGAAGATGACAAGTTCCTTAAGTTTTTTCTTATTCCGAGTCCGTTTATTTTTGACAAAGTATCGATCCATGTATCGGAACTCCGGATCGATCTGAATGTCGTTTTTGGAGAGACCTGTTTCCTCTTCCATTTCCCGGAGTGCGCACTCGATCTCGGTTTCACTTCCATCGAGATGCCCTTTGGGAAGATCCCAGCGATCGACGTGCCTCATCAGGAGGAACGATTGGACGGGGTCTCCCTGCAGAAGGAGAATACCACAGGCTTTCAGTTCAGGAATTGGCTCAGTCATAGACGAATCTGGAGTTTGAATTCAGGAAAAGTGGCTTCCGCAGTTCTGGAAGTTCACTTCATTGTTGATGTTCCATGGTTATTGTTTCATGCCCTTTTCAGCCGACTGGATGCCACGTTCGGCGAGAGATCTCCCGTCATTCTAAGGCGAAGCTTCCCTCGACTTTGTACATTGAACTTCTTGGAAACTATAGTGTCTCGCTCCAAGCATGTCCGCAGTGGGCAGTTTCTCTCTCCTTTGACTTCTCCAAACTCCTATGCTCGTTGAACTTCGCAGCGACACGTTTACGAAACCAACTCTCGCAATGCGGGAAGCGATGATGTCCGCTGAAGTCGGCGACGACATGGTTGGTGAAGACCCCACTGTCAACCGGCTCGAAGCCCATGTTGCAGAGATGTTCGGTAAGGAAGCTGCCGTTTACGCCTGCTCTGCGACACAAGCGAACCAAATGGCGATCTGGGCCAATTGTGAACGCGGTGACGAATTACTGATCGAGACGACTGGGCATATCGGCATCTACGAAAGTGGTGCCCCAGCCGTAATAAGTGGAGTCACAACTCGATGCATTCCGGGAGAATGTGGCCGTCTTGATGTGGAGCATCTTCAAGGACAAATCCGCAGAGGCGACGATCACTACGCGACGACAACTCTACTTTGCCTTGAGAATTCCACAAACATCGCAGGAGGGCGAACCTATTCTCTGACGCAGCTGCAGCGGGTTTGCAACTGGGCACACACCAACGATTTGCGAACTCATCTCGACGGAGCAAGAATTTTCAACGCCTGCGCGGTGCGAGGCTACTCTGTTGCAGATATTGCGAAACAGTTCGACACCGTTTCCGTCTGCTTCTCTAAAGGCCTCGGCTGTCCAATGGGAGCAATCTTAGTTGGAGATCAGAAAACGATCGCTCGCGCACGACGTGCAAGAAAACTGATGGGAGGAGCGTTGCGACAAGCTGGAATCCTCGCAGCATCGGGACTCTACGCACTCGACAATCATGTTGACCGATTGGCTGAGGATCATCAAAACGCAAAACGCCTGGCAGCGGGTCTCGCTGAGATTCCCAATGTGAACATCGATCTCGACGCAGTTGAAACGAACCTCGTCTACTTTGAAGTGAATCCTGAATGGGGAACCGCTGCGGATCTGGAAAAACGAGCTGCTGAAAATGGAGTCAAACTCTTCTCAGTAGGAGGCTCACAGCGACTCCGCGCTTGCACACATCTCGACATCAACGAAGACCATGTCGATCGCGCAATCCAGGTCTTTCGAGAATGTTTAGAATCAGTCAGGTAACCTGAAGCTGGTTCCTGAATCACTCAGGGAATGACACGTTGCAATGCACCCTGCATTGGTGCCAGACTCACCTGTTCAGAATGAGTCCGCAGTCACACGCTGACATCGATGCCGATGACCTGAAAAAGAATGAAGAGCGCCAGCAGTGCGACAAAGAAAGCAGATGCTCCCAATACAAAACTACCCACGGAAATCCCTGAGATGAGCGAAATCAAAACCGCTCCGCCAACCAGGCTGAAGAGAGAAAACCGGGCAATCGACTGATCGCGTTGAGAGTTGTCTTCAATGACAGACTGCAACTCTGGAAAGCTCAGCGCGCTCTCGCCGCCAACTGTTGCCTGCTGATCGTGACCACACTCCGAACATTTTTTTGCTGAGGTCGGAATCGGAGCAGCACAATGTTGACATGCACGCATGATTCATCCTGATTGAATTCGCACCCGGGGAACTCTGCCATCTTTCTCAAATGGACTACTCAATCAATTTCTCCGCAGTCATGAAGATAACTTTTATGACTTCATAGATTGCTCGTCGCAGGGCAGGGCGTGAAGTCTACCGTGGAGTTTGATCCAGGAATTGTATCGTCTTGCAAACTCCTCGCACAACCGGATAAATCTATCACGCCCCAAGAGAAACCCTCACAAACAGAATGTGCATGCTCTCGATATAAGTCCTCAAAATGCACCAGTTGATTACAATGTTTACACGCATCGTTTGCACACATCTCCGGTGCTACCATCGCCTTACGACTGAGGCACGACCGGACAATCGAGCAATTCCTACCGAGGGAAAGAGGGCTCCAAGTTCAGCTTGGACCACTATCATGCGAATGCAACCACAAGCGGACAAACTCACCAGACGCTGCGATGCTCTTTTCAGCCCTTCCTTTCGAGCCTACACTTAAGAAGGTCGACTTCTTCTCATGAAGCGACACACCATGCCGATTCTCGTTGTTTCAGGATCTGCATCCCACCGCGTCCTCACTACGACGGATGACACGCCATGCACCCCGCTGAAAAGCATTTTCAACAGCTGACTCGACGTCATTTCTTTGGACAAACTGGTCTCGGACTGGGAACGGCAGCTCTGGCTTCGCTAATGCCCAACACATCAGTGGAAGCGTCCGGCAATCCAGGACTTCCAGAAATTCCGCACTTTGCCCCGAAGGCAAAGCGAGCGATCTACCTCTTCGCGGCGGGGGCTCCCAGTCAAATCGACATGTTCGACTACAAACCGAAGCTGAATGAACTCTTCGACACTGACTTACCGGAATCGGTTCGTAATGGCCAACGCCTGACAACGATGACCTCTGGCCAAACGCGATTTCCGATTGCTCCGTCGAAATACAAGTTTCAACAGTACGGTGAAAACGGAACCTGGCTCAGCGAACTCATTCCGCACACAGCGAAGATGGTCGACGACATAGCGATTGTGAGATCTGTTCACACAGAAGCGATCAATCATGACCCGGCAATCACATACATTTGCACCGGGAATCAATTACCGGGACGAGCCAGTCTGGGAGCCTGGCTCAGTTACGGGCTCGGTTCTATTAACGAAGACCTCCCATCATTTGTGGTGATGACACCTTCCTGGTCGGGACGTCAACAGGCTCAGGCACTTTACAATCGACTCTGGGGATCAGGGTTCCTGCCAAGTCGATATCAAGGTGTCGCACTTCGCTCTGGAGGAGATCCCGTTCTGTTCCTCTCAAACCCTCCGGGAGTGAGCATGGAGTTGCGCCGACGGATGCTGGATCGACTTGAGCAGTTCAATGAACGGACATTTGAACAGATCGGTGATCCTGAAACTCGCACGCGCATCGAACAGGCTGAGATGGCTTTCCGCATGCAATCTTCAGTTCCCGAACTCATCGATACATCTGGCGAAACGAAAGCGACGCTCGAAAGGTATGGAGATGCCGTCTCGAAGCCAGGTTCGTTTGCAGCCAGCTGTTTACTCGCTCGAAGAATGGCTGAGCGAAATGTTCGGTTTGTACAAATCTTCCATCGTGGTTGGGATCAACATGGCAACATCAGTGGGGACTTACCGAAACAATGCGGTGATGTTGACCAACCTGCCTGGGCACTGATTCAAGACCTCAAAGAGCGAGGCATGCTCGATGATACGCTCGTCGTCTTCGGCGGCGAATTCGGACGTACAGTTTACTCCCAAGGTAAGCTGACTCGCGAGAATTACGGACGCGACCATCATCCCCGCTGCTTCTCTGTCTGGATGGCTGGCGGTGGAATTAAAGGTGGCGTTGTACATGGTGAAACCGACGACTTCAGCTACAACATCACCAAAGACCCTGTCCATATTCACGACTTGAACGCCACAATCCTGCACACTCTCGGGATCGATCATCGCCGTCTCAGCTACAGGCACCAAGGCCTCAACGTCCGCCTCACCGGAGTCGAAGAACAACACCCGGTCAAAGAAATTCTGGCGTAAACAACTTCGAACAAGCAGTTCGTTCGATTAAGGCTTTGTTGAGATTTCGAATTCAACAAAATTCGCTGCTGGTGCTGAATTGCTTGGACAGGATGAGCAACTGCCGCAGGATGATGACGTCCTGACACCTCTCAGGAATGCAATCGTCATCCTTGCAATGTGGATCAATGCCACAGCAACGACGAGTAATGCACAGATTGTCTGCCAGTCGATCATGAAATCGCACCTCAGAGTTTGAGAGAACTACTCCTATTTTCCCATGCCAGATGGTCGAAGGCAACCTCGAATATCAGGTTTGCCCTGTACAAACGAGTTACTTCTCATTGCTGGGTGTTAAAATGTCCCCCCTCTCTCTCTGAGAGACTCGTTCTTCATCGCTGAGAAACGACTTGCTTTTTTCTCATTTCAGGTTCGGCTAGACTCCATCTCTTCACAGATCCGTATCTGTCAATTCAAGAATTGCATTCTTTCGAGCGAGATTCCTCCGATGGCCGAGTACTTCCCAGACGTTCCTGAAATCAAATTTGAAGGCCCTGGCAGCAAGAATCCGCTGGCCTATAAGCACTACAATCCAGAAGAGGTCATCGAAGGCCAAACGATGCGGGACTTACTCCGCTTCAGCGTCTGCTATTGGCACACATTTCGTGGAACAGGAAGCGATCCCTTCGGAGCTCCGACACTGAGCCGGCCCTGGGACGACGGGACCGATTCAGTTGAGAATGCACTCAAACGGGTTGATGTCGCATTTGAGTTTATTTCGAAGCTGGGAGCTCCCTACTACTGTTTCCACGATCGCGATGTTTCCCCCGAAGGCTCAAGTCTCAAAGAATCGAACAAGATCTTTGACACCATCGCCAGCAAGCTGAAAGAGAAGCAGGCAGAGACCGGGATTCAACTTCTCTGGGGGACAGCCAACCTCTTCAGCCATCCTCGATATCTACACGGAGCAGCGACAAGTTGTAATGCAGATGTCTACGCTTACGCAGCTGCTCAGGTGAAGAAGGCAATCGAAGTCACGCACTCTCTGGGTGGTGAAAACTACGTCTTCTGGGGTGGCCGAGAAGGTTACATGAACCTTTACAACACTGACATGAATCGTGAACTGGATCACCTTGCCAGGTTCATGCACATGGCTCACGATCACGCGAAGTCAATCGGCTTTGACGGGCAGTTCCTCTTCGAACCAAAGCCGAAGGAGCCGACCAAGCATCAATACGACTTCGACGCAGCCGCATGCCTGAACTTCATCGGGCGAAACGGACTCGACGGGATCGTGAAGCTGAACATCGAGACAAACCACGCGACATTGGCGGGACATACGATGATGCACGAACTCGAGTATGCTCGGATTCATGATGCACTCGGGTCAATCGACGCCAACACAGGCGATCTTCTGCTTGGATGGGATACCGATCAATTCCCGACCGACATTTACATGACCACTCAAATCATGATGGTCCTGCTGGAGCAAGGTGGGCTCGGTTCTGGTGGAACAAACTTTGACGCCAAAGTTCGGCGTGAAAGTTTCGATCCGATTGACTTGTTCTACGCACACATCGGCGGCATGGATACATTCGCACGTGGAGCAAAAATTGCGGCGGCGATTCGAGCTGATGGCGTTCTTAACGACTTCGTCAAAGACCGCTATTCCAGTTTCGACGAAGGCATCGGAGCCAAAGTGGAATCCGGCACAGCGACCTTCGCTGACCTCGAAGCCTACATGCTCGAAAAAGGTGAAGCAGCCCCCAACACTTCCGGTCGACAGGAATGGATCGAAAACCTGATTAACGAATACCTGTAGTCCCGCAATCGTCGACTTTCACTTCAGCGGTTTGAGGCTCCGTCCTCAGAAATGAAAGTAATCGTAGGTTGGGTGAAGCGAATGACAGAAAGTGATCCTATGCAACATTGTGGTGGAACCGGGATGTTGTTTGGATTGCAGTAGGAATTCGCGTAACCCAACATTGGAAGCCTTGAAATTCATGTCGAATTTTCGTCGGTCGAAAATCGGACAAGTCTATTTCTTTACGGTTGTCACGAATCGTCGAGCACCGATTTTGACGACTGATCTCGGAAGGAGATGTCTGAATGAAGCAATTAAAGAAGTGCGGGATGATTTGCCATTTGAAAATGTCGCGTTTATCCTTCTACCCGATCATCTTCATGCGGTCTGGAAACTCCCATCTGGAGAGACGGACTATTCGACTCGCTGGAGGCGAATCAAAGCAACATTCACAAAGAAGTGGCTGAAAGCCGGAGGGAATGAGCAATGGAAATCAGCCAGTAGAAAAAGCAAGGGAGAGCGAGGTGTCTGGCAAAAACGCTTCTTCGAGCATACATGCAAAGATGAATCGGATCTGAAGCGCTGCGTTGACTACATCCATGTGAATCCCCTCAAGCATCAACTCGTATCACGCGTTCGAGATCGAGATTGGGAATGGGAATGGTCTTCATTTCATCGCTATGTTGAAGCCGGTGAATATGACATGAACTGGGGAAACGCCAATGATTGGTACGGAGACGAATTCAGGCATTTCGAGTAAACCACCATCGTGCTCAGCTGTGTTGGGTTACGCGAATCTCCACTTGGAACAGAGTTACCAGAACTGTTTCAAAGGGTTTCTGGCAACCACATCAAACTCTCTTTCGCTCCACCCAACCTACGAGTGCTTCCTCGGTGTTCGATCTCACCAAAGCTACTGAGATTTCAACTCATCAAGAAATCGATCGAACTCTTCTCGCAGCGTCGGAGTTCCCAGTTGAGGATAGAGCGTTTTCGTCACACCGAGTAATTTCAAGGCTTGCTCTTTCTCACCGATACGTACATCAATTTTTGCAATCTCCAGACGAGCTTCAACCCAGCCTGGCTCGCCCGGTTTATACAACTGTTCGATGCGCTTCCACCAGTTGCGTGCTTCGAGTAAGTCTTCCGCCTTGCCTCGTTTGAGGAGGACCTCGATCACTTTCCTGAGAAGCCGTTCGTTCCGTGGAGTGCTTTCGATTAGCTCCGCGTAGATGTCGGCAGCCTCTTTCAAATTCCCGATCGCAATGAACGCTTCGGCGTGACTGTCGTCGAGCATGCGCTGCTGCTGCGGTGTCAATTCACTTCTTGATTGCTCCAGACGACTGATGGCTTCCAGTTGTAAATGCCCCATCTCTACCTGTCGCAGCGGATCAATTTTCGAGGTCATCTCAGTCAAACCTAGAAGAATCCCCAACATTGTCGATGGATCTGTTTTCTCCAGCTGAAGCATGATCTTACGAGCATCACCTAACCTTTGCTGACCAGCTAGAGAGACGATTCTCAGTTGCGAAGTGGCACGTTGTATTTGAGTCCACAAAGGATCAAGCTTTGCATTTCGCAAGTCTGCTTCTCTTTGTTGAGCCTCAACGGTTTGTTCGATTCGTTTTAGCCAATGATCAGCGACGCTGTACCAACGATCGCGGTGTTGAAGCAGCAATTGTGCGATCCGCAATGCCGTCTGGCACTGCTCCATCGAGTCCAGAACGTTGTGGTTCGGAAGGTGGTCCTCAATTCTTACGATTTCTTCGAGAAGTTGATCTTCCCAGACTTCGACAGGGCCTTTGAGTTCCTTGAGTCGGGTCAGAATTTTGTCATAAAGAATGACTATCCGTAAGATTGCGGTGTCGTATCGAGGATGATCCGCCGGAATTTCCCGGTACAAATCGATCGCGTCGGTCCATTGCAAACGTTGCTCGTTGTGGACTGCGAGCATCCATGTTGCTTCAATTGCCGAAGGGGTATTGGGAAACTGAATGCGTTGCTTCGAAAGAGCTGCCTCGTAAGCAATTCGCGTTTCCTGTAAAGGTCGCTGCAGATAGATTCTGCCAAGCGCATAACACCGCATCAAGCCTGCATCTTGTGACTTTTGAGCCTCAGGAAAATTGGCAACGATGTCTTCAAATGTTTTTGCAGCAGCAGGCCAGTCTTCTTGCTGAATTTGAATTGAGCCGACGGTGAACGCATAGTCAACAGCATTGTCTGACTTGCCTTGCCGATGTGCCAGCGCAGCGGCGTTCTGGAAAAACTGAATCGCCTGCTTGAGGTCGCCGTTGTGGTAATTCCATTGTGCTTGACGAACGAGGGTCGCCAGTTCATCGCCGAGATTGAGATTCTGCTGAACTTGACTCAGCTTGGCGTACGTCAGCTTTTGCCATTTGCCTCGTGTTCGCTGATGATGACTTTCAGCTTCTGCGAGGAGCTCTTTCTGAAAGTCTGTTTCCCCCTTCTCGCCAGCGATTTTCCAAGCTTTCAGTAAGCCCTCAACAGCCACCGCTCGAACTTCGTCACCCAGTGGATGCCCACTTTGAATCTGATCAGTAATCATCCGCAGGCCATCGTCGAGCTTGCCTTGATCGTATTGGCTGCGAACCTGTTCAGCCAAAATTTCATCCTGCATCGAATACTCAGCTGCGTCCCGGGCAAGAGAACGAAGCAACGAATCCGCGCGGGAATAATCGCCGCGATCGCGTGCGAGTGTTGCGAGGTACTTGCGGGCTTTGAACGTCCACTTCGACTCGGGGCGTTCTTTTGAGAGGGCATCGAACTCGTCAGCAATATCGAGAAAGAGGCCAGTTCGATCAGGTCCAGGTGGCGCAATCTGGGCCAGGAAAAATTTGGAACGGACGAGGTAGAACTCCAGCTGTTGCCTTAAATTGATTCTTTCCGTTTGCGTGAGTGCCCCATCAGCAAGATCACTTGGACTTGGTTTCTCAGGGGCTTTGTCGAACTCAACAAGAACTTCCGCAATCTCTTGAATCGCTTTGGTGAATTCGTCACGAGTTGCCGTCGCCAACTTCTGGTTGACCGGGTTAATCTGGAGTTCCCAAGCCAGCTCATCTCCGAACCGGGCAGGGAGCAGTGCTTGCTCCGCCTGAATTTCCAGAAGACGAGGATTGTTCTTGTGACTCTCGGAGAACTGCTTTAACAACCTTTCCGCTTCGCCCCAGAGTTCATCCCGCTGCTCAGGTGACGAAACCCCTCCGTGAGCGGTGAGTGTTCGCACCAGTTCAATGGTGACGATCGCACGCTCATCGGGGAGGAGCAGATCGGTACCTAAGCGACTGACGGCGTAATCTTCAGCGATCAAATAGAGACCACGATCTCGCAGGCCCTGAAAGTATCGATTCTGAAGATCGTCACCCCATCCGAGTTGAGCGACGTAAAGCACGACGACTCCGACCAGTGGAAGACTCGTTCGATGTGCCAGGCGTGCTCCCTCACTCTTCATTCTAAGTTTCACCTTCAACTTTGGGTGGCGAGTTGCTTTTGAGTTTGACGTTCGACAGGTTCTCCCGAACGCCCTAAGAGCCAATTCCAACCTTTCTTCATGTCGACCGCCAAACTAAAGCCAACCGGAACCAGAATCAGTGTGAAGACCGTTGAGATGATCAGCCCACCCAGTACGACACTTCCCAAGCCACGATAGAGCTCACTTCCGGCCCCTGCTTGCAGTGCCCACGAGCCATCTAGCGTGCGGGCAGGGAGAGGAATTACCAACGGCAACATCCCCAAAACGGTTGTTGACGTACTCATGAAGATCGGACGAATACGTGTACGAACACTTTCCACAATTGCATCGCGGTCGCTCATGCCATCTTCACGCATGTAATTCAGAGATTGATGTACAATGAGAATCGCATTGTTGACCACGGTTCCGATCAAAATCACAAACCCGAGCATCGTCAACATGTCGAGAGATTGCGGAATAAAGAGATTCAGCAATGCCAGTCCGGCAAACCCTCCGACGAGTGCCAGAAGTACGCTGGTCATAATGACGACAGGATACAGAAATGATTCAAACAGCGCCGCCATTAACAGATAGGTGATAATCAACGCGAGCAATAAATTTCCTTGCATCGCTCGGCGGGTTTCACTCAGCTCGTCAGATGTTCCAGCCAGTTTTATTTGATATTGCCCACCTGCCATCAGTGGTGATTCGAGAAGTGGCTGTCGAATTTCCCGGTCAACTTTCTCGATGGCGGTTTCCAACGGCATCGTCAGCGAAGGTTTAATTTGAATACCAATCGAACGCTGTCGTTCATCATGTTTGAAACTTTCCGGGCCGCCGATTGAAGAAATTTCTGCGACCGCTCCCACATTCACCAACTTCCCGGTCGGGGTACTCAGCGGTAAGTTCTTGAGGTCTTGAGTTTGCCTCGAAAATTCATCGGCACCGTAAATCACAAGATCGATCTTCCGAGAGTTGTGCCAGTAATCACCCGCGTAAGCTCCGTCGACAAGTGCATTGATCGCGTAACCAAGATCAGCGGTGGTAATTTGTGAATCTGCGGCAGCTTCGCGTCTGGCTTGAATCAGTAGCTCAGGATTTGTCGATTCCAAATTCTGCATCGGCTGTGCCTGATGCCCCTGATCGGGTGGGAAGACTGCCTTTCCCTGGTACTGTCCAATCCCCATCGTCCGCTGAAAGACATCTTGCCCGATCTGATTCAACCGAGACATGTCCGGTCCGGAAATCTCGACATCAATTCCCCGCCCGCCGCTGAGGCCTCCTGAAAAGAGCCCCGACTGAGCAACAATCGCAAACATTCCCGGAACTTTCCCTGCGGTTCGCTGCATCACGGGAACCATGTCACCCGCCTGCAATTCTTCTCGTGCAGAAGCCCCCATGAACAGATTTGACCCACGCGCCACAAAGAAGAAATTCTTCACGAGTGGACCATCCAACGCTTTTGCTTCCGGTGAACCTGGTTCTGCTTCCCAATAAGGTGAGAGCTCCGATTCAATCCCTTTTCCGATATCGATCATGTGATCGAGGTTGTATCCCGGAGGAGGCAGGAGAATTGCAAAAACAAGGTTCCGATTTCCTTCCGGCAAGTATTCTGTTTTCGGCATGAGAATCCACGCCCCGAATAACGTGACAGTAACAAACAGGGCCACAATCCCTAGCCGCACGATCAGATTCCCCGGCATCGTGAGAAGCAGGTTCATCAGGTTGGCGAAGCGATCAACGATCCTGGCAAAGAAACCTTTTGGTTTCTTGGGGGCATCCTTGGGAGATGGGTGAGAGATCTTTTTCAGGATTCGCTGCGAGGCAGCCGGAATGACTGTCACCGAAACAATGAGAGAAAGCCCAACGGCACAACTAATCGCTATCGCAATATCACGAAACAACTGCCCCGCTTGCCCATCGACAAAAACGACCGGGACGAACACCGCGAGTGTCGTTAATGTCGAGGCCAGCACGGCTCCCCAAACTTCTTTCGCACCACGAATCGCAGCCACATGTGGAGTTTCGCCCAGTTGATAATGTCGATAAATGTTTTCCAACACAACGATCGCGTTATCAACCACCATTCCCACCGCAAACGCCATCCCAGCCAAACTGATGACATTAATGCTTCGCCCAAAGCCACGAATAAAAAGAAACGACGCAATGATACTGATCGGAATCGAAAGCCCGACGATGATCACGCTTCGGGGGCTGCGCAGGAAGATCAACAACACCAATACTGCGAGAGTTCCACCAACATAAATGTTTTGAGAGACTAAATCGGTCGCAGCGTAGATGTAATCCGTTTGGTCATAGACCTGCTCAATATAAACTCCCTGTTGAGCCAGCACGCCCAGGTTGAGTTCTGCAATCGCAATCCGCAAACAGTCTCCATGCACCTTGCGGGCTTCTGCCAGATCGAGTTCTGAAATCGTCCCGTCGCCATCAATATCGAGCTCGGCTTCCGGAGGTCCCATGATTTCGAGTACGTTCGTTCCGGGAGCTTGCTCGCAATTGATCGCCAACCCCGAGACTCCTTTCTGCCGCACGATTCCATCAGGTTTCTTATAGTCGATTCCGACGGTAGCGACGTCTTTGACATAGACTGGAGAATTATCGCGAATGGCGATAATGGTGTTGGCAACTTTCTCTGGTGTGTCAAATTGACCGATTGTCCGAACAACGTGTCGATGTTTTCCTTCCCACAAGTCGCCCGCTGACGTATTCTTGTTTTCACCACTCAAACCACGACGAAGATCAGCGATCGTGAGTTGATAGGCTGCCAGCTTTGTCGGTTCGACAACAATTCGAAATTCCTGTTCGCGACCTCCGACAATATTCGAATTGGAGATTCCCGGGACGCGTTCGAAACGAGCTTCGATAAAATCTTCCGCGAACTTTCTCATCTTCGTGGGATCAGGTCGCCCATCGAGAAGTTTTTGGACGTCCGGCTCGGTACGAGCCATTTTATGCAAAACGCTCAAGTCCGCTTCACGAGTCCCGTCTGCGAAGACTTTCAGCTTCTCCTCCAGATGAGGGTGTTTCGCGACAAATTGTCGAACATCTTCTGGAGTTGGCGGGATCGGCTTGAGAATGATCCAGGCAATAAAGTTCCCACCTTGCTCACCTTCTGTGATCGTCGGCTCAGAGGCATCTTCAGGATACTCGGGAACCTGATTCAGCTTGTCGCTGACTTTCGCTCGCGCAGAAGCCAGATCAAACCCGACAGGAAATTCGAGAGTAATTGTGCCGACGGAATCCTTGCTTTCGCTTTTGAACTCAACGAGCCCCTCGACTCCCTTAAGTTGTTCTTCCTGTTCATCGATGATTTGCCGCTCGACCTCTTGCGCACTGGCCCCCGGCCAAGCTGTCGTTACGGTGATCGCGGGTTTGGCAACATCAGGAGTCAACTGCACCGGAGTCGCAAGAAACGCAAGTGTGCCGAACATAATCGCAAGGATCACCCCGACGGCCACCTTGACGGGATTCTCACAAGAAAACTCAATGGGGTTCATACCCGGAAAACCTTTAGTTCGGGTTATCTATAAGCTGCAGAGCGATTGCTCTACTGCCTCACTTTACAATGTGTTTCTGGCGGGTCTTCTTAACTAGAATCCGTCCGAAAACCTCTGGAATAACCCCCTTACTCAATGTTTAAGAGAGCAATTTCAAGTTTCAGGATCAGTTCCAGCACTCTTCAAACAAGATACGAATCACCTCAAAAATTTGTGGATCATCCAAGTTTGAAAGAATGCTCCCTGAGCCCGCTTCATTGTCTCGACATCGCAGGCCGACGTAAAGAGCATCCAGAGCAAATCCAACATTGGCCTTTACGTTCTACTTCCTGGCGAGCAAAACGCGAAACAGCATGATTGCCGATGCGGTGCATCGTCGCCGTCATTTCGGAGCCTTACGGTTTTCGTGTCCGACCATCTGCGATGATCTTCGCGAGTTGCTTTTGAAGGCGTTGTGCAACTTCCGGATACTTCTCCGCAACGTTATTCGTTTCTTGGGGATCTTTATCAAGTTGGAAGAGCTGGTACTGTGGAACCGGAGTGTTTGCGAGTTCAGCCTCGACGTTGACGTTTCTGGCGCGTTTACGATCCGAGCGGTGCAGCTTCCAGTTGCCGACACGAAGTCCGTACGTTCCGCTCGCTCCATTGTCCTGCTGAACCAGATGGCCTCGCCCGCCCGCATACGGCTTTCCAAGCAATGCATCGAGTACGTTGAAGCTGTCCAGACAAGCATCCTCGGGAATTGTTTGCCCCGCCAAGGCTCCCAAACTTGCAGCCAAGTCGATCGTACAAACGACTTCATCACTCACCCCCGGATTGATGTGACCTTTCCAGCGAGTGATAAACGGCGTACGAGTTCCCCCTTCATAGACACTATACTTCCCACCGCTGAACGGACCACCTGCACGGTGCTTCCCGTTTTTCTCGATGGCGTCATCTTGATAGCCATCATCAAGAACCGGTCCGTTGTCCGAACAGAGCACAACGAGAGTTTTCTCGTCGAGGTCATGCTCCTTCAGCGTCTTCATTAACTCGCCTACGCACCAGTCAAATTCGACGATAGCATCGCCACGAAAGCCGAGCTTCGTTTTCCCTTGAAATCGTTCATGTGGAATGCGTGGCACATGAATATCGTGCGAAGAGAAGAACAGGAAGAACGGATTATCTTTATTCTTCGCGATGAACTCGTTCGACTTCTCGACCCATTTGTCCGCCAGATCTTCATCACGAAAACGAGCGGCATGACCACCGGTATAAAATCCAATCCGGCTAATTCCATTATGAATTGTCGAGTTGTGCCCGTGTGACCAGTCCATTTTCAAAGTGTCACGATGAGTAATCCCTGTCGGGTGATCCGGACTCGGCTTCTTTGTCCCGACCCATAGCGGATCAGCAGGATCAAGATTCGGAACACGATGATCGTGTACATAAACCTGGGGGACACGATCATTGGTTGTCGGCAACAAGAAGCAGGTATCGAACCCGATTTCAAGCGGTCCCGGCTTCAGGTCTCCATTCCAATCCGGTCCCTCGTCGCCACCCAATCCAAGATGCCACTTTCCGATCACTGCAGTTGCGTAACCGCCTCGTCGTAAAATGGAAGCAATCGTCTCAGTTCCTGGCTTGATGATTGCCGGAGAGTTCGGCGGAGCGATCCCGGTTCGCTTTCCCCGAAAGGCATACGTTCCAGTCAGAAATGAATACCGCGTCGGCGTACATGTCGATGCGGAACAGTACCCACTCGTGAATCGCATGCCCTCAGCGGCAAGCTGGTCGATATGCGGAGTCTTCAGTTCCGTTGCTCCATTACAAGAAACGTCCCCATACCCCAAATCATCCGCCATAATGACGATAATATTTGGACGCTGAGGCTGCTCGGCGGCAAGCGGGGTCGTGCTAACGACCTGAAGAATGACTGTGGATACAATCAGGAACGCCTGTGTCTTCACAAGGAAGTGATACATAGTCTCTCTCATATTTCTCTGTGCGCACGCTGCGCTGTCGACTCATTTGTGCTCCACCTCAGTCGAGGTGTGCGCCAGGAAATGCCAAAAGACCATGGATGAAAATACGCAGAACGGTCCTGTGGCGACAAGAAGCGGAGCCCCTCTCATAAAACCTGAAACAGTCTTCACCATCATACCGATCTCAGAACTCTTGTTCACGCTTTAATGCATGCCCAAATCTCGTTTTATCCTCTAACCTTGGTGAATTACCTTCGCTTCACATGACTGAGACGCTCTCCAGTCATCTCAGCTGCGCCGGAATAAACCGTCAGAAATCGAAGTGACCTGGCAAATTTCGCCAATCGCCCCATTGTCACAGCAGCTAATTTGCCGATCTATTTCTAGGACATTTTCAATGTTTTCCGGGCCTGCGAAAGTGTTCAAGTCCATTTTCGACAACGACGTACGCGTCCTGCCTCGTGCTGTACGGTATTCTCCCTGATGGAATGACGTTCTTCACGGGTACAGAACGCACTTGATCGCAGGAGAGCCCGATGCCGCAACTCTTCATTCAAAGTGTGATTGACACACACATGGTCACTGTCCTGCCTGAGACGAAAATCGAGGAGGCAGAAAACCTTCTCTTGCAGTCCAAAGTTTCAGACGTCTATATCGTCAATGAGCAGAACGCCCTTGTTGGGGTCGTGCCGGATTACGATTTCCTCAAATACCACTCTCTTCGCTTGTGTCCAAAGAAAGTGATCACCACGATCATGTCTCCCGTTTCGAAGACGCTTTCGCTTCAGGACTCGTTCGAAAAGGCATTCAACGTACTCTGCGAGAACATTCATCCTCGGGTTCCGGTTGTTGACCAGACTCGACTGATAGGGACGATCAGCCGGTTAGGGCTCATCTCTTTGCTGCTAGAGAGTGAATTCGTCAGCGAGAACGCTTCAGCGACCGATCCCAATCAGCCGCATCCGCCACTTGCGGGCCCAAAGTACCTCAAAACCGGCGGTATTGGCGGAAGACACATTAACGATTGATCAACTTTCCCCTCCTTTGCGGATTTTTTCGATATTTCAACCACAAGAGTTGAGAGTGTCCCGCCGATAAAACTGATTAGTTAACACACAAATTTTATCGTGTGCCATAGATACTTGACGGTGGGGGGGGATTTCCACCGTTTCCCGGGTGTTTCTGCACCATAGAGGGGGCAAGGATGCGTCAGGTTTCGAAGATAGCGCTACTAATTGCGCCAATAGTTCTTGCGGTTTCGGGGTGTGCCACCAAACCATCTTGGGTTGGTACAAAATCGGCTGCTTCACAAAGTAAACAAGTTGCCGAAAATCGATCTGAACGATTGCTCAAGGCGGCGAAACGATATGAGGACAACGGAAAGCCTGAAGTGGCATTACGTTTGTACCAGCATATCGCCGAGCAAGACCCACAGAACGTGGACGCTCAACAAAGAATCGTAGTACTCTCACAAAAGTACGGTTCAAAATCGACTTCAGTTGCCTCATCTGGAATACAGTCTGAGGGGAGTTCACAGTATTCAAAAGCCGGTCGAAAAAAATCTCCGGCAGATTTGATTGCTGAGAAAAACAACAGCAGGCAACCGACATTGGCCTCAAAGTCGACAACACGTCCCAAGCAGCCAGCTGAAGAAGTGTTGACGAAGAAAAGTCGCCGATTGGAAGATCAGCTTCCACAGAACAAGAAGAAAACACCTCCGATGTTCGAGGTGGCAGAACGCCCTGCTCCGGGAGAAGCACCGTCCGCATTTGAATGGGCGAACGATTCTACAGAAACGAAAAATCAGCTAGCAGCAACCACCTCCAAAGCATCCGAGAAAGTCGCTCTCGACAAACCTGTCATCTCTGAACAGAAAGTCCTGAGTAAAGTGGCCTTGGAGCCCGGAAAAGAGAAAGCGTTCGGCGATGAGCTTCTTGCCGCTCAGGACATCGAAGAGCAAAAATGGTGGAACGATGTGTTTGAAACCGGCTCTGCTCAGCCACCACAAACATCATCAGAAATGAGCGGGAATCTAGACGCTGTTGAAGTCGCAGCCGCAGAAACGACTCGGCAAGAGCAAAGTTCAAAGCCAACCATCACGACTGTGAAATCAGACACTCCGTCACTGGAAACAGTTTTCGAAGAACGAAAATCTGAATGGAAAACGACATCCGTTCAAAGACTTTGCGACGCTGATGCCTCTGACGAACTGATTCAAGTCGTATCGCTCCTCGACAGCAAACAGCCGACCGAAAGAATTGCTGGCTTGATCGAACTTGGAGACCAGGGACTCTACGCTCGTGCCGCTTCTCCTGCAGTCCGAGCTTTGCTTCATGACAACGACGCTCTGGTTCGTGCTCACGCTGCCGGAACCGTTCATGACATCGAAGGAGCAAATGCTGATGTTGTTCGACACTTGCAGAGCCTGCTTCAGGAAGACGACGTAAGCGTCCTGCGACTCTCCGCGTACCTGCTCGGGCAAATGGGAAGCGAAGCAACACCTGCCATCGCTGACCTGGAACGCCTTCGCGACACGAAAGACTCACTCACGAGCCTTCACGCTGCGGAAGCGCTCACACGCATTGCCCCAGAAGCAATGGCCTCATACGAAGTCCTGCAGAAAGGACTCAATGACGAACAACGCGAGAATCGATTGTTCTCCGCAGTGTCGTTAGGAAGCGTGAGACAACCGGGGGCTGAATTTGCAGCCAAGGCATTGAAAGCAGCCTTAAAAAACGAAGATGCCGACGTACGAGCCACAGTCGCCTTAAGCTTGGGTGGACTTGGAACACATGCTGAAATTGCATTGGAAGACCTGCAACACGTCTCTGAATTCGACACCCCAGAAGTTCGCGATGCCGCCCTGACTGCACTGGCATGCCTCGGCAAGTAAAAGCATCACGGCCAGGTTAAATCGAAACCCATCTGCGGCGACACTTTCATGAAAGTGTCGCCGCTTTTTTTATCTCTCAGGTGCTTGCAGAAGGTGAGAATCGACCAGGCTGCAATCGGAATTCTGGATTGATCAAACTTTAGTACAGTCAGCTCTACCGTGTGCGCGTGAAGAATCCAGTTCTCGAATAAAAATGCTGTTCGCCACGAGGCAGAACCTGCAAGCCAATCCGAAAGATGCTTTAATGCTGGCCACCTCTCTCAATTGGCTGCATCAATCTTTCTGCCAGTTAGCATTTATTCGTAATTTCACTCAGACAATTGTCGAGCATGGATCCAATTCCGTTCGGAATTCGTGTACAGTTGAAAGACATCGATTGATTGAAGATGATAGACGAAAGATATTCTCAGCTGGACGCGAAGAATGATGATGTTGATCAACTGTGCTGGTCAACAAGTTGATCAACGTGCAGAGAAAGCGAACGGGTATTCGAGTCATTCCGTAAAGTAGATGGATACTTCGTTGAGTTTATTGTCTCGCGCACAATCACATGACCCGACAGCCTGGTCGACATTCGTGTCGCTCTATACTCCGCTCGTCTATCACTGGGCTCGTAAACGAGGGCTGACCCCCGAGGCATCTCAGCAAGTCGGGCAAGATGTCTTCCTGCATGTTTATCAGCGGATTCAGTCATTTCAGCCCACCGACTCAACCGAGACGATTCACTGCTGGCTGGCTCGTCTGACTCACAAAAAAATCATGGACAACCTTGAGCAACAGCAGCGTGGCCAAAACCAGGGGGACGACCAGCGAACTGCGGAATCCGAAACGCCTGAAGATTCTGAGCTTGTTCTCCCTCGCACTGTTCACGAAGTTGACGCTGTGGTCGTTCAAAATGAAACAAAGCAGCTTTACCACTCGGCAATGATGTTCTTCAAAGAGAGCCTCTCAGAATCGGAATGGAAAATCTTCTCCCGTATCGAATTGGACCATCAACCGATTGATGCGGTTGCGAGTGAACTCCACCGGAACTGCGTCGAAGTGATATCTATAAAATCACGCCTGCTACGAAAATTCCGGCATGAGTACGCGGGACTGTTCCGACTCGATTGAACATCTGAACCGCTCACACGTGCGGGAGTCTTGTTGAATTCGTCGGCCTGCTTCACAATATACCTTCTTCGAATTGTGGTATTCACGCTCTATCCGGCACACGGTAGAGCAAACTGTTTCAGGATTTGACAACTTCTTCAATCGCACCGGGTAGTCTGATGATGAAAATTTCCACAGCGTTCTACAGGAACATGATGTCCTGCGGCATGATGTTTTCTTTCTGCCTGCTTTCTTTCGCAACTTCGACAGTTCATGCACAAGAAGTCAAAACGACCGACAAATTTGCACTGGTCATTCATGGTGGCGCTGGAGGAATTTCTTCAAAGCAAGAGTGGATTGAGAATCGAGAGAAGATCCTCACTCAGGCCCTGGATCAAGGAACCGCGATGCTCAAACGGGGAGAGAGCAGCCTTGATGTGGTCGAAACCGTCGTTCGCATTCTTGAAGATTCGCCTTACTTCAATGCAGGTAAAGGGGCGGTATTCAATGCGGTTGAAAAGCATGAGCTCGATGCATCGATCATGGATGGGCGAGATCGTTCAGGCGGAGCAGTTGGAGGTGTAAGAACTGTCCGGAACCCAATCTCTTTGGCCCGGCGAGTGATGACCGAAACACCACACGTTCTGCTTGCGACCGACGGAGCAGAAAAGTTCGCGGATCAATTCAAAGACGATCCGAAAATCCAACGGGTCTCGAATGACTACTTCTCCACGGATCACCAACGAGAAAGACTCCACAAAACTCAAAAACAGGCAAAGCAAAAAGAGACAGACAAAATGGGAACTGTCGGCTGCGTTGCCTTGGATCGACATGGCAACATCGCAGCTGCAACATCAACAGGGGGCCTCAACAATAAACAGTACGGTCGGATCGGAGACTCCCCCATCATCAGTGCCGGAACGTTCGCCGACAACGAAACGTGCGGCGTCTCCTGTACAGGAATCGGTGAAGATTACATCCGAAACGCTGTCGCATATGATGTCTCAGCCCGCATGGCGTACCGTGGTGATTCACTCAAAAAGGCGGTCCAGGATATCTTGAACGGAAAGAAACATCAGGTCCGTGGTGGCATCATCGCGATTGACAAGGACGGAAACATCGTCACCGAATTCAACACCCGTGGAATGTCACGAGCCGCTGCAGACTCCTCTGGCCGAAGAGAAGTCCACATTGGGAAGTAACCGCAGGAAGTAACCCAGAAAAAAACCGCAATTGGCGAAGACCAAGTCATGCCGACCTGAATTCCTGACGCTTCATCGCACAGACTTCCGTACAGGACCGGCTCGCATCAGAACTTGGATGCGAATGCCTGTTGCTTATTCCGTTCTCGCTTTGCTTCAGGGATCTCTGCGAGTTTTTGAAACACGAAGCGGGTCTGACAGCGCTGGCATTCCAGCTCGGTTCCAAGCCGCTCTGCCTGCAAGAGAATTGCATCAATCAAGCGATTTCCACAAAGCCCTTTGCGGATTTCAATTCGCGTCCCGCACTGTGGACAAAACACAGGGAGTTGACGTTCTCCACGAGTGATCGCGGGCGGATGTTCAATGGGTGCAGGCGATAGAACCACCGACGCTGGTAATGTCGAAGAAGTTGTTGTTGTTGTTGTTGTCGACGAGAGCTCTGAGGAAGGTAACCCCGTGGATGAGCCGGGTTCATTTGAAACATTCAGAGGTAAGGATGTGGCTTCGGAATCAAGAAAGGATGCTGACATGAAATCACTCACTCGTGTAAGAACTAACTGCATTATTAAATCGATACAGTCAGCTTCGGCGCAGGTGTGACAGCTAGCTGTCACACCTGTTTGCACGAGATAGGAACTCCGGCGGAATCGTAAATTTTTCACTCATCAAGCTGTCAGAAGAGAACTGGCATACGCGATCTGCCTCGTGGCGAACAGGCTATTAAGTCACCAAAGCAATATTCACAGGGACGACGACCATTGAAAATGGCCTAAGTGCATTCGAGCCAGTTAATGAGATCTGCCGCACAGTCGATCAGACCTTTATATTCGCGTTCGGCGTCGTTCATCTTTCGAATTGAGTCTGCCAGTGCAGGACGATCAATCTCATCCTCGTTAAGGAGAGACTCACTCAGCAAAAAGAGGCCGCCGGACTGTTCTGGAAAACCAACGGTGACCTGCCGTTCGACTTTCACGTAAACGGTTGGCTTGTCGACATCAAACGGCGTCTTGGGAATGTCGGGATGGAAATTGAGCCGGTCGTCAAACACAACACTCCAAATGAATCGTTCAAATGGTCCATGATGAACCATGGTCTCGACAAGTTGAGAACTCTTATCGAGATTGATCCCCGGAATCGGTGCGTGAAGAGAACGCAAGTTCTGACCAATTTTCTCCTCAGGTCGCCAGCTGCTCGGCAAACAGACATGCCCGTAGGCCATCCAATCGTCCTCGCCTTCGAGGGCGTGGATCACGACATCTTCCTGCATCTGCTCGACCACTTCTCTCAGCGAAGCTGCCGGCTTGAGCGGAATCGGATATTCCTGCAAGAGGAACACTCGAACCGCTTCACGTAGATCTTCGTTCAATCGCTGCTCGACCTCGAAAACCTGCGACTCTCGAGCCAGCTTCTTTTCAGTCAGGCAGCGTTGGAAGTGCGAAGGCTCATAGCGAAAGATCTCTTCACGGGGAATTTTCCGCAATCGCGGGAGGACGCTATAGCCATCCCGGTAAGGGTGCGGAACATTTTCGTAGCTGAAGAGATCACTCATGCAATTTGTGAGATTCGCTCAAACAATTGATGCTCGCAAAATTCAGCGCTTGATTGGACGGTATTTAATCCGATGAGGACGGTCAGCGTCTTCACCAAGACGTTCCCTGCGCTGAATTTCATACATTTTGTAGTTGCCTTCGAACCAATAGGCTTGACTGTCTCCTTCGAAGGCGAGAATGTGCGTCGCGATGCGGTCGAGGAACCACCGATCGTGCGAGGTGACAACAGCACAGCCGCCGAAGTTCATCAGACCTTCTTCAAGTGCGCGGAGGGTTTCAACGTCCAGGTCGTTTGTCGGTTCATCGAGCAGCAACAGGTTTCCACCGGTTCTCAAGAGCTTGGCGAGGTGGACACGGTTTCGTTCTCCACCGGAAAGGTCGCCAACGAATTTTTGCTGTTCCGTCCCCTTGAAGTTAAATCGTCCACAGTAAGCGCGAGCATGGATCTTTGTGTTGCCGACAAGAATTTGATCGTTCCCACCGGAAATTTCTTCGTATACCGTCTTCTTGGGATCGAGGGCATCACGCGATTGATCGACGTATGAAAGGTCGACCGTTTCGCCGATCGTCAGCGTACCGTTGGTCGGTTTTTCTTCCCCGACGATCATCTTGAACAATGTCGTCTTTCCCGCACCGTTCGGACCGATGACACCAACGATTCCGCCAGGAGGTAATCGGAAGTTCAAATTTTCGAACAACAGACGATCCCCGTAAGCCTTGGAGAGCCCTTCCGCTTTTACGACGAGATCTCCAAGTGGCTTGCTGACAGGAATCTGAATCTGAGCTGCGCCGTCGCGCTCATCGAATTCCTGTGAGGCGAGTTCGTTGTATCGCTCAAGACGGGCTTTGTTTTTGGTCGCCCGAGCCTTGGGAGACATCTTCACCCACTCAAGTTCTTGCTTCAGAACACGCTGTCGGCGTTCTTCCTTCTTCTGTTCGACTGCCAAGCGAGCCTGTTTTTGTTCCAGCCAAGCTGTGTAATTCCCTTCATAGGGATACCCATGCCCACGGTCGAGTTCGAGAATCCAACCGGCCACATTTTCCAGGAAGTACCGATCGTGCGTGATCGCGACAACGGTCCCTTTGAAATCGTGAAGATAGCGTTCCAGCCAGGCGATCGACTCTGCATCGAGGTGGTTTGTCGGTTCGTCCAGCAGCAGCATGTCTGGACTTTGCAACAACAGCTGACACAGTGCCACTCGACGTTTCTCTCCCCCGGAAAGATGCTCGACTTTGGCATCTCCAGGTGGCAGACGAAGCGCATCAGCTGCCATCTCAACCATCCGATCCAGTTCCCACAAATTGCCTGCATCAATCTGATCTTGCAACTTCCCCTGCTCTTCGAGCAATGCGGTCATCTCATCGTCGGTCATTTCTTCAGCGAACTTTTCGTTCACTTCGTTATACCGATCCAGAATGGCCTGCGACTCTGCAACTCCCTCAGCGACACACTCATCAACAGTTTTTTCAGCGTCGAGGTGCGGCTCCTGTCGGAAATAGCCAATCTTGATTCCCTTGGCAGGGCGGACTTCACCCATGTAGTCCTTGTCTTCCCCTGCCATAATTCGCAGGAGAGTACTTTTCCCGGACCCGTTATCTCCCAAGACACCGATTTTTGCACCGGGGAAAAAGGAGAGCCAGATGTTTTCTAAAACAGCTTTTTCATCGTAGATCCGGGTGAGACCTTCGATGGACATGATGTAATTTTGAGCCATGACGGTTGTCTCTGACAAAGATTCTTATGTTGGTTGCGGGGGGTCATACTGCGTATGGCCCCGTACTTCAAGTGTGAAGGGAGAGTCGAGTCATCAGCCCGAATTGATACGTGTACACTCTTTGCTCAACCCCTTGGAAAGCGGTCTGATTCAGGTTCTGTTTCCATTATAGATTGAGTGACTTAGAACCGCTAACAATACCCCTGAGGTCGTTGTGACTCACAGGGACTAAAGTCCACGGAAGGATTATTAGAGCTAGAGCTGGTCCTGAAACTTGAAATTGCTCTCTCAAACACTGAGAAAAGCGGCTATCCCAGAGGTTTTCGGACGGATTCCGGTTAAAACCCCCAGCGGAGGGGGATCACCAAAACGGCGACCAGCCAAAGGAGTAACGTGAGCGGACCACCGAAGCGGACATAGTCGACATAGCGATACCCCCCCGGCCCCTGCACCATCAAGTTTGTCTGATACCCGATAGGTGTCGCAAAACAGGCGGCGGCTGAGATCATCACCGCGACGACAAACGGCATCGGATCAACTCCCATACTCGTTGCTGTCGAAATGGCGACAGGGAAGACAAGCGTCGCTGCCGCTTTCGCAGTAATCAAATTCGTAAAAACCATCGTGATCCCATAGATAATCGCCAATGCAGCGATCGGCTCTCCACCGGAAAAGCTCGTCAGATAATTTGCAACAAAGGGCCCTGCTCCGCTGTGCTCAGCCTTCATTGCTTCACCAATCCCGATTCCGGCAGCGATGGTAATCAACACAGACCAGTCAATACTGGCCCGAGCCTCATGTGCTTTCACACATCCTGTTAAAATGAGAACAAGGGCCGCCAACAAAGCTGAAGGAAGAATCTCCCAACGGAAAACTGTGTTGAGCAGAACAAGTCCAATCAGAACCGTTTGAGCAATCCAGGCCTTGTCTCTTCGTAATGGCGTAGAGTTTTCGACACGGCTGACAAGATAGAAGTCGCGCGAGTCTTTTTGCAAATCGGCAAACGACGTATGTGCTTCCAGCAGCAAAGTATCCCCGGGAGACAAAGTGATGTCACCAATCTTCCCGCGAATTCGCTGACCGTTTCTGGAGACCGCAATCACAACGGCGTTGTAGCGAGTACGGAAGCGAGCTTCGCGAATCGTTGTGTTAATGACCGGGCAGGTGTTTGAAGCGACCGCTTCAATGAGGCAGCGTTCTGATCGTGGACTATTCAGCTTGAAAACCTGATCAGTCGCAGGTGTTAGCCCAGGGAGTTTCTGGAGGTCGACAACTGAGTTGACGACGCCGACGAAGACAAGTCGGTCGTTTGCCTGCAAACGTTCCGATGGTGAGACCGCTGGCAGGATGTCCCCCTTTCGCTCGATCTCCATCAGGAACATGCCTGGCAAATGCCGTAATCCAGCTGTCTCGATAGTTTTCCCGAGAAGCGGGCTTGTCGGCTCGACCAGCATTTCGATCGTGTACTCTCGTGGGTCATCGAATTGCAATGATGCTGGTTTGCGATTCGGTAGCAGCAGCTTTCCCGTCGAGAGAATATAAATCAGTCCAGCAATGCAGCATGGCAGCCCGACGAAACCTGGCTCGAACAGGGTCAGCGGACGGAGGCCTTCGCTACTCATCAACCCATTTACAACAACCGTTGTACTTGTCCCCAGCACAGTACAAAGACCGCCAAGAATCGTAGCGTAGCTGAGAGGAATCATTAACTGAGAGACTGAAAGCCTGCACTTCTTGGCCCAGTCATCCAGTACCGGCAGCATCACAGCCACGACAGGCGTGTTGTTCAGGAAGGCGCTCATCGCCGCTGTCGGCAGCATCAGTCTGAGCAAAGCGGTTAAACGCGAGGTCGGAAGACCGAGCATATTTTTAATGAGAGAGGTGATCGCACCCGTTTGTTCGAGCCCCTCAGCGACAATAAAAAGAACCGCAACGCTGATGAGACCTTCATTCGCAAACCCCGAAACCGCAGCCTTGGGTGTGACAATTCCCGCCACGATCAAAACCGTCAGCCCAGCGAGAAGAATCAAATCCGGACCGGCGCGAGAGACCATCATCGCGATAATGGCGACGAAGACAACTCCAAGTGTGAGGGTTATTGCGAAGGGGTCCATGTATCCAATTTATTCTTCAGCTGCGGCGATAGCCTTAAGGACGTCATCATGCAACAGGCCGTTGGTCACAACAACTCCGCGATTGTTCTTCAATGTTGATCCTTGAGAAAAATCAAGCGGCTTGCCGTCGATGTCGGTCACAGTCCCCCCAGATTCCTCGACAACCAATACTCCACCGGCGTGATCCCAGATCTTTTCCTGATAATCTTTTCGTGTTGGTAATCGGAGATACACTTCGGCATCTCCTTGAGCAACGACAGCGTACTTGGCCTGCGAGTCGATCCGAACCGCTTCCGCCGTCGTCCCGAGTTGCTCGCGAACATTCCCTGACCAACCGTGAGCGGTATGCCCCGATTCGACTGATTCGCAAAGACGGGCTTCAAGCGGCGATTTGATCGCGGAAACCTGTGTCGTGTGAGGAGTGACATCGAGAAGGTCAAGCGGAGTCATTCTGGCTCCCTGGCCACGAACTGCGCTCAGGACAACTCCTTGAGCATTGTCCCAGGTGTCGCGAGTCTGCAAATTCGGACAGGCCAAAGCGGCGACTTGAATAGTCCCGTCAACAATCAACGCCAGCGAGACCGCAAACTGTTCTTTGCGTAAAAAACCTTTTGTTCCATCAATCGGGTCGAGAGTCCAAAAGCGATCAGCTGAACCGTCATGGTTCCCGAAGTCAATCCAGCTGAGGACTTCCTTCTCCGAGGCTTCGACACCCGTTGCCTGAATCTCTTTCAGAATGCGAGCCCGAAACGGAGCATTCTCTGCGGTACGAAGCTCTTTCGAATCTTCCTCGCCAACAATCGGATCGTTCGGGAACACCTCTCTGAGGGCACGACAGATGACCGCCTGCGATGCAAAATCTGCAACAGTAACAGGCGACCGGTCCTTTTTTTCCATCGCATCGTCGGCAATTGTCTTCTGGACAGAACGACAAATCACCGAGGCTGCTACGACCGCTTGAATAGCCGTTGAGACCTCAGATTCAAATACTTCAGACACATGCACCTCCTCGAGCAGTGAGCGTAGAACAATGACCTAAAATAATGGAATAGGTTCGGTAAAAGAGTAGCTGCGCCCGGGAGTTCATCCGAACCCTGATCAGAATGCAAACCTCAATGTCGCCAGATTTTAGGACTCAACCGTTCGTGAAACAACTCGCCTTCAAGATTGCCAAAAATGGAAGACCTCTCAAGATCTGCAAACTGAAAGAGACTTTCACTGAGGTCGATTTCCACTGCTTGCAGCCAATTTTCACAGAGAACTGAACACCCGAAAGCGTACCGCACTGCAGAATCTCTGAACCTCACGCTGCTGTCGACAACAACTCTCGCATGTATCTTTCCACAAGAATCGGCACTGTATTTGCTAAACCTAAAGTTCTCGTGAATTCCTGAAGCGTCCGTAGCAACCAACTCGTCGTTATAATTCGCCAAATTTCTTTACAGATTTGCCGAAACTTAGAAGAGTGTTGACACTGACGGATCGGGCAATTCTAATCTCTAACGTATTGACGGTACCGTGTTTCATGGACTGCACCAGATTGATTACCAATTCGCCATTCTTTGGACGAGATGTCGAAGATCACACCGTCGAGTTGCAACTTTTGACTTGGAGGATTTTGAATGAAGAATTTGATGCTTGGAATGGCAGCGATCGCTGTCGTTGGTTTTTTCGCTGCTGCTCCACAACAGGCAGAAGCACGCCCACAGTACTTGAAAGGCTTCGTTGCCAAGTACGATATCTCTGAAGCAAAAGAGAAAAAATGTGGAGTTTGCCACGGTGAAGGTGGTAAAAACAAGAAAAAAGTCAGCGACTACGGGAAAGCTCTCGGTAAGGCCCTTGGCAAGAAAAACGTCAAGAGTGCTGACGACATCGCCAAAGGACTCGACGAAGCTGCCAAAGCAGATGCTGGCGACGGAAAGACTTTCGGGGACGTCCTGAAAAGCGGAAAACTTCCAGCAGCAGCTGAATAATCAATGACGTCAAATCGACGTCACTTTGATCGAATTGAACACGGGATGGTTTCGCAAGATTCCATCCCGTGTTTTTTTGTTCTCAGCGAATTTCGCAAAGACGAACATTGCCTGAAAAACATTCAATTTGCTTTTCGAATTTCATTAACGGAATTCAACTCGAACTCCGTCACCACCTGAACAGTTCCATCTGGCCAAGTGATTCTGACCTGCTGAATGCTGTTCGATTCTCCCAGCCCAAAGGTGACGGGCAACTCTGACTGAGACTGATAGCTTTTCGTCGGCGTAACTCTCCGCTGAAGCTTGCTCTCTCCGAGGTCCAGTTCGACAAGTGCTCCTATGGCATTTCGATTCGGACCTTCATCCTTCAGCGAGAATCGAATCCAGTTGTGCTTCAACTCTTGGTCATTACGCAGCAGCCGGGGCTTCTGGCCGGTCGTGGCGATCAGAATATCCAAGTCTCCATCATTATCGATGTCGGCATAGCTCGCACCGCGCCCCACCAGCGGTCTTGCAAAATCCTCGCCCACGATCTCTTTCGCAACAAGTAGAAACTCGGTATCGGATTGATGCCCGCAGTTCCAGAAGAGTTGCGGTGGCTGTTCGTAAAACTGACTCGGTTGAACGCGGTTAATATCCTGCTCCAAATGCCCGTTCGAGGTAAAGAGATCTAACCGTCCATCGAGATCGTAATCAAAGAAGAAAACACCGAAGGTCAAACTCAATCTGGTTGTCGGACCAAGACCACTCGAGATCGCTTCATCAACGAACTGCATCGCAGTGTCTTCGGCGACATAAAGTGCCGTCATTTCATTCGAAAAGTTCCCGATCGCCACACCAAGGGAATCATTGTTGCGAAAGTGGGCAACATCAATTCCCATTGCTCCTCTGGCAGTCCCATCCATGTCGAAGGCGACACCACTCAGCGTGCCGACTTCCATGAACGTGCCGTCCTGATTATTCAGAAAAAGAAAATTCTGCACAGTGTCGTTCGCGACAAGCAAGTCCATCCAGCCATCCCGATTGAAGTCATCGATGATCACGCCCAACGACTTCGCCATCGGAACATTCGATGCCCGATTCCACAAATGCAGACCTGCTTCCTCAGCGACTTCGGTGAACGTCCCGTCTCCTTCATTCCGGAACAGGTATGGAAAGGTTCCTTCAAAGTTTTGCGGACGCCCATAGGCACGGTCACCTCCTGTCAGCTGAAAGTCCTGTGCAAGGTCGTACTCTTGCGACCACTTCACATAGTTACAGACAAACAGGTCGAGATCACCGTCGCCGTCGTAATCAAACCACCCACAGCTTGTCCCCCACTGATCATCTGCTCCGGACACCTTGGCCGATTCCGTGACATCGCGAAACTTCCCGTTTCCCTCATTACGAAACAGACGATTCTTCCCGACAGCGCTGATGTACACATCAACCAGCCCATCACCATCGTAGTCTCCGCAGGCGACTCCCATGCCATACATGGAGACATCAAGCCCCGACCCCGAGGTCACGTTCTCGAAGTGACCACTCCCATCGTTACGATAGAGCGCCATCAGAGAAGGAGTCTCGACGTCTTCCCCAGCGAACTCTTCCCATGTTTGTGAATTGATGAGCAATAGATCCTGGTCGCCATCGTTGTCCATGTCGAAAAAGGCACAACCGCCCCCCATTGATTCCGGGAGAAGTTTTTGGCCTCTCGCTCCGCTCTCATGAACAAAGTCAATTCCGGCAGCTTCGGTAACATCAACAAACGAAACTGACGGCGCGGTCTCCGCTCCAACTTCTCGAACTTCGACAGCTGCAAGTTCCGACTCTATCGCTGGTGGAGCCTGAAGCGGGCGAGTCATGAAGTAAACGACTGGGCCAGCAATGAGCCCCAATCCAACGAAGACAATTACCGACCACTTGAAAGCAGCGCCAACAATGGCATCGTCCTGTTCTTCAGCAACGTCGTCGGGATCAATATTTTGGGTCATGAACTTATCTTAGAACCAGTCCGAAAACCTCTGGAATCGCTGCTTTTCTCAACGTTCGAAAGAGCAAATTCAAGTTTCAGGATCAGTTCTACTTCTTGAGAATGAATTCGACACGGCCCCATAGCATGAAGATTCAAAGCTGTTCCAACAAGCTTGCGGACCGACACAACTTCACCACAACTGAAACAGACTCAGTTTTTAGAGCAGCCTGCTCTACCGTGTGCCCGTGAAGTTTACCTGTTTGCCACGTCGACGCTTGAACTCTTGAAGCGTCTCAAAGTAACCCGCTCTCACAGCACCAGTTTATGGTGCTGTGGCTGTGACCCATTGAATTTTCGGAGCCGAGGAATAGTTCTTCCACGCAGAGTCGAGTCGTTTTGCGTCCGGTTTGCCATCGTAAGAAAGGTAGCGGTACTTGGCTGCGAACGGTTTTCCCGGTGCGAGTTCAAATTCTCCAAGGACTGCAGGTGAGTAGACGAAGTAAGGCATGCTGGGATGCAGCCGAACCGGTTGTGGGCTGCGGAAGTTCGTGGGGTGAGAGAACATCGCAGCTCCGCAAAGATCGCCTTGAACAGGTCCGTAAACGCCCACCCAGTTTGGCTTCGTGTGATTGCCCACTTCGCGATCATCCGTTTCGTTGGTGATGATGTGGTGTTGATCGTTTTTAATCCACTCAGCACTCCCACGATAAGCAAATCCGCCGTAGTGGTACTCTGCGATAGTCAGCGGTGTTTTTGCAACACAGGTTTGCACCGATTCGATGTCAAACTGGTGCATCTTCGGAAGGTTGTACAAACGAACCGTCCAGACTTCGTCGAGGACATCGCGCGGCTCCCCCTTCGTCAGGACATGAGCCAGACGAACTTTGAACGACGCAAAGACATCCCCTGAGGTCGTTTCGAGAATCTCGCGATGCCCGACTGTCCCAGTGCCACCTAACTGGTCCCAGAAATTGACACCTTCTCCTTCGAAAAAGGTCTTTGTCCACGCTGCAAAAATCCCATGCTGATGCAGATGATCACTCGGAAATCCATCAGTCACGACCTTTCCCTGAGGAGTTACGAAAGGGTGAATGAATCCACTTCGGCGGTACAATTCCGACGTCCCAGCTGGTGGCTCGAGGACAGCGGTGTTGTAAGTCAGAATTTTCTGATCGCCCAAAGCGAGAGAAACTGTCTTGTCATCTTTAATGCACCTGACGGCAAAGGTTGAATCAGCCGGCGTCGAATCAGATTTCGGAACAACTTGAATTTGATACAACCGCCCCTGAGTCGCGGGAATTTCTTCTTTCGGGATAAAGACGAGCCGTTTCCCATCTTCACTTTTTTGAGAGACAACCTGGCCTCCCCCAGCAGCTTGCCGCAATACCAAATCTCCCTCAACATTCTGCAACGCCTTAGGCAGGTCCACCCAGATTGGCGAATCTTTTCTCGCAACTTGCTCAGCCTGAACGGCAAACTGAAACACTTCCTCAGCCTGCACAACTCCCGTGGTGGCGACAATCAAAAAGCTTGCGGACAGAATGCTTGCCAAGAAAAACTTTGCCATGGGTTACCTGCTAAATCAAATCGAAGACAAGGGGGAGTTCAGAGAGAATTTCAGATATCGAGAACATCTTTCATAGTGTACAAGCCAGCACCTTGAGTAGCGACGAACTTGGCTGCAGCCAAGGCTCCGTAGGCGTAGCTATCTCGGGTATGTCCGCGAACGTAAACTTCGAGCGTCTCACCCATCATCCCGAAAATAATTTGGTGTTCGCCGACGTTATCGCCCGTGCGAAGCGCGTGGTAGCCGATCTCACTTTGCGATCGCTGACCAGTCATTCCCTCGCGACCATGTTTGTGCTCTGACTGCCCCATTTCCGTGGCGACGATTTCCCCGAACTTCAGAGCTGTCCCGCTGGGAGCATCTTCTTTGAATCGATGGTGCCGCTCGACGATTTCCACATCGACACCACCTGGAAGATTTTTGAGTGCCTTCCCCGCCTCAGCGACAAGCTTCATCGCCAAGTTGACCGCCAAGCTCATACTGGGAGCCATCACAACGGGTGTCAGCTGAGCTGCTTCGAGGATAACCTGTCGTTGCTCATCGCTTAATCCGGTTGTTGCTTCCACTAACGGAATCTGACGCTCCGCACAGACTCCGGCAATCGCAACTGCCCCTTCAGGAACGGAGAAGTCGATAACCGCGTCAACGTGTTCAGGAATTGACGTGGTGATCTCGACGCCAATTTTTCCCAGTCCAGCGATTTCACCGGCGTCTTGCCCCAGCACGGGTGAACTTGCTGATTCTAAAGCGGCAGCGAGTTCCAGTTCCGGATCAACATGGGTCAATGCGACAAGTCGTTGCCCCATTCGCCCAGCAGCTCCATGAATCGCAATTCGAATTGGTACGGCCATTGAACTTTCTCTTATTGAATGTTTGTCTCGAATTCATCGAAGCAATGAATCTCATCTCAGGCGGTTCTGAACATCATTCACGACCAACTATCGCGCAACCTCTTCCACTATCTCACAATGACGACCACACGATCAATCTTCAGACTGCCAAAACTCCGCTTCAGGATATCACTTTCAGAATAGTCTCGAAATGCTGCAGGAATCACGACCTGTTGCTATCCAATATGATCCAAGTCAGAAATCCGGAGTTCCTCACGAGATGCGAAGGCCTCTCCGTATCTGGAATGAATTGTCCAGCCCCAATAACGGGCCCGATCTCGGATATCGTCAATCAGAGTGGGGTGTTCCTGGCTGCGGCCTTCAATGAGCTGGCTGGCGAAGCATTGAACAGCTTCCATTTTCTGGTCGATGGCATCGGAAATGTCGACGACAAACGCAGGCTTGGGATGAATCCTTAAGTGGATACTCCAGAAATAGTAGATGCGTGGCGGATGAAACGGGTCGCCTGGGATATCGCTGCGGCTGAGTTTGGACCAAAACCGGGCAGCATCCGTCAACGCACTGGCGGCAACATGATCGGGGTGAGCATCCTCCCAAAAAGGAGCAAGAATAACATTGGGCCGCGTGAGGCGAAAAATCGCTGCCAGCTTTCTGCGAGCACTGAGATTGTTTTCCAGAGAACGGTTCGGCAAATCGAGCTGGTGCCTCCAAGTGAGACCAAGAGTTTTTGTCGCCAATTCAGTTTCGGATTTGCGTCTCTCAATCGTTCCGCGGGGTGTCGGCTCTCCGTTTGTTAATTCGACCACTCCGACTCGTTTTCCTTGCCGAAGTGACTGAATGATGGTTCCTCCGACGCTAATTTCCGCGTCATCCGGGTGAGGAGAGACAACTAATATGTCGAGTGGAGTGTCTAAAGGGTTCATAAAATCGATCTTTACCTGGAATGAGATTTCTGCAATATAGCGGATTCCCCCCTCTCAACACCCCTTCTCAATCACCATTCCAACCTTTCGTTCGCTCGATCATTCTTCGAGCGGGAGTTCTCGACATGGCTTCTCAACGATTTGCAGCCACGCTGCTTGTGGTTGTCCTGTGCGCTGGCTGTCAGTCATCGTTTTCTAGCCCATTCACTCAAATCGTCGGATACCGCGATACTGGCAGCGCTCGGGAAAACCCAGCGGATCAAACCAGTGACCCCTGGATTCAGGAAGCCGGAGACATCACCAGTGAAGAGCATGATGAGATCCTAGTCAACGATCCATTGAAGCTGAGGAAAATCTTTGTGTCTCCCAAGGCGCGTGACATCGAACGCAACCTTGGCGTCAAGGATTAACGCTTTTGCAATGCTTGCCATGCATACGCCCAGGCACTTCCATTCAACCAGCCACTTTTACAACTCAATGATCGCTTGGCCACGAAAAGGGACGCGCCCCTTTTGCAGAACTGGTTGAGAACACCCCTCGAATTGGTTTGCAGGTTCTGCCTTGTGGCGAACGGTAATTTGATCAGCCAACGCGTTCTTCATGGGGACACGAGCAGAGCAAGCTGCTGTAGCAGTAAAGACAGGTTCAAAGAGACCATTGATTCATCACTGATTCACAGCAATGACGAAGCCACATTGGCAGTCCGTCACAAGAGACTCGAACCTCGACCAAGCGCCAGCACGCATCACCTTTCGGTAGAAGAGAACTTTCTCGTTCGTCAAGAGTGAATGACAGGAAAAAACTCAAAGCAACATTCTGTTAGAAAAGCAGCGTTCTGTCATGGCTTTTTTTTCACACTAGAGACATACTGACTCACATGAACTGGCAGATTTTGTCTTTCGGGAGTGTTGTAAATGTCCTTGCAGTTTGACGACCTTAGGGTCTCTCCGTCCGGTGCTCTTTTCACTTTAGTGAAGCCGGGGAATGACATTGATAAAAATCGATATCGTAATTCAAAGCTGTACACTTCGACCCTCTCGCTTAAATCGCCAACCGGGCCCCTCAAAAATCCGAACTCGTAGTAAGAACTGCTCATCTTGCTGATGCAGTAGTTCAGAATGATTGGGAACTCGTGTCCCTTTCAATCTTGCTAGAGCCAGTAAGCTTCTGCATTCCAGGATTTCTCCATAGTTCGGCTGACTTGCAAGCGCGACTTTTCTTGTCACCCTTGCCCATCTCATTCTGAGTGACTTTCGTCTTTCTATATCCAACAGGTTTGTTGACGTGCAAAAACCATCTGCTTCATCATTTCGGCACACTGGACCGTCATCGGAAACCCCCATGCCCGCCAAAGTGGAGCTCCCACAGAGCCTCCCTGTGAATGATAATGTTGCACAAAATCTTGATGCGAGTGCACTGCATCATCGCGTCGCAATGAATGAACTGACGACGATTCGCTGGTCAGTCGCTGAAGATATCGAGGCCTACAAGCTTTGGAACATCCCCGCGATTGGTGTGAGCTGGCGAAAGCTTCTTGAGTTCGGAGTCCAGAAAGGGGTCCGACTGCTGCGTCAGTCCGACATGAGTGTCTCCAACGTCGGCTGGGTTGGCGGATTCACCGGCCACAATGGGTTTGGTCACAGCGAAGTCATGCTGGACGCCAAACGTGCCGTTCGGGTTGCCGGTCAATTGCGATCTCCGGCAGTGACAGTGCTGACAGGCCCGCAAAACCGCCATATCAATTCTCACGCACGTCGCCTCGCTGTTTCCGCACTCTGTGAGCTTGCCGATTTAGCCGCCAGCTACAATGTTTCCATCGCACTCCAGCCAATGCATCAGGTCTATCAGCAGAACTGGTCCTTCATTCACAGCCTCGACGACGCCTTGGAATTGATCGAAAAAGTGAATCATCCGGCAGTGAAGCTTGCGTTCGGAACATACCACCTTGGAGGAGAAGAGGGCGTTTGTTCGCGAATTCGATCAATTGTTGATAAGATCGCAGTTGTACACCTGTCCGATTGTTATGGGTCACCCCAACACGAGAACGACCGAGAAGTCCCTGGCGAAGGGCATCTTCCTCTTCGCGAAATCGTGTACGCCCTTGAATCAGCTGGCTACGATGGATGGTACGAGACAGAAGTTTGGTCCCCTGACTTATGGAAAATGGACCACCACGACTTAATTGAACGTTGCCTTCGGTCTCAGGCAGCTTTATTCTCTAACGAGTTGAAGACAAGTTTTACGGGCTTAAACACTTTGTCTGAGTTTCCAGACGAAGACTCCTCCACCTACTGAAGACGCATTTCGAATCTCCCATGGCCCACGAATGGTACTCGCTTGATGAACTGGCTCGCCAACTAGGGCGAGACAGTCGCGAAATCCTACGGCTCGCAAGCCGTGGACGTATCCCCGCACATAAACGGGGAGAAGACTGGCAATTCCACGCTGCTGAAATTACGCAATGGCTCGAACAGGAAATGCGAGAGTATTCAGACAGCCAACTCGCTGCGCTCGAAGTGGCACAAGCCTCGCCAGAAGTCGCTCCTGAGATCCCTGTCTCTTCCCTTCTGAAACCCGAGCTGGTACAGGTTCCACTCGAAGCACGAACAAAACGCTCGGTGCTGGAAAGCATGATCGAAGTTGCTGGCCGCACTTGGCAAGTCTGGGAACCTGCTACGATCCTGAAGGCAGTTCAGGAACGCGAAAAACTCCACTCGACCGCTTTCGACAATGGTGTCTCGATCCCTCACCCTCGCTCGCCACTTCCCGATGCGATTGGGGAACCGCTGGTTGCGTTCGGAAGAACCCTGAGTGGAATTCCTTGTGGTGCAAGTAATAACTCGCTGACTGATTGTTTCTTCCTGGTACTGTGCCAGGATGCTCGAACCCACTTGCAAGTCATCGCACGGCTGGCACGGATGATTCAATTACCGGACTTCCTGCCTGAAATTCGCGAAACAGAAGACCCATTGAGAACGTACGAAATCATCCTCAATGCTGAAAAGCAGTTCGGGCCGTAAAGTCGATTTCTTGCAGAAACTCTTTGAAAGGACCGACTGATGAGGCTGTTTCTGCTGAAGACAACCGCACTTCTTTTTTGCCTGAGCACAGCTCTGACGGCTCAGGATACGACAAACTTTCCCTCTTTGGGCGAGCGCATCGAAAACGATGCCGCCTTGTCTCAACTCGTTGCCAAAGATGCTCAGATCTTCGTCATCTCGGGTGGATACGAATGGACGGAAGGTCCAGTCTGGGTCAATGAGAAACAGGGCGATGGCTACCTGCTTTTTTCAGACATCCCAAATAACTCCATCTTCAAATGGGTGGAAGGCAAAGGTGCTTCGCTCTTCATGAAACCGTCGGGATACACCGGAGTCGCAGATTATGGTGCAGAGCCAGGAAGCAACGGCTTAGTCCTGGACCCTCAAGGTCGATTGGTGATGTGCGAACATGGTGATCGCCGGCTCTCAGTGCTTACAAAATCGGGTGGCAAGCAAACGCTCGTCGACAACTACAAAGGCAAACGGCTCAACAGCCCGAACGATCTGATCTACCACTCCAATGGTGATCTGTATTTTACCGACCCGCCGTATGGACTCCCAAATCGCTGGGACGACCCACTTCGCGAACTCGATTTCTGTGGCGTTTATCGACTCTCAAAAGCGGGTGAGTTGACACTTCTCACCAAAGAAATGACTCGCCCAAACGGCCTCGCGTTTTCTCCTGATGAGAAAACACTCTACGTCGCCCAATCCGATCCAGAAGCCGCCTTGTGGAAGTCGTTTCCCGTCAAAGCGGACGGCACACTCGGAAAAGGCAAAGTCATGTACGACGCGACGCAACATGTCAAACAGGGCTGGCCCGGACTTCCGGACGGATTGGCTGTCGACAAAGCTGGCAACATCTTCGCGACGGGACCTGGTGGAGTTTACATCTTCAACGCAACTGGAAAACTTTTAGGACGTCTCAGCACCGGTGAACGGACATCGAACTGCACTTTCGGCGGAAAAGATGGTTCCATTCTCTACATCACCTCTGACACATACCTGTGCCGAATCCAGACGAAAACAACCGGCCTGGGACATTGAGTCTCACCGAAGTTCCCCAAATCGCCGAGCAACTTCTCTCAACAACGATCGCTCAGCCATCAAGAGAGCGAAGTGAATGAGGCAGGCAAGGAGGCGAGCAGCCGATGAATTCATGAAAGTGAACTTCACAGGTGCGACGAGCACTGCACGCGACAAGCATTGAAAAGGCTCTGTTGAGAACCGAGCTTTGCTGCGCATTATTTCTCAACGCAACCTGAGCCGAATCGCTTTGGTTGCGTTTTTTATTCTTCATCGCAAGCCTTGCGAGAGGAAGTGACTAGAGCAGTTTGCTTTACCGTGTGCCCGTGAAGAACGCATTTGACCAATAAAATTGCTGTTCGCCACGAGGCAGAGCCTGCACACCAATTCGAAACTGGCTCTAATCGGCTGAGCTGAACGACCCTAGAGAGCTGGAGCCCTTCATCAGTTCAGCGGGTGTTGAAGTAAAGGAATCAGCAGATTCGAGAGGATTCTGGCAGGCAAGTTCCACCGGCAGGCGAACGGTGAACGTACTCCCTTTTCCGAATTCACTTTCCAGCGAGACCTCTCCGCCGAGCAAGCGACAGAGCTCTTTGATAATCGACAGTCCCAGCCCGGTCCCTTCGTACTCGCGGGTCATGCTGTCTGAACCAGCCAGGTTTTGCCCTTGCCGGAATTTCTCGAAAATGATGCTTTGATCTTCCAGCGGAATCCCGATTCCGGTGTCTGCGACAACTAAGTCAAACAGCGTTTCGTCATGCATGGAAACGTCGATACGGATTCGGCCTCCCTCAGGAGTGAACTTAATCGCATTCGAGAGCAGGTTATAGAGAATCTGCTGCATCTTCCCGACATCCTGAACAAGAACCGGCACGGACTCAGAGACCTCCCAGTCCATGTCAATATTTTTCTTTTCCGCAAGTGGCTTCACGGAGAGTGCCAATTGCTCGATGAGATCCGCGATCGAAAACTCTGAGATGTGGACCTCCATCCGGCCTGCATCAATCTTCGCCAAATCAAGAATATCGTTAATAAGCAGTAAGAGGTTATTCCCGGATGTCTGAATGTTCGACAGGTATTTTTTCTGTTTCTCGTTCAGGTTTTCTGCCACTGCCAGGACATCACTGAACCCAAGAATGCTGTTCAGCGGCGTACGAAGTTCGTGGCTCATCGTGGCCAGGAATTCGTTCTTAATTTTGTTCATTTCATGCAAACTCAGGTTCGCCTGCGCAAGCTCGTCGACCTTGTAGTCCAGCGACGCCGCAGACTGCTTCAGCTCTTCCTGAGTCGTCACGAGATGCCGTAGCATGCGGTTGAACGCATGGCTGAGTTCCTGAAATTCATCGCCGGTTCGAATGTCTGCCCGTTGATCAAGTTCCCCCTGAGCAATCGCATCGCTTACGTCTTTCAAGTGCATAATTGGCTTGACGATCACATAACGAACAATGACGTAAGCCACCCCCATCCCCAAGACAGCCGTGACGATTGCCATCACAATGAGAATGGCGTTGTTCCGAGCAATGTCATGTTGAGTTTCCCTCAGCTCAAATGTAATGCGGGCCATCCCCATGATCTGATTCGTCTCGCTGACAAGAGGGGAATGCCGATCACGATGGCATTGCAGGCATAGTTCAGTGGCGATGATCGGTTCAAAATAAAGATATCGCCCCCGTTCTGTATCTTCGTGAATAACGTAAGGTTCTTTCTTCGAGAGGAGATCTCGAAACGCCTCGATTTCAAAGGTCTCGACCGGACGGGCGGTTGTGCTTGCGTTTTCGTAATCCTCCGGCATGAACTTCCAGTTGAACTCCCGCAAGCGGTCGGGCTTAAGCGCTTCGTTCAAGTTCTCGGGGATGACGATCAGCTCAGACTCGTTAGGGTTTTGACTCGCCTTCCAGTGTGTTGTCATCATGTTCTGAGCGATCAGCAGCTGAGCTCGATCACGATACTGCTCCCGCACAATTCGCAAATTCAGCTGAGCATAAACGTAGAAACTACCGGTAATGAGCAACATCAACGCCCCCCCAAACATCAAGCGGCATTTCCGCTCAAGGCTGGTTTCTCCAAGCAGACGTTTGAATCTTCGGTAGGACATTACGCTCTATTAAACCGTGCCCTGAATGACTCTGGGACCTGTTGGCCGGGCATATTACTTGTGTGGCTGAAAATCGATCTCGCCAAAAGACCTCTTCTGATATCAATTGACGGCAATACTGATCGAATCAGCAAGGTGGACCGTCCATCCCAAAGGCCAGCGAGACAATCGTTGCGTTGTGACAACGAAAAGGGACTCGCAGTCTACACGCGACACTCAAAAATCGACAGACCTGTAGTATGCGTGGTTCTGCGAGTCAGGGCAAGAACGATCCCGCGACAACCCTGAGCTTGGATGCCCCGTTTTATGTAGTTTATCCAGCATTTCGCAGCGGCAAGCTGTGAAAAACGGGAAAGTTTGCCGATCAGGTCAACGAGTCAGCGACAAGGCCACGACGGATTTGAATTGTTCAAAAAAAAGCGATGGAAATGCTTGAAGTGACCTCCGATTGACGATAGTTTGAAGATTAGAGCATCTTCAATGCTGGTCGTGCCCGTGAAGCTCACTTTTATGACTTCATAGCCTCCTCGCCACGAGGCGGAACATAAAGACCAATATTGGATTTACTCTAAAGACACGAAAGTCGCAGAGAGGCGGCATGTTCTTTTGAAATTGACCTGTCGCACGACATGACGTCGGTTCATTGTGTGGACGCATTTTTCCCTGAACTGATGGGATGAACTGATCGTCCAAAACGAAGTGGAGAAGGCCATGGATACCGCAGTCATGATCGAGTCGGAACTTGACCCAATCGAAGAGATCCGCCTGCGAACTTGGGCACGTCAGAACTATTTGCCACGTGAACTACGCGATAACTCTTGGCATCCGATTATTCTCGAAGAGATGCTTCGCAAAGAGAAAGAACAGAACCACGCGAGTCAGTAAGCGTCAAGTTCACCTCCTAACGACTCTTTACATTACGTAGAGAGCCGTCAGCCAAAGCTGGAGTTCGGTGCTCCTCCAGCTTCCGAAATCCTTGCCCCCCTCCATTTGCAGCTTCGCACGATGACAGAGTCACTGAGTTGCCAGCAGATGAACCGGGCCTGCGGAACTTGTCAAATTCAGGATCCAAAGCAGACAAGCAATCTGTAGACAAGAACACCGCCCTGAATCATAGCACTCTAGAAATCTGTTCGGCTTCTGCGTCGCGGCGAGCTTTGAAAACGCCCTAAAATCGAAGACAGAAAAGACCGTCACTCCACAATGGAGTGACGGTCTTTTTTTTCATTTCAACATTGGTCTTTCGCTCTGCTTCGTGAACATGAACGCTTCAGCAATCCCAAAGCTCTCTCAAGGAGACAGAAACTCGAACGTGTTCTCGAACCCGCCGTAAACCTTTGATATAGTTGGTATCATCACCCCTCCGAGAGAGCACGTTCAGATTTCAGGATCAGCTCTAAAAACCGCCCCACCGATCTCAATCGAAACTTTACAGACCCCACAGTTTACAGACCCCACAGTGGAGAACGATGTGAAGACCAGCCTTCAGAAGTCCGTTTCCTGCAAGCTCCTGTTTCTTATTTCCACTTGTTTGCCAATTGTGTGCAACCTCTCAATCGTCGAGGCAGCTGAACCAGATCCCCAACCTGTGAGGCAAATTACTCCGCTACTGAAAGTCGCTGACCTGAAAGTCGGTGAGACACAGAAAATCAAACTCCATGACGGATCACAAGTCCGTATCAAGCTGATCAGCATCGCTGCGGAACGAGAACCGGTGCAGGGAATGATCAAATCAGCCAGTGCCGTCGTTGACGTGAATGGTCAGCAGGCGACGATCGAAAGTGGAAACTATCGCCTGCCGGTTGAAGTGAACGGTGTGCAAATCGATTGCCCTCTCACACGGCACTACAACGAAGACACCACGCAAGACCACTGGGGACTCACTGCGGATGCGCGGGTGCGACTTTGGCCGAAGTCCTCACCCTGGATCGCTCCAGGTTCGTTTGATTATCCCGTCAAGCAACGGTGGATGGCAGCCATGACCTGGTTCAGCAACGAGCCAGTCAGCAAACGTCCCAATGGAAAAGTTTACTACCACGCCGGAATGGACATTGGCGCAACAGAACGTCTGGTTGAAGTTGTCGCAGCGACCGACGGAGTGATTGTTTCTGCAGGCGACGAGATCCTGGCAGGTGATCATCCACCAGTTAACAAGCGTTACGATGTCATCTACGTACGAGATGGCCGTGGCTGGTACTATCGCTATAGCCACCTGGATGAATTTGACCCTGAGGTTGCCGTTGGTGCGCGTGTTACACGTGGTCAAAAATTGGGGCTGGTCGGCAAAGAGGGAGCGAGCGGAGGTTGGACACACTTGCACTTCGAAATCAAATCGATGCAGCCATCCGGCAAATGGGGAACGCAGGACAGCTACGCTTTTCTCTGGCAGGCTTATCAGCGCCAGTACGCTCCAGAAGTCATCGCCATCTCACGACCCTACCAAAGAGCTTTCACTGGAAGCCCCGTGACTCTTGATGCAAAACGTAGCTGGGCGAAGTCAGGAATCGCAAAGTACGAATGGACCTTCAGCGACGGCTCTGAAGGCAGCGGAGCAGAAGTAACTCAGCGATACACTCGCCCCGGAATGTATTCAGAAGTCCTGAAAGTGACTGATAAAGCAGGAAACGTCGACTACGACTTCGCCACGATCCGAGTCAACGATTCGATCACTGGTCGGCAGTGTCCAGTCATTGACGCCAACTACGCTCCCAGTACCGGGATTCAGCCGGGTGATGAAGTGACCTTTACATCTCGCGGACGAAACGGAGCCCCGAGCGAAGACATCTGGGACTTCGGAGATGGCAGCCCGAAGGTCACGACTCGCTCAAACATCGATAGCGATCAGCATGCTCAAAATGGGTACGCGTCGACCACACACCAATTTGAAAAGCCGGGCGACTACATCGTTTCCGTGTCAACAAAAAACGAACATGGAGACACTGCCACCAGTAGACTGCACGTCCGTGTTGAGCGGGGAAAGTGACACCGAAACGCCAACAATCCCCCCCAAGCAACAACACCGAGAGTGCTCACTCGGTAATGCCCACGCGGTAACGATTCTTAGAGCACCTTTCAAATTGATTTGCAGGTTCTGCCTCGTGGCGAACAGCATTTTTACTAGAGAAACGCGTTCTTCACGGGCACACGGTAGAGAAAACTGCTCTAATTGAGACGGATCTCGTGGTTGCTGAGTCGTTCATAACCGGAATCAGTGATCAGGTAGTTGTGTTCGATTCGCATTCCACCAACACCTTCCACATACGATCCTGGCTCTAACGTTACGACATCGCCAGCGCGAAGGACGTCGGTACTCTCCGGAACGAGAATCGGCGACTCGGGGTGACCAAGTCCAATTCCATGCCCCGCATGATGCATGAAGGAATCTTTCTTGCCAGCTTCGACATACGGTGCAGCCACAGCAGCGTGAACATCTCTGGCTTTGACTCCTGCCTTCAATACTTGCTCGCCGGCAGCCATTCCTGCTTTGCAAATTTCATGAAGCTCAACGACTTCAGCGGACGGCTCGCCGACGGAAACCGTATTCGTGAAATCGCTGCGGTAGCCATCTAAGACCACTGAGTAATCCAGGACAAAGAGATCTCCCTCCTGAAGCTTTCTGCCATCCCCATCCGGAAATCCGCCTGATTTCGGCTGAGCGGGATATGAGGCACGAAAATCTCCGTAAACCAGAGCAGGACGACCGGCGGCTTTGACTGCAGCAAACTGAACTTCTCGATAAATGTCCAGCTCAGAAACCCCTTCTGTAGCGACCTCGAACAACCGGGCTTGGCCAGCTTCTCCCGCTCTCATGCACTGTTTCAGTAATTCGATTTCATCCGGCTCTTTAGTTCGCCGCAGGTCACGCAGGATCGTTCCCAGATCACACAGCGACGCATCATCGACCTCTTGCGAAGCAGAAAAGTCATACGTCCCCGCCGGGAGAACTTCAGTGGCGCCCAGTGGAAGCCATTCCGCTTCAACGAGACCTTTCCCGTTGACAAGATCCTCCGAAACATCTCGCAGGGCTTGCAGGAGTGCATGGTCACGATTCTTCACAGAATGTTGATGATCATACCACGGCGTGACCACTTCTCTGTCGACATACGGTTTGTGGATCGCTGAGCGGATTGCAAAGTTATCCCCGAGGATTGATGCACGTCCGCTCTTCTCAAGCAGGAGAAGCCCCCGCTCGCCTCCTGAAAAGCTCAGAGGCTGTACAAGGAAATTTGCAAGATACTGGACGTGTCGAGGATCAGCGATGAGCAGCCAATCGATTCCATCTGGAATGCGATCCCACAGTCGTTGGCGGCGAGTCTGGCATCCTTCTGGTGTCAACATGTTGAGAAACCTTCTGTCTTTACGGGTTCAATTGAGTCATGGGGCATTGTAGCGATCTTGGAGAAACGTGACAGTTGGCCGAAATTCGCCCTTGTCGCAGCAAGATCTGAAAGGGGGCTTTTGCCTTGAGAAAGTCACATCAATTTCTGCAATTCATTGCAAGAATTGTGGGCGTCATATTGCATACCCTCCTGAACAAAGGCTAATGTTGAAACAGAACTCGTCGAGTTTGACATCATGGGCTACGAGCTGAAGTTCAGTTCTTAGAAAATTCACATTGGGTCCACTTCAGCAATCATCTCAAAATCTCACTAACTATGGAACCACTCCAATTTCATCCGATCTTCAAACGGTATTTATGGGGTGGTCGGCGATTGGGCGAACTTCTCAACAAGCCGATCGACACTGGAGACGACTACGCGGAAAGCTGGGAAGTTGCCGATCTTCCCGGAGATGAAAGTGTCGTTGCATCCGGACAGTTTGCCGGGCAGACAATCCGCCAGTTGCTCACCACTCACCGCGAGAAGATTCTGGGAATCCATGCAGATCGAGTCCGATTTCCGCTGCTGATCAAATTCCTGGATGCCAATCGCGATCTTTCCATACAGGTTCACCCTGGTCAGGAAATGGCTCAGCGATACTCCGAGGTGACCACTGGAAAAGCGGAAATGTGGGTTGTCCTTGACGCAAAACCCGGAAGCCGCGTTTACGCAGGCCTCAAAAGAGGGGTCAACAAAGAGCAGTTCTCGGCTGCGATTAAAAACGGCACCGTTCCTGATTGCATGCACATCATTGATGCGAAAGTCGGCGACTGCTTCTTTCTGAAACCGGGAACCGTTCACAGTCTTGGAACAGGGCTGTTGGTGGCGGAAATCCAACAGCCGAATAATATCACCTACCGAATTGATGACTGGGGACGCAAAGGCCCCGACGGCAAACCTCGTGAGCTGCACCTTGAACTCGGTCTGGAAGCAACGGATTTCTCAACCGGCCCAATCGCCCCCCTGAAACCGAAACCGCTAGGGACAGAGACCCGCTCGACAGAATTGGTGAACAACGAATACTTCGTCGTCCATCAACATCGCGGCGAAATGACATATGAGCCAGCCGACGATCAGCGAGCGCACGTCCTCATGCTCCTCAGCGGGACAGCTAGCACCACCAGCACAGCCATCGGCTCACTTACTAAAGGGGAGACACTGGTACTCCCCGCAGACCGGGATCGCTTCTCGCTCCAACTGAGCCCGGACGCACAACTGCTCGATGCATTTCTTAATTAACAATCGCCAAGCGTTGTCACATCGACGACATCAAGTGCAAAGCTGATACAGGATTTCCTTCGAGAACTCTATCGCCGATTTTCCGCAAAACGCTCATAGCAAAACACTTACGACGCACACCGGCAGAAAGTGCTGCTTCGGGCTAAGGATTTGCGGAACATTCTCATCAGACAAAGACGGGGCACGGGTTCAACGTCTGCCCGAGCACTTCCCTGCGTTTGGAGAATGCCGTCTTGCAAAACAATCCTCTCCCCCCAGGAGTCTTGCTATGAAGAAGTACATGTTGATGATTGCTGCTGTCGCTGGTGTCTCATTATTCGCCATGAGTGGAAATGCCGAAGCGGCTCATCGCGGTCACGGTGGCCATCATGGTCATCATGGGCACGGACATTCCCGTTCGTACCATCACGGACACCATCACGGATTTCACGGGCGACCGTACCGTCATTATGGTGGACACCACGGACACTATCGTGGTCATTACAATTATGACCGCTACGGTTACTACGGTAGACGAAACTACGGTTACTATGGAACAGGCTTCGGCATTCAAACCCGCAGCTTCGGACTTTACATCCGTTAAAACTGTTTGCTCAACCGCACTCGTATAGTATGCGTCTCTCACTTCGCAACGATGGATCGTCGCGAAGTTTTTTTATGCGATCTTGCTCCTTGCGCCGCAGCACAGACTCACCATTTGAGTGAATCAACCCTACAAAACACCTTTCGAGGAGGGAACACCCTGCTGGCGTGGATCGATTGTGATCGCGGCTCGCAAGGCCCGGGCAGTCGCCTTGAAGAATCCTTCAGCGATATGGTGGCTATTTTTTCCGTGATGCAGAACGAGGTGCAAGTTCATCAATGCGTTCGCTGCTACCGCCTGCCAGAAGACTTCGACCAGTTGAGAATCGAATGTCCCAATTTTTTCGGTCGGAATTTCATACGCATCAATAAACCAGAACCGGCCACTGAGATCGAGAGCCGAAGTGACGAGGGTTTCGTCCATTGGCAAAGTCATCGATCCATAGCGAACGATGCCGCACTTGTCACCGACCGCTTCACGAAGTGCCTGCCCGAGACAGATTCCCGTATCTTCAACGGTGTGATGGTCGTCGACATCGGTATCCCCGACGGTTTTCACGGTCAGATCAAATTGGCCATGTTTGGTGAACAATTCGAGCATGTGATTGAAAAAACCGACGCCGGTATCAATATTGGCCTGCCCGGTCCCATCGAGATTCAGGGTCAACTCGATTTGGGTCTCACCCGTGGTCCGTTTGATCGTGGCGGTTCTGTCCTGACTCATCTTAGTCTGCTCTCACATCAGTGTTTTGTGTAGGTCGCTCGATTCGAAGTTACTCAACCATAAGCCGGAAGTCGACGAGCCTCTCTGAAACTCGATCTACTCAGCAGATTTCAATGCGGTTCATTCCGTTTTTCCAGATTACGAAAGCAGAACAAACGACCAATTCTGGATTGGTTCCAGACATTCAACACAGAAACCTGCTGCAAAGATCACACGAATCGGCCCAACTCTCAATTCACAAACAATCAGTCTACCGGCACGTCAGAAATTTTCAGGAGAGTTTCCTGCACAAGAAGATCGTGTTCGTACTTGTAGCGTGGGTCTTCTTCGTGCCGAATCTGGCGGGCGAGTTCGGCGATGTCATCAACATAGCGAATATACTTGGGGAGTTCGACCTCCTGCCAGCCTTTGCGAAATCGACCCCGCTCCTGGGTGAGGGCTAGCTTGGCTGAGGGATTAGGCATGGGGCGGATCTCAAGAGTCCCTTCGGTGCCACAAACGACGAGCTGTCGACGTGCGAATCCATCAACTTCGTCGCAACTGCAATGCAGCGTGGCATGTGCAGTTGCATACTCGAAAACTGCCAGCATATTGTCCAGGTAGCCATCATCAATGGGTGAACTGTGCTGATTGATTGTGTGAATCGATTCTGGCTTGCCCAGCAAGTGCAGCACAATGTCCAGCATATGACCACCGAGCTCAAACATGATTCCCCCCGGTTGACCGAGCATGCCGCGGCGACTTGACTCATTCATCAGTTTGCCGATCACTGCGTTGACGGCAAAAATTTCGCCCAGCCAACCTTTTTCCAACAGGTTTTCGAGAAGCTGAACTCCGGGATGTGTGCGGTACATGTAGCCCATTTGCACAATCAGATGCTTCTTAGCAGCCTGGTCGAGAATTGATTTGAACTGCGGAAGCGAAAAGCCAGCAGGCTTATCGAGATGAATATGCTTACCAGCGTCGATACACGCCTCTGCGACATCGAGCAAGTCGGGAACATTCGTCTCGATGGCGATCGCCTGGACCGAGTCATCGTTGATGAGTTGCTCCTGCGGAAGCCAGTCGAGGCCAGCGTAGGTATCGTCGTTTTCCCACATTGAGCGAAGACGACTGTCCGATTCGGCAACGCCGACGAACTCAAAATCCTTCGAGCCTTTGATCGCCCGAGCCTTCCCACTGGCGTGTGCGTGCCCAACTCCGATTTGCCCGATCTTGATCTTTGCCATGTCTGACATCCCATTTTTGTGAAACCGTCATCCGTAGCATAAAGCATTTCCAATGCTTATCACATCTGTGAAGGTCCACATTCATGGCTTCGCAGACTGATCGCCTCGGGGCAAATCACGAACACGATTTTGAAAGCTGCGCGAGAACAAGCCCGGGCAATCTCTTGACCGGGCTTGTCAAAAACCTCCACCCCCTCCTTCGTCACCTCCTCCATCGCCTCACTGATCATGCGTGAGACTCAATGATGAGGTACTCGCCGTGCCGTGAAGATCACTTCCATGACTCGCAGACGACTCGCCACGAGGAAGAACGTAAGGGTCAATACTGGAGTTGCTCTAGGAGTGTTCTCGCACCTGGACCTGCAACGCTCCAAGCAATTTCGTGATCTTCTTTTCCTTCGAGCTGATGAAGAAAACGTTGTCGAGAATGATCGCACGTTTTTCACCACTTGGCTGCAAAATCAACCGACCAGCACCAAGCAGCAGGTATTCAAAGATATCGTTGATCTCTTTGTCGATCCGCAGATGAGGTGCTGAAAATCGTTCCAGATCGCTCAGCATTCCGTGGTGATGCAAGAGTTCGTTCGGGCGAACTTCCCAGTAATCAAACCGGGACATAATCCACACAAAAATGTAAATCACCAGAAACACAATCGAATAAAGAAAATAGAACGTCGCATTCGCAACCGGTCTGATACTGCGAATGAAATCCCCCAAAGCGGGCACGAGATCGGGCATTTGCTTGAAGATCAAAACTGCCCCCAGAACAACAGTTGAAATGATCGCAAACAGCAGGAACGAAGTGGTGCGAGGGAAGTCGAAGGCCAACACGATGAGGTTCAACGTGAAGGTAATCATGAAGACCCAGCAGATATTATGTGCGAAAGCTGAAGTGAGATCAGGCTTCATCCACATGCAAAACCAGCAAATCATGGCAGCAACCCACGAGGGCCACATGAACACGATTTTGGGATACGAGATCAGAATCACACCGACAGGTGCTGCAGGTTCTAGTTTGGTCACAGGTGTCTCTTCGGAAACAGGCTCTTCAGTCATCTCTTCTCCCTACTAGTAGTAGTCAATCCATGTGAGAGTGTTATCTCGATGAAGGTGTAGCTTCGGAACAACAAAACGGAATCCGCAGCTTGCAACGTGACATTCAATACTCGACAGAGCAATTTCGCTAGAGCAGTTTGCCCTACCGTGTGACCGTGAAGAACGCATTTCTCTAGTAAAAATGCTTTCGCCACGGGGCAGATCCTGCAAACCAATCCGAAAGATGCTCTAGTGAACGCGTGCCTTACCAGCACATGGTAGAGCAAATTGCTTGAGTAGCCCATCTCTATATCAATGACAAGCTGCTCTCATCGAGTTGCACACCATCGGACGCCAACTGACTCAACTCAAACTGCACGACACCCATAGCTGACAAAGCACTAGACGTAATTGCTTTGTGATCGGTTCACAAAAACTGTATCGAATTAAAAAACATCGGATTTTCGAAGTCGGGCTCTCCTACAATCTGTAGTTCATAAAGACGATCCAAGTCTCCATGAGTAATGAAATTGTGACTTAGGCACCATACTTTTCCAACCGACCAGCGTGTGCGAGGGCCATCGGCATCAAATACTTCGACTCGAACTGTCCCAATCCACCCTGAATGCACTGCTGCTCTCCGAAGGTAGAGACTCCGTCAGTCCGACACGATTTCGCCGAAATCACAGTCGGAACCGGATGCCAGCTGTGCGACTTCAACAAACTCGGAGTACTGTGATCTCCGGTGACAATGAGAACTGTGGGGTCGAGACCGGTGATACGTGGAATGGCAGCGTCAAGTTCTTCGATCCGCTTCACTTTGGCATCGAAGTTCCCATCTTCACCAGTGGAATCGGTGTATTTGTAGTGCATGAAGAAGAAGTCGTAGTCATCCCAAGCCTGCTCGAGACGACCGCACTGATCTTCCAGAGTTTGCCCTGCATCGAGAACATCCATACTTACCAGACGAGCCAAGCCACGATACATCGGGTAGACCGCAATCGCAGCTGCTTTTGTCCCGTAGGCTTCTTCAAAGGTCGGAATCGGTGGCATGTTGGCGATGCCGCGAAGCGTCAGGAAGTTGGCAGGTGCATCATCTTTCAGAATCTCGCGAGCCTGTCTCAGGAACTCCTTGGCAACTTCAATCGTCCGCTCAGAACCCTCTTTCTTCGGCTGAGGTTCAAGAGGCGGAACACCGGTCGCTTGTGGATCAGTGTCATAAACATCTCCACCAAGTCCGTCACCACGGAACACAATCACAAGTCGGTACTCTTTGACGTGTCGAACGAAAACTTCGACGCCGGGAATCTCAATTTTGTTGAGTTTCTCGCAGAGTGGTGCGCCCACTTCATTCGGGATTCGACCCGCTCGACGGTCGCTAATATTGCCTCCATCGTCGAGAGTACAGAAATTCCCGCGAATGGCGACATCCTTCGGACCGAGATCAAAATCAATCCCCAATGCTTCAAGAACGCCGCGACCGATCTGGTATTCCCAAGGGTCGTAACCGAACAACCCAAGGTGTCCGGGACCGCTGCCGACCGTAATTCCGGGCATAATCGGATGACTGAGCCCTGAAGTTCCGTTCTGGCACACCTTGTCCAGGTTCGGTGTCTGTGCTGTTTCTAGCTCGGTCTTGCCGCCTGGAGAAAGCGGAGCCCCACCAAGCCCATCGGCGACAAGGAGTACAATTTTGGAATCATTTTTCTTTTGAAGAGCACGGGTCAGTGCGTGAACGTCTGGCATCATCTCTCTCGCGTTGTTCGCTATCAGTGATTGAATTCGGGGATCGGTTCAAGTCTCGAAATTTAGCATCTCGAATGGCAATCGGACAGTAACCCGTCCACAGACTGGCAATTGCTGATCCGAGTGAGATATCCTACAGCCGGTCCGAAAACCTGAAAACGGGCGATTTCCGCAGTCATTAAGAGTGTGAAGTTAGGTTCAGGATCAAATTTCAATCAGTTTTCGACATCCTCCAATCAATTTTTCGACAGTAAAACCTGTGAAAGAAATATCTCCCGCCATGCCACACCTCAAGCCTCGCTCTCAGCAATTTTCTCGCCGGGAATTCCTCGCTGCGTCATCCGCTTCAGTTGCTATGCTCGGAATGGCAGGCACCAGTTTGGCCGCTCAACCGATCCAGCGGACAGGTAAGCCCTACATGAAGCTGTCCTTGGCAGCCTACTCCTTCAATCGCTACCTCCCACGAAACTGGCCAACACCGCGAGATTCCGAATCATCAATGGAGCTCACCGACTTCATTGATTTTTGTGCAGAAATGGACCTCGATGGAACAGAACTTACCAGTTACTACTTCCCGGAGAAGGTCACTCAAGAATACCTCATGGCGATCAAGGCTCAGACATTCCGACTGGGTCTCGACATTTCTGGTACTGCCATCGGAAATGATTTCTGTTTGCCGGAAGGTGAAGCACGTGACGCTCAACTCGAAATGACTCGTCAGTGGATTGACTACTCAGCGACGATGGGAGCGCCCGTCATTCGCATCTTCGCTGGAAAAATCCCCAAGGGAGACACTGAAGAAGCAGCCTTGGAACGCTGTACCGCCGGCATCAACGAGTCGGTTGCCTACGCTGCCGAGAAAGGCGTTGTTCTGGCTTTAGAAAACCACGGAGGAATCACATCGACACCGGAACAACTCCTGTCGATCGTCAGCAACGTCGATGACTCTCCGTTCTTCGGAGTGAACTTCGACAGCGGAAACTTCCGCACCGAGGACCCTTACGGAGACCTCGAAAAGATCGCAGCGTACGCAGTGAACGCGCAAGTGAAAGTCGCCATCAACCCAAACAACAAAGGGAAGAAATCGGCCGACTTCAAACGGATCATCAGTATCCTCAAGCAGGCGAACTATCGCGGATACGTCGTTCTCGAGTACGAAGAAAAGGAAGACCCTAAAGTTCAGATTCCTAAGTATCTCGATGAACTCCGCGAATTAATTGCCTGATTTAGCAATTTCATATCACTGCATCTTGAGTGGTCGTTTCCCTCCCCCGGTGACTCACCGGGGGCTTCATCGACACTGAAGACCGGTCCGGAGTTCGCAGCTCAATCACGGCTGGCGATACCTTGCACAGGATACAAAGCCTGAATGCAAAGCTTGAATTAGTGAAATTCTCAGCGTGGTCTTTCGACAGCTACAGCTCACAGAAGATGTGAACGGAGAGACTGCAATTCAAAGTACGTATAAGTACCGAGGAAGGCGCTCATCCTCGGAAAGGATATCAATCATGCGGCGTTCGGTTTTCGTTTTGTTTCTGGTAGTGGCCAGTCTGCCCGGGACTTTCGCGGCATCTGCTTTTGCGGAGTCCGAGGATTTCGAAGGAGTGACTGCTGAGTCCAAGTGGACAGTGCTGCATTTGCGGAACCGTCGACTGCGAGGCAATCAATCGTTGCCTGCGAAGTCAAAAGTCAAAACGCTCAACGAACTCAATTTCACCGGACCGAGGCCGGGGCATCAGTTCGTCCTCGGACATTTCGCAATTGATGGCGAATGGGGATTGACGAATGGCTACATACAAAAATCAAAAGGAAAGAACGCAGCCTTGCAACTCTGCTGGGCGGATCAGTTTGAGCTAGAAGGGATCATTGAACACGCTGAATTCGGCGGCTGGTTTTTTCTCGTTGGCTGGGATCAGGGTCATGGCTACTCGATCAGTAACATCAACTTTAAAACAAGTGGCAGCCCTTGGTTTGTTTCAGAGATGCGTGGGGCGAAATCTCTGGAAGACCAAACCGTGGAGTTCGATCACTTCAAGTGGAAGGGAGAGCAACCTTTCAAGCTGAGCGTAGCAGAGAACGAACTAAAGTTAGTGGTCGGACGCATCGAAGTTTTTAAGACTCCATTGGACAACTACAAACCGGGCATGGTCGTCCTGGGCGTCTACGATACCGACTACGGCCCCAAGCCAATCCGAGTCAAATCGCTGCGAGTCCGCTCACTCCCAAATGCAGTCAAACCTGACTAAAACTGGTCCTGAAACGTGAAATTGCTCTCTCAAACGTTGAGGAAAGCGGTGGTTCCAAAGGTTTTCGGACCGGTTCTAGTAAAAATGTTGTTCGCCACGAGGCAGAAACTGCAAACCAATTCGAAAGATGCTCTAGCCGGATTGAATGAAAAAAGCCTCGACGACCGAAGTCATCGAGGCCACCACTGCACCGACAAGGTGCAGTCGCGCGGAGGAAATGTTTGGGTGTTATTTACAGCATCTTTCGAATGAGTCTTCGGTGTCGATTTAGCCCCCAGTGAGTTACCGGGGGAGGGAAACGACCACCCAAGATGCTGTGATATTTCTGCAGATCAATCGTGAATTTGCTTCAGAACTGGCCCCGCAAATTGGGATTCAAGCTGACACTCAAGTGAACAATTCGTCGACGAGTTCACCACCATCGACGACTTTCATCGGTCGGCCGAGTGGACTGATATTTTCGTGGTCAGCATCGACGTTCAAGCTGTGGCAAACAGATTGCAGGAAGTCAGCAACGGGAACAGGTCGATCCTCGATGCTGGTCCCATCTTTGGATGTGCTTCCAATCACCTGCCCACGTTTTACTCCGCTGCCAGCCATCCAGGAATTGAATGCAACCGGGAAGTGGTCTCGCCCACCACGGGCGTTCACTCTTGGTGAGCGTCCAAACTCGCCAGTCCAGACGACGAGTGTGTCGTCCAGCATCCCACGGTCTTTCAAATCTTGAAGAAGAGTCGCTGCCGCTGGGTCAACCTCATTCGCTTTGTTGGCGACAGCGGTAAAGTTATCTTGGTGAGTGTCCCAGCCGTTAGAGCGAATTTCGACAAATGTCACTCCTGATTCGACCAGCCTGCGAGCGAGCAGGCAACTGCGACCGAAATCGGAGTCTCCGTAAGCACGCGTCAATTCTTCAGACTCTTTGCTGAGATCGAATGTTTCTGTCCGTGGGCTGAGAACAAGTTTTGAGGCTTTGTTGTAAAGCTGTTGATGGCTTCTTACTTCTGCTTGAGCACCACGAGCAGCGAATTCTCCATCGAGTTTCCCAAGCAGACCCAGTCGACGCGAAAAACGTTGATCCGTTTTCGAGGTCGCCAGATTCAGTGGCATTTCACCCGGGCTGTTGACGTTGAACGGTTCATAGTCGACCCCCAAAAATCCTGCACCTTGCGTCTGTCCAATCGATACGACGCTCGGCAAATCGGTTTCCGGGTCAGCGAGTTGTTGAGCAATGCAGCTGCCAATGCCCGGATGTTTTACACTGCCCGAAGGAATGTAACCGGTGTGCATCTGATAGGTAGCTCGCTGATGATTGCCTTCCTTGTTCGTCATGGAACGGATCAGAGAGACCTCGTTCATCATCTTCGCCATACTCGGCCAGTGCTCGGAAATTTGCACTCCGGGAATCGACGTGCTGATGACACGAGTCTCCCCGCCGTTGGCATGTTTCGGCTTGGGATCAAAGGTCTCCATCTGACTGGGGCCACCCGCCATCCAGAGCAGGATCATCGATTTGCCTTGTCGACGAAGTTCTTCAGCTTGCAACGAGATCATATCTCGAAACCCAAGCATTCCAGTTGCAACCCCGGCAGCGGAAACATGATGCAGGAAACGCCGGCGGCTAAGCCGGTTCCTTGTCAGAGCAATCGATTCGTGGAGTGAAGTCGCCATGATAGCTCATGTGGTTAAAGGCATGTTGGGATGGGCAGGAAATCAGGTATTCTGAATCACGAGTTATCGCTTCGAGAGAAATTCCGTGGAGTTCAACAGACTCCACATAATGTCTTCAAAAGCTTCGGTTCGATCCCCAACGCCGGAGACGTAATCCGTATTGATTTTCAATTCCTTCTCTGTCGGCTCTCGTGAAAGAACCAACAGGTAAAGTTCGCTCAAAGCATCTTGGTCATCAGTCTGATCCTCAAGAATTCTGGCCAGTTTGGTATCACCGGTTCCTCGAATCATTTGTTCGAGAAGCGGGCTGTTCATCATGAATAACCCTTGAGGCACGTTCCCCAAGATGTCTTCCTTGGGGGTCGAAGGATCAACCCCAAAGGTTTGCTCGAAGAGCTGTTTTCGGCGATCAAGTCCACCGCGACGAGCCATACCCGCCTGGCGAAATCGTCCGGCGGATTCCTGAAGTCCCCCCGGAGTTCCAAGAACCTGCCCGAGCGATTGGTAGATCTGGTCGGCACGCAATCGAGTCGGAGAAGCTGAAGCAAACGGAGGGACGTAATCTGTTTCGTCAAGTGGTTGAAGACTTCGCTGATACGCTTGCGTGTTCGCAATCGTTCTGAAGACCCACTTCACGTTGTAGTCATTTTCAACAAAACCAGCTGCGAGGACGTCGAGAACCTCTTCAAACATGGCAACTCGTTCTGGCCCCATGTCATCAATCGGCATGTAGAACCCTTCGCCGAGCATCTCCGCCCAAATGCGATTCACGAATGCTTTCGCAAACCAGGGGTTCGAAGGTGATGTAATATAGTCAACTAAAGCGTGACGGCGGGTGAGGTCGTCGGCATCGTCGCGAAGCTCTGGACCGCGCACTTCTGGAACGAAAAAGACTGGTTGCGTCAACGTTCCTATCGATGCAGGATCGTTCAAGTTGGGCATGTAATATTCCATGGCCCCCGCACCCGGATTGTTGTTCGCCATTTGCCCTATCGATGAGAGTTCCGCCTTCGAGAGTTTTTTGTTTTTGTCAGCATCCAGATTTTGCAGGAGTCGGTCGAAACGCTCTGCAAGTGGTCCACGTACTTCATTTTTCACCAACTCTCCATCGCGATTGCGATCAAACATTTCGAGCAATCGATCAGCATCAAGCTGACGACGACCTCTGCGCGAACTTGAATCGAGAGAGCGAACCGCAAAACTGGACGGGACGCTCGGCTCTTCTCGACGGACAGTGATCCTGGGGAGGAAAGCTGCCAGTTGATGAAAATCTTCCCTCTTCCATGAGTCAGTTGGATGGTCATGGCAGTTGGCACAACTCATTTGTATGCCCATGAAAATACGAGAGATTTCGGCAGCCAACTCTTCGGGCTGACCGGTATGTGCGAAAATCAAACCCGTTTCGCCGGTTTCCTGAACGAGACCGGTTGCGGTAATGAGGGCACGTGTGATCTCATCCCATGGACGGTTTTCATTGAACTGTTCGACGAGCCAAGCTTCAAACTTCGCCCGAACCAGACGAGCACGCTGCTCAGTGGCCCGAGAGAAAACGACATCCCGCCAATAGCTTCCCCACAGAGTTCCAAAGTCCTCGGACGCAAGGAGAGAATCGATCATCTGAGCACGTTTCGATTCATGAGCGTTGAGTCCGAAAAGAGTCACATCTTTAGGAGATGGAACAACACCAGCGAGATCGAGAGTGACTCGCCGCAAGAAATCTTCATCGTTCGCAACGGGGGCAATTTTTGCTCCCTCCGCCTGCAAAAGCTCAGTCAGCAAACGATCGACCTCAGCTGCTGTCTGCAGAGAGGACGTTGGAACCGTCGCAGTTTGTGCCGTCCCAGTTTGTGCCTGCGAGACCTGCGAGGACTGAATCAGAACGACCAGAACCGCAAAGAGGCTTGTCGTTTTCGGGTACTGCATCAATGGTCTCCGGCAAATGGTTAAAGCGTTGAAACTCAATCAAAAGTTTCACACCTTTCCCATCAAACCCCGGAGCGACCAGATTTGTTTCGGTGAAGTTCGTGGATTCTCTTTTTCTTCTACGCAGAGCCCACTTCAGCAGCGCCACTCCTGACCTGAACGTTCACCACGAAGTAGAACTTGAACATCAACTCGATTGATGCTTTAAAAAGTCGGCTCTAAGCGTAATTTGAGTTGAATGGCTAGATCCTGTAATTTCTCGATTGCCCGCATCTGCAATTGACGTACTCGCTCTTTGCTGAGCCCGACTCGTTCGGAAACGACCTTCAAAGTCGCTGGCGACTCTTCGTCATTCAGACCAAATCGATCACGAAGAATTGCGACTTCTCGCTCATCGAGGCAGTCTTCGAAACGCGAAAGCAAAGTTTCAGCGACCTGATGACAGTCCAGCGGCTCGTCCTTCTGGATTTCGGGGGTTGTTTCGGAAAGAACCCCCGAATTGACTGAGGTTTCTCGTTTTTTGCGTTTCTGCTTTCTTTGCAAGAAGCGAAAGAAGTGCCGCTGAATTGCATGCGTGGCGTATGTACTGAACCGGAAGCCACGACCCACGTCGAATTTGTCGACTGCGTTGAGAAGAATTAAATTCCCTTCACTGACTAACTCGTCAAACTCAGCTCCTGAATGGGAAAACTTGCCGGCCAGAGAAGCAACAAGACGAAGATTGGCTTCAACAATCTCGTTTCGTGCTTGATCAATCTGGTGCAGCGTCTGCTGAAATTCAGCCACGGAATGTGCCTCCTCAGCGAGGCTGTTCTGTTGCTCGATGGCTCTTTGCTTGAGGGCATTCATCCTCCGGAACAACCACTGCTCTCCCTCAATCGTCAATAACTGCCCCACGAACTGAGGCTGAGAAGCTGAGTTTCCCGTGTGTTCAGTCTTTTTGTACACCATTTCAGGTGTTGAATTTAGAGCATCTACGAAGTCTTGAGCCCCCGGTTCCGTGGATGGAATATAGGGGATTTTCATAGCCCTGAGAGTTTGCAGGCTCTCCTGAGCGGCAGTTTGGGGGAGGATCGCTCTCATTGTAATTTTCCTGCATTGGCAATTAACAATAACTCACAACGTTCATATCGTTCACAATACACGCAACGTAACAGTAAATCAACTTTAATTTCGGTCAAATCGTTCATTTAATGCAATTTCACTCCAAATACAGAATGAGGATTTCACTCAAGATTTCACCGAAAACGCTCCTCCAAGTTGAAATTGGACGTGGCGATCGGAATAATTCAACAACATCTGATGAGATCACAACCCTAACTATTAGGATGATGCTGATGCTTAAGAAGAAAGATCTGGAACAATTCAAAGGGCTTTTGAATGTTCTAGAATCTCGGCTCCGTGGTGATGTTAAAACGCTGTCCTCGGGAGCTCTCGGAACGAGCTCAACTTCTCGGACACCGACGCACATGGCTGACATTGGAACCGAAACATACGAACAAGACTTTTCTCTCCGAGTCATGGAAAGTGACCAGGAAGTTCTTCAGGAAATTAAAATCGCCCTGAAACGCATCGAAGACGGAACCTACGGGATCTGTGAGGGGTGTGAAGATGCTGGCAAGCCGCCATCCAAACGATGGATTCCTAAAACCCGGCTCAAAGCAATTCCTCACGCACGTTACTGCGTTTCTTGTGCGGAAAAACTTGAGAGACAATTCAGCTACTGATTTGCGTTCCGCACTGATACCCTCTCAATAGACTGTACAAAGAACGGCCGAATGACATTTTCATTCGGTCGTTTTTTTATGCGCGTTGAGAAACCAGCTGGCTGTACGTTTCTACCTCTTAGGGATTGTCTTGACAGGACGTCCTCAGAAGCGACGTCAGATCAGAACTGGCCTTCCGCGATGACAGCAGACAAAGACGTTCAGTCTCGTGGCATGAAGCCATGGAAGTGAGCTTCACAGGCACGACAAGCATAGAAGATGCTCTACGTCTGAATTAGAAGGTATTGCGATGCAGCCAACTTCTTTACTCAGCAACGGCAAATCGACCGCCGAAAAATCGAACAGGGAGCATCAATGGCCCGATCATCCCGATCGAAACCAATCAGAGTTGCCCTCACCTTCTCAATCCCCGATCATTTCTAATCGGAAGAAGAACATAAAACTGGTTGAGGCCCGAATGTCTGACTACGGATCATTGCTCACACGCTTTGCGGTTGACGTCGCTGAACGACGGCGACAGGAAGAGCGATTGTCCGAATTAAAAGCCGGTCCCAGTCCAGAACAAGTCGACCTTCGAGCTCAGCTGGAGACTGCCAAAGAGCGGTACTCACAAGAAATCAAACAACTCGAAGAGGAGTACCTCTCTGTTCGCAACGACACGAGCGATCACTTCCAGAAGGAACTTGAACAACATCAGAACTCCTACGAGATGCTCGTTCGTAGCTTAAACGCCCAGGCGGATCAGGCCGCATCGCAACTCGAACAAAAACGCGAAGACAGCGAATGGGTTGTTTCGTCGGTGCTGGACGACTCTGCTGAAGACAGCCCGCTGCGTGAATACCAAAAGTTCGAGTCGATTCAACTGAAAACACAGGAAGAGCAGGAGAGTTTTCTGCTCGCTTTTGAGACGCAGTTGAAGAGTCTGGCTGAGGAGAGAAACTGGACGATCGATGAAACACCGCCACACGGGAGAGCCTACAAGAAAGCTGCCGGAGCTCTTGAGCAATTCAAAAAAATCATCGAAACCTCTGATTCAGTCTTCCAAACACTCCGCTCCTTGATCATCCCACGCCTGTTTTCCGGGTTTCGCGGCTTGGCTGTCTTCGCAGTCTTCACCTTGATTGCCACGATCCCGATCTACATGTTTGTCGACCCTTCACTCGCCGGCGTTCAGGGAGTCAGGTTTCAGCCGAGTTGGGTCGGTATCGCTTCCGGCGGGGGCATGGTAGCTGGCCTGCTGATGACGACAATCCTGTATTCGCTGGGCGCAATGCGTCAATCGGACCTGTTTCGCCAGCTTGAACAACTTCACAACGACGCACAATGGTCGCACGCACAATGGATGAACCTCGTTCAGGAAGACCTCAAAAAACAGGGAAAGATACGAGATGCAAAGCAACGACGCATTGAACGTGAGCGTGATCTCGCACTGAATCGCTACGAAGCGACTCACGCTGAGATCATCCGAGGAATCGAAACCGAACGTCAGGAGAATCTGAAACAGGAAGAAGCCAAATACACAGAAGAACGTGCAGAGACGATCTCTCAGCGAGATCGACAGCTTCAGCAAATTGATTCGGGACATCAAAGACGATTAGACGAAGCGAAAACACGCTGGGGCGAGATGATTGAGAATCTTGAATCCCGGTTAAATCAAATCCAGAGCGAGCAGAGTCGCCAGAACACAGAACTCTGGACCTCGTTGAAAAGTTTCTGGGAAACGTCATGCAATCAATTTCTTGAAACCATCAACACGATCAATCAGGCAGATCAGGCAACGAACCAGGACTGGAACGACATCACGGTGGAGAACTGGTCACCGAGCAAAACAATGCCGCGCGGAATCCGACATGGTCGTTTAAACATTGATCTCCACAACTGGCCGGACGCCATTCCAGAGGAAATGAGACTCGCCCCTCGAACAACAACGTTTTCACTTCCCGGACAAGTTGAATTCCCCGGAACGACCTCCACGTTGTTCAAGTCTCCGAACCACACAGCCCGAACCCAAGCCATCGATGCTCTGCAAACGATGATGCTACGGATGCTCTTACTGATCCCACCTGGCAAACTCCGCTTCACGTTGATCGACCCCATCGGCCTGGGTGAAAGTTTTGGCGGCTTCATGCACCTTGCAGACTACGATGAGTTAATGGTGACAAATCGAATCTGGACGGAGACCGGACAGATTGAAGCTCGTCTGGCAGATTTAACAGAGCATATGGAGAACGTCTTCCAAACCTACTTGCGAAACGAATTTCAAACGATTGAAGAATACAACGAGTCTGCCGGAGAAGTGGCAGAGCCGTATCATGTTCTCGTCATCAGCGATTTCCCGGCAAAATTCAGCGAGATTGCAGCACGTCGATTGGTCAGCATCGTGAATAGCGGACCACGGTGCGGGGTTTACACCTTGATGAACATGGACCCCACGAAACCGCTGCCGAACAATTTCGAATTGACCGACCTTGTCCCCCACATGACCAGCTACGAGTGGCGGGATGAGAATTTTCATGCGACAGAACCCGCCTTGGCTCCCTGGCCGATTAGTCTTGATCCTCCTCCTGAACCGGTTCAGTTTACGTCCATCGTCAAGATGGTGGGAGAGGCATCCAAAGACGCACGGCGAGTGGAAGTCTCCTTTGACCGAATCGCTCCTCAACCAAGTGAAATCTGGAGCCGGGATTCGCGACACGAACTCGAAATCCCCTTGGGCCGGGCGGGAGCGACCAAGTTGCAAACGATGCGACTGGGTAAAGGAACTTCCCAACATATGTTGGTCGCCGGAAAAACCGGTTCCGGGAAGTCGACTTTTTTGCACATCATGATTACCAACCTGGCGCTGCATTACGGTCCCGATGAAGTAAATTTCTTCCTGATCGACTTCAAGAAAGGAGTCGAATTCAAAGATTACGCAACGAGCCATTTGCCGCACGCGAAAGTGATCGCGATTGAAAGTGACCGCGAATTCGGTGTGAGTGCGTTACAACGACTCGATCAAGTCCTCGAAGAACGTGGTGAATTGTTTCGCCGGCATGGCGTACAGGATGTGGCTGGGTTTCGTGATGTGAATCCGAACACTCCTCTGCCTCGCATCTTGCTCATTGTCGATGAATTCCAGGAATTCTTCATTGAAGATGACAAACTCAGCGACACCGCTTCAAAACTGTTGGACCGTCTGGTTCGGCAAGGACGTGCATTTGGTGTCCATGTGATTCTCGGATCACAAACCCTCGGTGGGGCGTACTCTTTAGCGCGGACAACCTTGGGGCAAGTTGCGGTGCGTGTCGCTTTGCAGTGCAGCGAATCCGATGCACATTTGATTCTCAGCGAAGAGAACACTGCAGCCCGACTCCTCACACGTCCGGGAGAAGCGATCTACAACGATGCCAACGGAATGATGCAAGGAAACCATCCGTTTCAAATTGGCTGGCTGGGAGATCAGGAGCGTCGCGAATACCTGGAGACCTTGAATAAGAAGACGGAACGCCTTGGAATTGAAAGCGATCCACCGATCGTCTTTGAAGGAAACATTCCGTCCGACCTGCGCGTCAACCAAGAACTCCAGAAGCTGGGAGAGACCTTCTCGACAAGAGAAAACCCTCTGCCCGCCCCGACGATCTGGCTGGGCGATGCCGTTGAAATTCAACCACCCACAGCGATTCAATTCCATCGCCAAAGCGGAAGCCATCTTCTCGTCGTCGGACAGGATTCCCTCACAGCCACCGGAATTTTAACCTCTGCGGCAATCACGTTCGCAGCCTCCAGTTCTGCCGAACCAACATTTCCGACGCTCCACCTCTTTGATGGGAATCCTCCCGAAACGGAGGAAGCGAAGCAGTGGAAAACAATCTTGAACAGCCTGCCCACTGCCACTCAGTATGTCACCCCCCGAGAAGCAGCAGAGTCATTGGAATCTCTGACTGCAGAACTGGAACGCAGAACGGAAAACCCAGACGACCAACACCCTCCTGTCTTCGTCCTCATCCACAACATCGCCAAGTTTCGCGACCTGCGCAAAGTCGAAGACGACTACGGACTGGGAGGATTCGGAAGCTCTGCGGAGGAGAAACCGGCGGACCCGGGAAAACTTTTCTCGAACCTGCTCACAGAGGGACCAATCTTCGGGATTCATTTCGTGATCTGGTGCGATTCGTACAACAATGTCGAGCGTTGCTTCAGCCGAAACACAATGAAAGAGTTCGAACTTCGTGTCGCCATGCAAATGAATCAGGCCGACTCCAGCAATTTGATCGAATCGCCTATCGCATCCCGGTTGGGAGCGCATCGGGCCTTCCTGCATCGCGAAGAGACCGGATTGTCAGAAAAATTTCGGCCTTACGGAGTCCCACCGCAAGAATGGTTGGACCAATTCACCCAAACAATGAAGCACGGCTCCATTGGTGGATTCGCTACCGATCTGGATGAGTTCAGCATTCTGTAACAACATCTTCTCGAACTTCTCGAAAGATTCTGAAACAACAAGCTCTCGACTCGCACTTGAAGTCGAAGGCAAGATCAGCTTACAACCTCTGCGTGTCTACTCCATCTAACATCCCTGCTCTCTCAGGCGGCGAGCCTGTGCTTCCGAATGGTCCACCCGCGTGGCCCATTTCAGACGCTGCCATCCAGCAGGTCTTCACAGAACTACAAGCGTCGGGAGCTTGGGGAAAGTATCATGCAGAGCATACAACTCAGCTGGTCAAACTGCTGAAAGCTGCGTATCAGGCAGAGCATGTTTTACTCACCTCCAGCGGAACGGCAGCCGTCGAACTGGCATTACGCGGGCTGAAAATCAGCAACGGTGACGAAGTCATCCTCGCTGCTTACGACTTCAAAGCGAACTTCATCAACGTGACCCTCCTCGGAGCAACACCGGTTCTGGTCGACATTTCTAAAGATGACGGGCAACTTGATGTCGCAGAAATCGAGCAGGCTATTTCTCCTCAAACAAAAGCAATTCTGACCTCCCATTTACACGGGGGAATGGTCGACATGCCGAAGCTCCGCGAAGTTGCCCAGACTCACGGATTGAGCATCATTGAAGACTGCTGTCAGACATCCAGCCAGGCAAGCATTGATAAGCAAAGCGTTGGCAAATTCGGAGATGTCGCTGTGCTCAGCTTTGGCGGTTCCAAACTTCTCTCAGCGGGAAGAGGCGGAGCCGTACTGACCTGTCGAGATGACATTGCTCAGCGAATTCGGCTCTATACTCAACGCGGGAATGAAGCTTATCCGCTGTCAGAAATGCAAGCTGCGATTCTCGAACCACAACTTGATCAACTTAGAGACCGACACCAACGACGCTTAGAAGCGGTGACTGCAATCCGCAACTTGTCGGATCAATTACAGGGCCTTTGCCCTTTCTCAACACGACCGGAGACCACAGCTGATTACTACAAACTCGGCTTCTGGTACGATGCAGACTCCTTTGCCGGGCTGTCGCGAGAAACGTTTTGTCGGGCGATGCGAGCTGAGGGAATCCCATTCGATCCGGGGTTTGCGGCACTTCACCGGATTCATTCGCGGCGACGATTCCGGCAAGCCGGTCGTCTCGAACATGCTGACGCAGCCCATGAGTCGCTCGTGATCTTACATCACCCATTTCTCTTGCAGGGAGCCATCGCCGCCCAGCAACTTTCACAGGCCCTTGAGAAAATCAAAGCACACCCAATTCGCCTTTGATTTGACGTAGAAGAGCACAGGTTCTCATTCTATGATTCGCGTTTCGTTTTCGGTTCCCTGCCGAAGACGCTTTGCGTTATGTCCCAGACAAGCTGTCAGTGTGTTTCAATTTTCTTCTGAAATGTTGGCCAACTGCGTGTTACTACACGTATTGAGCACACTTACGCTTGTGCAACTTCGCTCTCGCTCAAAAGAGGAAACAGGCAAGCGATTCCTCACCATCTGCTCTCTCTTCCACTCAATGACGTGGCTCATCCTCGGCGTTCTCCTATGGTCGCAAGATGCGAGTGCCGAAGCATTCATTGAATGGCGAATCCCCACATCCACTCCCGAATCTGCCAGCGGGATTCTGAATTCCATTTCATTTCGATTCGACTTCGTCAGCTGGCCGATCCTTGTGATCTTGCCGCTGGCGACAATCACCTGCTGCTGGCAGAACCGAAGCCCGCATCCGGCGGTTTCTTCGCTCTCTTCTCTGCTGCTGGGAGCGACAGTTTTGATCGTCTCGAACGACGTGCTTACGCTCATGGCTGGGGCTGCGTTTGCCTCACTCTCACTGATCCCCTTGGCGACGAAACAGGGAGAAGCCGTCCTGCGACAGCAAACCATCGGGTGGTTCTGGCTCTTTGCCGGATTGGCGTGGCTGGTCGCCTGTGCTGCTTTTGTTCGCTCAGCCCCTCACGGTCTTCCAGGAGCCAGCACCACGATTCTCTCGGATCTGACGAGTCTGATTCAAAGATCGACCGATCAGCACCCAGCTGCCGATTTTCTCTGGAAGCAATATCAGCTCTTGCCAGCCCTTTCGATTTTGCTCGGCATCGGATTTTTATCGGGATTGGTTCCGTTTCACACTCAAATTGTACAACTGTTTGAGGACGGCTCGCTGCAACTTCGTGTGGGACTCATCGTTGTCTCGAAGGTCGCACTTCTGCTGACTTACAAAATTTTGATTCAACCTGATCCGGGAACCTGGCTTGGAGTCTGCGAAGTCTTGGAGATCCCGGCGTTGCTGGGATTGGCTTACACATCGTTCTTGCTGATGGCGGATGCGAGTTCATCGCTGCGGTTGGCTCGACTCGTCGTCTGGTCGCAGCATCTCACGTTATTTTTATTGGTGACTGTTCCAGAGCTCGGGATGATCATCCTCCTGCTCTCATCACTCACACAATTCGCTGCACTCATCCTGTTGTCTCTCCGCGAAGAGTTGATCCGTTCCGGGAAGCTGACAGAGAACAATTTGGCTTACGGTTTGATCGGCGTATCGATGCTCGCGATCACATCGGGCGGTGTCGGAAACTTTCTTCTCTGGCAAGCAAGCCTGCCGCTTTCGACAGAAACCCCAACAGGAGCAACCAAGCTGGTGCTGTTTGCATTGTCCCTGCTGATCTCGACCACAGGAATGGTGCGTTATTTACAAAAAGTAGAACAGCCGACTGAACAAATGGAAAGCGGTCACCTCCAGAAGTTCAGCCTTCCTCTGCTGGCAGCGTGGAGTGGGATCGCAATTTCGAGCAGTTTTGCAATTTTGATCTATGCCGTAATCGGTTTTTGACAGAGACCCAGGCACATAAAAAATCACGTAAGCACTGGAACAAAAGAGACTTACGCAAGACTTGAGTAGTCTGAAGAGGCTCTAAAATCTCGCCTCGACTCAAGTCGTGATCTGCGCTACACTCCGGCGAAATCGGCCAGTCGCCGATCGCAAAGGAGTGCGAATGTACAAGTTTTTATTAGCGAATCGATACCTGCGGACCCGCTATATTGCTCTGGCGAGCATCATTAGTGTGACATTGGGTGTCGCCACAATGATTGTCGTCAATAGTGTCATGTCTGGCTTTAGCAGCCAGATGAAGGATCGGATTCACGCCATTCTTTCCGACGTGATGATCGAAACCACCAGTACGGATGGGACCGACGACCCCCGGCATCTCATGGCTGAGGTCGAAAGACTGGCTGGCAATTACATCGAAGCGATGACTCCGACCGTAGAAATCTACGGAATGGTCAGTTTCGACTGGGCTGGTCAAACTGTTTATCGACCGGTGACGCTTGTCGGAATTGATCCTGCAGGAAAAAACCGTGTCAGTCCATTTGCTGGCTACATGCTCAGTCGGCAGGACATCACCGAAGGGGATGAAATCGTTCGAAGAGCTCAGCGTTCGCTCGATGAACCACTCAATTGGGAACTGACCGAAGAGGCTCAGGAAACTCGCAAAGAATGGGTTGAATGGGAACAGTTCAAAGAACAGTTCGATCACCAATACAGCGAGCGAGTCACCTCTGGCGTCCCTCTCGTCGCGAATACCCCGCAACAAGCGCCCGCCCCTCAAGAGCAGGGTGTAGAACTTGCAGCCGCAAGCGAACCACCGAGTCTGGAAAACTGGGAAGATCCGTTCGTTCAGGTTTCCGGAACGGATCAGGAAATCAAAGCGCTGACTCCAAGTCAGGACGCCCCACCGGTTTTCAATCATGACGATCCGTTTCTCTCCAATGCCACCAAAGAGAAAACCGATCCAACTGCTCCTTTGTTCGGACGCATTTACATTGGGGCTGGTCTGGTCAGCTTTCCTTACAAGGATAAAGCGACCGGGATCACACACGTAATGTACATGGTCAAACCGGGGCAGGACGTCAACTTGACCACGATCAAGACTGGTAAGCCAGAACCTGCCAACTTCAAAGCAACAGTCTGCGACGTTTTCAAAAGTGGAATGAGTGAGTACGACTCGAACCTCGTCTATTGCAATCTCGAACAATTGCAAATGGCTCGCGGAATGTTGTTCTCACCCGATCCGACGAAACCGGAAGAAAATCTTGACTGGAAGAATGGCGCGGTCACGTCGCTGCAAATCAAACTGAAGAACTACAACGACGCCAGCGAAGTTGTTCGTCGACTCCGTTCCGGACTCGAACCGGGAACCTTTCAGGTGCGGACCTGGGAAGAAAAACAGGGACCGTTGCTCGAAGCAGTCGCGATGGAATCTGCGATTCTGAATGTCCTGTTATTCTTAATCATCACCGTTGCTGGCTTCGGAATTCTGGCGATCTTCTACATGATCGTCGTTGAGAAAACTCGCGACATCGGCATCCTGAAAGCACTCGGAGCCAGTTCGAGAGGTGTCATGATGATTTTCCTTTCGTACGGTCTTTCCTTGGGAGTCGTCGGAAGTGGAGTGGGTGTGATTCTTGGACTGCTGTTCGTGCGGTATATCAATGAAATCGAGAAACTCCTTTCGATGATCACCGGCCGAAAAGTCTTCGACGAAGCCATCTACTACTTCCGTGAAATTCCCACAGTCGTGCACCCTGCCACAGTTGTGTGGGTGGCGATCGGGGCAATCGTGATCGCTGTGCTGGCAAGTGTCCTCCCCGCTCGGCGTGCTGCCCGTTTACATCCAGTTCAGGCACTTCGATACGAATAGTTTCGATACAAATAGCACTGTCGCATTTGCTGTCAAAAGGATCCTTGACAGCGAGGCCCTCAAGACGAGTTCCTAATGTCTCAACCGCCGACACTTCCCATGACCCCACCACTTCACTTGCGTGCAAAAGCCCTCGACAAAGCCTACCTGAAAGGTGAGCACAAAGTTCCTGTCTTGCGAGGTGTGGACGCAAACGTCGGACGTGGCGAGTTCCTGTCCATCGTCGGGCAATCCGGTTCGGGAAAGAGCACTCTCATGCACTTGCTCGGCCTGCTCGATGAACCGGACGTCGGAGAAGTCTGGCTGGACGGCAACCGTATCGACAACCTCCCGGCGACAACTCGCGATCAACTCCGCAACCACGTTTTCGGCTTCGTTTTCCAGTTCTATCACCTGTTGCCAGAATTGACGCTGCTCGAAAATGTTCTCTCACCGCTGATGATTCGTCACTCAACCTGGGAGTACTGGAAGCGGAAAAACGAATTCAAAGAGAAGGCCATCGAAATCACCAAACAGGTGGGACTCGACCATCGGCTCAGTCACAAACCCTCTGAACTTTCCGGGGGAGAAATGCAGCGAGCCGCCATCGCTCGCGCTCTGATCGGTGATCCCAGCATCCTGCTGGCAGATGAACCGACCGGTAACCTCGACAGTCACACTGGTGGGGAAATCATGACACTGCTTCACAAACTCAATGATGAGCGGAAGCTGACTATTGTCATGGTGACTCACGATGACAACATCGCACAGCAGGCACAACGCATCGTCCGCCTGAGCGAAGGCCGAATCCAAGCTCTCAACGAAGCAGCATAGCACCCAGCTTTCCATTTTCGCAGGGGCGGTTTCCTATTTGCTTTCGGATGCCAGGTAAAACCCGGCAGGCTGGAAGCGAATCAATCAACTACGAAGCTGGCGCTGGCCGGGGGCACGCTCGATAGCGGTGAGCTCGCCAACATCGAGCCAGACGAGATGACAGCGGTGACACGAATCGATGACTGCATTTCCGGGGCCATAATAGGGGTGTGTTTCCATCGACTGCTGGCACTTCGGGCAGTCACGACGTTCTTTGAGTTCTGCTGGATCGATAGGAATCGGCGTCTCTTCGGCTCCCTGAAACTGTCCTCGCCGATCCCAAGCGACAGACATAAAGACGTCTCTTTCGAAAAGAATCCCCTGACAACTCGAACAGCTCTCAACGAATGCCTCGTCAGCCATCGCTCTGGAGAGTTGCTGCTCGCAACTGGGGCATCGATGGTCGCTGAACTCTTCGAGCAGTGTGATGCGATCCGCAGAGAGTCTGCCCGCTTTCGGAACGTTCAGCGTTCCACAATATGTGCAGACCAACCGTCCACGGCCAGCTGTTTCGTTTAAGGGGCCACCACAACTCTGACACTTCATCGCATTCGCTTTCTCGTTCATCTTTTTCAAAACTGCTCTATCGAGCCATTTGCTCTGACGTGAACACTCTCTCGACTCTCGAGAAAACTATAGGTCGAGTTGAGCCATCAGGAAGTGACTCTTTTCTTCTTCAGCCTCCCAAGAGCAGATTCATGCTTGCCTGTGAACGTAAAGAAACGGTCTTCTCAAGAAACGTGGTACTCAACGAGACAGAACCCGAACATCAATTCGGCGAATCCGATACGTCAGGGAACTTTGACGCTCAAGAGATGTTCAAACTATTGAACATCGATAAAGACATTCCGTTCAACCTTCAGGCGGTATTCAGCCATCTCTGATGTGTCAATGATCGCTTCCAACACGCTCACCCATGCGTAAGTCCATTGTAGAACAACGCTTACAGAAAAAGTCCGATTACAGCGATTGTGCGAATTCTACAACTGGCACGGGCTGTGCGTATTGCCACGATTACACAAGCAGTAACGATAAACATGGCCGCCAAGGCCGTAATCAATACAACGCAACTGAGAGAGCACTGTTCCCTGACCTGCTGATCCCAGGTCGCCCGCTCTCTTCAGTTCCCTGTGATGAGCTGATTCAGTCAGTTGGAAACGCAACCTGACTGACTGAATCTCTCATCTCTGAAACACCAGAGAACGTTCGTGCTTTCAAGTCCGTAAAGAAATTTTTTGGTCGAGGAAAGACTGAACTTCACGAGACAGAATCCGAACACTCTTTCAAAAATGCTATCGCTCTCGGCTTCGTGACTTCAGTCTATGAAGTCGCGATCTCGCTTTAGACGGGCACACGGTAGAGCAAACTAATCGACTTGTAACAAGCTCACGAAGACGCTTCAGGATGGTCTCAACCAGGGAGTCTGGCGATTCGAGCTGAATTCACTGTCTCACTTTAAAGATAACTTAGGGAAACATGCCATGCTTTTACTGACACTCTTCAACGATGAAACCGGCTTTATCGTCTCGGCGGAACTCATTCTCATAGCAACCTTGCTGGTTATCGGAATGATTGTTGGCCTCAGCGAAGTGCAACACGCTGTGACTCAAGAATTGAATGATGTTGGAGACGCGTTTGGCTCCTTAAATCAAAGTTATTGCTACTCCGGATTCAGTGCCCGTAAACGGTTCGGAGGGTACTGTGGATTCAAGTCGATCACGACTGGGTCGGTTTTTGTTGATACACAGGATGAATGTGACTGGAATCAATGCTCAATCAGCTGCGATCCTCCAACTCAGGAAGTCATCAAACAAAATCATCTTTCACCGACACCAGCACGAGCCAGGTAAACGGAGCGAACGACCTCGAATTCACGAGTCAAATCGACGCAAAACGAACAGAGCCGGTCACCGAAAGTGGCCGGTTCTGTTCGTTTTTCAAGCTTTTCAGAACAGACATTGTCCTATTCTCGGTTTTTCGACATATTCCGGGGAGACATCAAAACTTCTGGGAAAGGACTCCCTTGCGAATTCAAGAACAAAAAGTGCTCACTGCCTGGCCTGGCTGGCTGTTGGGCCTGCTCATTGCGTGCGTCTTAGCAGACGTTTTCCTCAAAATTGTCGACTCCTCCGTGCCGGTCAGTTTCCTGGGAGCGATCCCGTTTCTGGTCCTAACGGTGTTTGGAATCACTTTTTGTCGAAAGCAAAATCCCAGGGCTCTCGCTTCTCTAATCTTGGGGAGCATTCTGGCGTGCCTGTTCACCGCCAGTTTGATTTCTTTTGAAACTCCGCTCAGCATGGGAATCAGTGCAGCCATGTTTGGGATCGTGTTGTGTGTAATTCCTCTAACAGCAGCATTTGTGAACGACTCTGAATCTCAGGAGCCAGAGCCAGTGTTGGTTTCCCCTACGATTTCTGAAACGCCAGAGAACTTGCAAGCGTGCGATGAGGAAAGTGAAACAGCAGCTGAGGAAATCCTTCAATCCTGGCAACGGTTTCGACTTATCGACGGGACCGAACGGCTCGAAGGAACTCTCTCTGTCCACTTTCTAGCAGGAGAACGTATTCGCCATTGTCACCTTCCGGTCTCTCCCGCTTTCCAGTCTGTCCCGGAAGGCTGGTGTGAAAGCTCGGACTCAGACGTTCAGGTCGAATTCAGTTTGCTTCAAACATATGGTGTCCGCGTGAGTGCCCGTCGCGGGCTTCGCAACTTAGACGATCGCACAATAGAACTCTCAATCGTGCTGGTCTCCGCTCAACCAAGCCGCTCGGCAGCGTGACCCGACTGGCCAAGGCTTTCGAACCATTGCGAGCCATTACAAGCCAAACCGGTTGTGACCTCAATCACTCGGGATCACCACGTTCTCGAGTGTCACCAATCATGATCGCGATCGGGAGAGTTCGTTCGAAACCTTCGCAGGCTATTTTCGTAATTGCGAGCAATGGGACTGCTAGAATGGCTCCGCCGAGTCCCCAGGCCCATCCCCAAAAAATCAGAGCGAGGAAAACAAGGATCGGGTTTAGTTTCATTCTCCGTCCCAGGATCGATGGGGTGATAAAATTCCCCTCAAGGGTGGTCAACGTAAGAAAGACCATTGGTGGAACAAACGCATAGAGCAGCGAGTCGAAGGCGAGGAAGCTGACTGCAAGCAAGATTGCTCCTCCTGCGAGAGCTCCCAGGATCGGAATATAATTAAAACTGAACGCCATAAATCCCCAGAGCATCGGGTTTGGGACACCACAAACAAACATCGAACTTGCGACGGCAACTCCCAACAGAAAATTAATCACAGTCACCGTGAGCAGATAAGAAGCAATTCCCCGCTCGACACCGTGAATCAGCTCGACCGCTCTTTTCTTCTCTGAATAAGTCGACATCAGATGGAGCGCGCTGTTTGTCAGGTCGTCTCCGTAGGCCAGGAAGAAGAACGTCAACGTCAGGACCAGCACCATACTACCGATGATGTTTCCTGTTGTACTCATGATCGCCAAGTTACTCGAAAGCGACGACTGCTTGATTTGAACGGAGATCGGCTCGACGGTCCCGCCATTTGTTGCATCTTGGATCACTTCAGAAGACTTGGAGATCCCGCCGAACTTTTCTCGCAACGGCTGAAGTTTCTCTTTGAGAAGCTTGATGTTTTGAGGCGCATCCGCCGACCATTGCTGAGCAGGTTCAAGTACACGAAAGATTGTGACTAAGCTGAACAATACCAATATGAAAACGATGAACAACGCCCCAACGGTGTTGGGAATGTTCCGCCGTTTCATTGCACGGACAATGGGACGCAACGTGAATGCAATGAGCAATGCGAAAGTAATAGGAAGCGCAATCGCTCGCGTCAAAAAGAGTGTATAAAGCACTGCCAGCCCGGCAAGAATCATCAATGCCACAGACTCCCGCTGTTCGAAGCGGACAAATCTCCTCAACGTTTTTCGGGACTGACTTTCGTCACTCTCCGCAGCATCGCTCTTGGCAGATTGACTCGACGTGCGTACTGTGGCTGACTCTTCCTTTTGGTTACCCGTGATTTCGCTCGCAGGTGTATCAACGTGTGAGGAGAGCTTTTCAACTGGAGAGAGCTGCGAATCCGAATCATCCGATCCGCTCGCTGTCCGCCCCGCTAAGGGTTTGCTTGTGGGGTCAACAACCTTGCTTGAGGTGTTCATGAAATTCATTCAAGTGAGAACAGGACCAGTAAAGTAATCATGCTCACGGAAAACGGAGTTCAGATTTCAGCCCTGACATAAACTGGATATCTCATCGAAGGTGAAATGAACCACGACGACTCCAGTCGTCTTGCCAGGGCTTCATCAGGAAATTTCGAGCGAAAAATCTTACCAGGGCTTCAGCTTCCAGCCCACAAGAAAGCCAATCCCGAAGCACCACAGAGCAGCTGTCTGAGGCTGCTGCTTGGCGAACTTGACGACATACTCTTGGACATCCTCAACAGGATTGAGTTGGCGTGAAGAGGATTTGCCAGCTGTTCTTCGTGGCATGTACTGTTCGAGTGGGGCAGTTTGAGATTCAGATTGACTCATTGGATTGATCCCTATTTGAAAACATGTTGCGTAAAAGTTCTGCACAGCCTCATACGTAGAGAAAGCTCACACGCAGAGAAAGGTGCTAAAGGTTTTGAAAATCAGCCTCGATTGCGTCAAGAAGTTTGCGTCATGAAGTTGTTCGTGAACGAAGACATTAATCACCATCTGAGAAAGCGTCTCGAAACCAACTCAGGTTCTTTGATAGTTCTTCTTTTGAACGGGTCAGTTTTTCTGCCGAATAAGTAATCCGTTTCGCTGCCCAATAAAGCAGTCCTGCCGCAACCGCGATTCCCGAAATCCCGACGGTGAAAAAGGCTGCATGCTCCGACCAGTTGAGCTGACTCTCCAGGAAAGCACTGAGCCCGAAAAACAAAACCATCAAGCCGCAAATCAGTGTAAGGCTCGCGAAAACGACGAGAGCAAGGCCGATCTTGGCTTGGCTCCAAAAGTCCTGAATATCCACCGTGAAAAGTTGCAACTGAAGATCAACGAGCTTGATGGCATCGCCGACTAACCCCCTGAGATTTTTACTCACGTGCTCACGCGGGGCATGCCCCTCCTCCGGCTTTACGCTTTTCTCTTGATCACCCATCCGAGAGCCATTCCACACACGATCGCTCCGCTCAGGGCGATTACTGGATTGTCTTGTACCCACGTTTTCCATCGATTCACCTCTTGCTTAAAGGATGTCTTCGAGCCTTTCTCGCCTGAAGCTTCTCGCATCTCAGGTGAAGTCAACGATTTTGTTTTTCCGTTTCCTATCATTTTTCATCTCATCTTGCGTTCGACCATCGGGGGCTCATTGCAATGCTCAATCAGTTGACTTCAACTTCGTTCGCTGACGGTCTATTGTCCGCTGCCATCACGCTGGAAACTTTCCCAAATTGTTGCCCAGCGTAGGCAAGGGCTGCTCGAAGGGCTGCATTGGTCGCCAAGGTCGTTGCGGAACGAACCCATGATTTCTTCTGTTTTCGGTGTGCTTCAACTCGAATGTCACCACGTTCAATGAGCTTCTGAACTGTTTGCTCATCGAGCTGAATCTCTTGTCGCTTCTTCCGCGCAGGAACGATAAAAAATCCAATCAGGGCTGCAGCTCCGATTCCCATCCAAGGATGTGATCTCACCTGGTGATGGATGCTGAGCAGATTCCCTGCTCCTTTTTTTATTCCCTGAACCTCGCGATCCATTTGATTTCGAATGCGGCCCATTCGATCACGAATCCGGCAAGCATCCTCCGCACATTGAATTTCATTCCTAGGCATCATCAATCCAGTCAAATACAGAATTGTTTGTTGGGCTCGAACAAACTTTGAGTAGAGCAGTTTGCTTTACCGCCTCCTCGTGAAGAACGCGTTTCTTTCATTGCGTTCCTCTCATGAAATTGATGTTCGCCACGAGGCGAAACCTGAACACCAATTCGAAAGACCCTCTAAAGCAAATCTAAAATCCGCCATAACTGTTCTGTCTCGTGGCATCAGCGTGTGGACTTGCGAATACGTACTTCAAGGGCCCGAGAAGCATTGAAAATGCTAGCTTCTGTGGAATGCCCCTCGCATTTTCTCGGGGACAACCTTTGCCATCGAATCACCAAGCATGTTGCTGAAGTCTCCAAACGCATGGTGATTTGACATCTGCTTTTCCCTTGAAGAGATCACAGTTGCTGCAACACCAGCCCCCACGATCAGGCCAAATCCAAAGACTGACAAAACTGAGGTGAGCGGATTCTCTTTCGAAAATTCTGTGACGTAACCACTCACATTCGGGTCTTCCTGATAATCTTGTACATCGCGAAAATCGGTTGCTTTTCCTGTCCCGCGAAACGGAACACCTGTCGGATTCGCTTGTTTATCAAAGCCATTCATCTTGCTTCCTCCTGCCTTTAAAGTTGTATTGTCACGTGAAGCGTGTTTCAGACCTCACCCGGAAACTTGAATTTGCCTCTGACTCCGAGAGGCCATTACAACGTCTGTTCTGGGCAGTCCTGAGAACCTTGGCGAAACACTACCGACGAGGATAGAGAATCAAACCAACAAGAAGTCCGGTGACGACTCCAGCCCCGAGTGCCACGCCCAGCGATTCCATAGGCTTGCGTCTCACCAAATCTTTGGCATGGTCGAGTTGCACTTCCATTTGCTCGCTCACACCTTCATAGGCGCCGTAGATGTTCTGAATCGTGCTGTCCACGTACTTCTGAACTTCTTCTTTCGCGACGCCTGTCTTTTCATGAATCAGCCCAACCAGCTGCTCGGTGTTTCCACGAAATTGGTCGAGTGTATCTCCAGATAACTCGCCCCATTTTTCGATCAACTCTCCTTGGACCTGTTCCCATTTCCCTGTCAGTTCTTCGCGAGTCACCATTGTGATTCCCCTTATCTTTGATGTTGATTGATTCATCGTCAGCCATAGTGACAACAAGAGCGAACTGCGTGCCAATCCCCAAAAAGGGCCCAAAACCCTAGAGAAACGTGAATTTCAGAGCAGTTTTTAGCGAAAGATGAGCGGCTCTCAATCAAGCTGCTTCACAACCTTCCACCAAAGAACAGCCACCAAAGAAATCTGAAAGAGAACTCAACGAAAAGATAGATTTTCGAAAATGATCGAGGCCCGGACGGTCGAGACCCGCCGAGTGAAAAAGAAAGACCTGCAAAAACGTTCAGTCATCTGCAAGTCTTCAGCGAAGAGAGACCAGAACGAATAGACTGCCGGTCAATCAAGCGATCAGCCTGAGCAGCCCCCGGAACAAACAGCCACCATCCCGAACAGGGAGAACTTGCAGTCCAGCAGGCGCAGGAGTCTCACTGGAACAGCAATTTTATGAGTGAAGCGCGTTCCTCAGCGGCGCACGATAGAGCAAACAGCTCTGGAGCGCAGCCGGTTTCTGAATCATCGAAGTCGGCAGCTTGCTTAATCAGGGAATGCCGTGAGCGATACATTCAAGGTTGCAGCAAGTTCTTTCAACTGACGCCAAGTTTCATCTGGAATATTGACACCATTCGCCTGACGTTCGACCTTGCGACGCTCTTCGATTTCTCCGGGAAGTAAGATTTCATCTACGCCGGGGAGTCTGGGGCAATCTTTAATGTGGCTGACATATTGACTCATCCATTGATCGTATTCATCTTGAGACAAGAACTGTTCCACATCGATCAAGTACAACCAGACACCATTCGCACCGCGAGGAAGATCCGTTCGGCAGACGCCGCTTCCCGAGAGCATCCCGCAGAAGACATCGACCATGACCGACAGTCCCGAACCTTTGTGTCCGAGGAGCGGTCCACCCAGTGGCAGGATCGAACCGAAAGGTTTGTCGTAGTATGCATTTGGATCGGTTGAAGGATTTCCATGCCCGTCGATGATCATCCCTTCTGGAACCGATTGCCCAGATTGTTTTGCGACGCGCAGCTTTCCTTCGGCAGTCGCACTGGTGGTCATGTCCAGAACCAAATGCCCATTGAGCGATGGTGCAGACATGCTGATCGGGTTTGTCCCGAGGCGGCGTTCCATCCCTCCAAAGGGAGCGACCCCTCCAGGTCCGGGAGCATTCACGGACATCATCGCAGCGAAGCCTTCCTCGGCAGCATCGTGAGTATACGCTCCTAACCGACCAATGTGATTGCAGTTCCGCATCATCACAGTCGCTGTCCCAGCGGTCCGGGCGATTTCAATTCCCAAGGCCAGACCTTTGCGAGCCGTCACCTGCCCGAAGTTGAAGTGCCCATCGATAATCGCAAACGCTCCACCCTGCTTCACGATTTCGAACTCTCCGTTCGGTTTCACATGCCCATCGCGTACAAAGTCAATGTATTGCATCAAACGCATGACACCGTGGCTGTCGTGACCGACAATATTGGCATCGGAAAGTTCCTGAGCCACAATTTTCGCGTCTTCTGGTGGAATCCCTGCACCACAAAGAATCCGATTTGCGAGCTCGAATAACTGGCTTTGATTAAGAACAGGCATAGAGGACGTTTTCTCAACTGGGCTGACTATGAATGTGGAACAGGCTGAAGCAAAGCGCGTTGTGACGCCCCGATTCATCACTCGCCCCTCAGTATAGTTGACGGCGACCAGTATGAGAAGAAATCGCCAAATTCAGAATAGATCGCCCCCCCACAGCCAACCGACTGCCTCAACTCACCACTTCGTCACTCGAAATTCCGTGTTCAATATGTTCATGATTCGACATTCACCGGAATTCTCATGGAATCAGGAATGTTGAACAGAGAATCCTGAAGAGAGGGGGGAGCCAGCAACGTCAACAGAGTAACCTGAGTTCAAACAGGGTCTTGTGTACGTCATTTCAATTTACTATTGACTTTGTCATTTTAATCTCGCATCCTGAAATGCAAATGCATCATGTTAACTCTCTTCTTAAAAGTGGCCCTCTCAAATGAATAAGCTGCCTCCCCTCGCCGATTAATTTTAATTGAGCGAAACCCACTTTGTTTTTTTGTCGTCGCATTCGTTTTGCGAGTGGCACTTTTGGCGAACAAACTCACCTCGCTGCTGAAGAATCAGCATCCATTGAATCTCCTGATGAAGACAAAGGTAATATCTCCCGGCCTACCAAAGGTACAATCATATTTACAGCCCCGCTCCTCAATAAAAAGGAACGGTGTTTGCCCTGTTCCAGATAACGCGTCTACGGTCGATTCAATGTTAAGACGCAAACTATTATCGGCAAGATTGCGAGGCGGTTTCACGATCGTTGAAATGCTCGTCTGCATCGCAGTGCTTGGCCTGTTGCTGGCGATCCTAGTTCCGGCAGTGCAGCAAGTTCGTTCGACTTCCCGGAGAATGCAATGCGCTAACAATCTGCGCCAGATTGGTCTTGCAATGCACAGTTTCCAGGAAGAGAAAAAAGTCTTCCCCGGCTTTCGCTATAATTATGATCTCCTCCCATACTTAGAGCAGCGTAATGCATGGGAACTGATTGAAAATGGTAGTGGAATGGTCTTGGGGGCATCTCTCGAGGGAGTTGGGTCCGAAGATAACTATCCGGGAATCTCGTTCCCTGTGTACTCTTGTCCATCAGACCCTGCTCAATCCATCGCGAGAAATCGGGCCCTCAACTATCGCATGAACATGAGAACAGGCTGGGGAGAACCAAATGGTGATGGTTTTTTGGGGCTGGATGGAGGTGGAATCAGGCCAGCAGACGTTCGAGACGGCCTTTCGCAGACTGCTGCGTTGAGTGAACGACTACTTCACCGGGGGTTCAAAGAGCAGGGGATCCCAGCTTCCGGGACGTTCAAGCCAACGCAAGACCAACGCCTTCGAAGAATGGCAACCACAGATCCTTTTCGTGGAGAAGGGCAATTAGACGAGTTTGCTGAGGCATGCCGCAAGTCTCCAGTTTGGTTTGGTGGCCCATGGAATCAAGTGATTTGCACACCTTTTGCATTTGGGTGCAGTGGGTTCAATTACAACCACATTTTGACACCAAATCAGAACAGTTGCTACAACGGAGTTCCTGACCCTGAAGGGCAAAGCTTGAAGTACTCTGCACAATCTGCGAGTAGTTTGCACAGTGGTGGAGTGAACGTTTTGTTTGGGGATGGTGCCGTACGATTCACAAGTGAAAACGTTAGCGAATCTGTCTGGCGGGCACTCGGGACGCGTTCAGGAGGGGAATCGAACACCCAGATTTTCTAACAGAAACAACATTGCACAGAACAAAGTTCAATCGAAACCAGAAGCAACAAGAGACTCTCTTCCTTGTGAAACAGAATGCTTCCGCCATGACTGACTTTTCTACCTCTATTCAAAAATGGGTGTTGAACCTCACCTGCATCTTGATTCCGGGCATGCTATTCCCCGGTTGCTCCAAAGATGCAGCACTCCCGCAGATTTTGCCTGAATTGCACGATGAAACCTTGGAACAACTCTCCTTCAAAATCGATGGTCGAGATCCCGCAGAGGAAGAAATAATCCTTACCGGTGGAAAGGAATATCTCGTTTCTGCGAGCTATCTCAAAGTAACTACTGAAGCGAGAAAGTGGTCCACCATCAGCATGCTTCTGCTTGAGTCTGATCCTGATACCGGAGACCCGTTGATTCGAAAATCAAAGCTTCTCGGCTTGCCTGATGATGAGAATAGAATCAGCAAGGGAAAAAGAGAATGGGAGTCGCGTAAAGGGAACGGGCTGGACGGAATTTACTGTAGGTTCCCTGAGAAACCTGGACGCTACGAAGTACGCCTTTGCTGGATGCATAACCCAGAAACGGTTGACGAAAAAATCTCCCAATCCAATTCTCCGTTGAAATTTGCGACTCCTTTTTACCGAGCAGAACTAACAATCAAGTAGCGCTGCAGTCAGCTTGCTGAACGGGCCAGTCCATCTTTCGACATTCACCGGAATTCTCATGAAATCAGGCATGTCGAACACGGAACCCTAAAGGGTAACCAGCATTTCTTGGGCTTATGCCCGAAAGACTGAATCGTGAGCTACGCGGCTTGTTGGTCTGGCTGTTCGTCTTCTGTAAGATCGGCGTCCTGCTCTGTTTCCGGTTGTTTGCTCAACTGGTCTGCCATTGGAAGTTGATTCAAATTGGTCAAACCGAAGGTTTCCAGGAACAGCTTTGTTGTCCCGTACAGATAGGGTCGGCCCAGAGAGTCGTCTTCGCCAACGATCCGGACGAGACTTTTTTCCATCAGTTGTTTGATCATTTCCGAGGCCTGAACACCTCGAATCGATTCCACATCTGCCCGGGTACATGGTTGTCGATAAGCAATTATCGAGAGAGTTTCCATCGCTGGCGGAGAGAGTTTCATGTATGACTGGCGGTCGTGGATACGGTCCAACCATTTTGAGAGTCGCGGAAGCGTAAACATTTTATACCCCACCGCGACGCGTTCAATGCGAAAGGCTGAGCCATCGGCATCGTAGTTGGCATTGAGTTGCTCGATCAGTGACGCCGCTTCTTTCACATCTGCCAGAGTTGCCACTTGCGTCAGCTTGCGAAGCGAAAGAGCCCGCTCTGCAACGAAAAGTGCAGCTTCCAGACGAGCCATTTTCGGTGAGCGTGTTGTAGCCGATTCCTGAGAGGTGTTCGCGATCAGTTCAGCGGCACGTCGAATTCGGAAACGCCATTTCCAGCCAGATTCAACTTTCCCCAAACGTGACAACGCAACTTGGCACGTTCCTGAGGGATTGCCAAATTGCGTTGTTTGCTTCGTCAACATTGGAATCATTCACGCTAACAAAACCTGACTCAGTGATTAAAACCGAGTGAGCCACAACGGTTTTCACATCATGGTGAAACAGGGCTGTTAGAAATTTTCAATATCTATCGGGTGAGTACATCGTGTTCAATTCACGAATCACCGCTCTTAAAAACGTGCACCAGAAATGGAATTATTGGCTTGGTAATTCTTTCGAATCCAGTTGTCGATCTGGCTGATCACCTGATTCGTGGCGACGAGCGGATCGTTCCCTTCTGCTTCAAAGCGGTGAGTCACCTGCGGAGAATCGGCTGGTCGATACAGGCACACAAACAAAAAGTTACCCTCTTGCCCGCCACGTTCAAGGTGATACTTCTGGATTCCGAGTTCCGCTAAACGAGCGGAGGCCTGATGCCAAGTCAGCAACTGAGCTGAAGTCTCAGTTGTGTTGCTGGGTCGGCTTGAATTCATCTCGTTAAACGGGTTATGCGAAACCGAACCTGCCTGGGTGTTTGACGTCCGGAGATTCCCGGCGTTGACTGGTTGATTTGGAAACTGCTGAGGACTCCCAATCGAGACCGGTGGAGTTGCGTTCTCGACCATCCGATTCCCCAGTGAATGTGCTGGCGGAAGCGTTCTCTGAGGAGCGGTATCTGGAGTATGGATCTGCTGCTGTTGTTGCATTCCATTTTGCTGCCCCCAAGGAGGAGCAGATGCATTTCCATTTGCTGGTACAGACGCAGGTACAGAATGATGCGAAGGCGCATCCTGAAGTTGTCCTTGAGGCGTTTGCTGCCCGGCAGACTGTTGATCTCCCCACGGATTTTGATCGTATGGATCGCGAATCACAATATCATCGCTTGGTGATGCGCTCAGCGGAGTCATTTGTGGAACTCCGAAAATCGCCATGAATCCGACGGCTGTTACCGGTACGGAAAACAGAAATGTTAAAAGCGAGCTACCTAATTTGCCCATGTGCTTAACCTCCATGCGGTGCACGTGTTCTGCCATCCATCCCTGTCATCCGGCAGGACACTCCCGTTTCGGGGCTGTGACTTCCATCACCGAGAATTCGTTGATTTTCGTCACGGATTAAGAAGTGGAAGGAGCAACGGGTTTGACTCCTCTCGATTGCGATCGTTCGCAAAACGCCACTTCAATTTGTTGAATCGGCAGAATATGCCAGTTTCTGGAATTAGGACAATAGCAATCTGCCTCAATTTGGTTCGCAAACCGTGAAACAGTTCGATACGCTTTTTAGAGACTCGATTCTCATCATGAATTTCCGATGCCGTGCTGAAATATTTCGAAGTCGACAAAGCGTGTCCACATCGAACAGAGTACGATGACAGAGACCGTTCCATCACAGACACCCATACCAATTTCGTTGTGATCGATCGGATTGCGACAACTACCAAGACCTGAAGGGGAAGAACCTTGCGCGTTACTGCCTGTTTACTCACACTGACCTGCCTTTGCTCATTTGCAGCGGCAGAGAACGAAGCTCCGGAAGGCTACCGTTCTCTTTTCAATGGAAAAGACCTCACAGGTTGGCACGGAATGCCACACTTCAATCCAGATCAACTGGCTGCCATGTCTGAAGAAGACAGAGCTGCCAAGATGAAAGAGTGGAATCAGTCAATTTCTGAACACTGGAAAGTGGAAGATGGAGCGATCGTCAACGATGGCCATGGAGCCTACCTGACCACCGACGATTCCTTCCGGGACTACGAATTACTCATCGATTACAAAACTGTCCCGACTGCAGATAGCGGAATCTATCTGAAAAACACTCCGCAAGTTCAAATTTGGGACCACACCCATGAACCTGCATTCAAACACGGTTCCGACAAAGGCTCAGGAGCACTGTGGAACAACAGCGCCGGAGCACCTGGAAAATTCCCCACAAAGGTGATGGATAAACCATTCGGAGAATGGAACCAGTTCAAAATTCGTCAAATCGGTGCCCGCACAACAGTTTGGCTCAACGGCGAAAAAGTTGTCGACAACGCCATCATGGAAAACTACTGGGATAAAGAACGCAAAGTTCCACTGAGAGCGAGTGGACAGATTCAATTGCAAACACACGGTGGTGAAATTCAGTGGCGAAACATTGCCATTAAAGAATTCACTCCAAAGGAAGCTGTGAAAATTCTCGCAGAAGAACGTGCAGAAGGTTTCGAGAGCATCTTCAACGGAAAAGACCTGAAAGGCTGGAGCGGCCCGACCGAGAACTATGAAGTTGTCGACGGCAGCATTCGCTGTAAAGAAGGCAAAGGTGGCACTCTGCATACCGACAAGAAGTACGCCGACTTCGTGGCGAGCGTGCAGTTCAAAGTTCCACCCGGAGGCAACAATGGACTCGCCATTCGCTACCCAGGTAAAGGGAACCCAGCCTTCGATGGCATGACAGAACTTCAGGTTCTCGATTCAGAACACCCCAAGTACGCCAAGCTCGATCCACGACAATATCACGGGTCTGCATACGGAATGGCACCTGCGTTTCGTGGCTACTTGTACGAGCCTGGTGAATGGAACTATCAGGAAGTGACAGTTGTTGGTCCAGAAATCACAGTCGAGTTGAATGGTAACATCATCCTGAAAACAGACCTGAGTAAAATCACGGACTACATGCACAAAAATAAAGACCCAAAGGTCGACACGCATCCAGGCAAAAACCTGAAAGAAGGTTACTTCGGATTCGCAGGCCACAACGACGCCGTCCAGTTCCGCGAAGTCATGATCAAAGAACTCAAGTAGAGCGTCTTCCAACAGAGCATTTTTGGGCAAGACTCCTGCAGCCTGCCTGAACGATAAGCGTTGAAGAAACCACAAGGTTTCTTCAACGCTTTTTTTGTGAAACGATTCCGAAACTTATCAAGCTGCCAAACACCCAAGTCAAGTCTTACGGTTTGACGTCATCAACTTCCATTCCGAGCTGACGCATTTTCCGGTACAGATTCGAGCGATGCAGGTCGAGGAATTCCGCAGCGTCGCTCATGTTCCCCTGCATCCGTTTGACGGCTCGCTTGATGTACTCACGCTGAAATTTGTTTGTCGCTTCAGCAAGCCCGATCCCATCAGAAAGATCGTCGAATGCATCACGTTGTGGGCTGAGAATAAACGCAAGGTCTTCAGCCTCGACGCGATCTCCTGCAGAGAGGAAGGCGACACGCTCCATCAGATTCCGTAATTCGCGCACATTGCCAGGCCAACCGTGCATCTGCAATCGCTTCTCAGCATCGGAAGAGATCGGTAGCGGTTTACGATTCGCGTCTGCACAGAATCGTTTGAGAAAGAAATTCGCCAGCGGAACGATATCTTCTGGACGATCACGCAGTGCGGGAAGTTCGATCGTCACAACACTTAGACGATAGTACAAATCCTGCCGAAATTGTTTCTCACGAACACTTTCCACCAGATTCGCATTCGTCGCTGCCAACACGCGAACATTGACAGGAATCGACTGTGTCCCCCCAACGCGGGTGATCACTTTCTGCTCCAGAACTCTCAGTAACTTCGCTTGCCCGCCAACACTCATATCTCCGATTTCGTCAAGAAATAACGTCCCCCCCTCGGCGAGTTCAAACTTTCCAACATGAGTCGACTGAGCATCGGTGAACGCTCCCTTTTCATGGCCGAACAGCTCACTTTCGAGAAGCGTTTCTGTCAAAGCTGCACAGTTCACAGCGACGAAAGGTCGGGCCGCGCGCGGTCCTTGATGATGCAGAGCCTGAGCAGCAACTTCTTTTCCCGTTCCACTTTCTCCAAGTACCAAAACTGGCAAATCAGTCGCAGCGAGTCGTTCAATCGTTCCACGGAGAGCGTTGATCGACTCACTCTCACCGATAATTGCAACACCGGTCGAGACTCTCTCGGTGAGGTTCTGATTGCTGCGAACCAGATTTTCCAACTCCAGAGTATTCTTAATGGCAATCGAAGTTTGCACACCAAAATCCTGCAGCGAATTCAGGTCATCATCGTTAAAATCGCCATCCAGCTTATTGATGAGCTCAAAGGCTCCGATGCACTCACCATCTGCATCAAAGAGCGGAACACAAAGCAGGTTTCGTGTGGTGTAGCCACTTTTTTTATCGACCGTTTGGTCGAAGCGCCGATCGGTGTAGGCATCATCGACAACGATCGGTTTCGCACCATGAATGGTATCGCCGACAATTCCCTTATTGTCCGGCAGAAAGAGCTTGCCTCCCTCAACACCCAACGCCGGACAGGCGATGAGAAGTTTTTGTTCCTTGTCCCAGATGAAGATACTCGCACGGTCTGTTTTTAAGAGCCTGCAGGCCTCTTCAGCGATCCGTTCCAAAAGAGTTTGCGTATCTTTCTCCCCAGCGAAAGAGTGCGCCAAACCGATCATTGTTCTCATGCGGTCGACATGGCGTTCCGCTTTGGCGACTCGATTGAGCTGGTTCAGTCGCTGACCGACCACTCGCCCCACACCCAAACCTTCTGTCAGCTGAGAGGCATCGAGGCGCGGCCCCGATAGAACGAGGACATGTTGGGCCGATGAAGCGGTCGGCAAAAGCATCACAGGGCTGTCGTCCGCAGACGTCGTCCAGACAGCAGCATCTTTGTCGACGACATCGGCGAGCAAAGCCCCGGGCAACGATGCCAAAGGCTCGCCACGAGAGACGATTGTCTCCCAACTCCGGTTTCGAGCGACCAACGAACAGCGAGGGACACCGAACTCCGCTGCAATCTCGGTGACGAGTTCGGGGAGGAGATCGACCTGAACAAGTCGCTCACAAAATCGGATCAGAGAAGAGTAGGTCGCTGTCCGTTGCAACCAAGGGGCCTCGACCCACGACATCCATTGAGTATCCTCCATTGAAATGCTCCCGCTTCCCTGCTCAAAGAGCAGCGTACTCGACTCTGTGTGACTGCGATGAGCCGTCTTCATGTCGTCGATCATACACGATCACGAAACCGGATCTCTTCGCCAAAACGAAGACCGCATTAAATTGACTGCGCCAATTTATGGCTGGGCATTATTTCGCGACAGAGACGCGTAGTCAAGGCGACGACATCAATTCGCCCGAACAAAACCTGCACAAGCCCCCAAAGCTCATGACGCCCAACCCGAGTCCAGAGTGTTGTTAGCGTTTCCAGAGCATCTTCCGAATTGGTGCTCAGGTTCTCTCTCTTGGCATCAGCGTACGGACTTGTGAGAACTTATCGCTGGACAAGTGAAGCATAGGAGACGCTCTGAGGCTGGTCTGATTCAGTCAGATCGCAGCAAAAAGCTTGAGACGAGCAGGCTCGCAACCGCGATGGCGGCTGTCTCAATACGTAAAACGTGCGGAGAAACTGAGAGAGGCTGTCCGCCCCACTCGCGAAGTTGGTCGATTTCCGCCTCCGTCAAACCTCCCTCTGGACCGATGACAACGACGACTCCATTTTCGTCACTATTTTTGTCATTCAATGAAGTCACAATGTCTTCCCGGGGAACATCTCCATAGTACAACTGGTCATTTCCAGAGAGAGACTCTGGCAAATGCTGCAAGTCGATCGGTGCTGCGATCTCCATGAACTGGTCTCGCCCCGATTGTTTACAGGCAGCGATCATTGTCTGATGCAGCTTCTCCAGTTTTGTCCCTCCGGGGAGAACAACCGAGCGTTCCGTCCGCAGCGGGATGAAATGAGCGACACCAATTTCAGTCGCTTTTTCGATCAACCAACGAAAGCGATCTCCTTTCGGAGGTGCGACTGCCAAAGTCACCCGAGGCAACTTTTTTACGCAGGGTTGTGGGGCATTCAATAGCTCAAGATCGGCATCACGCTTCCCAACCCGAATCAACTTCGCCGTCGCCTGCTGGCCTCGACCGTCGAAAAGTTCAACGAGATCATCAACTTTCTTGCGGAGCACTTTGGAAAGATGGTGTGCTTCCGAGCCTGTCAAGTTGACGACACCCTTGGCTGCCACGTCTCTCCAGTCTCCATCAAAATAAAAGCGGTCAGCCATAGAACATTTCCAACGTTTCTCTTGTCAGCGAAGTACGTTTTCACAAGTCCATACGCTGATGCCACGAGACAGCACTGTTAAGACATATTTTGGATTTGCTCTAGAATAAAACAGTTTCGGAAAGAGCTCAAAGGAGATAAAACTGCGAGATGAGCTTCAGAGATGAACCTGCCTGGCATGAGAGCAGATTCAGGTTTCTCGTGAAGAATTTGTATTCAACCTCTCCGTAGTGACTCAACCTGGCACTTTGACTTCGCTTATTCTTCATCAGAATTATCGCTTCCTGAATCATCGGTTCCGGTCGAGTCATCACTTGCAGATTCATCGCCAACAGGTTCTTCACTCTCAGGCTGCTTGACGAGCGGGGGAGGGAACTTGCCTGTTTTCAGGTCTGCAATTCGATTCACGATCAGATCAGCTGGTAGAACGTACGTAGATGTCCGACCTGCACGGGCAATGTTGATTCCGACTGTCTTGCCTGCGAGAGTCACAACCGGGCCGCCACACTCTTCGGGTCGAAGCACGGTATCGTGCTGATAGACCGCTTCGAAGTCATCACGGCGAAAACTGAGCGGTCCTCCCATCTGTTCCTGAAATGCAATCCTGGAGAGAAAGCCTCCAAAGGGATGAGTCAATGTTGCTGAAATCGAAAGAGGTTTTTCTTCTCGAATAATCCGCAACAAAATCGTGTCGCCCGGGCGATATGTGGCAATCGTTTCGACCAAATGTCGCCGTCCGAGAATCTCGGTCTCACCGACTTTCTCGATGAAATCTCCGGGGATCAGCCCCGCATTCTCTGCTCCACTGTTCGGAAAGACCTGCTCGACAATCGCCTCCTCCACCATCTCCAACTGAATCCCTAACACCCCACGTGCTTCGGACTTAGGGATTTCCCGTCGAGAGACACTCATCACGCCACCCCCCACAGGGAGTTCCCGGGAATCTGTGGTGATCAACCACTCTCCGACTTTCGGTTCCTCCGTTTGCCAGTCCACCGGCTCCAGATCTTTGGCATCAATTTTCAATAATGCGAGATCAAGATCGATGTCAAAGCCGACATATTCGAACGGGATTCGACGTCCGTCTGAGAGCTCGCACAGCGTTGCTTTTTGAATCTGACTCGCCTTCGTCGCGATCCAACCGTCAGATTCAACGATCGCTCCGAGTGCGACCTCTTCCTCTTCGGAGTAGAGTGTCACGACACGTTCACGCTGATCCTTCACCGCTTGAGCGAACGCTTTCCGCATTTGCTGTCCTTGCAGCCAAAACGGTCGACGCAACTGCTCGGCCTGGCCTTCCGCTGAGGCAGAGGGGACGACGCACACCAGCAGCAAGAGCAAGAAAGAAAGCCCAACGAGCGAGGCGCGGCGGAATGGAATCAGTTGTTTCATGAGTCACCACACTAAAGAGTGAAGACGTATCAATCAAAAACCAGAATGATCTTTGCTGAGAGCCCAGTCAAGAGAGCATCGTCAAGAGATCAGCTGAATTGCTTGGCTGAACAGGTTGGTCATCGCTAAACTTCATTTCTCCACAGTGTGCACAGTGCACAAATGGCGTGAACAAATGGCTCATTGTGGAGAATTGAGTGAATTATACGCGTCTTTCCTGCATCCCGGCAAAAAAACATGAGCGTTTACCTCGGAATTGACATTGGTACCAGTGGGACAAAAACTCTCGCTGTCCGTGAGGATGGAGAGATTCTCGCCTCAGCGACTGTCGAATACCCACTCTACAGCCCGCAGCCGGGATGGTCTGAGCAAGACCCGGAAGACTGGTGGAAGGGCTCAGTGGAATCAGTACAACTCGTGCTGAAACGAGGAAACATCGCCCCCGAGGAGGTCAAAGGGATCGGGCTGAGCGGGCAGATGCACGGTTCAGTCTTTCTCGACAAAGAAGGAAAAGTGATCCGTCGTGCCCTCTTATGGAACGACCAGCGGACCGCTCGCGAATGTGCTGAAATTGAAGAACGTGCTGGCGGGCGAGAAGCTCTGATCAAGCTGGTTGCGAATCCGGCTCTGACGGGATTCACAGCCCCCAAAATCTTGTGGTTACGCAATCACGAACCTCAACACTATGAGCAAGTCCAACAGATCCTGCTCCCGAAAGATTACGTCCGCTACCGCCTCACCGGTGAGTTTGCCTCTGAGGTGAGCGACGCTTCCGGAACGCTTCTCCTTGATGTTAAAGCCAGACAATGGTCCAGCGAACTCCTGTCAAAGCTGGAGATCGATTCTGCACTTCTCCCAAAAGTTTATGAGTCCGAAGAAGTCAGTGGAACGTTAACGTCGACAGCCGCCACAAAGCTTGGGCTTCCCGCAGGCGTCCCGGTCGTTGGAGGTGGCGGAGATCAGGCAGCCAGTGCCATCGGCAACGGAATCGTCAGTCGAGGTGCTGTCTCCGCAACAATGGGGACCAGCGGTGTTGTCTTCGCTCATAGTGACGAAGTCCAAATCGACGCGGGTGGTCGCATTCACACCTTCTGCCATGCAGTCCGCGACAAATGGCACGTAATGGGTTGCGTCCTTTCAGCGGGCGGCAGCTTCCAATGGTATCGTAATCAGTTCGGACAGCCAGAAGTTGCAGTTGCTCGCGACATGGGAGTTGACCCATACGAACTCCTCACCACTCAAGCTGCTCAAGCTCCCGCTGGCTCGGAAGGACTCTTCTTCCTCCCTTACCTCACGGGTGAACGAACGCCACATGCCGATCCCAATGCACGCGGAGCCTGGGTCGGGATGAGCCTGCGTCATGGAAAGTCACACCTTGGACGTTCGGTCATGGAGGGAGCGACGTTCGCCATGCGGGACTGCCTTGAGTTGATTCGCGAAATGCAGATTCCCGTTGAAGAAATCCGGGTGTCAGGAGGCGGATCGCGGAGCCAGTTCTGGAAGCAACTCCAGGCTGATGTTTATGGACAAGAGGTCGTCACCATCAACGCTGAAGAAGGCCCCGCTTACGGAGCTGCACTTCTGGCGACCGCTGGAACCGGAGCCTACAACGATGTTGTTGAAGCCTGCCAGGCCACAATTCGAGTCGTCACGCAAACAAAACCTTGCGAGACCGCCAAAGCGACATACAATCAGGCCTATCCAATTTATCAAAAACTGTATCAGTCTCTGAAATCGGACTACCTGACGATTGCAGAGTTTGTGCAGGGAACATCCCAGAACTGACCCTGAAGCTTGAATTTGCTCCCTCAAACGTTGAGAAAACAGCGATCCCAGAGGTTTTCGGACTGATTCTAATAAATGGCAAAACGGTCGAATCATTATGATGTTGCGTTTGAGAACTTTTTGCGTCTCATGCGTAGACCGTACGTCGCTGTCGACGAGTCAAAACGGGCGCTCTATCAGGACTCATCACTGAAGTCCATGGATTTTGTCGTCTACTCGCAATCCTCCACGAACCTGCTCGTTGATGTGAAAGGACGCCGATTTCCCCAGAAATCAGGCTTCTGGGAAAACTGGACCATGCAGGACGACATCCACAGCCTGCTCGAGTGGGAGCAAGTCTTTGGTGAGAACTTTCGCAGCATGCTCGTCTTTGCCTACGAAGTGTTCACGCCCCGAGAAATGGAGTACCATGACATCACATGGGAGTTCCGGCAGCGACGATATGCATTTTACGGAGTCTGGACCCAGGACTACGCTGCTGCCATGAAAACCCGCTCCCACAGCTGGCAAACGGTCAACTTGGGAGCCCACGATTACCGAAAGCTTCGGCATCCAATACTTTCGGTCTTGTAAACCTTCGGTGCTCTTTGAAGAGTCTCTGAGAGAGGCCCGAGCAACACGAATTCGTGTTGATTCGACCTTTCGCCAAGGCTGAAAACTAATCCAGAACAACCTGTCAAACAACCATGTCTCGACACACAAAAACCATGCTGGCTCTTTCTACAATCTTCTTCGTGATGATTGCGAGCCAGTCCCTGTTTGCACAAGCTCCCGCTCCTGTTGTTGCTCCCGTACAAACTTCCCCGGGCGGCGGATTCATCGTACGTCCCTTATGGGTCGAAATTGCCATCACGGTCGCGATGATCGGACTCGCACTCTTCGCAGTGGGTCGCAGCAGTAATCGCAGCTAGAGCATTTTTCGAATGAGTGTTCGCGTCCTGCTCGTCACGAGGCAGAATGCAAAGGTCAATTTCAAATTTTCGGATCAGTTCTCAAAAATTCTCGTGAATTCTCACCTTCATACTTCTGTGGTGAATTCCTTCCCTGAAAGTCTTCACCCACTGACATGCCTCACGTACCTGAAAACAAGACTCGCTCCCATCGCAAGGCGGACGTGAATCGTGTTCGGATCGCCGTCACCGGGATCGGACTGGTCACCCCACTCGGAACAGAAACCGAGTCAACTTGGGATGCACTTCAGCGGGGGGATTCCGCAGCCCGCTTCCTCACAGAAGAAGAAATCGAATCGAGACAGATTCCATCGCGGGTGCGAGGTTATGGGGCTCGTGTCGAACTCAAGAATCCCGGACTGCACGACTCCAGAAGTACGACATTTGCCCTCATGGCTGCCAGGCAAGCGATTGCACAGGCTCAGCTTTCTCCTGAGTTTCAACGGTCAGCTGGATGCGTTTTCGGAACAAGTAAAACAGACTTGCGAGCGACCGACGAACTCTTCGCGAAACTGCATGAGGACAGGGCGAGTCAGGCAGAACCGGACCTCAGCGCTCTCTTCCCCAGCAGCCCCTCGACTGCTGTCGCGAACGAGTTTCAGCTGCAAGGTCCGGCGAGTTGCCCCGTCGCCGCTTGTGCAACGGGCATGGTCAGTCTCATCCGAGCCGCTGAACTGATTCGACACGGTGATGCATCGACCGTAATCACTGGCAGCACCGATTGTTCATTACATGCCGGGCTTTTAGCCTCGTACAGACGGCTGGGAGTTCTGGCGAAACCGGAAGACGACCCCGCGCAGGCATGCCGGCCGTTTGACCAGCACCGAGGTGGCTTTGTGGTAGGCGAAGGAGCCGCTGCACTCGTGCTCGAAGACTGGGATCAGGCGAATGAGCGGGGAGCCGCACCACTGGCGGAATGGGTTGACGGCCTGATTGGCTGTGATCCGACAGGATTGACAGCTGTGGACTCCACCGGTGAGACTCTGGCGCAACTGATCCAAAAACTCCTGGACAAGAATCAGGTCCATCCCCGGCAGGTCTCGACCATTTGCTACCACGGGACAGCGACCCGCATGAACGACCTCACCGAAGCACGAGCAATCCAACTCGTCTTCGGAGACAGACCTTCTGGATTCGGAATCAAGGGGGCCATCGGTCATCTCATGGGAGCAGCCGGAGCGGTCGAAGCAGCGACCAGCGTTTGTGCCATCAAGGACCAGATCATCCCACCCACGGCAAACCACCATCACCACGATCCGGAATGCCCGAATCGAGTCACCGGCAGACATGCAGTTCGTCAGCCAATCGAATATCTTCTCAAAACATCACTCGGATTCGGCGGACATTTGGCAGTCGGACTGCTAAAACGAGTCACAAATTGATGGAGCACGACTTCGAGCATTTCAAGGCTTGTCATGCCCGTGAAGGTCAGTTTCATGACTCCACAGGCTGTTCACTACCATGCAGATCACGAACACCGATATTGAATCTGCTATCGAGAAGTTTTGAAAATGTATGTGAACTGCCTCGTGGAGGTGGGCGATTCATCCCACGAGAAACACGATAGTGTTAGCCTGACTCTTGAAGTGACATTTGAAGTGGCTGGCGAAAACTGAAAGCAAAAACGTGAAATACGACACTCTTATTATCGGAGCCGGAATGTCCGGGTTGGCAGCCGGGATTCGCTTGGCCTATTACGAAAAATCGGTCTGCATTCTCGAGCGCCACACGACGATCGGAGGGCTCAACTCGTTCTATCGTTTGCGTGGTCGTAATTATGATGTCGGTCTGCATGCGGTCACAAACTACGCTGACCCCGGTACGCGTAAAGGTCCACTTGCGAAGTTACTCAAGCAGTTGCGTCTCCGCTGGGACGATTTTGACCTCTCTCCACAAAACGGCTCATCAGTCGTCTTTCCTGGCCATCGAATTACCTTCGACAACAATTACGAACAGTTCCTCGATGCTGTCTGTGATGAGTTTCCTTCGCAGGCCGATGGATTTCGCCAACTCGTACAGCGGATCGAAGAGTTCAACGAACTCGATCTCGACCAAAAACCGATTTCCGCTCGCAAGGTCTTAAGTGAAACTCTCAGTGATCCGCTGCTCATCGACATGCTGTTCTGTCCGCTGATGTTTTACGGGTCTGCCTTGCCGCATGATATGGATTTCAACCAGTTCGTAATCATGTTCAAAAGTATTTTCCGAGAAGGTTTCGGTCGCCCATATGATGGAGTCCGGCAAATCCTGAAAACGCTGACACGGCACTTCAAATCACTCGGCGGTGAATTGAAACTCCGACAAGGTGTTCGGGAAATCGTCGTTGAAAACGGAAAAGCTGTCGGAGTTATCACCGATGACGGAACACACATTGAAGCTGAGAATGTCCTCTCCTCTGCCGGTGTCGCGGAAACGTATGAGCTCTGTGGAAACGAAATTCCCACCGCAGACATTCAACATGGCGAGGTCTCTTTCAACGAAGCCATTTTTGTTCTCGACAAGCAACCCAAAGACCTGGGACACGAAGAAACAATCGTCTTTTACAACAACGAAGAGAAATTTCACTACGAACCTCCACAAGATCCTTGTGACGTCCGCAGCGGAATTATCTGTTCGCCAAACAATTTTCGATACGCCAATGACGAGCAACTCGAAGATGGATTCATCCGCATCACCGCTCTGGCGAACCCGGACTACTGGATGAATCTGCCCGACGAAGAGTACTACAAAGCAAAAGAATTCTGGACCGCCAAGATGGTCGAATCAGCTCAGCAGCATATCCCCGAATTCAAAGACCACATCGTCGATGTTGACGTCTTCACCCCCCGCACCATCAAGAAGTTCACCGGTCATCTCAAAGGGGCGGTCTACGGCGCTCCAGTCAAAGTCCTTGACGGCACCACCCCCATCGAACACCTGTATCTGTGCGGAACCGACCAGGGCTTCCTCGGCATCATCGGCTCAATGCTCTCGGGAATCACAATGGCAAACAACCACCTGCTCCGCTGACTCCCTGCCTCATTGGAAGAAGTCCGTACTACAAAACCTGCATCAGATTTTGTATTCAGTGACAGAAATCTCTTGATGGCTTAAGATGAGAGCACCTTTTTTTAGAGCAGTTTGCTCTACCATATGCCCGTGATGAACGCGTTTCACCAGTGGAATTGCTGTTCGCCACGAGGCAGAACGCGAATGCCAATTCGAAAAATGCTATCGCCTTATCCAGGAGCTCATCATGCCGATTCATCTGGGGTCGCAGTCACGACGCCTCTTTCTGAAAAACGTTTCTGCAGCGAGTGCTGCGGCAGTGATGTCGACAACCCTTCGCGCTGACGAGAAGGCGACGAACATTGACGATCGTTTCTTTGCTCTCCTTTCAGACACTCACATCTCGCAAAGTCCGGACGGGACAGCTCGCGGGATCAACATGACAGACAATCTGAAAGCTGTCGTCGCGCAGATTGGTCAACTCCCCAAGCGTCCTGCCAACCTCATGATCAACGGTGATTGTGCCTTATCGAAAGGGCTCCCGGCTGAGTATCAAAACTTCGCGGATTGCGTGAAACCTCTGGATGACATGGGCGTTCATCTTCATCTCACCATGGGAAATCATGACGACCGTGAGACGCTCTACGAACACATGGCAAAGAGTCGCCCAGCAGAAAATCCGGTTCCTGTGAAGCACGTTGGCGTTTTGGAAGGCCAGTTCGCGAACTGGTTTCTCATCGACACCTTGATTCGACCCGGACACGTTGCGGGTGAAGTCGGGTTTGAGCAACTGCAATGGTTGACGAAACAGCTTGACGCCCGCCCCGACAAGCCCGCAATTGTGATGGGACACCACAATCCCCAGTTTACAAAACCAGCAAAAGGTGGACGCTGGACTGGACTGTGGGACACCGATGCCCTCATCGAAATCTTACAAGCTCGTCCAAACGTCCGCGCTCTCTTTTACGGCCACAGCCATCAGTGGAACAGACAAAAGGTCGGCAACCTGCAACTCGTGAACTTGCCAGCCGTTTCGTATGTCTTCTCGGAAGGGGTGGCGAATGGTTGGGTTTCAGCTCACCTGGACGAGAAGTCCATGAAGCTGCAGCTTCACACCATGGATCCCGCTCACCGTCAAAACAACGAACAATTTGAATTCGCGTTGACGTAATCGGCAGTTCGCACGAACGGTTCCCTTTTCAGCACAAGGATCGCTGGGCCTCTCTTGAGAGACCCAGCGATTTGGCTGCGAAAGACTACATGTTAATTTCGAACCCTTTGCGAGCTTCTCGCGACAGGAAGGAATTCGCTTGCTCGTCGCCAACGATTTGTCGTTTGGCGGCATCCCATTTGAGTTCCCGGCCTAATCGCATGGCGATGTTCGACAAGTGACAGATCTCCAGCATGCGGTTGTGTGACCAGACATCGGAGATTGGCTGCTTGCGGGAATTCATCCCTTCGATGAAGTTCGCGGTGTGGTTCTTGCTGATTTTGCCACCGTAGACCTCTTCAATCGCACCTTCAGGAAGTGGATTGTCTTTGAGGTCTTCAACTGGTTTCCCGACGATTTTGCCGCGGTTCACAAAGAAGCGGCCTTCTGTCCCTTCGAAGAGAATCCCATTGTCCCCCTCGCTGGTGATGATCATTTCGACGTCGTTGGGCATGTCGACACGAATCTTGAAGCTTGTCGCTGCGTTGTATTGGTCATCAGCAACAGGGTGACCATCTTTGTACTCGACAGGCAATGAGTACTCGACGGGTGTCACTTTGCTGGGACCGGTGTCGCTGGCGCCGAGGGCCCAGCTTGCGATATCAACATGATGAGCACCCCAGTCGGTCAGCTTTCCGCCGGAGTATTCGTGCCAGTTTCGGAATGAGTAATGGCAGTTACTGTAAAGCGGAACGCCGCCACCGTAGCCTTCACGAAGTTTAGGGAGTGCCCGGTAATCGACTTTCGGAGCCGGTCCCAGCCAGAAATCCCAATCGAGCCCCTCGGGGACGCTGGTTTTCGGAATGACAGGAGATGCCACCATCCCGTTAATTCCACACGTCACTTTTTTCACGGTTCCAATTCGTCCAGCCCGAATCAGAGCAATCGCCTGCAAGAACCGCTGACCCGATTCGGATCGCTGCATTGTTCCGACCTGAAAAACTCGTCCAGTTTCCTTAACGACCTTCTCGATCAACTTTCCTTCGTCGATCGTCAGTGTCAGCGGTTTCTCGCAGTAAACATCTTTTCCTGCGTACATCGCTTCGACTGCGATTTTGGTATGCCAGTGATCCGGTGTCGCGATCATCACAGCGTCAATATCTTTGCGGTCGAGAACTTTTCGATAGTCCTTGTAAGCGTCCGGCTTCTTGCCTTGTTTCTTTTCGACTCGCTCAACATTCACACCTAAAACGTTTGAGTCGACATCTGCCAGAGCAGCGAAATCCGCAAACTGGAACGATTTATTGGTGATCGACCAACCTTGATTCCGCAGGCCGATCGTCGCAAACACCGGCCGGTCATTGGCAGCTTGGTAACCGAAGGCCCGTTGAGACCCAGGAAGCAGCAAGCTGGCGACTCCTGTCGCTGCCACTCCCTGAAGAAACTGGCGACGTGACGTTTGTTGAAAACCTGACATGTCAAAATCCTCGTATAAACTGTTGATGCCTGAAGGCTGATAGTCAAAACATATCTCGGGATTGTTCCAACATAAGTTTAGAACCAGTCCGGAAACTTGTAAAATGGTCAGTTTCCTCGGTCTTTGAGAGATAAACTTCAGGTTTCAGGATCTGTTCTAATCAATCACCGATTCGACAGCGAGCGGAGAAGGTTTTCCGCGATGCTTTACCAGCCACAGGGCGATATCCCCGGTTCACAGCAAGTTGTGCGAAAAAGCGACTTTACTCGTAATTTTACAGGTAAAACCTGTTCGACAGACGCAAAGGCATGCTGAGACAACCAGTCATAAGAAGAGTCGTGGCTACGCCAAGAGTTCCGCTATCGGTTCGACTTCGGGTTCAGCGAGGCGGATGGGACGCCCGATGGCGGACATGTTTTGGTTGGTGTGATCAATCCCCATTGCCCCCATCACGGTGGCGATCAATTGATTGACAGCGACCGGGTTCTCAACGACTTCCATACCTGCGTCGTTGGTTGCGCCATAAACTTGTCCTCCCTGAATTCCACCACCGGCGAGAACCGTACTCCAGGCGTTCGGGAAATGGTCTCGACCGGTTTGCGGGTTGATGTTCGGAGTCCGTCCGAATTCGCCCATCCAGACAATCGTCGTCGACTCCAACAGTCCACGATCCTGAAGATCTTTCATCAGCATCGCCCAAGCGGGGTCGAGCGTTTCACACAAAGCCTGAACAGCAGAGAAATTGTCCTGGTGCGTATCCCAGCCGATTTGGTTTTCTCCGTTCGGTCCCCCCAGTGCAACTTCGACAAAAGGGACGCCACGTTCTACGAGTCGGCGTGCCAGCAGGCATCCTTGACCAAAGCGATTCTTCCCGTAAGCATCGCGGATTTCAGGAGCTTCCTCACTGAGATCAAAGGCAGACATCGCACTGGAGTTCATCATCTGCACAGCTTGGTCGTACGCTGTGAGATGGCTTTCCGTTGGCAAACCGGGACGGTCTTTAACGAATTGATTTTCGACAAATTTCAGCAGTTCCATTCGCGACTTCGCTTGCGATTCCGTGACCGTCTCACGGAGTCGAACGTTGCTCACTTCCAGTGGCGCTCCATATTCCGGAGCATCGTCTCCACCGGGACCGGGATTGTTTCCACCAACAAGTAGCGGAGACCTCTGAGGGCCTAAGAATCCAGAACCGAAAGCTGCCGGGTTGAGAAAATTGTTGGAGAGAATGCTGACATAGTTGGGGATGCCAGCACGGTTGTACTTGAACTCATTCCCTAACAGAGCCCCGAGTGTGGGATATTGAATCGTCCCGGCTGGCAGATAGCCCGTTCGCAAATGGTAGGAGGCCCGACCGTGATCGCCCTCTTTGGTTTTCATTGAACGGATAATCGCCAGATGCTCTGCCATTTGAGCGACCTGCGGCAAGTGCTCACCAATCTGAATTCCAGGAACAGAGGTCTGAATCGCCTTGAATTCGCCACCATTTTCATGGTCTGGCTTCGGATCGAAGGTGTCCACCTGACTTGGCCCACCCGGCATCCAGAGCAAAATGCAGGACTTGGGCGATTTCGCTTCCCGTTGATTCGCCAACAACGGAAACCATCCCGACAGGGATGTGGCGGAAAATCCGGCTGCCATGAGCCTTAAGAAATCGCGGCGTTGTTGAGTCAGCATGAGTTTGCCAGCTGTTCGAGCAAGGAAATTCGATCGAGACGCAACACCCAGAAAACCAAGGTGTCACATGAGAGACTCTTCTACAAGGATACGAATTCCCAGCAATTGGTGCGAAATCTATTTTCAAATTTCTACAAAACAGAGCATCTTCGATGATTCCAGAGCCTGTGAAGATCCCTGCGAGGACCATTGAGACGGCTTCATACAGGGCCCTCACGAAGCAGGTCGAGACCAGAAATTGATCCGATCTCCTGTTGAGAGTCACAAAGCCACTTTTCCAAGACACCAGCGACGGCTAATGAAACGGCCCACACAGTTTGAGATTGTGCACTTGTGCGGTTAGCATACAGCGGCAGCAAGCTGGCATCTGTATTTTGTCAGCATTTTGAAACGGATTGCGTGCTCAGCAAGAGCTCGCTTGCTCACCGGGCGGGACTGCCCATCGTCCACTTTTGCCTCCGAAATGAGCACATCCGGAACAGGATCTTACTCTTTACTTGCCACCGAGCAAAACATTCCAACCATTATTACATAGGTCGATTTATTATGGGAGAAGCTTCAATGAAACGAGGAACCACTTGCGTCCACGGTGGACAAGAACCAGATCCAGCAACAAATTCTCGGGCTGTTCCAATCTACCAGACGACATCATTTGTCTTTAACGATGCCGACCATGCCGGACGTCTGTTTGGCTTGCAGGAATTTGGAAACATTTACTCCCGGATCATGAATCCGACCTGCGATGTTCTGGAGAAACGTCTGGCGATGCTCGAAGGGGGTTCCGGAGCATTGGCGCTTGCCAGCGGACAAGCTGCAGAGTCACTGGCCATCATGAACATCGCTCAAGCGGGACAAAACGTCGTCTCGTCATCGAGCCTGTATGGGGGAACCTATAACCTGTTCAACTACACGTTCCCTAAGTTCGGGATCAAATCGACCTTCGTCGACCATACGGAACCGGAGAACTTCAAAAACGCGATTGATGAAAACACTCGCTGTTTGTATCTCGAATCGATCGGAAATCCTGGCTGCGATATTCCTGATTTCGAAGCGATTGCCGAAATCGCTCACGAAGCTGGGATTCCGCTGATTGTCGACAACACACTCGCCTCACCTGTTCTGTTTCGTCCATTTGAACATGGAGCCGATGTTGTTGTGGCTTCCTGTACAAAGTACATCGGCGGTCACGGAACTTCGATTGGTGGAATCGTGGTCGAGAAGGGCGATTTCCCTTGGGACAACGGAAAGTTCCCTGAACTGACTGAGCCAGATCCTTCCTATCATGGTTTGAAATTCCACGAGACTTTCGGCCCGATGAATCTTTCGTACATTCTCAAACTGCGAACACAACTCCTTCGCGACCTCGGTCCAGCGATGAGCCCGTTCAACGCATTCTCATTCCTGCAAGGCTTAGAAACACTGCACTTGCGAATGCCGAAGCATTGCGAGAACGCACAAGCTGTTGCAGAGTTCCTCGATTCACACCCGAAGGTTTCGTGGGTCAAATACGCCGGACTGGAATCACATCCATCACATGCAGCGATGAAAAAATACATGCCCGATGGTTGCGGTGCGATCTTCGGATTTGGAATTACCGGAGCGAATGCCGATGAGCAAATCGCCAATGGCGTGAAGCTGATCAACAAACTCGAACTCTTCTCACACCTGGCAAATGTTGGCGACAGCAAGTCACTGATCATTCATCCAGCGAGCACGACGCACCAGCAACTCAGTCCCGAGGAGCAGATGAGTGCGGGAGCGAGTCCGGACCTGGTCCGCCTGTCGATCGGAACCGAAGACAAGGAAGACATCATCGCCGACCTCAAGCAGGCACTGGATAGCATTTAACAGTTCCTGAATGAGCTGAATGAGACTGAGTGCGAAAAAATCGCATTCACAACAACATCGCTGACTCACCATGAGGCAGATCGCGTCAACGATTTCGGGAAATTGTCTTCGATAATTCCCTGAAAGATCAGGCGTGTACTGCCTCGTGTCGAGCAGCAATATTTAGAACTGATCCTGAAACCTGAACTTGTGCTCTCAAACACTGAGAAAAGTCATCATTTTATAAGTTTCCGGACTGGTTCTACTGATGAAACGCGTACTTCCCGAGCACAAAGACCATTGAACATGTTCCGAGGATTCTAGAGCAGTTTGCTCTATCGTGTGCCCGTAAAGAACGCATTTCTCTTGTAAAAATGCTGTTCGTCACCAGGCAGATCCTGTCAACCAATTCGAAAGATGCTCAAGCATGAACCTTCTTCGCTCACTTGTTCTAGTTGCGATCATCTCTCTCTTCTCTATTTGCTCGGAGAGTGTTGGCGAAGAAATTGTCATCAAACCGACGAGTCAGATTGTTGACCTCACGTACCCTTTGAATGCCGACAATGCTTACTGGCCGGGAGAGCAGTATAAACCGTTCGAACTCCGCACAATCGCGACGCTGGAGAAGGATGGTGTGCTCTCCAAAGCGTTCAGTATGCCGGAACATCTTGGTACACATATCGACGCACCAAATCACTTCGAGCCGAACCAACCAAGTGTCGATCAATTGACGCTGAAACAACTCGCTGGACCCGGAGTCGTAATTGACCTCTCCATGAAGGCCGAAGTCGACGCCGACGCAATGCTGACTGTCGATGAGATCAAAGAATGGGAAGCCGAGCATGGCCGCATCCCTGATGGTGCGATCATCTTTTTGAATACCGGGTGGGGACGATTCTGGGGAAATCCGATCCGCTATCAAAATCGCGATGCACGCTCTCAACTCCACTTTCCATCCTTCTCCGGTCCGGCAGCGGACTTTTTGATTCAAAAGCGAAAAGCGATTGGAATCGGCGTCGACAACCTCAGTATCGACCGTGGTATTTCCAAGGACTTTGAAGTTCATCATATCGTGAACAAGGCGGGAAAGTTCGGATTGGAGAACGTCGCTCACCTGGACAAGCTGCCTCCCAAGGGCTTCAGCGTCATTGTAGCTCCCATCAAAATCCAGAGCGGTACCGGCGGCCCCGCCCGGATCTGGGCGATTCTGAATGAATAACGATTCGTTAATGTTTCAGTTTTCCCGATCATTTCACCTGGTTGGAATCACTGATTCCTTGAAGATCTCAAGCCGAACTTTGCCCCGATTCGATGTGTCGACCTCTGATCTCTGAGTCTCTAAAATAACCAGTCGCTCAAAGAATCTACGAGTTCAAGAGCAGCTTTGAAAAGATGTATGTGAACGATCTCGTGGACATGAGTGATTCATCATATGAAGAGCACTCTTTACGGTCGCGACACGCATTGAAAACGCGCTTGTCAAATTACACTCACACCTCAACCTTAGTCCCTCGACCAAAAAATGCCCCGATACGAACCGAAACAGATCGAGCCGAAGTGGCAGCAGTTCTGGGATGCAAACCAGACGTTTACCACGTCCAACGAGCCGCGCGAAGACGCCAGCGGAAAATCTTACATCCTTGATATGTTTCCGTATCCGTCTGGGTCAGGGCTCCATGTCGGGCATCCCGAGGGGTACACAGCGACCGATATTATTGCACGTTATCACCGGATGCGCGGGAAACATGTGCTGCACCCGATGGGTTGGGATGCCTTCGGATTGCCAGCGGAGCAACACGCGATCAACACCGGCACGCACCCTCGCGTGACAACGTACCAAAACATCGACAACTTTCGGCGTCAGCTCAAAATGCTCGGTTTCAGTTATGACTGGACTCGAGAAATTTCGACGACCGATGAAGACTACTATCGCTGGACACAGTGGATTTTCCTCCAACTTTATAACACCTGGTACGACGCCGATTACGAATGGACCGACGCCAACGGTAAGAAACGAATCGGCAAAGGGCGTCCGATTTCCGAACTCCCCATTCCAGAAAATGTCGTCGAAACCCACCTGGCTCCCAGCGATCCGCCGGGCGACGTTGCCATTGCAACCCGCCGTTATCAAGACGCACATCGACTTGCGTATCAAAGCGACGCTCCCGTCAACTGGTGCCCGGAACTCGGGACCGTTCTCGCTAATGAAGAAGTGACAGCGGAAGGACTCAGCGACCGTGGTGGCTTCCCTGTGGAACGCCGTTCGTTGCGGCAATGGATGTTGCGCATCACATCGTACGCAGAACGTCTTTTGACCGAACTTGAAGATGTCGACTGGCCCGAATCTGTAAAAATCCTGCAGCGGAACTGGATCGGAAAAAGCATCGGTGCTGAAGTCGATTTCTTTGTTGACGCAGAAAACAACGCGACGCAATTCGCAGAATGGAAAGCTGATCGCGCCGCGAATGGCTTGCCTGCTTCGCCAGAACCAAACGTGCTCCGTGTCTACACGACTCGTCCCGACACCTTGTTCGGTGCGACTTACATGGTCGTCGCGCCTGAGCATGATATCGTCGATTCCATTACGACAGACGAACAGAAAGCTGAAGTCGAAGAATACCGACACAAGGCGGCTCTCAAGAGTGACCTCGACCGGACCGACCTGGCAAAAGGAAAGTCGGGCGTTTTCACCGGGGCGTACGCCGTCAACCCGGTCAACGAAGAACGTATCCCGATCTGGATCGCGGATTACGTTCTCATCAGCTACGGAACCGGTGCCATCATGGCGGTTCCGGCCCATGATGAACGGGATCTCGAATTCGCACAAACGTTTGACATCAACGTGATCGAAGTTGTTGATTCTGGAAGTGACGATGTCGACAACATCGGCTTCACTGGCAACGGAACAGCCATCAACTCCGGAAAATATACTGGAACTCCGACCGCTGAGTTCAAGAAGCAGATCGCTTCCGAGTTAAACGAATCTGGACTTGGAAAAGCTGCCACCAATTACCGCTTGCGTGACTGGCTCTTTTCACGCCAACGGTACTGGGGCGAACCGTTCCCGATCTGGCATGAACTCGATGATGAAGGAAAACCAACCGGTCATGTTCGCCCCGTTGCAGAGGACGAACTTCCGGTCACACTTCCGAACATGGAAGACTTCAAACCGAAGGGGACTCCCGATCCGCCGCTCAGCTGGGCTCCTGATGAGTGGCTTTATCAAACCGCTGAAGATGGAACACGCTTAATGCGAGAAACTAACAGCATGCCGCAATGGGCGGGGAGTTGCTGGTACTACTTGCGATTCGCGGACAACAAAAACAGCGACAAGTTCATCAACCCTGATATGGAGAAGTACTGGCTCCCCGTCGATCTCTACATCGGCGGAGCTGAACACGCGGTGTTGCACCTGCTCTACTCTCGATTCTGGCACAAAGTCCTCTTCGACTGTGGTCACGTTTCGACGGAAGAACCGTTTCAGAAGTTGATCAACCAGGGAATGATCCTCGGCGAGAACAACGAGAAAATGTCCAAGTCTCGCGGCAATGTCGTCAACCCGGATGATGTTGTTCGGGAATACGGAGCGGACTCGTTGCGTCTCTACGAAATGTTCATGGGACCGCTCGATCAAGTGAAACCGTGGAGCACAAAAGGCGTCGAAGGAGTCCATCGATTTTTAGGTCGGGCGTGGCGTTTGATCGTTGATGATCAGGCTGAAGAGATCGCTCTCTGCTCAGCTGTGCAAGACGCATCGATGAACGAGGAGCAAGAGCGAGTTCTTCATAAGACGATCAAGGGTGTGACTGATGACATCGAGAAGTTCAGCTTCAACACCGCCATTAGTAAGATGATGGAGTTCACGAACTTCTTCACCGGACAAGAGGTTCGATCGAAGTCGGCGATGGAATCATTCGTCTTGTTACTTGCTCCGTTCGCTCCACACGTCGCTGAGGAGTTGTGGCAAGTACTCGGACACAACGAGTCACTCACTTACGCCCCCTGGCCAAGCTACGACGACTCAAAAATCGTCGAAGCTGAGATCGAAATCCCTGTGCAGGTGAACGGCAAGATGCGAGCGAAGATCAAAATCCCGGTTGATGCCGATCAAGCGACGATGCAATCACTCGCAGAAAACAACGACGCCATAAAGCCACAACTCGAAGGCAAAACCATCGTGAAAGTCATCTGCGTTCCAAAACGCATGGTCAACTTTGTCGTGAAGGGGTAGTCGGCGATTCTCAGCGGAATTGAGGAATAGTGAGTCAGCACACTGAAAAACCTTGATGTGATTTGCAGAGTCGATCCAGTCGAAAGAACGTCTCAGCCATGTTGCTGTGAACGCCAAAACTCGTTGCCGGAAAGGCATCTGCAATCACATCTGTGCGACTCTATTCCTTAACTTCGATCAACTGCACTGCATCGGCGTGTGCGTTACCGCCAGCGTCTTTTGTCGCGACGGTGATGCTGATTGCCTCACCCGCTTTCAAGGTGACCTGTCCAAGGGAAATGAAGTCGTTCTCCAATGGGGCTGGCTGCTGCATGTTGACCCGATGAGTGGTTGACTTTCCGTTGGCTGTCAGCGTCAGAGGAACTCTGCTTCCCCGGTTTTCGTGTGGAAGATAAGCAACCCGGACATCATAAGTTCCAGACTTTTTCACCTCGGGAGAAAAGGTCACCGTGGAATCTCCATTAGGGCTGGCGTAGATGTAACCGTATCCAACGTACCCTTTGAGCCCCTGTCCTTCGGTCCATTTCCCGGTCTTTTTGGCTTCGCGGTCATCGACAATGATCCCAGGCAGCTTGGCTGGATCAAGACCGGACGGCGGGCCACCAGGACCAGCCAGTGGAAGAGAATCCGCAGGGATCGTGAATTCTGCATCGATGTTTGCACGGTATGCTTTCCCCGGCAGTTTCAGTAAATCATCCATTTCAGGCCAGTAACGCTCGTAAACATCTCTTGGGAAACAGTTTCGAGCAACGCAGACGGAAGCCGCTTTGCCGACAACTTCACCCATCATCCCGCAGGTTTTCATGACGCGAACTGTCCCGAGTGCTTCGTGAGTCACACTGATGCACCGGCCTGCCATAAACAGATTGTCGATGTTGCGTGAATAGAAACAGCGATATGGGACTGGATACCCGAACGAGCGATCCACACCGGTTCCGTGGACGGCGACAGAGATGAATGGGTTGTCCGGGTACTTCTTCGCATATTGTTTCTTCGGATAGTGCAAATCGATCGACCAGGTACTCGGGACACAGCCATCTTTGAATTCACGTTTGGCGACGATATCTTCTTCCGTCAAAATCACGTCGCCCATCAAACGTCGTGACTCTCTCGGCCCGCCGATGTATGCAATCCAGGTCAGGTAAGCTGTCTCGTGTTTGCTGGCTCCGTCACGGTTTTTCATCGCATTGAATGCTCCGTAGACGGCACGCAGATTCCAATCCCGAATCCCTTCGGCATCACCGATGGCGTCTTTATCGAATCCACTTTCCCAGAACCATTGCCCGTGATGATCGCGAGGGTAAGGGAAGTCCTTCATTTCCAAATCGAGAGCCCAAGGCGTTTCTGGAAACTCGACCTTCTGTTCACCTTCACCCCAGGCCCACATGTTGCTCATCCCCATGCGGCCACCTTCATTCATCTCCCAATCTGCTTTGGCGAGATACCCAATTGTTCCATGCCCGGTCGCATCACAAAAGAGTGTGCCTTCAAACTTCGTGTGCTCGCTGGTACGGGTGTCGAAAGAATACACAGCGGTAATGTGAGCCCCTGTGGTATCGACCTGATAAGCATGATTGTTCAGGAACAGGTCGATGTTCTTCTCAGCCCGGACGATCGCTTCCTTCTTGGCATCTTCAAACTCTTCGAATGTTCCCGGGGACTTCTTTGCACTGTCGGAGAACTCTTCAACAATTTCCCCAATGCGCGGATACTTTCCGCGCCGAATGTTACCCATCGCCCAGACTCGAACTTCGCTCGAACCGTTTCCACCGAGGACAGGACGATTTTGAATCAATGCAACTTTGCAGCCAGCACGGGCAGCTGAGATCGCTGCCCCCATTCCCGAATATCCTCCACCGACCACAACCAGATCGTAACCCGATTTCAGCGTCGGTTTCTCGGAGAGTCCGAGCAAATCACGCCGCCACCCGGGAAGAATCGCTCCCTCATTAGGCGGTGGATTGTCTCCTTGAGTGAAGTAAATGGCATCGCAGCGACCATCGAAACCTGTCAAATCATGCAGACTGATTGTGTTTTGACCCGCTTTCAACTCGACGGTTCCGCCATCCTGCCAGAACCATTCAGCACTCTCGGTTCCAAAGGTCGCTTCGAGTGGTTTGTCATTCACCAAGACTTGAAAACGACCGGGAGTCCCTTTGGCGTCCCAGCGAGCCACCCAATCTTTGGTTCGTACAAAAACGCGGTATGTTCCCGCATCAGCAACATCAATGGATGTCGAGGCATCTTCAACCGGACGCCCTAATCCATGGGCCAGTAAATATGGCGACCCCATTTCGGTGATGAACTGAGTGTCTAGCTTCCAGCGTCCATGATTCTCGAAGCTTTCCGCTTCAACAAGGATGTCTGCTGCTGAACCGCAAACGGTGAACGAACAACAAACGATGAGAACGAAAGAAAATCTCTTCGACATGAATTGCCTCGCGGGGTAGTGATGGAGAACCGAATAGTATAACGAATCTCCGAGCGAGGTCTCAAACATGGAGAGTTCTCTATGAACAGAAGCGGATTGCTTGGGGCAATCGCTCACTTTTCAGAGACTCTAAGCGAGAGCCTCGACCTGCGAAAATCTCCGGCTGCGGTTGTTTGATTCAGCAACGTTGCGGTATCGCTCGCCTCCAGGTCCGGAATTTTGATGTCAACACCCTGAAGTGTGCTGATTTGCTCAGCAGACGTCACGAGCGAACCGTGTGCTTTCTTCAACTCCTCCTCTGTCGGAAGTGTCGTCGAAAGTGACATCTTCCAGACGTCCAAAGTTGCTTGATAGAGAGATTCTTCTAATCCAGAGCGGTCTGCCTTCAGTCCAAGTTCTGAGACTTTATCGCCAAACAATTCGTTTTGCTCTTTAGAATAATTACCCCAAAGCTGAGGTCCGAACTTGTCTTGCTGAATGTCGAGAGTCCGATCAAAACTTTTGGCGAGCCGATCAAGCAATCGAGATTCTTCCGTTCCCAGAATCGGAGCAAACAGGTTGGTTGTGACAGCGAGAACGGCTACGAGCGCCGTGACCAGAACAGCTGCACTACCGAAAATCGTTTTCGGACGGCGTTTCATTCGATCAAGCGAGGTCTCACCAGAAATTTCGCGAATCTTGGCTTCAGCGTTTTCGACAATTGGCATCACCTGCTCAACCAACATCTCCTCAAGGATCACTCGCAGGTCAGAAGAGGGTTCAGCGATGAATGTTTGTCCAGTTTCCGGAACTTCTTTTTCAAGAGCAAAAAAGGCTCCGATCATCTCTGAACCGAAGTAACGTTCCTGACTCAGGTCCAAGACGAGGTTTTGAATTGACGGCAATCGCAGCAACTCGCGAGTTCGAGCCAGTTCTGCGTGGAAAATTTTCCGGTCGATCCCGAGTAGCGTCCGGGATGGCGTAACGACAAGCGTATTCCCACGTATCTCGCAGAGAAGAATGCTGTGCTGAGAGACTCGAGGGTCGATTTTTGAACGAATTTTCATGCCACAATGCCCGCAGTGTAAAGTGTTGCAATTTTGCGAATCACTTCATCTACGTCGATAATGCAAAGATCTTGGGCAGAAATCAATTCTTGTTTTGAATTTTGTTCGATGACTCGACCTGCCCGGAATTGCGAATCGTCGTTTACGTAGGGGGTGTCCCCACATATAATCACTGATTGATGCAGTCCTCAATTGACATGGAAAAATATTGAGACCGTCATCCGGGCAGGTTTTGTGAAATCGACTTCCGAAACCACTGGCAATCACCGCTCCAGGCAGGGAAACTGAATGTTTCAGATGTACTGTTTATCGAGAAGAATTCTCTTGTGGAGCCTCAACTCCGTGATACTGGGCTGCGTTTTGCTGCTCTCAGGATCATGTTCAACTCTGCTTGCCGAGGAAGTAGAGATGGTCGACTTCGGTCGTGAAATTCGACCGATTCTTTCGAATCATTGTTTTCAATGTCATGGTTCAGATGAAGGAACTCGCGAAGCTGACATGCGGTTGGATCTCCGTGAGGCGGCGATTGAAGCGGGAGCGATCAACCTGGATGAACTTTCTGAAAGTGAATTGCTCCAGCGCATCAAAAGCCATGACGACTCAATCAAGATGCCCCCGGAGGAAGTCAACAAACCACTGACTCCTCAGCAAATCTCGACGCTCGAATTATGGGTTAAGCAGGGGGCAGAATATGGAGATCACTGGGCATTCGAGAGAATCGAAAAACCTGCGATTCCGGAAACGTCACAAGACCCTTGGTGCCGAAACGAAATTGATGCCTTTGTTCTGCGGAAACTACAGGGTGCAAATTTGAAGCACTCACCTGAAGCGAATCGCGAAACGCTCATCCGCAGACTCTATCAAGATTTGCTGGGACTTCTGCCAAATCCAACAGAAGTTGCAGACTTCGTCAATGACAAGTCGCCTCAGGCGTATCAAAAACTTGTTGATCGCTTACTGGCGAGTCCGCACTACGGAGAACGCTGGGGACGCCACTGGCTCGATCAGGCGCGCTATGCTGATTCTCAGGGCTACACGATTGATGGCCCTCGCGTCATGTGGCCTTATCGTGACTGGGTCATCAACGCGATCAATGACGACATGCCATTTGATCAATTCACGATCGAACAAATCGCAGGTGACTTGCTCCCGAACGCAACAAAATCTCAACAGGTCGCTACTGCGTTTCATCGAAACACGATGATCAATCAGGAAGGGGGAGTGAAGCCTGATGAATACCGAAATGAAGCTCTCATCGACCGGACCAACACAACCGGAGCCGTCTGGCTGGGACTCACGGTCGGCTGCACGCAATGTCATTCACACAAATTCGACCCCATCTCACATGACGAATATTACAGCCTCTACGCCTTCTTCAACGACGCTGCCGACTCGAATAACACCGGCCCGACAGTCGATGTGTATGAAGAGGAAATGTTCGGCTGGAGCGACGAGCAATACCAACAGCTCGCTGAACTGAAAAAGTTGCAGAAATCGATCGTCGAATTAGAGAAGCAAATCAAAGATGAAACCGGTCTTGAGAAAGTCGAATGGGACTGGGTGAAACCACACTTGGTCAAACACGAAACAGAAAGTGGCGTCCCGTTGAGTCTCCTCGACGAGGGATCGTTCTTAGTGAAAGAGAAACCTGCTCCGAACGAAACATTCAAAGTCACATTAGGACCACCCGACTCGAATGGGAGTGGCGAGAACAGCATCACCGCGATCCGGTTGCGGGTCTTGCCTCATGATTCGCTTCCCTCGAATGGTCCGGGGTACGCCTCGAACGGAAATTTTGTCCTCACCGATTTCTCGATTTTCGTACAAGGAGAAGAACAGCCACTCGACCGAGCCTGGGCTGATCACAGCCAACCGAAGTTCGACGTCTCAGGAGCAATCGACAACGATGCGAAATCGGGTTGGGCAATCAATGTGAATTCGGCACAAGCCAAAGCTGGCAAAAAAATGAATGCCCCGCACGAAGCGGTCTTCACATTCTTGAAGCCGGTAAACTTACAAGATGCCGCTATCGAAGTCGTCATGAAACATGCATCGAACTCAAATTATCTTGTCGGGCATTTTGCCTTCGATGTCACTTCAACACCGGTTCCAGGAGCAGAGGATCAATCAGAACTCAAAGCGGAGCTTGCCGCAGCGAAAAAGCAAGCAGCCAAGTTAAAGTCTCTGCTACCGGGACAAGGCAAACCGGTCAGACAGATGGTGATTCAACAACAGGCAAAAATCCCGGCAACGTACCGACTGATACGAGGAGACTTTCTGGACCCTGACGAAGAAGGAGGAGCTCTCTCCCCGACGGTTCCAGCAGCGTTAATGACCGGACAGGAAAAACCTGAATTCAAGAACCGTCTCGATCTCGCGCATTGGCTCGTCTCACGAGACAATCCTCTCACGGCAAGAGTGACCGTCAATCGTGTCTGGGCAAAGTATTTCGGTCGTGGACTGGTCGAAACCGAGAACGATTTTGGATTTCAAGGAACGCAACCGACTCACCCCGAATTGCTTGACTGGTTATCCGTCAGTTTGATGGAGAATGGCTGGTCGATGAAAGAGCTACATCGATTCATCGTCAGCTCCGCGACCTACCGGCAGGCAAGCGATTTTAAACCGGAGCATCTCAAGAAAGATCCGGGAAATTATTTGCTCGCGCGGCAGTCTCGATTCCGTGTCGAAGCGGAAATTGTCCGTGACCAGGCACTCTCTGCCAGCGGATTACTCACACCAGACCTTGGTGGACCGAGTGTCTATCCGCCACAACCGGATGGAGTCTACAACTTCACGCAAAGCAAGAAGAGCTGGCCCACAGAAACCGGAGCCGACCGCTACCGACGGACGATGTACACCATGTTCTACCGCAGCGCTCCGTATCCGCTGCTTTCAACTTTTGACACGCCCGATTTCAGCACAACCTGTACACGTCGCGTTCGCTCAAACACCCCTCTGCAATCTCTGACGATGGCGAACGATGTTGTTTTTCAGGAGTTTGCAGCTGGTCTCGCCAAACGTGTCACCAATGATGAATCAATCAAATCCCTGAGCGATCAGTTGAAGCAACTTTTTCGGTTCACACTCATCCGCACTCCAAACCCTGCCGAAATCGATGTCCTAAATCACTTTTACCACCGCGAACTGGAACGATTCCAGGCGACTCCCAAAGCAGCCGAAGAATACGTTCAGGCAGACTCCGAAGGAACGGACCCTCTGCAACTTGCCGCCCTCACCAGCCTCGCCCGCGTTCTGTTGAACACGGATGAATTCATGACTCGTAACTGAGTCAACATTTTGCCTTTCGCATGAATTCGCTTTCATACATTCTGATCAAACTCCCGTCATTGCAGCCATCAAGCACGATTTCGGAAGTCTGTGACCAAAGCGTTTTCAGCGAGCGACAAAGAATTGAGCATCATGAATAACGAAAGAAATCAACTCAAACAGCTGCAGCAGCTGGCATCTCGTCGACAGTTCCTGGAACAGTCCGGTTTGACACTTGGGAGTATCGCGCTGGCGAATTTACTTTCAGAGGAAAGCAGAGCTGCGACAATCGATCAGCCGATGGCAGTCCGCGATGGTCACTTCCCGGCGAAGATCAAGAACGTGATTTTCATGTTCATGGCAGGCGGTCCGAGCCAACTCGAGTTGTTTGAACCTAAGCCGATGCTCAACAAGTTCCACGGCAAAGTTCCGCCAGAATCTCTAACAAAAGGGCGACGCTTCGCCTTTCTTAAGCCCGACACGAAACTTCTCGGCTGCGAGAGATCGTTCCAGAAGTATGGTGAATCGGGGATGGATCTCAGCGAACTTCTGCCGCACCACCAAAGCATTGTTGATGAAGTTTGCTGGCTGCGCGGAGTTCGTACAGATGTCTTCAACCACGGTCCCGCGAAGCTGTTTATGAACTGTGGTTTTCAGGCGCCTGGACGTCCAAGCCTCGGAGCCTGGGCAACCTATGGACTCGGAAGTGAATCACAAAACCTGCCCGGATTTGTTGTGCTTCAATCTGGACCTCGCGGCCCCCGTGCCGGAAACACACTCTGGTCAAGTGGGTTCCTGCCAACAAGTTATCAAGGTGTTCCATTCCGCAGTTCCGGGAGTCCGATCCTCAATCTCGACAACCCGCCCGGAATCTCCCGCGAGGCCCAAGCCGATTTCACCAGCACTGTCGGTCAACTGAATCAGCTGCGGATGGATGCAACTTCCGATCCGGAAATTGCCACACGCATCAACGCCTACGAAACCGCGTTCGCGATGCAGGCCTCTGCTCCAGAACTGATGGAAGTCGAGCAGGAATCCGAAGCAACGCTTAATCAATACGGCATCGAAGCTGGCAAACCTTCCTTCGGGAAGAACTGTTTATTGGCGCGTCGACTGGTTGAACGGGGTGTCCGCTTTGTACAGCTCTACCATACCGACTGGGATCACCACGGAGGAAAAGGAGCCGATCTTCGCGACGCCATGCAAAAGATCTGCAAAGAAGTTGATCAGGCAGCCGCTGCGCTTGTCTTGGATCTGAAAGCCCGTGGGCTCCTTGATGAAACGCTCGTCATCTGGGGAGGAGAATTTGGTCGCACGCCGATGGGTGAGGTCCGCGACTCAATCGGACGTGACCACCACATCGATGCCTTCACCATGTGGATGGCGGGCGGAGGACTCAAACCGGGACACATCCATGGCTCGACCGACGATCTCGGCTTTGGCGTCGACACCGGCGAAGTCCACGTTCACGACCTGCACGCCACAATCCTGCACCTGTTAGGTCTGGATCACAAACGGCTCACCTACCGCTTCCAGGGCCGAGATTTCCGCTTAACTGATGTGCATGGGAATGTGGTAAAGGAAATCCTTGCGTGACCAGAAGTCTTGTAAAGCAGCCTGCTCCGGAGAGTTCCCAAAATGTGTGCTCGTGCAGGAAGAGTTAAAGCCCCGTGATCACAGGCAAGCGTTGTGGGAGGACCTCAACTGTCACTGGTTGATCGCTGCGGGTATCGCCATCCGCCGTCAGCGTTAATGGGGGAGAGGACTTGATGGAGACCGATTGGCATCTGCGATAAACAATGTTCTCGTTGGTCAGGTAGTCGCTCAAAGTATACTGGGTCACCAAGCCCGCGACCGCCACTGGAGTACAGTCCAGCACAAGAATCACATCGATCAATCCATCATTGATTTTTGCGTCAGGAGCAACTGGCAATCCGCCCCCTGTCACACTTCCATTCGCTAGAAACAGATTCAGGGCCTGAAAACTCTCGCTGGATGTATTATCAAATTCCAACTCGACATCGAAGACCTGCAAATTCGCTGCGAGATCAACCGCACCTCGCAAGTAGACGAGCGGCCCCCAGAACTTTTTCATCTCATCCGTAATCCAATCTGAATAGAGTCCGGTGTTGCCAGCTGTTGCCATATTCAGATAGTGAAAAGTTTCCGCCTCTGATCGAACTTCAATCACATCGATCATGGTCGGTTCACGTTGCTCGATGAGCGAAAAAGCTTCAACCGGATTCCAGGGAATCTGCGTATTGCGAGAAAAGTCGTTGCCCGTCCCCAGCGGAAGTACTCCCAAAGGAATGTCCTGATCGGAAGCAAGCAAGCCCTCCATCACTGTGTTGACAGTCCCATCTCCGCCCGCAGCGACGATGACCCTCGCATCTTCCTGCGAGACTTTGGCTGCGTATTCTCGAGCATGATCTGATGATTCCGATTCGAGCACCACGACATCGGAACGTGAATTGAAAGTTTCCAGCAGTTCGGCGTATTTCTCTGCCTGGCTGGCATGTCTGTTCCAGATTACATGAATCGATCGCTTCATCTTTTTCTCACTACCGGTTCCAAAGCATTTTTAATGCTCGTTCTGCCCGTGAAGCTCTCTCATCAAGAGGCAGAACATGAAGACGCGTTTTGAATTCGCAAACCCTGACACAGCCTGAAAACTCAACATCATTCCAATGAACGACAACAGCTTCGGGAACACTATTCGTCTCCTCCGACTCCCTCTGAACGAGCAGATGAGATGAAATGAACGACTTGTGAAAGTGATTCCAGCATGTTTTCCAGTTGAGATTTTTCGCTGATGGCTGTTCGTATTTGAATGGCTGCTTCACCGCTACGGATTTTCAGATTCGCCTCCGGATGTAGCTTGACCAAATTCAGTAAAACTTCCCGGCAGTTTGAAGAAAAACATCGCTGTACTGCCTGAGCATCTTCACTGGTCACAACAAGATTCTGATCGAATAATTCATCATCTTCGAAAGAGACCCGATGGGCTTCCAGCGAACGTTGTAACTCTCCTACAAAACCTGTTGCTGAGTGTATCTGAATATCTGACGGCAATTTTGTATCGTCAAATGTCATCACTAGACGAACCTCCTCGACAGCCATGATTCCGGTGTCGGAACTGTCCGGAGGGATCAGTAAAACAAATGGATGTCCTGAATAATTCCCTGAGACACGTGGTCCTTCCTCCGTCAATTCATAGCGACAATGGTGCTTCCGGGCGAAAGATTTCCAGACATCCTCTCTGCGTTTATTGAGGAAATACGTGAGCAGAGCCAGCCCCGCGACCAGGATCAACAACCCTCCCCACACAATGATGGTTGTATTTGCTGCCAAGCTCTGACTAATCATGTTCTTTGACTCCACACTGTCAATTTCTCTCTCAGCCTGGCACAAAATCGACCAGCCAGACTCCTCATACGACTCAAGAGAAATTCAACGTCCTGTCTCTTTCTTGAGACAACAGGACAATACCGGGCATCTCGGTGACGACCAGCATCATCGGATTGTTCACTATGGAATAGACCAGTGCAAAAACCAAGCCGAAACCCTTCTGTCAGCGATTGCACACCAGAAGACGTTCCGATTTTATCATGCTCTGAATGAGCTATTGATCGGATTTTTCTGGAGTCTCTGATTCCTGTGCGAGTCGATGCTCTTTGAAAAACTTGATGATCAGCGGTGGAGCCTCGCTGGGAAATTTGTGGGCTCCGGGATGAATGTAGGTGACGACGGGAGTTTTGTTTTTTGAAGCGTACTCAGTTCCGTACGGCGACCATTTCTTCCCTGTCGATTCACACTCATTCAGTTTTCTCAGGCGGTCCATGGTCGCCTGTTGCCAAGTATATTTCACAAGGTTGTCTTGCTCTCCAGCGAGGTGCATGACCGGCTTGGGGGTGAGAGAATTTCGAACCTGACCGGCAGCCGCTGCACTGGGAGCCATCGCAGCGAAGATCTCTCCTCGCTCAGCCCAAAGCAAATATGTGAAAGCCCCTCCATTGGAATGACCGGTTGAATAGATGCGGGATTTATCGACCGGGAACTCTTCTTCTATTCGAGCAAGAACCTTATCGAAGAATTTCAAATCGCGATCTTCTTCAGATCCTGCGCCATGCTGCCAGCCGTTTCGTTTTCCCTCAGGGTCGGACAGTTTTCCGGGAGTCGGAATGCCCTGCATATACACAACAATCGCATCAGGCCAGTGGACATGCAGCTTGAACGATCGAGCTGCATGTCGTGCCGTTCCGCCATGTCCGTGAAAACCGAAAACGACCGGTCGCGGAGTCTCCTGTTCTTCAGGGATCTGCAGCAGAAATTCCCGGTCTAGGTCATCAACTTTGATGTCATACTTCTTTAGAGTCGGCTCCCCGAAAACGCGGCGCTGTGCCGCACTGGTTGAAGAGAATTGAAGTATGACCACCATCACAAACAGAGTCGGGAACAGCTTCATGGGAGTAGACCTTACGTGATGGCGTGTGTGGACATTTTCAACACGATGTCATTCAACTTCAACACTGTGTCATTTAACACCGTGTCATTTAACACAATGTCATGGATATGAATGAAATCGGCGTGAGTCACTTCGCTTAGGATTCGTACATCGATGCGACGTAGTCCCCATATCCGTTGTACTTCACAGTGGGGAAACGTTCCCGGCTTCCGAGCATCCATTCGGTCGCCTGACTCCAGCGAGGATGTGGAACTTCCGGGTCGACGTTCGCTTCGAAGCCGTATTCGTGCGGCATGAGTGTATTCCAGAAAGTCGCTGGCTGTTTGTCGGTCAGTTCGATTTTGACAATCGACTTAATACTCTTGAATCCATACTTCCAGGGAGCCACCAACCGAACCGGAGCTCCGTGCTGTTTCGGAAGCGGAGCTCCATAGATGCCGGTTGCCAGCAACATCAGCGGATTCATCGCTTCTTCAATCGTGACTCCTTCTGAATAGGCCCAAGGATATTGGTCGTATTGTTGCATGGGAGCGACTTTAGGATCCATAAAAGTCACGAGACGAACATACTTCGCAGAAGCGAGCGGTTCGACTTTGGCAAGCAAATCACTGAGCGGAAATCCGGTCCAGGGAACGCACATTGACCACGTCTCCACGCAGCGATGGCGATACGCACGTTCTTCGAGCGTGAACTCTTTATAGATGTCATCCAGATCGAACGTCTTTGGATTTTTACACAACCCTGTGACCGATACTTTCCATGGCGTCGGCTCGAAGTCTTCAACAAATCGGAACACCTCTTTGGATGTCGAAAACTCGTAGAAGTTGGTGTACTGAGCTGCATCTTTGCGAACCGATTCGGCACGCCCATACTCGAATTTATCATTTCGCGGGAAGGGATAGTTCTGTTTCCCTTCTTCGACTTCGCCAGCTGCATCGATTTCTTCAAGAGTGGCTTTCTTGCACCCCAGCATTGAAGCGGACAATCCGGCTCCTGCGATCACTCCAATTGATTTCAGAAACTCCCGGCGAGCGGTTTTGTTGGAATAGATCGACTGGTCCGTAATTTGATTCTGTGGAAGATCCCAAGGACGCCGTACGAAGTAATTCATTCCCAGTTCCTGATCAGCTATGAGCTTTTATGATAAAGATTCACATATCTGCCTCATGAAGAGCAGGCTATGTCATTGAGTCACCAATTTGGCGATTGCAGTCGGTCACTGAATTATAAGTCGCTTTGCCTGGCAGGCCAATATGAGCTTTCCTGTTGCACGCTTGTGCTGCAAAACTGCTGACCTCAACAGAGCTTCAACAGAGACCTCAACAGGGGGCTTCAACAGAAATGGTGGGTGATCAGTTCATTTTGTCGCGAGTCGATTTGAGCACCTCCGCCGGGAACTGATTCAATCCTCAATCCCTGTTACCCATTCTGCGGATAAGTTCCAGGACGATGGCACGGAATCTGGGTTCGGACGACGAAGCAACATGGACGACATGTTCACCATCTGCGATTGTCAGAGCGTCTGGATTGCAAAGATTCGTGATCGTTGCCAATCCACAAACCCGCATCCCCAGCTCTGTTGCGACTGCGACTTCGGGTACTGTCGACATCCCGATTGCATCGGCAAGCATGCGGTAAAATCGCATTTCTGAGCGAGTTTCGTAGTTGGGGCCGGTGACCGAAATGTAAGTTCCAACGCTCAGTCGAAGATTCAACTTTCGGCTCAGTTCTAACACCATGCTTTTCATCTGCTCATCGTAACGACCTGCGACTGTTCGCCGATGTTCGCAGCAGCGATCTCTTTTTGGCGAAAAGAGAAAGTCGACCTGATCGTCGATGAGCATGATATCCCCCGCCTCAAATCGAGGAGAAAGACCGCCGGCAGCACATGAAACAATCAGATTTTTCACGCCAAGGTGTTTGAGAACATGAACCGGAAACGTGATCTCATCTCGCGAGACGCCCTCATAGCAGTGCGAACGTCCTCGAAGTGCGATGACCGGAGTTGAGTCCACATGACCGCAAACCAGTTCTCCAGCATGTCCGATGGCGGTCGATGACCGGAAGCCAGCCAATTCCGAATAAGGAATCAAAACATCAACATTCATCCCATCCACAAACGCTCCCAGACCCGTCCCGAGGATCACTGCAAACTCCGGCGCTGCCGTCCAACGACCACGGATTTGATCGATGGATTTCCGGAGATCCGCCGAATTGTCCAGATCAGGAGTCAATGGAGAACTTGCTTGAAATCGAATGCAGTTGATGAGAATGGCTCGAGCATATTAGCTGGTTGAGCCAGAATCACCTATTGTATGATCGATAGAAAATCGAATCTCAAGCACTTCACTGCTTCGAATCATTATTGTGAGAGCCATTTATGTCTGCATCATTGACTCCATCATTGATTGTGCGATTGCTCCTGATCATCACATCAATGAACGTCACATCGCTCGTGAATGCAGAGTCGCCTGACCTCGAGGCACTCACGAAAACTCAAGACAAACGCCTGAAAAAACAAATCGAAGTGCTCACCGCACAAATCCAACAAACTCCCGACGTCGTTGGACTCTATTCGCAGCGGGGTGATGCCCACTTTTTTTCTGGTGAGTTCAAAGAAGCGGTCGCTGACTACAGCAAAATGGTCGAGTTGAATCCCCAAAGTGACGTCTCTCATTGGCGGAGGGGGATTGCCTATTTTTACGCAACTCAATATGACATGGCGGCTGGACAATTTGACCGTTATCACTCCTTTGACAATGTCGACCGCGAAAACGGGATCTGGCGATACTTGTCACATTACAAATCAAAAGGAGCTGATGCGGCACGAAAAGAGTTACTCAAATATGACAAAGACGACCGTGAGCCATTTGGAGACGTCTATCAGCTCTTTTCCGGAACCCTGACCGGCAAGCAGATTCTGGACAAAATTGAGTCAGCTGAGATCACTGAGAGAGAACGGGAAAAGCGGATGTTTTATGCTTCTCTGTATGTTGGCCTGTACGACGCCGTCGAAGGACGATCGGAATCGGCCAAGAAGAATTTAACTCGAGCCGCCCAGAACACCTGGGCCCCCAAAGCGGGCTATGGACCTCACTACATGTGGCAAGTCGCACGCTTGCACGCATTGGGACTTTCCTCCGAATAAAACAGGTGGCAAAAAATAGGTGTCAAACTTGAAAATCGGAAGACTTGCGTCTCTCTCCTGCCCGTGAAGGCTACTTTTCATCTGATGAATCACTCATTTCCACGAGACTGGTTACGGACGTCTCTTCAAACATGCTTTCGCTCGGCTCTTTTCGAAATCAGTTACTGCTGATGCGACTTTCAATTCCATGGATGACCTGAACACTCGACAATCGAGCCTTTCTCGATTCGATCTCATCATACTGCCCACCCTCTTTCTGGTGCTGGCAGTGATTTGTCTGTTTACGATTGACGAGACCGTTGCGGGTTACTTTTCGCATTCCAGGTTGCAGGGAGAGTTCAAAAAATTCGTGAACACTGCTGAGCACTTCGGAACACCTTACGGACAATTTCTGGTTCTCTTCTGTTTCTCTGTCGCAAACGCCTGTCAGGACCGACGAGTCTATCGCATTTTCATTGGAACATGTGCAGCTGGTTTGGCAGCGAATGTCGTGAAGCTTTTTATTGGCAGAACACGTCCTCGAGAGTTTGACTTCAGCCAGAACAACATCTTTGAGAGCTTCACAGGTCTTTTCCCGTTTCACTCAGGTGGGTCAGCTATCGAAAGTTTCCCCTCTGCTCACACCGCATCCGCATTCGGATTTGCCGCTTTACTGACCTGGGCCTTTCCAAAAGGAAAGTCAGCGTTTCTCACTCTCGCCTTTCTGGTGGGCCTCCAACGCGTCTCGAATTCTTCACACTACCCGAGTGATATCTTCGTTGGGGCTGCTCTGGGCTGGCTGATCGGACTTTCGTTTATCGGTAATAACTGGGGGACACGAAAGTTTCAGAAGTTCGAAAATGCCCTCCTCAAAACCCAGAACCCTGCTGAACCAGAAACATCGCAAACCTCCTCAGTGGAATAAAATCCCCCACTCTAAAAAGAGGATCGAGTGTCAAAACGGACAAAAACCGAGTTCGTTTCCAGCACTTACCCACGAAATCAGCTCAAGCGGCAAACTTCTCTCGTATCCCCCATTGTGAACCCGTAAACTAGGTCAGTTTGCTCTACTGTTTGCCCGTGAAGAACGCATTTCTCCAGTAAAAATGCTGTTCGCCACGAGGCAGATCCTGCAAACCAATTCGAAAGATGCTCTCACGGGATCTTGACGACTCGAAGGCTCGGAAATTCGTTTGCTCTCACTGAACACAGAGGGACCATCCGCTCGATCAACCGAGTTGCTCGATTCATATCGGAATCTCTCTTCAAGGGGTCGTCACGTCGAAAAGTTGGTGATAACTACTGGAAAACGACGGGACAACTCTGTTGGTTTCAGAGGTCCAATTCGGGCCTGTTCATAACCACCTGCTATGTCGACACTTCAGTCACAGAGTTCAGACAGGATATGAACCGGTTTTCGACGCTTTTTTCTTGCGTCCGAATTGAATTAAACGCCTATTTTTCATAGACTTGCGTTCTACGAAATGAAGTTATCAACTGCTCAATCTTCTCTTTGATAATACTGCTGATAATCTTTAAATATGATTCTTTTCTAAGAGTCATTTTCGAAGCCACTTGTTAGAAACTGAATCAAGACAATGAAGCTGACCTGCTCTCGAAACGTACTCTCCTCTGCTTTCCAAATTGTCGGGAGTGTTGTACCAACGCGAACTCCGAAGGAAATCCTTCGCAATGTCAAACTGACTTTGACAGATGGCCGAGCGACGCTCCTCGGAACTGATCAGGAAGTTGGGATTCGATATGAAATTCCAGACGTCGAGACTGACTCCGTCGGTGAAGTCCTGCTTCCAACGCAACGTGTGAATGCGATCCTGCGAGAAGTTCAGGATGACCAGATCAGTCTTGAAGTGAACGAAGACGCACTTTGGATTCGCAGCAGCCAAAGTGAATTCCGTTTGAGCGTTGAAGACGCTGCCGAGTTTCCAAGTGTGGCGAGCTTCGAGGATGAGAACTACTACCTCATCGGCGGGAAGTCTTTGAAGCAGGCCATTCAACGAACCATCTTCGCGACAGACGTCGAGAGCACCCGCTACGCCTTAGGTGGAGTCTTGATGGAAGTTGATGCCGAGAAGCTCACGCTGGCCGCGACAGACAGCCGTAGGCTGGCTGTGTGCCACACAACCTGCAAGGCACACGGGAATGTCTCCGAAGAGATTGGTCAACCAGTGATCCCTGCTAAGGCGATGTCGCTAATTGAAAGATCTATCGACAACGATGAAGAAGACGTCAAAGTTGCGATCCATCAAAATGAGGTTCTGGTTCAAAGTGGACAATCGACCATCTACGCTCGTCTGGTCGAAGGCCGTTTTCCACGATATCAGGATGTGATTCCGGGAGAATACACTTCAAAAATCGACCTCGTCGTCGGCCCGTTCCTCTCAGCTGTCCGTCAAGCAATGATCGTCACAAACGAAGAAAGTCGCGGAGTCGATTTTGGGTTTGACGACGGAACGCTGACTCTGACAAGTGTTGGCCAGGATGTGGGATCATCAAAAATTGCATTGCCAATCAGTTACGATGGCGACGCCGTGATCGTGACCTTTGATCCGAAGTATGTTCAGGAATTCCTGCGCGTCCTCGATTCAGCTGGACCAGTCTCTCTCAACCTGGTCGATGGTAATAGTGCCGCGGTTTTCAAAGCGGATGAAAACTACACTTACGTCGTCATGCCGTTGTCGCGGGATGATTAGATTGATGCCGATGAGCTCATTTGCGGAGTCGAAACATGAGCCGACCTCCGAAGTATCGCGGGAGTCCTTACGGTGCTAAGGACCCTGAAAATCTCGATAACATCCTCTCCGAACTTTTTCATTTGCGGGGTTACAACCGTTTCAAAGCGAATGAGCAATTGCAGGAGATGTGGGACCAGGTCGCTGGAGAGTTTTCTCATGCAGCTATGAAGGTGAAGGGAATCAAAAATGGTGTTCTTGAAATTACCCTGAGTAATTCAGCTCTCCTCTATCAATTGGATAGCTTTTATAAGGCTGAATTTCTCCACACGATTCAGACGGAATATAAGCATCTCAAAGTGCGTGAGATCAAGTTTCGTCTAAAAGGGAATCTGAATAAGTAGATGCCATGAACTGGCATTGATAACTGGGATGTCACGAATGAGTGCAGAGAACGAAAAGAAGACACAAGATTACAATTCAGACTCTATTCAACACCTGGAAGGGATCGAAGGGATTCGGCACCGGCCAGCGATGTATATTGGAGGAACCGATCTCTCCGGATTGCATCACCTCGTCTACGAAGTGACCGACAATGTTCTCGATGAATACTCGAACGGATATGCCACGACCGCGAACGTGACAATCAACGGAGACGGATCGATCACCGTTGCCGACGATGGACGCGGAATCCCCATCGATACGATGAAGGACACCGGGAAAACCGCTCTTGAAGTCGTCTTCACGGAGATCCATTCCGGAGGAAAATTCGATCGAAAAGCTTATGCGGTCGGGACTGGTGGACTTCACGGTGTCGGAATCACTGCAGTCAATGCCTGCTCAGAATGGCTGGAAGTCGAAGTCAGTCGGGACGGATTTGTCTATCGGATGGAGTTCGGCAAAGGTCGAGTGACCTCCGGATTAGTCAAAGGGGGAGCGACCGATCAAACCGGAACCAAAGTGACCTTCAAGCCAGATGCAGGGATCTTTCCCAATACAACGTTCAGCTACGATGTGATTCACAAACGGTTGCAGGACTGCGCCTTCCTGAATGCTGGGGTCCGCATCTTTATCTCAGATAAAAGAACCGGTCAGTCAGACACCTTCCATTACGAGGATGGACTTGCTGAGTTTGTGAAGTGGATCAATCGTACAGAAACCGTCATTCACAACGATGTGATTCGGGTCATCGGTCAGGTCGACGCCGTCGTTGTCGATATCGCTTTGCAATGGAACGATGGCTATTCCGAAAGTATTCGCTGCTTTGCAAACGGAATCTCCAACTCTGAAGGAGGAACACATTTCTCCGGATTCAAAACGGCACTGACGCGGACGCTGAACAACTACGGGAAAAAGAATAACCTCTTCAAGGATATGACTCCCGCTGGAGACGATTTCCGTGAAGGCTTGGCCGGCGTCATCACCGTTCGAATTCCGAATCCGCAGTTTGAAGCTCAAACGAAAATTAAGCTCACAAATCCAGAAGTCGAGGGCGCTGTCAACTCGGTCGTGGGGGATGTGCTCAATAAATACCTGGAAGAGAACCCAGCAATCGCCAAGCTGATTTGTCAGAAATCACTGCGTGCTGCAGAGGCTCGAGAAGCTGCGAAAAAAGCTCGTGATATGGCCCGCAGCCAAACGAAAACCGGCTCGGGCGGACTCCCGGAGAAACTGCGAGATTGCCGAAAGCACGACTTGAATCTATCTGAACTGTACCTGGTGGAAGGAGACTCGGCCGGTGGGTCTGCTGATACGGGACGAGACTCTGAGTATCAGGCGATTCTTCCGTTGCGAGGTAAAATCCTGAACGTCGAAAAGGCACAACTTCTCAAGGTCTTGGCAAACACTGAAGTAACAGCCATCTTCAAAGCGATTGGAATCACTCCGCTGGCTGAAGAGCAGGACATCGCCAAACGTCGCTATGGGAAAATCATTCTCATGACGGACGCCGACGTCGACGGTTCACACATTCGCACCCTGCTACTGACATTCATTTTCCGACACATGCGGGAACTTGTGAAGCAAGGCTGCGTTTACGTTGCTCAACCACCGCTGTATCGAGTCATCCAGAAAGGCAAACGGAACCAGAAGCCGCGCTACGTGCAGACACACGAAGAGATGATGACCGAGTTGTTGGAAATTGGATTGGAAGATTCCACGCTTCTACTCAATCCCAGAAGGAACCTTCTCAAAACTGCCGATCAACTGGAGGGTGGCAATTACCCGGAACCGACTGGCGAACCACGCGAGTTCTCGACAGAACAACTGACTCAACTCGCTGGTCCACTCAGCAAAATTGAAGAGGCCCTCGAAGCTTTAGAGCGACGTGGAGTCTCGCTGCGACGCCTGGCGATGAATCATGCGACAGAAGAAGGCTTGTTGCCGAGATACCGAGTGACGCTCAATGCCGAAGATCACTGGTTCTTCACCAAGACTGAAATGGAAGCGTATCTTCAGGATCAGGAGGAAGCTCAAGGTCGGGCGATGAAAGTCTCGGATCAAGAGTTGGAAGTTGGCGACAATGTCGAAGAGGAGCCAGCACCAGAAGATGAATCATTAACTCTGAATGTCCTTGATCTCTTCGAAGTTCGCACAATCAATTCCGTCTTGCAAACTCTGAAAGAAGAGTACGAAATCTCGCTGAACGACTTTCTTGACCCACCTCCGCGGAATGTTGAAAAAGTCTTCCCTTATGAAATCATCAATAAGGACATCCAAAAACCACTACAGAATCTGCGAGCGGTCATCCCGACATTGCGGGACATCGGCGGACGTGGAATGCAGCGGACTCGATTCAAAGGTTTGGGCGAAATGAACCCGGACGAACTCTTCGAGACAGCAATGGATCCCGATACCCGTATTCTGATGCAGGTCACCCTCGATGATGCCGCAGCCGCTGAAGAGATTTTCCGCGTCCTGATGGGGGATCACGTCGAACCCCGCCGTGAGTTCATCGAGAAGCACGCCCTGGATGTGAAAGATCTCGACGTTTAGAGCATCTTTCGAATTGGTTTGCAGAACTTGAAGACATAAATTTGTTTGACTTTAAGATCAACGCATAAAAAAATCCCCCGGCAAGAAACATGTTCTTTGCCGGGGGATTTTTGTTTCGAAGTTATTTCGCCAACGGTGTGAGCGTGGCGGACATCATTCGACCGCTTTCCATACGTGGGAATTGCTCGACGGTAGAAACGTCAGAGAGCATTTCGATCACGTTGTTCAGGAGTTCCCGACCGAGATCGTGGTGAGCATTTTCACGACCGCGGAACATGACATTGATTTTGACTTTGTCACGTCGTTCCAGAAATTTGCGTGCTGAGTCAACTTTGACTTTCACGTCGTGCTCACCGATCTTGGCGCGCAAACGAATTTGTTTGAGCTGTGTTCGGTGTTGTTTGGGGCCAGCTGATTTCTTCTTTTTCTCGTATCGGACTTTACTGTAGTCCATGATCCGACAAACAGGTGGGTCGGCATTGTCGCCAACCATCACGAGGTCCATGCCCCCTTCTTCTGCCAATTCAAGAGCTTTGGCAGTTTCCATTTCTCCTAGCATTTCTCCTTCGGAATCGACTACCCGGACATTTGGAACCCGGATGTCTTCGTTCATTCTCGGGCCAGTGTTTTGTGGCTTCGAGATGGATTGAGGTCGTCTGATTGGATGTCTCCTTCTGAAACAAGTGAAAACTGAGTGTGACTAATTTCTGTCACTGAAAATGCAAATCGTATCGTCTGTTAGCAATACGGATAAACACAGGAAAAATTCGAATGAATTCGAAAATTACGAGAAAATTGAGTCTCAATTCAATCGGAATATCTATCGAGAAACACCGAAGAGGCTTCGCGACAGTTCTTTTCACTGAAACTATTTCGTCGTCTCTAACTATGAATGTGACTTTTTTGGTGCAATTAGTCAATACATGCGGGTTGTTTGGTATGTCACACGGCAGCATCTGCCTCTAGTAAATCAAAGATATTCGGAGCTTTGGGGAGGCTCATTCCTGGCTCACGGCGGTTTTCGCGCTCGTTTGCCTCATTCACACTGATAGCTCGCCCACAAACAGAAGCACCATTCAATCGGGCAATCGCCTCTTCGGCATCTTCCATGTTTGGCATTCGGACAAATGCAAATCCACGCGATTTGCCTGTTGTGCGGTCAGTCATCATTTGTACTGCGGAAACATGCCCATAATTTTCAAAAACTGACCGAAGATCAGAATCCGTTGCTTCGTACGATAAGTTTCCGACAAAAATACTCGTCATTTCATTACTCCAATAAAAAATATGTCTCACAAGGAGATTGGTCGGCGAAAAGAAATCCGACCTCAGCTAAGACAGCTGATTAATTTCCTGGGTCGCTGAATTCGTCAGTGCGACAGGAAAAGAATTTGAAGTGCAACGCTGCACTTTCACGAAACGGATACAAATTCAAAGCGATTTTAAGGCCATGGATCGATTGAACTTGCGATACGATAAGAGTTGACAAAGCTTTGAATTGGACCTTCCCTGGCTGGCGGAAGGAGATTTCAAAGATTGTGATGGTTTTAAAAGCACAAAAACCGATCAACAGCTACGCTTGCCAAACTCAGCCCAGCAAACATCAATTAAGATTGATAATAGAACATATTCTTTGATCGACTGACTGACTAGGGGAATTTACGCGAAAGCGGCCAGAATTGGGAAAAAAGGAGACAAAAGTTCATGAGTTAGGTCGAAACCGCCGGATTTCAGTCCCATTCACGTTCAGGAGAGCCAACTTTTGAATTGATACATCTTTTTCCCATACTGCAAAGGTTAAATCTGTCCTGCATTCCTGTTCTACAGAGGTGGGGCATCCCCGGGCGGCACTTGCTGACTTGTCCAGCAGTGCCAATGGACGTTCAATTTGGGCAAGGTGTCCTTGTTTATAACGGATTGCGTGCCACAGTCTCTGCGAGCCGTGCGAGTGCAGTTGCCACATTTTACGATACGGAGACGTCCAGCAACAGCGATCACTCCGCACTGCACGGGTTGGCACAAGCGTTGCACGAAAGATTCATCATTATCCGGGCCCCCGGCATATTATACGCATACCTTTCGTATAGCATGTGAACCTTGAGTGGTGTAGCAAGGAAAAACGACCAGCGCTCCGTCGCAACTAGTTTCGCAGTTTGACAAATCAAAGTTCACGAATCCATACTACCCTGCCGAAGTACGGGAAAACTCCACCGCACTTCGGCGGTCGCATACCTGTTAGCCGGGACATGAGAACGCCAATGCAAATCTCGTTCGCTAGTTATTCAAAATTTCTGCCGGATTTCGCTGCTGCGCTGCGTGATCACTCTGCCAAACTCGACAGCGGAGAAACGATTCGGATTGAATTGGAATCGGGTGGTTACGCTGCAGCTACGACAGTCACGATTCATCCACACGACCGAGAGTCGTTCGAGACCGAATGGGAATCTTCAGACTCGACTCGATTCCCTGCCCGCATCAAGGCGTTGGCTACGGCACTGATGAAGGCTCGGTGCTATGGCCGGTTTTCTGTGTCACACAACGACGGTCTTGTGGAGCTGCGACGTGAATGAACAAACAGAACAGACCTTGTACTTCGTTTCGTGTGTGGGTCAGAAGCGCAACCGTAAATCACGCGCTCGATATCTTTACACATCTACTTGGTTCCAGAAGGCGCGAGAATTCGTCGAACAGACTCGATCGCCGTGGTTCATCTTGTCGGCCATGCACGGAATCGTCAGTCCGGAAGACGAAATTGAACCGTATGAGAAAACTCTGAACACCATGCCGATCATCGAACGTCGTGAATGGGCGTCAAACGTCCTTCAACAATTCGACGGCCGCACTCTTACTCCCAAAACAGTTGTATTCCTCGCTGGCCAGCGCTACCGCGAAGGTGTCGCCGATGTACTCGCGCAACGCGGGATTGCCATCGAAGTTCCTATGGAAGGGCTGCGTATTGGCGAACAGTTGGGGTGGCTCAGCAGAAATGCGCCACCCGGTTAGTTTGGACGTTATCCAAAGGTGAAGGGCGGCGGGGCGCGGTGGCCCGGTTGAATGAGTGAAATATGGGAGTGCCACGCAACGCCGTTCATTAAATGGTGAGTTGTTTGGCTCTTTGGACTTCGTTCTTTTTGGGGGCGCGGATTTTAGGTGGTTTGGGAGGTGTCTCGGTCTTTTTCCTGGGCCATATTCGAGTTGTTTTCGGTCCTTTACGGTTGTGTTGATCGACTTGCATTTTCAAACACCGAGCCTGTAGCGATTTCCCAGACCGGTTTTGTTGCATCAATTGCAACACGTCTCGAATCTCTCGACGGGCACGCGCTGTGGAAAAACGACGTGGGTCTTGTTTCGCTGTGATTTGAATTGTGACGGTCATCCGCTGGCAAGGTGTCCTTGTTTATAACGGATTGCGTGCCACGGTCTCTGCGAGCCGTGCGAGTGCAGATGCAACATTCTACGATATGGAGACGTCCAGCAACAGCGATCACTCCGCACTGCACGGTTGGCACAAGCGGGGCACGAAAGATTCATCATTATCAGAGCCATCCTGCCTCTAAAGAAGTGGGGCAGCACTTAACCGATTCCGGCGAGGATGACGCCGACGAACAGGTCGTAGAGGATGTGGCAGCCGACTGCGATGCCGAAGCCGCGGACCCAGAAGAGAATCGAGAACAGGATGCCAGCCATAAAGCGGAATGTGTAGCTGAACCATAACTCGCGGCTTTCGCAAACGGTCGTCATCGCCTGCGTCAGTTCATCCGGTGAAAAGAGTGCAGGCGATCCGACATAGTGTGCGGTGGCGAACAACCAACTTGAAATCATGATGGAACCGAAGATCGCCAAGCTGCGCGGGAGACGAATCACTCGCAAGGCTGCAAAAATCAGCGGGAGCATCGTCAATCGAAAGAGCATCTCTTCATAGATCCCTGCACCCAGAAATGAAACTGCCCGGGAGAGCGGTGTCACCGAAAGTTCGACAGAGACTTCCAACGGAAAGGCGAGTGCAGTCACCTGGCCGATCACGACGAGAGTCATTGCGAACATCAAGCTTTCAGCGAACATCCCGGAGAGAGTTTCGAGATTCCAGTTCCAGGGGCGCCGGGCTGCGAATTGCCAGATCAGCAAGAGAATCGGTGCCAGCAGCGGGAACATCCATTCGACAGCGACTCCTGTTTCCATTCCGAAGTGACGAATCCATAAGTCCGCACCGTTTCGACTGGCGGGAACGTGTGCGTGAGCGATTGCCCCCACTTCGTACACAATCAGGAATGGCAATATGAACAACAACGACGGCCACGGCTCGCGAGCCGTAGACCAGTAATCGTTATGGGATTGTTCTTGAGGAAACATGGGGGACGATAGAGTTGTCGATGAAATCAGAGGTTGCGCGGTTCACATCAAAAAAAGAGATCAGGTGAGCGGCAGAAAATGCCGCTAAAATAGAAATCGGCCTCTCTTCAAAGAATCACGAACTTGATTCTCCCCCAAGTGTCCGGAAAATAGAGAAGAGAGCGAATCGGTATCGATTTGGTTGTTGCTGCAATGATGCAACTTCTGCCGGTTATGAGAAATGCTCAACCTTTAGGTGTTTTCCCGCCGATTCACCGATGACGACAACAAGTTAAGGATGTCTCACTTGTGATTCTGTGACGATTTCGCAAGCGTTACTTGATTGTCGGATTCTCGCGGTCGTACAATTTCGGGACGACGTTTAAATGTGGGAGACGTCGAGATGGAATCGAAACGAATGAATCACTCGCGAACAAATGCGATGAAATCTGGTGCGATGAAACCCGGTGCGGCAATACCTGTTGCTCTTGAACTTGGGGACCGTACTGAGTTTTGTGGCACAGGTGCTTGTGGTGCATATTTGTGTGACACCGGATTCTCTGATAACTGCTGCATCTGTCTCTGACCGGCGTAAGGCCGGGGATTTGCTATTTATCCACATTTGCTGTTCTTTTGTGGGATTCGTTTTTAAAGAGACCAAGGTCCAGTCATGGCAGCTGATTTTCGCTTAAAAGAGCAACTGAATTCGCTCACTGATCGAATTGTTGATAGCTATAAAGACATCGGAAACATCAATCATCTGGGGCATTGTCCTCTGCCGAGTTCCGCTGTGATTGTGGATATCCTGAAGGATCTGAAAGAGATTCTTTATCCGGGGTATCGTCGTCGTCAAAATCTCCATATGGGGAACGTGACATACTTCGTTGGAGACCTCATCGATGGACTTCACGACAAACTGACGCAGCAGTTCGCCCGTGCCTTAAGGTACGAGTACGACTTAAAATACGGAGTCGATTGTGACCGGCGGCACCTGATGGACTTCGAAGCCCGCGGTCAGCAGGCCGCCATCGAGTTTCTGGAATCGCTACCCGCGATGAGGCAGATTCTCGCAACCGATGTGGCAGCTGCTTATGAAGGTGACCCGGCTGCAAGTGGACTTGATGAGATCATCTTCTGTTATCCCGGGTTGGAAGCGATGACTGTTCATCGTATTGCAAATCAACTCTACCGACAGGAAATGCCGCTCATTCCACGGATTATGTCGGAGTGGTCGCATAGCCAAACAGGGATCGACATCCATCCGGGAGCAACGATCGGCCCATCGTTTTTCATCGACCACGGTACTGGCGTGGTCATCGGTGAGACCTGCGTCATTGGGACCGGGGTCAAGATTTATCAGGGAGTCACCTTGGGAGCTCTCAGCTTCCAGAAAGACAACGACGGGAATCTCGTTCGCGGTACGAAACGTCATCCGACAATTGAAGATGGCGTCGTCATTTACGCCAACGCCACAATTCTCGGTGGTGAAACAGTGATCGGCACCGATTCTGTGATCGGTGCCAGTGTCTGGATGACGAAATCTGTTCCACCGAACACCGTCGTGACAATCGAGACTCCATCGCTGCGACTTCGCGACGCGAGTTGAACTCAATTCAAATCGCGGATCGCTTGTGCTTTGTAGAGTTCAAAGTAGTGACCGCGTGTTTTGAGGAGTTCCTGGTGCGAGCCTTGCTCTACGATTTCGCCGTTATTGATGACCAAGATTCGGTCGGCGGCTTGAATCGTTGAGAGGCGATGTGCAATGACGAAACTTGTTCGCTCTTTCAGGATACGCTTGAGGCTGTTCTGGATGAGCTGTTCGGTTTCGGTGTCAATCGATGATGTCGCTTCATCCATCACGAGGAGTTGTGGTCGCTTCAGGACTGTTCGTGCAAACGAAACCAACTGTTTCTGTCCCAGGCTGAGCTGGTTTCCTCCTTCACCAACGGGGGTCTGGTATCCATCTTCCAGTACAGAAATGAACTCATGCGCTCCTGCAAAACGGGCAGCTTCTTCAACTTCAGCATCGCTCGCAGAGAGCTTTCCGTAACGAATGTTCTCAGCGATTGTTCCACTGAAGAGATGCGGTTGCTGCAGGACGATTCCAAGTTGCGATTGGAATCCTTCCAGGCTGCGATCGGTGTAGTCGACATCGTCGATCAGAATCTGGCCTCCAGTCGGTTCGTAGAATCGGCACAGCAGATTCACCATCGTCGATTTCCCGCCGCCGGTGGCTCCTACGAGGGCGATCGTCTCACCCGGTTCGACTGTCAATGAGAAGTTTCGAATGATTTGAGGACCAGTTTGATATGCAAAGCTGACATCGCGAAATTCGATTTTTCCAATGCTCGTTGGATGTCCGTCAGATCCAAGTTGCTCAATTCGCCTGGCGACAGCCTCTGTGTTTTTTACATCCGGGACAGATTCAATCAAGCTGAGGACTCGTTCGGCGGACGCCTGAGCCATTTGTAGTTCTGCAAACCAGGCTGAGATTTCCTGAGCTGGCGTGAAGAAGAGTTGGGCGAAATACATAAACATAATCATCTCGCCAATCGCGATGTTCCCCAGGATCGCCTGATGACCTCCGACAACGAGCGCTGCTGCGATGGCCACACTTCCTAGCGTCAGTACTAATGGCAAGTAGACAGCTGAGAGCATCGCGTTGCGTACCGAATATTGAAACATTTCTTCGGTGAGCAGGTCAAAGTCTCGCAGGTTTTCCTCCTCACGGACGAAAATTTTGGACGTTTGCACGCCCATGATCCCCTCATTGTAAACGCCGGTGATACGGGAGTTTGTTTTGCGGACCAATCGTGAAGTTCGGAGGATTTTCTTTTTGAAATGCAAGCTGACAAGAAACAGTATCGGGATGACAGAGAAGATCGCCAATGCGATTTTCCAGTTAATGATGACCATCACGACGCTGATGCTCGTCATGAGGGTCGTTCCCCAGATGAAGTCCATGACTCCCCAGGCAAGAATCACCGAGAGCCGCTGACAGTCGGACGTCAGTCGCGCCATCAACCAACCTGTGGGCCGAGTGTCGAAGTAGCTGAACGAAAGACGTTGCAGTTGCTGAAAGGCATCTCGGCGAATGTCATGTGAGACACTCGTCCGAATCTTTCCCGCACAAACGACGAAAGCACAAATCGAGGCGCTCAGCGAGACCGAAAGGAAAGCAAACATTCCGATGTAGAACGGGAAGTTCAGGTTTTTTGGATCGGCTTCGATATCCTGAATCAATAGTCCGGTCAGTAATGGAAAACCTAAATCGCTGGCAGCAAGGGTGAACGCGACAAACACGAATACAATTGAAGTACGGCGATAGTGCAGCGTGTACCGGATCAACGTTTTCCACAAACGAAGATCCAGCTTGGTTTCTTTGAGGTCATCCTCATCGATCCAACCGTCGCCACTCACGTTGATTCTCCAGACAAAGCACTCTCAATTTCTGTTTCCAGCATTCCCTGAATCGCCCACAATCGCTGATAAGGTCCGTCGATGGCGATTAACTCTTGATGGGTTCCGACTTGTGAAATTCTTCCGTGATCCAGCATGAAAATCCGATCGGCAAGCCGGGTGGAAGAGAGGCGATGGGCAATCAGAATGGTTGTTTGCTTGCCGCGGCGCTCAGCGAGTGATCGCAGGATGTGGGCTTCAGTTTTGGTGTCGACGGCACTCAGGCTGTCATCGAGAACGAGAAATGGCGGTTTTTTGAGCAATGCACGTGCAATCGCCAATCGTTGTCGCTGGCCGCCTGAGAGTGTGACTCCGCGTTCTCCAATGACGGTTTCGTAACCATCTTCAAAGTCGACAATATTCCCATGAATATCGGCAGCGCGAGCACATTCTTCCACTTCCTGATGGGCGGCATTTCTGCGTCCAAGAATGACGTTTTCACGAACTGTTTTGGAATACAAAAAGGGATCCTGCAGGACGACACCAAAGGAATCGCGGATCACTTTCCGGTTGATAGAATTCAGTTCTTGTCCACCGACTTTGATGGAGCCTTCTGCGTAGTCGTACAGTCGCAGCAGGAGTCGAATAATCGTCGACTTTCCCGCTCCAGGGGGGCCTAAAATTGCAACGGTTTCGCCCGGCTGAATGGTCAGGGAAAGATCGTGCAGCACAGAGTCTGAGTCGTTATAAGAGAAGCTGAGATTGCGGATTTCGATCGTCCCGTTTACTGGGGAATCTGGTTTCGGTTCGACACTTTCTTCGGTCTCATCCAGAATTTCGTTGATACGCCCAATCGCTACGACAGCCCGGCTGGCATCAGCGACCACACGACCAATTTGCCGAACCGGCCAGATGATCGTTTGGACCATCCACCAGAAGAAGATCCAGCTACCGAGCGTGAACTCTCCCTGAGCGACAAAATATCCACCGGAAATCAGTACGACTCCCAATTGAAGCAGGACAATCAAATCGGAAACTGACCAGAAGATTGCCAGCGAGCGAAACAGTTTCATTTCAAGATCACGAAACGCCTGATTCGCCTTCGAGAACTTCTCGATTTCGTAGTCCTGTCGAGCAAACGCCCGGACCACGCGGATTCCAGTCAGGTTCTCTTGAAGAACTGTGGTCAGCTGTCCTTCCTTCTCATCGACATCTTCAAAAATTTTACGAATTCGTTGATAGAAGAAATACGCGAAGAAAATCAGGATCGGAAACGACGCCAGCGAAATGAGGCTCATGCGAACATCCTGCATGAACATCAGCGGAATCCCGACGACCAGAAACAGGCTGACTCGGGCGATTTCCACGATCTGAGCAGCCATGAAAACCCGTACGGTTTCCACATCTGATGAACATCGCTGAACGATGTCACCGGTGTCGCTGCGATCAAAGAATTGGCTGGGCAACTTTTCCATGTGGGCATAGAGTTGGTGCCGTAACCGTTGAACGATTCCTTCACTCGCTTCGGCAGCCCATTTCCCACGGACGAACGTGAAAAAACCGTTGAGCACATTCAGGAGGACCACTAACAAAGCAATCGGGACAAGTGTCCCGGTAACGCTGGCACCTTCTTCAGCGAGGCCATCGAGGGCTTGTTTGAATAAATACGGGACCAGCAATAAGAAAACGGTTCCGACAGCCATCGAGAGAATGGCAGCGGAATAGCGGAGACGATGGCCTTTGGTCAGCGACCAAAGTTCATTTTTTGAGTTCGCTGACACAGTTTCAGATCAGATCATGAAGAGAAAGCCAGGACTTGCCAAACAGCAGACAACACAAGTGTAAGAAGGTTCGCGAGAATGATGATTCCTGAACAGCAGTCGAGAGTCAACGGAGTTGCCTCTCAACTTCAACAGCAAAGCATCTTCCGATGGGAACTTCACATGATAGAATGAGCCGAAGCTTATTTGAACTCACAGTCGAAGACCCCCATGCCTCGTGGTAAATCTCTCATCTGGATTATCTTGCTCTCTCCGATTTTCGTCGGCGTGGTCGTGTTGTTTTCACCGGTGATTTGCTTTTTGATGTTCAAGGACTGGAGAGAGCGGCGGAAGTTTTACATGGCGAACCCGGCGAATCTTTTTTTCGTCTGCACATCCCGACACCAATGGGAACCTTTCATCCTGAATAATGTCCTCCCCGCATTGCCTCCGAAGGTTCAAACTCACTGGGTTCCTGATCGGCAACACAAAAAGAGAAGCATTATTGACCGGTTGTGTCCGAATGGGATCACGAAACCGTATCTGGTTCATTTTCATAAACGGGGATACGAGATGGTTTCGCTGCACGAGGAATTTTTGGGGCTGAAGCAACATGCTCAGACCGATAGAGAAATTCAACGACAGGTGAATATCTTCCTGCTCTCCGCAGTCGAGCAAATCGAATCACAAATGCAGAGCAACAGGTTGCCAGCAGATAGACGGATGACGACATGAACTCGGAATCTGAAGAAGAAATCCATTTCATCAGTGGGGGCATCGAACTTCTCGATTCGATTGAGACGATGTGGTTGAAGCTGAAAGATTTTCACATCGACCAGTTTCCCATCTGGCGAGATGGCCTTCAGCTGGGCAGTTTCCAGGAGCGTCAATCAGGATTCAAAGAGATCGCCGAGTCGGGAGCGATTCTGATTGAAATCGCCAGGCAGGGAGATCGTTCGAGAGGATTTTGTGCGACGACCATCACTCCCGAAGGTGTCGGAGAAATCGCTTCACTTTATGTTGAAGAAGAATCTCGCCAACAGGGACTGGGAAGTTCGTTTGTGAAACAGGCTTTGCAATGGCTGCGTGATTACAACGTCGAACGGATCGTTGTCGATGTCATGGCAGGAAATTCCGCAGCATTAAAACTGTATGAACAAGCTGGCTTTCAATGCCGTGTTCAACAGCTGCAGCTTGTCCCTCCGGTTTCACAAGATAGGAAAATCAGTCGACCGTGATCTTGTACAGGTGCCGATCGCTACGGAAGTAGAGACCATCTGTTCCGACGGAAGGTGTTCCGAGCGTGGTTTCGTTCAGATCAAGTTTTGAGATGACCTCTCCCTTGTTGTTGGGATCAATCACGAGTGCGGTCCCATCTTCATTGAGGGCGACCAGTTTCCCGCCAGCCATCACCGGACTTGCACTGAACTTCCCACCAAGACGAGTTTGCCAGAGACGCTGACCATCCTTCAGAGTCGCACCGACCATCACGCCGCTGCTGTTGATGACGTAGAGATTCTCACCATCCGCGATCGGGCTGGCGACACCGGGACGAATGTTGCCGACTTGCCAGACGATTTCAGGGACGTCGGCATTGCTGTTCCCGGGGCGGATTGCTGTGATTCCGTGTGAAGGGACGTATGCGGTCTCACCAACGACGGTCAGAGTCGGTTGAGTGGCAGCACCGTCGGCGTATTTCCAGACTTCCTCTCCTGTTGCGACGTCAATCGCGGAAACACCGGCAGAGGACTGCATCAAGATCTGTTTTCCATCTGAAGTGGGAACGGGAGATGTCCAGTTGGCACGTTCGGGACGTTTGATCATCCAATTGGTTTCACCAGTTTTCGCATCAATTCCGGTCGCGAAGGAATCGTCGTCCGTTTCGACCATCACGACGACTTTTCCATTGATTGCCAATGCTGATGAGGCCATGCCCAAGCTGTTCGAGGCATTCGGGTAATCGTATGACAACCCACGGAACCACAGCAGGTTCCCTTCCAAATCGAGACAAATCAAGTCGTTGCTCGAATAGAACGCGTAAATGTGTTTCCCGTCACTGGCAGGACTTGGAGCTGCGACACATGTCCTGGGATTGGTGATGGTTCTCCCGGTCGCCCAGAAATTTCTTTGCCAGACCTTCTGACCATCGCTTTGATTGAAGCAAAGAACATGCAGACGTTCCTGCATCGGACCGGAACTGCAAGTGACATAGATTCGATCTCCAACGAGGATCGGGCTGGAAAGTCCCCGTCCCGGCAGATCGACTTGCCACTCAATTTCCAGTTTCCCGTCCCAGTTGTCGATTGTCTGTTCAGGGAGTCCGTTGTTGGATGAACCTCGAAACCCTCGCCAGTCCGCGAAAGTTGAATTGTTGAGAACGCACAGCAGACTGAAGAGGATCAAGGATCGACAAATCATGTTCAAACCAGTTTGCAGAGGAGCAATTGAGAAGTTGCAACGAAACGAAAAACCTGAAGTGCGATTACTCAGACTGAGTCACTGCTCGTCCGGAATCATCAACAATACGGAACTGGAATGCCCATTTTTGTGCCCAGTCCTGATCCTGTTCATTTTGACAAACTTTCAGGAGGAAAGTATTCGTCCCTTTTTTGATTTCACCACGAACGCTGTACTGATCGAACCGCATACCGCGATGGTATTCCTCACGCGAGAAGACGAGTTCCCCGTTCACCCAAAGTTTCCAGGCGTTAGCAGTCGCTAAGCGGAACTCAACTTCCTGATTGCTGCTGCTCTTGAGCTCAGTGTAGGCATAGTCGATGGCCCCTTTGTGAGGCTTCGTGAGTTCTGCGAGGTCGAAGGCTCCATCCCTTTTTTCTGAAACAAAATGTTCCCATTGGACCGGACCGTTTTTGCCTTCGTATTTCGCTTTGAGGTCAATTTCTTTCTCCGGTGGATAAGCAACATCGAAAGCTTTCATGTCGGTGTTGTCAAATGGACCAATCACATGCCATTTTGTGAACATGCCAAAGTGTTCAACCAAGTCAACCGGTTGCCCCAGTTTCTTTAACGCAGCGGAGATTCGGTCGACCTGATCTTTGTCCACCGCCCCATTCAAAGCCTTCGTCCAGAGTGCAAGCCGGACATTGTCCTCTTTTGCGTTGGAAGCTTCGTTGATCACTCTGGCAACCGCTTCTCGGCGAAGCGGTCCGCTGGGGTCGTCGAGCATGTTGGGAATCAAACGACCACGGGCAGTCTCGTCGACTTTTGTTAGCCAATCGAACGCAAGCTTGCGTGAACGTGCATGATGCGTTCGATCGAGCACGAATGCTTCGAGATCTTTCGCTGAAAGCGAATCCTCTTCGATGGCTTGATCCGCGATCGCTTCAAATGCGACTTGCAACCAGTTCAGAGCCAATGGATTTGCATTGTCCATCGCTGTCAGAATCGGAATGGTTGACGCAGCTCCTTTGGTCTGAAGCTCCTTAACTGCTTTGACGGCAGCTGGATGTCCTTCACCAAATTGACCGACCGATTGAATTGAATCGATCAACTCGCTCGTTTCTGTTCCAGTGACCTGCGTTGAAACAATTGCGGTCAACACCAGCGCCAATCCAAAACGATTCATCATCTTCATAGGATTTCAATTCTCTGAAAATTGAAGGAAGCTCGTTTTTATGGTGTAACAAACCAGCTTCGCGATGTCGATAAAGTCTGCCGATTGACGTCGTTTGGATCATTTAAGCTTCGCGGAATTCAACCTCAGGAACTCATCACCCCAGCGATAGCTGTCGAGTAGACCATCGGTATTGCGGCCCATTTGTGCATAGGCTGCGAAGAGGGCTTCAATGGTTGCAAGCCCCTCGCTGGGGTCTTCGAAGAGTTTCGACTTGCGAGGATAGGCGGTTTCCCAGGCTCCCAAGCTGCGAACCGGGATTTCGGAGTAGTCCTGTTCCATCTTCTCAGCGAGTCGCCACGTTCCATCGAGAAGCAATAAGCCACTATCGGCGTCTGCCTCTGAAAGTTCCGGGCCATCGATTCCTAACCGGACGTAGCCGGTTAATGGTTCCGGACCACGTTTCGGAAACTTCCAGAAGATGATTCCATCGCGACCGCGGAGTGGCTCAACGGAGCATTTGCTCCGCTTCTCCTTTGGGTGCACAACAATGATCGTTGGAGGAAGTTCGGTTTGCTCCGTCACCGGTTCGTTTTCCATTTCAGTAAGCATCTAAGAACGGCTCAAAATATCTCAAGAATCGTTTGGCGTTCGCAATCTGCGTGGAAGTCAGCCATTCAAGAGATGAAAGCACTCTCCACGTCGACCAGAAACACGAAACAGTTTTAGCCTTCTTTCTGGATGTCTGCGATCAACTGCTTCTGCTTGGCAATTTCAGCTTCCAGGCGAGGTGCCTCTTGCGGGTCGTCCGGCTGTGCCTTAGCGGCTGTCAGCAGAACTTGAAAATTTTGAATCTTCTTCTTCGCAACTTCGATTTGCTTCTTCTGCTTCTTATTCAGACCCATTGGATTTCCGTTCGCTTGTCTTGATTTTCAATGTCTCATAAGACGGGTAGGCCGTATCATAGCGGTGAGAAGAGGAGACTTGCGAGTCCGAAGAGATTTGGGCACTGTGAGGGTTCACTTTGAATTTCTCCACAGATTATGGAAGAGACGGATCGGCGAGCGTTGATTTGTTATTGTGTCTGTTTTATACCTACAGCCTGCAATTCCAGACTTCAGCAAAACTAAAGGGGCAACGATGAGTTTTGACGTGAGTTGGCTGTGGCATACCGGGTCGGGCAGTAGTGGTGGTGACTATGCAGGGACAGACGAGGATGTGCGGCACCACTATTACAAGGATGGTCAGTGGGTTGCCGGATATCGCAGTCCTGGCGAGGGGGATCGCTTTGAGAGCAATACCTATACAGAAGGAACATTTTACGGTGCCGCGTATGACCTCAGGCAAGCGGATCAGATCAAGATCACTATTACGAACAATGGAACCCACAATCCGAACTGGTATCCGGAATATGTTTTCTTTCAGGTCGGTGATGATATTCTCGGAGCCTGGGCTGCCACAATCAGGACGTGGATTCGTCACGATGAGTGGACGCAATATGCGCTGTACGACGCCTACGACTTCGTCAACGCAAGCGAAGAGTTAAAAGAGATGGTCGCAAAACTGTCTGGTCTGCGTGGCAAAACAAACACTGAAATTGAGGACTCACCAGCTGACCTGCAGTGATATTGTTGCATCTTTGGCAGCATAGAGCCCCCGGTGACTCACTCACCGGGGGGCTCTATAAAACGTGCTCTGGCCGGTTAGTAAATGCGGTGCATTCGCCAGAATTGTGGATAGAATGGTAACACGTATTTGGGGTAACCGTTCTCTTCTTGGGTTTTCTTGAGAGTGACCACTCTGCCTCGGTCGCCCTGCATCTTGTTGTAGGTGATGGGGAACCCTCGACCGCCGTTCAGGAATGGAACTCCGTGTGGCCAGTAGATGAAAAAGGCTTTCCCGACGAGGTACTCTCGTGGAACGGATTGGCCCCCTTTCCACAATCGACCATCCAAGCTGCGAGGGCTGTTGTCGCCTAATGCCAAGTAGTGATTTGGTCCAACCTGAATATCGAGTGAGTCGTAAAGATCGCCATCTTGCAGGTAAAGATCAGCCCATTCATCCGGGTCGTGAAGCGCGTTGACGAGCTTACCTTCGAACTTGCTGTTCTCAGAGTTTTTCGCTGTATACGCCGGGAAATCCGCTCTGTAGTACAAGTCTCGTTCCAGGAGCAAACCGCTCACGGTCGCTGAGACATTCGCAGCGGCAATTCCAACAGGCGTCAGGTCATTCTGTTCGGGGAACGGATTGGCAGTTGCTCCAGCGATGGACAATGAGGCAGCTTCTCCAAAGTCGACGAGGGAGTTGTTCACCCACAGGCAGAGTCGATCATCGACGTTGGCATAGCTGATTTGGTAGTTCCCGGGACCAGTGATCGACGTTCTGGCTTTGGAGATTTCCGTGGCACGATGCTCAAGCTGTGTGTTGATCTCAAGCAATGTCGCCACGCCAGTTTCTGGATTAATGACACATTGATACCAGGACGTTCCTTCACAGAGTTCAATGACAATTTCGGGATCGCTTTTGACATCGTGAATTTCGAGATCGAAGTTGATCGTCAAATCTCGGACCCAATACTTTCCGGAATCGACAGAGTTCGCGGTCGTTCTGTTTTGCATGATGTCGTATCCGGTGTACGCATTGTACGCACAGAAATCGGCGATCAGGCTTGCTTGTGGATCGAGGTCACGACCATTATTCATCGAGAACCAGTCTTTGGGACTCGGGAAATAATGACGATAGCGGAGCCAGCTGCGCTCAGCCTGGTCCGAGGTGATTGAGTACTCGCGAGATTCTGAGGCAGCTTGCCATCCGGTTGAGGCATCACTCCAGTTTCCGAGTTGACCGACTTCGCCCTGTTTCATGGTCGCCCAGCGTTCAGGCCAGCCCGCCTCAAGAAGTTGGACCGGAGGGAAGTTGTCGTCGTAGACCGGGATCTGAAGATGTCGCTGTTTGTTGGGTGACTTCCGGAGAATCTCTTCGCCGTTCTCGGTCACTTTGTAAACGCTGCCCTGGCGAATCCGAATCAGTTCACCCGGCAACCCGACCAACCGTTTGATGTAGTTGGTTTTAGGTTCTTCCGGATATTTGAAAACAAAGACGTCGAAGCGTTCCGGATCCCCAAATTCGTATGGGTATTTATTCACAAGAATGCGGTCGCCGTTAAACGCCATCTCGTCGTAGATCTGATCGTTTTCGAAACCGCAGTTCGGACAGATCGCAGTTTTAACTCGAGCACCATTCCCGAGAAGCCCAGACCCTCGGATGACTTCGTCACTTGCACCGACTGTGATATGGAACCCGCATTGTGTGCAGGTCGTTTCTTTGTGGCGACCATACAGCGTGGGAGCCATGGAACCGGTTGGAATCACAAAAGCTTCTGCTTCGAATGTCCGAAACAAAAACGCAAGCACGAAAGCAAAGAGGATCGACTCTACGGTGTCCCGCATGCTCTCTTTGCGTTTCGGAGGTGTCTCTTTCGGTTCTTCCTCAGCCGGTTTGCTTGAAGATTTCCCGAAGAAGAATGATGAAATTTTATTTTTGTCAAACATGCGTCTGATTCTGATAATTTAAGAAATCGCCGCGCCGCGTATTTCGGGCGCAGATAGAACTGTAAAGGCTTTCCCGGCAAATAGGTATCCAATGGAACAGATACGCAATTTTTCAAGAGACTGTTTGGAGGAATCAGGCGGAGGATTCAAAAATTGAACTCCTCGGATTGAGAGGAGTTTTCGAATTATTATTCGGTTTCAGCCTCTTAGCGAACAGCTTTTTTACTTAAGAAATGCGTTCTTCACGGGTACACGGTAGAGCAAGTTGCTCTAGAACTGGCATCAGCGGATGTAGCGAATTCTCGTGAAGTCGGGAACGCGGACATGTTCCACTTTTCCCTTCCAGTGTACTTCCTTCTGGCGCGAAGGAAGATGCACAACGAACGGTTTTCCGATCAGGGAACTTCTTGGAACCGCCGGGTTTTCCCAGACACGGCTGTCCAGCGAGACCGGGCTATTGTCGCCAAGTACGAAGAATTCATCGTCGGCGAGTTTGTAAACCTGATCAGGGTGTTCCCCTTTCGTTGTGTAATAAACGTCTCGATACAGTTTGAGATTGGTCATTTCACAATTGACCCCAAAAGCTCCTATTCGTGCAGGTCGCCGGAGTGATTGCCGTTTCTGAGTGGGGAGATATTCAATTGGAGCATGCAACGGCTTGCCATTGATCGCGAGAACAATTTGTTGATCGAACAGTGAGAAATCTAACTCGAATGGATTTGTGAGCACATCCTCAGACAATCGACCTCCCCAAATCGGTTCTGAGTTGTCGCTCCGCAAAACCGCGATTTCGCGTCGCTCCGGCAAGATGACCAAACGAAACCAGTCTGCACCATCCGTGAGATTCGCTTCAAACTGGCCTGCACCGTTCAGTTTAGAAATGTGCATCGAGAGCATCAGATCATGCTGATTCGAATGTGCCCGATTCTCATACGAGTTGTAGCCATAAGCATCGACAATTGGAGCAACGTGAGACTCTGCATAAAGTTTTTTGATCGCTCGATGAAACGCTTCGTCATCCGTGGATGTGAGCCACTTCTGCTTTTCGAACGCCGAGAACGTTCCCACACAAATCAGCTCACCCTTTTCATATCGAAATCGAGGATCGCTCGGGATGTGCAAATCCGGCGGCCAACTGCTCAAGGTCACACGCGAAACGTGGTTTCCGCCGGTCCGAATCCAGTGTTCGTATTGAATCCAGTTCATCTTCGGGGTGGAACTCGAACGAGAATGTTTAAAGGAGAGGACTTTCTCGCCGAACTCCCAGCCGTTTGAATCTGCGTCGACCTTCCAGCGAGGTTGCCAGTCGGGATCACGATCCTCGGGTTGATGCGAATAGTCTGAAACAGCGATGCGGGCCGCACGCTGGACGCTGTATGGCTTTCGCATGAGCTGATCATTCACGAAGACATCACCATCCCGGAGCTGAAGCTTCTCACCCGGTAAGCCAGCCACACGTTTCACATAAGCCTGGTCGTAATCCTGCTGGTTTTTGAAAACGACCACTTCCCAGCGATGCGGATCGCGAAACTCGTAAGCCAGTTTCTGCACCAGAAGCTGATCTCCTTCATTCCGAGGAGCCTTGCGTGCGTTGATTTCGCTGAGACTGCAATTCGGGCATTGCGTGGCGGAGTACGCATCCAAAGGGATATCAAGATTCGCCGCTGCAATGTTCATCGTCGAATCAGGTTTGTCGAAAGCGGCTCCACGCGTGAAAGCAAAATGACACGCCGGGCATTCAACACGTCTGTGATAACCCAAAAGCGTGGGAGCCATCGATCCCGTGGAAATCAAATAGCCCTCAGCTGCAAATGTGCGAAACAACAGCACCGCCAACGCAAGTAGAACGGTCGATTCGACGATCTCGCGCAACGGGCTTTTCCGTCGGAGCAGAGAGGGATTCAGATGATGAGTAGAATCGTTGAGCATCAGCAAACTGGTTAAGAAGTTCGGGATGTAACGATATTATCGGTTGTAATGTCGTGATTGTACTCTTTTTTTGCCTTGATTCATCGAATTTTACGGATTGGAATTACGCTGCAAGACGTTTCTGATAAAAGACTTAAACGTTTTGATAAGCTTTTGAATCAGAAGCTCACCCGGCCAAACCGCTCAACTCTGCGTCGATTTGAGTGACGAGCCTGAAGATGTGCCTCAGATGTTCAGGACGATTCCATTCGAAAACAGGCAGAGGGACGACTGAGTTGGCTGTCAGTGAAAAGAGATCAGCCAGCACTGATCAGCCAGCATAGATACGGGTTCCGGGGGGAGCAGTCTCTCGAATTCTACGAAAGCGCTCTTTGATCAAGCCAGAACTGACAGAGAAGTGCTGAGTCGAATCGAAGACCTGGATGAAACGCGGACTTCACGAGCATAAGTTAATGCAAGCAGCTATACGTTTTCGCAAATGGCTTGCATTGCTTTCAATCCCTGTTTTGCAACCTTGAGGGGATCTTGTTTCCACAGGTCTTCTCGGAACAATTCCAGCGAGATGAAGCCCGAATAGCCAATCTGCCTCAGCAACCCGACAAACTTATCCAGTTCGATGACTCCTTCACCCGGCATGACACGATCTGGGTCACGTTGTTCATTTGCAGGAGGAGATGCTGGTGCGTCGTCGAAGTGGCAGACGGCGATCTGCTCCGGTTTCAATTTTGCGACATCATCATGACCACCGCCCCCACGATAATCATGAAACGGGTCGAGGACGATCGTCGCTTCAGGGTGTCCAGAACCTTCCATAATTCGGAGTGCGTCTGCGATGGAATTCACTTCCTGGGCAAAACCGAGATATTCCATGGCAGGCCGAACTCCAAGTTCAAGGCCCAAATCAAGCAGTCGACCATACCGTTGAGCAGCGAGTTCGAAATCAACTCCATGATGGGGCGGCCCCGCAACGGCGTGTCTGGCTCCCACGATCACAGCGTGCTCCATCTTGCGGCGGCATTCGTCCATTCCCTGAACGTCCGCTGGCCCGTCAGGTTCGCACCAGCCTTTGAGCATTACAGTTGTCGGGACAACGAGTTTGTGATCATCGACGACTTTTCGAATCTCTTCGACAGTTCCGCCAGATTCCAGATGCAAATCGATATCGGCATGCCAGAGTTCGATCCCCTCGTAGCCAGCCTCCGCTGCAATGCGAATTTTCTCTAGAATCGGTGTTGGCTTGATCGTGCTGGAGTTGAGTGAGTATTTGAACTGGGCCATGATGACTCCGGAATCTGCAGAATGAGGTCGTGAGCGATGTCCAACACAATCTCCAGCAGTATGGAACTGATCGCGCTGATCAATGCAGCATAACGCCCGGTTGAGACGGACTCAATTCTTGAGGGATCCCCAGCGAATTCGATAGACTAAGATTGACCTCACCGGCGAGATGCGGATAGAACAGTAAAGAGTGAAACTGTCATTTGCGTTTCATTTCTTCCCATATCTTTTGGCTCACAATTAGAGGCAATGAATCATGAATGCTCAACGACTCTTTTTTTCCTGCCTGCTGGCGAGTCTGATCGCCAGTCCAATTCTCGCTGACGAAATCACCGTCGAGGGGGTTCATCTTTGCTGTGGTAAATGTGTCACAGGAGCAAAAGATGCGCTGACCGATGTGGATGGAGTCTCAAGGGTCCGCGTCAACAAAACCAAAGCCAGGGTTGTCTTTGAAGTCAAAAACGCAAAGTCAGCTCAATCCGGATTGAAAAGTCTCGCAGAAGCCGGATTTTATGGAAAACCTTCGATTGAGGGTCCAAAATTCGAAATCGACAAAACGGCTAAGAAAGATGCTGTTTCCGTGGAAAACATGCACCTTTGTTGTGGTGGATGTTTTCGAGCCGCTGAGAAAGCAGCCAAGTCAGTCGAGGGAGTCGCTGAGGCGAAAGCAAATGGAGACGACGGAACACTTCAGCTGACCGGCTCAAAGATCAGCCACGCAGCAGTCCTGAAGGCTCTGCACGAGGCTGGATTTCACGGGACTGTGAAGTAAGGCCAAGTAAAGTCGAGGCAGTAAACTAAGGGACAGCAACGTAAGAGGCAGGGACAGGCTAAATAGTCCGAAAACTTCTGGAATAGCCGCTTGTCTCAATGTTTGAGAGAGCAATTTCAGGCTACAGGACCAGTTCTAAATAGTCCTCTCGGTGAATCTTGACAAATCTGATAGTCTATTCAAACCGCATTCGGGTTGACCGGATGCGGTTTTGTTCATTGATTCTGCTGTTCTCTTCGCCATCGCTGAAATGTTGAGATGTCTGAAAAATATCGTGTCGAACTTGATATCTTCACAGGTCCACTGGACCTGTTGCTGTATCTGGTACGACGTAACGAACTCGACATTGTCGACCTCCCCATTTCGACTCTCACCAAGCAATTTCAGGAATTCCTCGAAGTCTTGAAGCATTTGGATCTCGACCTCGTTGGAGATTTCGTGGTGATGGCCAGCACTTTGGCCGAAATCAAAAGCCGCAATGTGTTGCCGTCTCAAGCGGAAGAGGAAATCCCTCTCGAAGCCGAAAGCAACAGTGATCCGCGATCTGATCTGATTCACCAACTTCTTGAATACAAGAAATTCAAAGACGCAGCGAATTCTTTGCAGGAGCAAGCTGCCGAGTGGCAGGAACGTTATCCGCGTCTTGCTGATGAACGTCCTGTTTCGTCAAAAGACCCAGCTGCTGATCGGATTAAAGAAGTCGAACTCTGGGATCTTGTGAGCGCATTAGGGCGAGTTCTCAAGCGAAAAGAGGTCGATACAGAATCAAAAATTCGCTACGACGAAACACCGATTCACAAATATGTTGATCAAATCGGAGCTCTGGTTCGAGAACAGAAGGTCGTTCAATTTACTTCGCTGTTCGAAGGCGAGATCATTCGCAGCAAAATCATCGGGATGTTTCTCGCAGTGTTAGAACTGATTCGCCACCACGGTTTCCGGGCGGAGCAAATCGAAGACCATGGCGAGATCGTACTTCAGCCACCCGAAGAAGTTGACGAACAAGCTGAGACTCAGGAGTCAGTCCCGCCCGAAGAGACAGAAGACGCTCCCGGTCCGGAGTAAGCAGCGTCAAGTTCTTTGAATTCATATCGCACGGCTGCACACAGAATTCGGACGATGGATCAAGTTGGCAAGATCGAAGTGGCCCTCAAGAATGATCTGGTGCGCATTCAATGACTTTGTTGTCGTGCAAGTACGAGTCATCCACAGGGTAATTTCTAAAGCCGATCGTGTAGTTCTCTTCGAACCATTTCTGAATATCGGGGAGTACACCTTCATCGTAGTCGGGGGAGATGTGTTGCAGGCTTCCTTCGGAATTGGATTTCAGTTCGCTGTCATCGACGACGATTTCACCGCGTCGAACGACATAGCGAGGCATTTCAAACATTCGCTGTAAGTCGTTCTCAGGTTGATAGATGGTCACATCGCCGTCGGCACCGAGACCGAGTTGCCCTTTATGTTTTAGTCCAAGCATCCTTGCGGGCGCGGCCCGGGTAATAATCGCGATTTCGTACAACGAGTATTCACGATCAATTTCACCCAGCGTGCAGTTTTCCCGAACCGATAGAGGGACTCGCTTCAACACTTCTTCCCGTCGAGACCGTTCCATCAGCAAAGCGATAATTTCCGGATAGGCCAGGAACGATCCTCCATTCGGGTGATCGGTGCTCATGGCGACGCGCCAGGGGTCGTCGATTAACAGATACCATTCCAAGCCGATGGCCCACTGCAACGCATGTACCATTGATTTGTCTTTGTATTCAATCGGGACAATTCCGCAGCCCGCTTCCATTTCAGTATCCGAACTGAACCATTTTCTCCCGAACACATTGTGTAAGAAATATCCGAGCGGACCATCCCCGGTCATTGATGTTGTTTTCCCGAAGAGGACCTGTCCGACATCGACAGTCAGGTTCTCGTGCTCATTGACGTATTCAACAAGTTGAGGAACCTTTGAGCAGAACGTTCCCTGATCATCTGCGTCACCGCCATAGCTGTGAAACTGAATGTGCGTGAGATGCCCTCGTTGGCCCTCGAGAGCTTTCATTGTTTCGAGAGTTGTTTTGTAATTGCCGGGGATGCCCAGATTGTTGCAGTGAATATGAAGAGGATGCGGAAGCCCAAGTTCATTCGTCGCTTGGGCGATTCCATTGACGATTTGTCGCGGGGTGACTCCGAAGTTCCCGACGGGATCGTCCAGCGAATGAGCGTTCCCTCCGGTCTCTTTCCAGACTTCCACTCCACCTGGATTGACAATCTTGGGAGCGTAGCCCTTGGTGGCTCCGAGCAGCCAGGAAATGTACGCTTTCAAGCGTTCGTCCTCACCCGCTGCAATTTGCTTCATCACATAGTGATTGTTCCCCATCAGGACAAAGAAACCTTTATCGATGATCGGGGTATCGTGGAATTCTTCATGAACGTGACGGGCGGAAAGAGGAGGGACGGCTGCATCAAATGCTGTCGTGTATCCTAAGCCAGCGTAGAGATATCCCGTCGCGAACGTACTTGGAACGCTTCCTGTTGTTCCTGAACGGGTGAGCTCCGTACGTTTCACTGGGGGGGCATTGCGTTTGTCTTCCGGCTGCATTTTACGAGCCGTGTTGACTTTGGGACCAGCAATGTGGCAGTGTATATCGACGCCACCCGGCATGACGACCATTCCCGTCGCGTCGATCTCACGATCCGGTCGAACGTCAGCAGCCAACGGCTTTTCGATGACTTTTCCGTCCTGAATCCAGACGTCGGAGACATCTCCGTCAATGCCGTTTGCAGGATCGTAGAGGCGTCCACCAGTGATTTTCAGCAAAGGCATAGCAAATTCATTCTGCGGGAATATCGAGAAAACGAGCGCCAGGATTCAGGAAGTGATTGAAATCATAGTAAGCTCCCGGAATCAGCACAGCATCAAACTGCTCCCACGGATTAAAGTGGAGCCCCCTGCTCCGTTTGTGACAACCGCTTTTGTTAAGAGGAGAGGACTGTGGATTTGCCTGTGACAGATTCTTCCTGTGCCTGTCAGTCGACGAAGTGGAATTCGTTTGAGAGCATTAATCCTTGGGAGAGTTCATCGAGGCTTCCCGTCTTCAGATACCCTGCGAGCAATTCAACTTCTTCTTTCGATGCAGGGCGTGAATATGCGAGTTCGATAAGTTGGCGCACTTGAGCTTTCGGATCTGCAGAAGATTTTTCCACTCGCTCAGCGAGAGCTTTTGCCATTTGCTGAGCGAAGGGGGAGTTCATCCCGAAGAGAGCTTGTTGCGGGACAGTTGTTTCAGACCGTGATGGGCTGGAAGAGTTCGGAGATGGAAAATCAAAGGTCCGCAAAAGTCCAGATGGGTTGTTGCGGTCAATGAGGGCGTAGACGGTTCGTCGTGTCGGGAACGGTTGCTTCTCGATATCGACTGGGCGACCCTCCAGAGAGAGATCAATTTTTCCGGCGATTTTGAGCATCGTATCTCGCATCGCTTCGAAATCGAGTCGTTGCCGATTTTGCTTCCAGTACAGCTGGTTTTCCGAATCAACCATTCTGGCTTGCGGACGATCAACACTTTGTTGTTGCCAGGCTTGCGAACGCAGAATTTCTCGATGAAGTCCTTTGATTGACCAGTTGTGTTCGTGCATCAAACTCCAGGCCAGATAATCGAGAAGTTCGCGGTGAGTTGGCGATTGAGTTCTTAATCCGAAATCACTGGTTGTGTCGACGAGAGGACTGCCGAAGTGATACATCCAGATGCGATTCACAAGCACGCGGGCTGTCAGTGGGTTTTGCTTCGATGCGATTTGTTCTGCCAGCTCTTTACGTCCGCTGGTTTTTGTGAAGACAGCCTCCGGGCTGGGATTCAGGATTTGCGGTCCGCGGCGTGGGACACGATCTCCTCGACGTCCGACGTTGCCTCGAACGAAGATGACAGGATTGGTGAGTTTTTCTTTGTCAAACAGAACCATAGAGCGTGCTGGAGCGTTCGGTGACGTGGCATGCCATTCATCGATTTTCTTTTCGAGGTTTCTGATCTTGGTCCGATTGTCTCGTTCAAAAAGTGGCGAGAAGTCCCCGGGATCGAGATCGGACAGAGAGCCTTTACCGAGAAGGATTCGGCGGGCCTGTTCTTTGCCAGGATCGTCGAATTGAGTTGCCTCGGGGTTCGATTTCTTGAATTCATTCCACTCATCTCTCACGGAAGAGAGAACCTGTGTGTACACGTTCACGACCTCGATTTTCGAGGTGATCTTTGCAGACCGTAAAGCTTCGATCAGGCTGTCCGGGATTGCGTCATTCGTGTCCAGTTCATCGAGCAGCGATGGGAGTTGCTCTGTCAGTTCTTTATCATCTAAAGCAAGTAGCTTAGTGGCGGGGAGAAAAAATGGGCGATTCTCTTTTGCCATGCGTTCAAGGGTCTTCTTCCAGTGTGACTTCAAGCGGTCACGGAGTGCCCCATGTTTTGGAGTGAGCTCCAAGTCAGCTGGTAAGAGGCCCATCGATTTGATCGCATCCGGGAAGTAGTCATCCAGATGATTGCGAGCTTGGACAAGCAACTCTTCATGAGCGGTTTTCTTGTATGCCTCCAAGGCCTCTTCGCGCTTATTGAGTTCAGTGACAAACTCCTGATAGCCGGGAGCATTGACGTCTAGCTCACCGCGTAATGGTGGGAGGTCTGGTTCTTGTGAGCTGTCGAAGACTCCGTAAAGCGAATAGTAATCTGCCGTCGGAAGAGGATCGAATTTATGGTCATGGCATCGCGAGCAACCGAGGGTCATGCCCATGAATCCGCGCGTGACGACATCAATCCGATCGTCGATGATATCCGGTTTTCGATTGAGAAAGCGTGGCCCAACCGTCACAAATCCGAGAGCAGCCAGTCTCGGATCATTCTCTGCATAACCGAGTTGATCGGCAGCGAGTTGCTCCATCACAAACGTGTCGTAAGGTTTGTCATTGTTGAAAGCATCGATGACGTAATCTCGATACGTATAGGCGTACGGGTAGAACCGATTCTCTGTGAAGACGTAGCCTTTGGTGTCCGCATACCTAGCGATATCGAGCCAGTATCGTCCCCATCGTTGTCCGTAAGTTGACTCGGAAAGATATCGATCGATCAGATCACGATAGGCAGTTTTGCTCTGATCGGCTTCAAATGCCTGAACTTCTGCGATGGTTGGGGGTAAGCCTCGCAGATCAAATGAGAGGCGACGAATCAAGGTTTGTTTTGAAGCGCGCTCGCTGAACTTCAAACCCTTCTCGTTGAGTTTGATTGCCAGGTAGCGATCAATCGCAGAATCGTAATCTGCAGCGGGGCTTCGCTCAGGCACTTGCGGAGCTTGCACTGGCTGGTAGGCCCAATGGTTCGCAATGGCAGCTTCAAAATCGATACTGCCATCACTTTTCAAAGGAACCGCATTTTGTGCGACCACTTCAGCATGAGCCTCTTCCGGCCAGTAGGCTCCCGACTCGATCCATTTTTTCAGGATGAGAAGATCTTTTTCAGGAAGCTTCCCGGTGGGGGGCATTTGGGTGTCGAATTCATCGAATTGAACGACAGCCCAGAGCCGGCTTTCATCCAATTTTCCGGGGACGACAGCTTTCCCAGACGCACCATCTTCAAAGACGAACTGCTTTCGATCGAGACGCAATTCGCCCTGTTGCTTTTTCTCGCCATGGCACTCAAAGCAGTGTTTGGCAAGAAGCGGACGGACATGCGATTCGAAGAACTGCTCCTGATCGTTTGCGACGACAGGGCATTGCAGGAGGCAGAGCAGCGCGAAGGCCGGTAAGATAATGAAAGAACGTAAGGTGGGCATAAATTGGCAGGGGTTCAAGGAGAGTTCGGTCGCTCGTTTGGACCACCAGCTATTGTAGCACAAGTTCAGTGGTTCAGATCAAGCATCTTCTTTGACATCTCCACGAGCGAAAATACTGGCAACGTATTGCAAGACATCTGTGGCGGACTCATCGTTATAACCATAGTTTCGAATGAGTCGAGACTTCACGATATCGATTTTTTCCTGTGTTTCCTTGTCGACAACCTGAGAAACAAGGCTCGTCAGTTTGATCGTATCCTTCTGATCTTCAAACAACTTCATTTCGAGAGCTTTTTGAAGTCGCTCGTTCGTTTTGTAATTGAACTGTTTTCCATCAATCGCAAGTGCGCCGATGTAGTTCATGATTTCACGCCGGAAGTCATCCTTACGGGATTCTGGAATGTCGATTTTCTCTTCGATCGACCGCATCAGGCGTTCATCCGGTTCCTCATCTTCACCGGTGAATTTGTTTTTCACCTTCTCATGCTGCGTGTAAGCTTTGACGTTATCAATGTAGTTTCCGCACAATCGCATGAGGGCATCTTCATCCGCAGCGATTGCCCGCTGAACTTCGTTTTTGACGATGTCGGTGTACTCGTCTTTGACCGCAGAAATCAGTTGCCGGTAATGCTCTCGCAATTCTTCGTTCCCGATGAGTGAATGATGCCGTAATCCGGATTCGAGTTCATTCATCACCATGAATGGGTTGAGACTGGTCGAGAGCGTATTGACGACCAGGGCGTTAGAGATTTTGTCCTGAACATAGCGAGGGCTGATTCCTTCCAGTCCCTCGCGTTTGGCTTCTTTTCGCAATTGCTTGACGTTCTCTGCTGTGAAGCCGGGCAACGTTTTTCCATTGTACAGCTTCATCTTTTGTAGAACCGTCAGGCCGTGGTGCTTCGGTTGTTCGAGACGCGTCAGCAGTGCCCACATGGCAGCGACTTCAAGTGTGTGTGGGGCGATATGCTTCCCACGTACTCGGGCCTGATTGTAGCTTTTGTTGTAAATCTTGATTTCTTCGCTGAGCGTCGTGACGTAGGGAATATCAATTTTGATCGTTCGATCTCGTAACGCTTCCATGAACTCATTCGACTGCAGCTTGCGATATTCCGGTTCATTTGTGTGGCCGATGATGACGGTATCGATATCGGTTTGAGCGAATTTTTTCGGTTTGATTTTATGTTCCTGCGAAGCTCCCAACAGGTCATAAAGAAACGCAACGTCCAGTTTCAGGACTTCCACAAATTCAATCATTCCACGATTGGAAACGTTGAACTCGCCATCGAAGTTGAAGGCGCGCGGGTCCGATTCCGTTCCGTATTCTGCGATTTTGCGGTAGTTGATATCGCCGGTCAGTTCTGTGGAATCCTGGTTCTTCTCGTCTTTCGGTTGAAACGTTCCAATGCCGATGCGGTCTTTTTCAGAAAGGAAAATTCTGCGGACAACAACCGATTCCAGCACCTTTGTCCAGTCGCCATCATGCTCGCGCAGGCGTTCCTGGAAGTAGAAGCGTGAGAGCGGGCAGACATCACCTTCGATCTCAATTGGGTATCCTTCGTCGTTGCGCCCTTCGTTCAATTCTTTGGCGAATTCCTCGCGCGAAGAATCTGGCACAAGCAGAAGTGGTTCGCAGTTCATGGGGTCCCAGGTGATGCTTCCATCCTCTTCTTTCCAGCCGAAAGTATAGAGCGCCCCGGCGTCGGTTCGGGCATAACGCTCGAGACCTTTCTTCAAGAGCCTGGCAATCGTTGACTTTGAACTTCCGACTGGTCCATGCAGAAGTAGCACTCGTCGTTCGGTGCCGTATTTCAGAGCGGCGGAACGAAACACATTGACGAGTTCCATGAGTGGCTTCGTCAAACCAAAGATTGCATCTTCGCCATCGAGATGCGGATCGTCGAAAAATTTATAACGGATGAGGTCCTTACTTCCTTCGACTGAGTAGGTTCCCTCTTGAATGATCATGTCGTACATGCGCTGGTACGCAGTCCGAGTGATAGCAGGGTGCTTTCGAACGAGATCGAGATATTCCGCAAAGCTTCCTTGCCAGTTTTCCTGGAGAAACTGTGTGGAATCCTGACGGTCAGAAAACCGGGACAGCAGTGCTTGACCATTCGTCACGAGACATCCTCCTAAACCAGCCACGAGCAGGGAGCGCAGTCTCTTCGACGCTCAGGCAGGATACACCCTTGTAGAAAGAAGCAGGGCAACTTCAAAACCTGATGCGTGGACGAAAGCAGCGTCCGTCGCCAACGACTGGGTTGCCAAAGGAAAAGCGATCATCAGGAATTTGACTCGTCAAATTCAGTGATTCGCCGAGAGATGTAGACTCTCTCAAAAACTATTATCGCGAAAGAGAGACATGAGGCAAGACCGGTTTTTGGGGAAAGGTTTTGCAACGATGCGAAATCCCTGTTCTGGACAGGTGCCTTGCAACCTTGATTCGCAGTTCGATTTCAGCATTTTTCCCCAAGCAATCTGACATGATTATTGCATGGTTGACGATCCGTCATCGTATTCATTGTCCTCTTCAGAATTCCGCTTCAAGCCGAGGAAGTTATCAAATTCCAGGAGGCTTTTGTCATCAATCTCGTTGTGTGCCAAGTCAGCATATTTCAGGTTAGGAAGCTGTTTCATTTTTTCTAGTGATCTCTTTGTCAGCTTGTTTCCGCGGAGAGAGACGACCTCTAAATTGGGAAGTTTTGTGATGAACTGAATGTCTTCATCCTGCAATGTTCCAGATGAGAACGAAATTTCCCTGAGGCTTTGAATTGATTCGAACTGAGAGAGCGTCTCTCGATCCAAACCTGGGAGCCTGAGGCGAAAATCTGTAAGCCGATCCAGCTTTGCAATCGGAGCGAAGTTGAGCTTTGGCTGCTCTTCGAATTCCGCCTCCGTCTCACCAAATCTGGGGGTGTACAGAGAAAGTGAACGCAGCGATTTGAACTTCCCGATTTCGTCGATGAGTTCTTGCGAGAAATTTCCCGTGACGACGATCCATTTTAAATTTGGAAACTGTTGAAACAGCAACAGCTTCTCTTCTGGGTGAAGGGTATTGAGATTGATGTTTAAAGAGACAACATTCTCTTTGCCCTCAAATTCTTCTAACCAGTCGAGCCTTTCCAGATTATCTGCGTCCCACGAAGATATCCTGATGGCGATCTCGACAGGTTTATCTTGTAACCTATCAAATGATTCAAACGGTTCGAACGATGTTGAAAATCGATCAAAAAAAATTGAACCAGTGAACAGCTCGCTGTCTCCCAGTCCAAGCAAGATTTTTTCGTTCACCGGGATAATCGTCTTGGAAAGCGCTTCGAGTAATTCGCAGTACTCGTAATACCTGATAGGTGTGTCGCCAAGTCTCAGCGTGGCCAGTTTCGGGTTTTCTTTTAAGACCATCAGCCCTTTCGCAGTGATATTGGAACAGGAACTCACCTCAAGCATTGATAGCGACGGATGCCCCTCCAGATACCCGATCCCCACATCGGTCACTGCGGTGTTTGAGAGATTGAGGTGTTTCAGCGTTTTGATTTTTGCGAGAACTTTCAGGGTCTGGTCGGAAATGGCAGTTTTTGTGAGGTCCAGTTCCTTCAGGTTGGGGAGATGCAAAAGCGCTTCCATTCCCTCATCACTGACTTTGCTGTTCGAGCAGTACAGTCGCTCAATTGTCGGTGAATTTTTTAGATATTTTAGATCGTCACTGCCGAACTTCTCACCAGAAATATCAATCAAATATGGCTTGTGCTCAGGAGTTACGCGAACCTTTGCGCCCCGTTTGACAAGCCGGTCGATATCGAATTGCTTAATCAGGAGAGAGTATCCGACGACGGCAGCCACGATCATCCCGACTGCGAGAAATGCGTCACGGTATTTCATAAATTGCCCTTCTGGAGTTGAACTGGCAATGAACTCTCAAAGTTTCAGGAATGTGACGGACCGTCAGGGTGAACTCCAACTTTCCGTTCCGTTTGACCTATGCGAATCGATCCTGCCAGAGTTTGAGTTGATGCTTAACCGGCTCGTGTCCACCAGACCCAAAACTGGTTAAGGCTGCCACGGCATTGCTGGCGCCGAGAATTTCGTAGACGTCTTCTTCGATTTGTGGAGCCGCTTGTTGAAGTTCTTCAACAGTCAAATCTTGCAACCGGCACTTTTTTGATTCACACAGCGCAACGAGATTTCCGACGATTCCGTGACCGGTCCGCATTGGAACCTGTTTGCGAATCAGGTATTCCATCAGGGCAGTGGCATCGAGGAAACCTTCTTCGATACGGCTGTTGATGCGGTCTCGGTTCAACGTTGCATTGATGACAATCGAGGGAGCAAGTCCCAGACAACTTTTGACGACATCAAACGCAGTAAAGGCTGCCAGTTTGTCTTCCTGTAAATCCCGATTGTAGGCCATCGGCAAACCTTTCATCAGCACAAAGAGTTGCTGTGCAGAGGCGATCACACGTGCTGATTTTCCGCGGATGAGTTCCAGCACATCGGGATTCTTCTTTTGCGGCATAATTGAAGAACCAGTGGTGTAGGCGTCTGAAAGAGTCAGGAATCCGAACTCTGTCGTACACCATAAAATCCACTCTTCCGCCCAACCTGACAGGTGCACCGCGATCAACGAAAGTGCTGACGTGAATTCTGCCAGATAGTCGCGGTCGCTGGAGATGTCGAGACTGTTTGCAGCCGGGGCAGTAAAGCCGAGTTCTTTGGAAGTGAAGTCTCGATCAATTGGAAGCGTCGTGCCTGCAAGGGCTGCGGCACCGAGAGGAGATTGGTTCAACCGGGCTCGGCAATCTGCCAGTCGGTCCCGATCTCGTTGAAACTTTTCAGCGTAGGCCAGCCAATAGTGCACAGCGTTGACAGGTTGAGCCCGCTGCAAGTGTGTGTATCCGGGAAGTATGATATCTAAATCCTGATCACCACGGCTGACGAAGGCACGCTGAAGCTCTTCAAGAAGTGCGTCGACTTCGTCAATCGCATTGCGAATGTAGAGTTTGATATCTGTCGAAACCTGATCGTTTCGAGACCTGCCTGTATGAAGTTTGCGTCCCGTGTCGCCGAGCTTCTCGATGAGAGCAGATTCGATATGCATGTGGATATCTTCCAATGAAGGGCGATATTCCATCTTGCCTTGTTGAATCGTTTCCAGAATCTCATCAAGTGCTGAGCAAATGTTGTCTCGCTCATCACTGGAAATGAGACCGACGTGCGCGAGCATTTTTGCGTGCGCCTGCGAGCCTTGCACATCAACGGCCGCCAGGCGGGCATCAAAGGAAACTGACTCGGTGAAGAGTTCGACTTGTTCGTTGGTCGGTTCGGAAAATCGTCCGCCCCAGGCTTTCTCTGCCACAATATCTCCTGTTTGTTGGCTCTATCGCATTTTCGAATTGGTGTCCGGGTTCTGCCTCGTAACGCACAGTAAATTTACTGGTGAAATGCGTTCTTCACGGGCACACGGTAGAGCAAACTGCTCTCAAATACGAACGTGTTTCTTTTCTCTTTAAGGCGTGTTGATACGTCCTTTTCAGGTGATGTCTTGCTCATCCCGCGAGAAAACATGGACGTCGTTTTCAAAATTCTCCAGGACATTCGGTATTCATGAAAGTTGACACGAAAAAGTTTCACCACCGAGAATCGGAGACACAGAGAAAAGACTACAGGGTAAAGACTACGGTGAAAAGAATCTTAAAAAGACCCTGCGGATTCAGCCATGATTTGATTCGGTCGAGACTCTCAGTTTTCAGCTTCTTTTTTCTCTGTGTATCCTGCTCATCTCAGTGCAAGCTGCTCAGGTGACGACACGTTTTCGTCCGGGGAATGCGCCGAGGAGCATCCCTGCCAACAATCCGCCGAAGTGGGCTCCATTGGCGACCGGAATTCCCCACGATTCGAGGACACCGGAAATGCCAAGCATTAACCAGATCAGCATTTGGACGATCAAAATGTCGGGAATGGCATAGCCCTCTTCCGGAGAGACCATTTGCTTCATCCATAAGTATCCGAGCAGTCCGTATACAACACCGGAAATCCCAATAAAGTTCGGTCCAACTATAAAATATTGCGTGAAATGCCCGCCGACAGCGGTCACAAAGCAAAGAAGTGCAAAGAGTATGGACCCTTTTGTCCGTTCGATGGTGTTCCCCAGAATCCACAAAAAATACAAATTAAAGGCAAGGTGAAAAAACGAACCGTGAATAAATGCAGGCGTGAAAATTCGCCAGATCTCTCCGTGGAGAATCTCAGGTGGGACTTGAAACGTTTCCCCCACTTTGGCCACGTTCGAGAACTTCAATTTGCCCATTAACTCTGGATGCCGCGTTCCCATGCCTGTGTAAATCGTGAGGACGATGCACGAGATCAACAGAAATCGGGTCACTGGAATATCGTGTGACCTGGCTCTTCGGCGGGGAGCTTTTGCTTCTGGCTGAGCTTTCGGAGGCGGAACGTGCTTGACGTTGAATCTTTTGTCGGTGGGGAAATTTTTGAACGATTCCAGCTCCGCCTTGGCGCGGTCCAGGTCTGCATCGCTGAGAACCCAGATCTCCCAACTCGGAGGGACTTGGTCAATTTGGTTGTCGATTCCCTCAGATCGCAGAAAGCGATGGAACCTTTCGGCATCTTTTGAGGATTCCAGTGTTCCAATCTTCCGCATGTCAACAATCCGTTTCGAATCTAATCAACGTGGTTCGTGAAGTGAGAAAACTCTGCAGGGATCACAGGGGGTCATTGCAGTGATTCATCACAGGGATTAGCTGTGCAATTCGACAATATCGAGGTCGCTCAACACATGTTCGCGACCCACTGCTTGCCCATCGTGGTCGGCCTGCCCCCAAACCTTTGCGAACTTTAACGAAATGGCAATCTCTTCGTGAACCCTGTGAGCGAGTTCTTCCACGGTTCCACCATTCGGGATCACATAAGGATCGACCAATTCCACAGGTTCTCCCGGACGTTTGGTATACACCCGAATCTTATCGAGTGCTTCAAAGATCGACTTGGCGAGCTCTTTTCTCTGCTCTTCAAAATCAAGATCCGTCGGGATTACCGGGAATTCGATCGGCCGGACTTCTTGTAACAATTCTTGACGAATGCCTGCTTCGGGGTTATTCGAGCGAGTCAGAATCAAGCGGCTTTTGACATGGACAATCGAAAAATCAGCAGGATCGAATCCGGTCTTTTCCGATAAGACCGTTTTGCGAGTTTCGAGCTGACGTAAGACATCCGCTGTTTCCTGCGGAGCATCGTCCGAGCTTCCATCGAAACAAAACAAAACGAGATCAGCAGTTCGGACAAAGTCAATTAAATACGGTTCGATCTGATTTCCCGAGATCGGTGGGGTGTCGATCAGCTGAATCAACGCCCCTTCAAATTCCAGCATCCCCGCTGTCGGTTCGCGTGTCGTGTACGGAAACTCCGCAACGTCTGGTGAGGCATTGGTCAGCTCAGAGACCAGTCGGCTTTTCCCGGAATTCGGTGCTCCAATCACCACGACTGTCCCGCATCCCTGCCTGGGAATGCGGTAACTTTTACCTCCTTTGGGAGTTTTCAGTTCTGCCTGATATGCTTCCCGGGCCTCCTTGAGTTTCGACTTGAGCGCCCCTTGCAGGTGATCCGTCCCCTTGTGCTTGGGGATGATGCGCAGCATCTCCTGAAGAGCAACAATTTGCTCCGGAGTCGTTTGTGCTTTTCGATATGCTTCCTCAGCTTTGTAATACTGAGGTGTGAGGTTCGCAGCCATGGTGTGACGAACTTATCAAAAAGCAGGATCGCCTGTCATCTTTCGGCGATGGTCTTTAAAGCAATTTCAAGACTTGCCGTACATGCGAAGGTCACTTTCAATACTTAATTGTAGGCTGCTCGCCACGAGACTGATCGCGTACACCGATCGCGTACACCGATCGCGCACACCGATCGCGCACACCGATTTGGAAAACGCTCTCAGTTCAAGTCGATTTGTTTTTCAATTTGACGAGACGAGAAAATCAAATTCGTCGAAGATACTGATTCCCCCCTGAGCGCGTTTGATGTCGTCGAATTCTCCGTAGTCGCGCTCGCTGAAACGGAAACCAAATTCCTGTTTGTCCTCCGCAGCGAATGTGACGACGACGTAGTAGTTCAGTGCTCCTATGGCAGATTGTCCCGGAGTTCCCGTCTGAACTTCTTCGATTTTGATCGAATAAATCGATTCAGTGGGGATCGACCAGCGTTCTTTCTTTCCTTCATAAAGCATTCGCTGACCAGCTTTGTCTGCCTGAAGGAAGCCCATTTCGTGAATTTTTTGAACAGACTTGTCGAACTGATCGCGTGTGAAAATTTCTACAGGCAAGAGAATCTCAGCATCTGGATCGACTTGAAGTCCATCCCGTTTTCGGATTTGATCGGTCGCCATCCGAGTGAGCCCTTTGGCAGTTTTCGCACTTGCGTATCGATCTGTGTAGACGCCAGCGATATACATCGTGCCGATGGACATCACAATCAGGAGTCCCAAACGAACGACTCCCAGGTTGTTGAAATTCTGATAACCGTAGTAGACGGCGGCTGCCACAATGACCAGCCAGAGTACAATTGCCCAGCACTGAGTAATGATTGCGACGATGATCCCTCCGGGAGTCATTAAGCTTGGGGTTCTTTCCGGTAACGTCTCGATCTTAGCCTTTCCTGTGACAGTGTTCGGATCTGCCTCCCAGGCAAACTCTTTCGCGAACTCACTCTCTCCTCCCGGTTCCCAGCCATCGAGTCGAATGGGAAGCCCGACATCATGCAGTGCTTGTGCCAAACGCGAGAGTCCGGCTTTTCGATCAATTCCAATGGCTTGCTCTTCTCCATCGTAATGAAAAAAGAGGGCAGGTTCCGGCCATTTTGATTCTTCGGGCATCACAATGGCGGCACCTGGAATCTCCGCTAGCTTGAACGTTTCCGGGCTCGAGTATTTCCCCATGTCGCCACCAACAACAATAGAGTCTTCCATCAAGACTGCTTGGCGTCGTGTTTCGGTTCCGTCGAGAACCCACCACACAGCCGCTGCCGCGCCGAGACTCATGCCGATGATTTCGAAGAGATTCGGCTGCTGTCCAGCCGGGACTGAAAAGTAAAGAAGGGCGCCAAGACCGCCAGCGATTGCACTCAGCAGGAGAACCAGGTTGACCCACGACTTCGTAGTTCTGATTCGTTGTTGAAAGAACCAGGGCTCATTCCAGACAAATCGCTTTCGCTCAAACAACGCCATTTCTCTATCCGTCTCATTAGTGGAAAATCAATGAACAGTTGAGAGGCCCGAATTCGCTTTTCTCGAACACTATGTGAATCACTTGGCAGATTGCAATTCGCAGATAGCAATTAAAAGCGGAAAAACCTCTCCCGAATCAAGCATGTCCGAGCAGAAAACAGAGGGAATCGGTAGGAGAAAAGACGGAACGGGCGAGCAAGCCGCAGTGGCAGCATTCGAACCTGTATACATCTCCTTAGAGCATCTTTCGAAACGGGTTGCAGGTTCTGCCTCGTGGCGAACAGTAATTTTACTAGAGAAATGCGTTCTTCACGGGCACACGCTAGAGCAAACTGCTCTAGCAGGAGTTGCCTTGTTGTTAGGACACACCTCAATGAATGAACCTCCAGCAGGTTCATCGCTTCACATCTTCAGTATGCTACCAAGCGAGGCTTATGTCCGTTCCTGATCCTGATCGAAGCGAAATGCGTTGGTCGAATCCTCGAAGGGGTCCGACCCGATCACCATCATTGTGAAGCCGGCGACCAGAAAGATCAGTCCGATGGTCGCTTCGATTGCCATTTCCAAAGTCGAAACTTCAGGGGCCTCTCCATTCAGAATTGGAGGAGCCAACTGTCCAATGATCAGCACGATGCACGCCAGACCGACTCCAGTCAAACCGAAGCCTGCGACGGAGATTGTTTTCCATCTTCTGAGCGATTGTTCTGCGAATTTAAATTTCATCGTCTTACCCTCCAGTGCAGTGAACGACTTCGATTCCGAAAGACCCAGACTTTGCAGATCTCGAATTTGATTTCCCGATCTGCCGATGACAACGACTTCAGTAGGTTTGTTCATGTTCTAGGGCAAATCCATAATCCGTCTTAACAGTACTGTCTCGTGGCATCAGCGTACGGACTTGTGAAAACGTACTTCGCGGACAAGAGAAGCATTGGAATTGTTCTAAGCGGAATGGTTCACGATTTGTAACGGACTGTTCCTTTCTAAATTTGAATTGAACGGGTTAGTAGACTGATCGAAAAACGTGTCAACGTTCTCTCAAAGAGTGGGAGAATTCGTTTTGTCTTCGCTTTTCTACGGTTTTTATTTGCTACTCACTGGTGAAAACGGCTCATTTTGGCAAAGGATCAAGAATTCTCACTGATTTTGAGAACAATTTTGCTCTCCTCGGAAGCAAGAGTTTCCATTCAGATTTGATCCACACTTTTGCGAACTCTTTCTGTTCTTTAGACTCACGGAATGAATTCAGGTTCACGCGAACTTTTGGCAGCGTGTTTTTTCGGAGTGTTTTCTCCGTAAAGAATTTGTGTGAGATCGGTTGCGATGAATGTGGTTTCAACCGGGTTCGTTGAGTCACGATCCGAGTCGGCACTGTTCGAGTTTTGTCCGTTAACGATTTTGTGCAACTGACTCAACTCGATGTGACACGAAATTTCATGAGACGCTGTCCAGTTAGAACATCCATATTTTCGGAGATCAAATGTTTATACGAATCCATTGTGCATTGCTTCTTGCTCTGTTTCTATTTTCCGGGAGTGGTCCCGCGAATGCTCAAGAGAAGCAAGCAGAACTCTCTTGGGAGCAACTGTTGAAAGTCCGTGAAGATTCCTTCACTCGACTGAAAGAGCTACAGGCAGAAGCACAAAAAGCGACTCCCGCGCAGCGAGAAGGGCTTGTCAAAGAATACACCCAAATTGCGACACGACTGCAGAATGAGATCTTCCCGGGGCTGGGGCAAAAAGTCGTAGGAGAACTCGAAAAGAACCCAAAGGATGAGACAACTCTGGAAGTCGCAAATGAACTGATGCAGTTCTCCTTCAGTCGCAATGACTATCCGACTACAAAAGCCGTTGCTGAAGCTGTCCTGAAAGCGGATACCCAAAATGATGTGGCTGCCAACTTTGCGGGTGTCGCAAATTTCGCCGAGCACAACTTTGAGGATGCCCACCGCATTCTCAGTCTGGCGAAGAAGAAAGGTCAACTTCTCGGAGACCTGGGAGGGCAATATCTGGGAACGTCTGAGACCTATATCGACTATTGGGCGAAAGAGAAGGCGATTCGAGAAAAAGAAGCAGCTGCCACCGGGGACGATCAACTTCCTCGTGTGAAATTTGAAACTAGCCGAGGCGACATTATTCTTGAACTCTTCGAGAACGAAGCTCCAAACACGGTTGCCAACTTTGTGAGTTTAGTCGAAAAAGGATTCTACGACGGTTTGCTGTTCCATCGAGTGATTCCAAACTTCATGGCACAAGGAGGCTGCCCACTCAGTAAAACCAACCCACAAAGAGCTGGCAGCGGCGGACCTGGTTACAACATTGAATGTGAAGCCTACCAGCCGAACGCACGTCGCCACTTCTCCGGAACATTGAGCATGGCTCATGCCGGGAAAGATACTGGTGGCTCGCAGTTCTTTATCACTCACCTGCCAACACCGCACCTGGACCGGGAGATCAGCCCCAGTAGCGTACACACCGTTTTCGGTCGCGTTGTCGAAGGGCTTGATGTGGTACGCTCATTGCAAAAAAACGATGTGATTGAAAAAGCGACAGTCATTCGCAAACGAAACCACGATTACAAACCTAAGACGATTCCAGAATAATGTACGACCCCGATGTCAGTCAGATGTTCGATCAAGTCCCATTGGCCAACTGGAACGGTACGCAAATGCCGCTCTCTGAAGCCAAGGTTTCGGTGCTTGATCGGGCATTTCTGTTTGGAGATGCAATCTACGAAGTTCTCCGTGTTTACGGCGGAAAACCGTTTCTCTTTGATGACCATATCGCGAGGTTGAAACGGAACTTCGAAAAATTGCAACTCCCGGCAGATGCTGACATCATCGCTCAGCGTGTTCGAGAAACTGTCGCTGCCAGCGATGTCACAGAAGGGACAGTCTACATTCAGGTGACGCGCGGAGTCGCACCGCGAATACACCGGTATCCAACTACTCCGCCAACTCCGAGTGAGTTGATCTATGTCGCACACTTCAAAGATCCGTATCAGGAGCTGAGAAAAGTTGGTGCGCGTGTGATCATTTTAGAGGATCTCCGCTGGAAGAGATGCGACATTAAGTCGGTCAACTTGCTGGCAAATTGCATGGCTGCCCAAACCGCCTATGAAGCTGGCTGTCCAGAAGCTTTGCTCGTTGATGGAGAAGATCGCCTAATCGAGGGATCTCGCACAAGCCTGTTCGGTGTCCGAGACGGTCGTATTTTGACAGCCCCACTTGGGCAGAACATCCTTCCGGGGATCACGCGTAAGCTGTTGATTCAACTTGCCGGGGAGTGCAATGTTGAAATCAGCGAAGCGACGATTCATCGTGACGATTTACCCAAGCTGGATGAGCTCTTTATTACCGGAACAACAACGGAAATACTGCCGATCACTCAAGTTGAAGACCAGACAATCGGTGACGGAACTGTTGGTCCGGTTGTTTCTCAGCTCATCACCGCATACGCCAGAACGATTGAACGCTTCCGGCAATCTTGATGGGTAGAGCATCTTTCGAGTTGATCTTCACACTCCACCTCGCGGCGAGAAGCCTCTGACGTCAGGAATAAAACTGACCGTGACCAACCGCTTCGAAAGCGTGAATGAAGTGTTCGATGACAGGTGTTTTCCCGTCCTGCCAGATGATGGAGACAACATCAAAACGACAGCGGTGATCAAGTAAGTTCCTTTGTTTTAGCCAGGCGAGTGCGGTCCGCGTGAGCTGTTTCTGCTTTTGAAATCCGACCGCTTCGCTGGGGTGACCGGTCGTCGCTGAAGATCTTGTTTTTACCTCTACAAAGACGATCGTCTCACCATCTCGGGCGATGAGATCAATCTCACCAATTTGATTGCGAGCTTGTCGCGCCAGAATGCGATAGCCTGACTTCTTCAGGAATCGGGCTGCTGCTCGCTCTCCACGATTCCCCAACAAACGATTCAGCCAGCCAATCTGCATTTGTGTTCCATTAGTTTGATCACTCTTCGGGTATTCACGCTGAAGAGGACTTCGGGCATACTCCTGAGCAGTACAGGCATTCAATCTCTGGAGGTGCTCGGTGCAATAGAGTCAGGGTGCACGAGTTGTTATATTGTCTACGTTCTATTGTGAGCGATGGAAATTGTCTGGTCTTGCACACGATCTCGACCACAAGACAGAACCGGACAAGTTGACCCGAGAGACGTCTCTCATCGGGTGTTGTTACAAGAATTGCAGTTTCGCTAAGACACTGTCAAGAATGACAGCAACAGACTGTTGATCATGGCACTGTCTAAAACGAGACGGTCGAATTTTATTTCAGGGGAATATCAATGAGTCAATGGCCTATCGGGGTGTTTACCTCTGTCGATGCTGGTTTGGGAGTTCGTCTTGATGTTGTGGAAGAGTTGAAAGTCCCAACAGTTCAGATTCACGCTCCACATCAGGAAACTCGAACGGAACAAACCGCGAAAGATTTCTTGCAGAAGTGCAAAAACGCTGGAATCGAAGTCACATGTGTTTTCGGAGGCTTCGAAGGGGAAAGTTATGCGAGCATCTCTGAGACTGTCAAAACAGTCGGGCTCGTTCCTCAAGAGACACGTGCGGCGCGTGCTCAGGAAATGAAAGAAATCGCCGACTTCGCGAAGCTGCTCGGCGTCCAGACAGTCGCTCTGCATATTGGATTCGTTCCGGAAGATCGAAACGGAGACGATTACAAAGGGCTGCTGGAAGTGACTCGCGATTTGTTGGACTACATCAAAAAGAATGGTCAACAACTGAACCTGGAAACCGGTCAGGAAACGGCGGACCATCTTCTTGAATTCATCAGCGATGTCGACCGCGACAATCTCTTCATCAACTTTGATCCAGCCAACATGATTCTCTACGGCACAGGCGATCCGATCGAAGCACTGAAGAAAGTCGGGCATCTTGTCCGGAGTGTCCATTGCAAAGATGGAACGTGGGCACCTGAAGGCGAACGAGGTGCGGCGTGGGGTTGTGAAGTCGCACTCGGCCAAGGTGATGTCGGCATGGAAACTTATCTGCGGACGCTCAAAGAAATCGGTTATACCGGACCACTCACGATTGAGCGAGAAATTCCGGAAGATCGCGATCAGCAGAAAGCGGACGTCGGAGGTGCCGTCAGCTTGCTTGAAGAGTTGCGTTCGAAAATCCTTTAATTTTCAGTCATGTCTGCTGAGCAACAGGCCCCGAGTCTGTTGCTCGGCGGTTTTTGCCCCCTTTCCGAAGTCGCCTGCGTTAGCGCATTTCAATACTTGCTCTACTCCCCGTGCTTGCTGAAATTTTTGCTGTTGGGGCTCTTCAGCGATTCGTTTCCGTGATTCCTCAGCGCGATTCCTCGCTGAATTTTGCCCTGTTTCTTTTTCTGGAATTCGCAAAGAGACATACAGAGAATTGAGTCAATTTTATGCAGGTCATTATCACCGCTGTTGGTCCTGATCATCGTGGGCTTGCAGATCCGATCGTCCACTACGTGACACAGTCCGGGGCGAATCTTCATGAAATTCAAATGTACGACCGCGACTTTGAGCAACTGTTCGCGATGCTGATTCGTATGGAATGGCCGGTCGAGGATGAGCCGATTTCAGTGCTGCGAGAGCGGATGAATCAGATCGGGGAACTCAAAGGGTTGAAGATTCGAGTTTGGGCTCGTGATGAACATGAACGTCCACCTCGAATTGCACTTTGCACAACCTATCGCCCGGAACCAGCACTCGCAGTGCTGCGAGATATTCGCGACAAACGACTCAACGCGACTGTCCCGGTGATGATTGGAAACCGGGATGCGTGTCGCGGAATCGCGGAACAGTTCGGTGTCGAATTCCACAATATCGGGGATTCCAAGGGTGTTCCCGATGACGACAAATTCGTAAGCCTGTTTGATGAGTACGACGTCGACTACATCGTCCTGGCGAGATACATGCGTATCGTTCCGCCCCGTGCCTGCTGGGAGTTTGCAGGGGGGCGAATCATCAACTTACATCACGGAGTCCTGCCATCATTTCCAGGCTTCCGCCCGTATCATGACGCCTATAGTCACCACATGCTCAGCTATGGGGCGACGTGCCATTTCATTGTCCCCGAGCTTGATGCCGGGAATCAAATCATTCAGCAAAGCACATTCACCGTACCTCCCGGGACTTCCCTGGAAGAGATCATTCAGCGTGGAGAACAAGACAACGAACCGCGCTGTCTCGCTGAAGGTCTTCGCCGGGTCGTCGATCGGGAAGTTGAACTCCACTTTCACAAAGTCGCTAAAGTCGCCAGAGCGAAGTAGATGGAGACTCTGAAGTGAGGGCTTTCACAGAGTTGCCTGTGAAAAGTCCGCCACGTTACAGAATTTCGAGCGTTGGCATTGTTGGATTCTTCATGATTTCTTTGGCGATCCGCATGGCAACGTTGCTGCTGATTTCAAGAATCGCTTCACGTGCAGAACTTTCCTCGTCTACAAGAGCAGAGATTTTTCCTTCATCTCCCTTGATGCGAACATCGGAAGCTGACGGAATTTCTCCAAGGAAGGCGACTCCCATTTCTTCCGCTTTGGTTTTTGCTCCGCCGCGTCCGAAAATATCACCGGTCATGTTCTCGACCATTCCGAGGATCGGAATTTTGACCGTCTGGAACATCGAGATCGCTTTGCCTGCATCGAGCAATGCAATTTTTTGTGGGGTGCAAACGATCACGGCGCCGGCGAGTTGAACCATTTGTGAAAGGGTCAACGCAACATCACCCGTTCCTGGTGGCATGTCGACAACCAGATAATCCAGTTCGCCCCATTCGGTCTGTTGGAGGAATTGGCTGAGAGCTTTGTGAAGCATCGGGCCACGCCAGACAATCGCCTGGTCTTCTCCGACCATAAAGCCCATCGACATCAGCTTGATGCCGTCGACTTCAATCGGAACGATTCGTTCGATTGTCCGACCATCCGGGGCTTGAATCTGACGCATCGCGGGTTGCCCGGTGGCTCCGAGCAGGTGTGGAACGCTCGGCCCATAGACATCAGCGTCCATCAGTCCGACGCTCGCTCCCAAATGTTTTAACCCATAGGCTAAACTGGCAGCGACCGTCGATTTGCCAACGCCCCCTTTTCCACTCCCGACGGCGATGACGTTCTTGACTTTGAGTCCGACCTTAGCTCCGGATTCTTTCCCACGGACAACGCTCGTGATCTCGACGTCAACTTGTTCGAAATCTGCATGTTTCTCTCGAACAGCGGACTGAAGCGATTCCTTCAGCTGTTCCTGATTCGGATATGCTGGAGTCGGGAGCTCAATTTTTACGGTTGCCTTGGCTCCTTCGACCGTGACACCTTTGAGCATCTTCGCCTGCGAGAGGGGAATTTCGAATTGAGGATCGACGAACGCTCCAAGAGTGGATTCAACATCTGCCGAAGTGGACATGATTCACCTGTATAACTAGCTCTAACAAAACCTGCACGTGGACTTGAAACCCCAGTGAATCAAAAACGATCTCAGAGGTGTTGTTAGCGGTTCTAAATATCTAATGCGGCTTCACAACAGGCCGCACTTAAAAATGGAAGTGTCCAATGAAGCCGCTGGACTCGGATCGAAGTATTCAATTCGGAGTTGAACCGAATTTCAGGTTGTCTATTTTTCAGTGTTTGAGAGACCATCATTAAGTTCTGGGTCGGCTCTCAAGGGAAAAGTTCTATTTGTTCGAAGATGCAGACCGACCAAGCTCAGCGAGCGCATTGTCTCAGCAGAGCTGTTTCAATGTTTGTCGTGTCCGTGAAGATCGCATTTCTCTAATAAAAATGCTGTTCGCCACGAGGCAGAACCTGAAAACCAATTCGAAAGTTGCTCTAGTTTAGAACCGCTTACGCTTGAAACAACAGCTTCAGAGTCCTCAATCTCAGTTTCTCAGAGATCAAAAGGTTTTTCCCATAAAATCCGGGGTTTCAGCAGGCCGAAAGGCTTGTTATCAGCTGCAACTCTGAGAACTTTGAAATTGATACGAGGGAGGCAAGCTCGCAGGTCTGTTCGAGTGAAAGGCGATTTCGTCAGCGAGACCAGGGACCGCTACTGAGGACTTGTTTTCGGCCTTCGCTGGCATCTTCGACGACGGTGAATGTCATCGTTTTTCCTTCGATTTTGAATTTGTATGTCCCTTTTCCTTCGACAGCTAATTCTCCGGTCACATCGTCGAATGTCATTTGGTCATCTTTCACATTGACGAGCGAATCGACGACAATTTTGCCATCTTTCTCGAGGGTCACCTCTCCCTGGGGGGTCATTTTCATGACCCATTGACTACCGTCAAGCTCGCGACGCCATGCTCCGAGCGGGCCGAGAGCTTGTTGGATTCGACTGCGATGGAATTCCAAAGCCTCTTCCGCTGCGACTTCGCCTTTGGCAAGTGCTTGAATTGTTGGGAGAAGTTGAACTGCCTGGTTTACAGAAAAGCTGAAGTACTCTTTCACTTCGCTTTCGAGCAAAAAGCCACGTGGGAGAATCGGAACGGTGAATCGGAAGTAGGTGGTGTTGTTATCGTGATTCATCCCGAGTCCGGGGACCGGGTAGCTATGATTGATTCGAACCATCGCCGATTCGACAGTAGTCAGGTTTTCTTCGGGGATCTGCACAGGAATGACTTGGATGAAGTGGACAAAACCATCGCGGGCCGCCCACCGAATGACTTGTGCAGAGTTCAAGCTTCCCCGTTTCACAGGAATCACGACGTATTGCTCTGGAATATTGGCTTGATGTTCGATCTTCTCTGCTTGGAGGATCTCAACCAGTTCGTCGAGAGATGTCACTTTTTTTTGTGTCGGGGGTGTTTCCTGGCTCATCAATGGAGATGATGTGCAGCAAATCACCAGACATAAAACGGCGAGGCTAGGTTTCATGAGAAATCCTGAACAGCTTGTGCGTATTCGAAAATGAGATGAGTGTCTTTGTGGAGGTCGGAAATTTTCACAATGGCTGATGGGCTTTAACGGAATCTGAAAACGTGATTGTCTTTCCAACGAATCACCTTGATATCAGAAGTGTTGTTCGCGTTACTTAATGAGCTGCGACTCAATGATCGGCTCGCCTTCCCAAAGCCATTGATTTCCTTCTTTTGTTAAAAGGCGAGACTTACTCCCCGGGGCGGGAGGAGCATCATTGCGAGGATAAAGTTTTGCCAGCGATGCTTTGATTTTCTGGAACTGGGGGTCGTTGGCAAGGTTCGTGAATTCATCTGGATCATGCAGGATGTCGTACAACTCTTCGGAACCGTCTGCGTAGTGGATATATCGGTATTGATCCGTCACGACAGAATGATTCCCGGCGTTGTGCGTGGTGATGGCAGGCCACTTTCGCGGGGCGTCGGCATTCTTGAGTTGTGGGACCAAGCTGTGCCCTTCAAGATCATTTCGAGGAGCAAGATCGCACAAATCGATGAGTGTCGGGAACATGTCGAGGAGTTCCGCAGGCTGTTTGCAAATCGCTCCCGATTCGATTCCCGGTCCGGCAAAAATGAGTGGGACGCGGGTCGATTCGTGCCAGAGAGTGTTCTTGCCGGTGATCCCTTTCTCTCCCAGATGCCAACCATGATCGGACCAGAGGACGATAATTGTGTTGTCCGCCTTTCCGCTTTTTTCGAGTGCATCCAGAACGCGACCGACTTGGCTATCGACAAAGCTGACTGAAGCCAAGTAGGCGCGGACAAGTGGTTTCCATTGCTGATTGGCCTTCAGCCAGGAGAGGCGAACTTCCGGCAAGTACCAGTACAACTTCCAGGAAAAATCGGGGACATCCGCGCGATCGTCCAGCGGAACGTTCGGCAGCATGAGCTCATCTTCAGGGTAAAGGTCGAACCATTTTTGTGTGGCGTAGCATGGGACATGCGGTAGAAAGAAACCGACAGACATGAAGAACGGTTCTTCCGGTGGAGAAGCGAGTTGATCGACGGCCCAACTGGCAACCTTCCAGTCTCCCTTGTCTTCGTCTTTGTGTGGAAACGTCCCCCAATCGACGAGCGGATGATTGCCCATTGGTGTTTCGACCAGTTTTTCAGGGGGGCGAACTCCGACACCAGCTGCCGGACCCCAAACGTCGTACTCCTTCAGCCTCTCGTTTTTGGGAGGGTAGCCGCCATGGTAGATCTTCCCGGTTGTGAGTGTTTTGTAACCAGCTGCTTTAAAGTGCTGCGGGAGGGTCACATGGTCCTTGAATTTGTCGACCTTGCGAAACCAGGGTTGAAGCGCATACACACCCGTTGTCGTGGGGCGTAACCCGGTCATCAAGCTGGTTCGAGAAGAATTGCAAAGTGGGGCTTGGCAATGTGCATTGGTGAAAAGTGTGCCCTGGGCAGCCAGACGGTCAATATTCGGAGTTTTGGCCTGTGGGTGCCCGCTCATGCAGCCTTCCCAGTCATTTAAATCGTCAATCGCGATGAAAAGGACATTCGGTTTCGTTGATTGATTGGCCTTCTGGTCAGCTGCAACAGGATCGGTGATGCAAAATTGCAACAAGAAAATGCTTGCCAGAGAGAAGCTCTGAGCAACAAAGCGAGTTTTCATACTTAACCCTATTAATGCGTGCACTCTGACAGATGAGGTTTGGATACAGATTGATTCAAACATGTCTGAGGTCTGATTGCAACGGTTCCTTGAGTTCTGTCGTGCTGGTGAGCTGTATCACAGAGGAAGAGGCTAGGAATTGTAGGGAATCGGGAGCATTCTTGCGGGGGCAGGGTATATTTTCGAACCGTCAACACAAAAGACGGGAAATTTGATTTTCTAAGTCGACGTTGCCCATTTTTCAAACCAGCCTGGCAACTTGCAGGATCTGCCTCGTGGTGAACAGCATTTTTACAAGAGAAATGCGTTCTTCACGGGCACACGGTAGAGCAAACTGCTCCAGTATAGAAAGGTTGCTGAGCGACACTCAGCGTGATTGACACAAGAGAATTTGGGTGAGGCGACGTATCGGTGGGTCCCGATTCAATTGTGAACGAGAAGACTTCGGAATGAACCTTATGAAGGAATCAGGACAAATATCGACCGGACTTCCGCCTCCCCAGCGAGACGTTTTAAGCCAATTGTTCTCCTCGAAAACGTCCTTACTCGAAAAGAAAATTCATGTCCGAAGTGCAATTTGCATGCTCTACTGAAGAGACCCACCAAGTCGGCAAGCCTCAGGCTCCCTCATTCACAGGCCCGTTCACAACCGAAGGCGGGCTCACAGCGATTACACTTTCCTCCCCGTCAGAAATGGATCAGTGGATCGGTGAATGGATCGAACTGGCTCAGCAGACCGAGTTCTGTAATGCGTTCTACGAACCGACGTTCTTTCAGGCAGCAGTGAAAAATTTGGCCTCGCAAGAGGACTGGCAAGTCGTCTTAATCAAGGAAGATGCTGAGGATAAGCTGATCGGTTTTTTTCCATTCGTCCGGGGACGAGGACCAGCCCGGCTGTCTGAACTTTCCCTCTGGAAATCCAAGCTCAGCTTCCTGACCTCCCCATTGATACGAAGTGGGTCGGAACAGCAAGTTTTTAAGTTGTTGCTGAAACACCTGCGAACGATGCAACCGCGAGTCGATCTCGTAGAGCTTCCAATGACACTTGCGGAAGGGCGAGTCCATCAGGAACTGCACCGCTTGATTCGCGACAACTTGTTGACCACTTATCACTACGACCATTATTCGCGGGCAATTCTGACGGAGGGGCACGATTACGATGAGTTGCTGACCGAAAATATTGGTCGCCATCACTTCAGAGAGTATCGACGTCAACTCCGGCGAATGAACAACCTCGGACAGGTTGAGTTTCGTACAAATGAAGATCCGGAATACGGCGAATGCTGGGCTGATTGGTTTCTTGAACTGGAACTGAAAAGCTGGAAAGGAGAAGGTGGTTCAGCCTTAAAACAGGATCCTCAGCAGGAAGAATTCTTTCGTGAGCTCGTCACCAGCAGAACCAGAGCGGGTGGTGTTGAGATGCTGGGTATGTTCCTTGATGGAGAGCCTGTGGCGATGCTCTGCACTCTGGTTTCCCAGAAAGGTTGCTTTGAATACAAAATTGCCTTTGACCAGGAGTACAAAAAATACTCCCCGGGGATGCTCGTTCAGCTCCACAAAATGCAGCGATTTCTCGAATCGAAAAGGTCACCGTGGGTCGATTCCTGTGCAGTTCCAAATCACCCAATGATCAACCGGCTTTGGAGCGAGCGTCGATCGATTGAACATATGGTGGTCTCGCTGGGGCGTCCGTGGGCGAATATTGTCCTGGGGGCAATGCCGCTGTTGCGTTCACTAAAAAGAACTTTTCGTAAACCCAAGCGTTAGAGCAGTTTGCTCTAACGTGTGCCCGTGAAGTTTACTTTCATAACTTCATACTCCGCTCGCCATGAGGGAGAGCATGGACGTTTTTTGAGAAGTGCGTCCCAGTGATGTCACTCATGTTTTGTAAGGCCCCTTTTTGTGTTCGAGAGGCCAGATTCAGGTTTCGGACCGTTCCTCAGCTCGATCTGTACAGTCAAAAAATCTTTCTGGAGAGAGAAAATGTCATCCACGACTTCAAAGCAAGTGAACCAGACAATCGAAACCTCGGGCGAAACCTCAGGCGAAATTTTTGAGGCTCAAGAACTTCTCTCCTTGAATCCGGTTGACTTCGAAACGAAGTTCTCGCGTGAGCCATTTTTCATTGACCACGCATTGTGTGAACATCCTTTGTTTCAGCTTGATCGTTTGATTGATCTCACGAAGACATTACCGGAAGAGTGCATTGAATATAATGCAGGGAATTTGCCGGTGAGCATCGATCCGAGCCTGACGCCTCGAAATGGTCTTTCTCCGGTCGAAACGATTCGCCGCATTGAAGAGTGCGAATCCTGGATGGTCATCAAGTACGCTGAGAAAGACCCCGCTTATCGCGAGCTTCTGAACGTCTGTCTGGATCAGTTACGTCCTTATACTGATCCAATTGCGCCGGGAATGACGCAACCGCAGGCATTTGTCTTCATCACCTCACCCGGCTCAGTGACACCGTACCATATCGATCCGGAACACAACTTCCTTCTGCAGATTCAAGGCAGCAAGGAAGTGAGAATGCTCGATGGTCGAGAGAAGTCGATCGTTGGTGAGAAAGACCTGGAACAGTTTTATTCTGATCGTGGGCGAAACCTCAAACTCCGAACGGAGCACCAGGAGAGCGGATGGACCTTTGATCTTCAATCAGGAAAAGGGTTGCATTTTCCCGTTACGTTCCCGCACTGGGTGAAGAATGGAGAAACTGTTTCGATTTCGTTTAGTATCACCTTCCGAACTCCAGACCTTGATCGACGACGAGCTTTGTACCAGACGAACGCAGCCTTGCGGGACAAAGGTTTTTCACCTTGGCCAGTTGGGAAAAGCGAGTTGAGGGATCAACTTTTCTACAACGGATTTCGTGCCTGGCGTCGGTTAACCAGTCGCCGGAATCAGGGATAGGGAGTACGGTGAAAGTTGGCTGCCGCTGCGGGTGTTACTGTGCTGGAATTGCAGTGACAAAACCAAGATAGACCGCACCCTGTTCAAGACCGCTAAGGTCTCGAATGCTTTGTGTATTGAGGATTTTCCAAAGCTGAGGAGCGGACTCAGCTTGGGTGGTATGTGCTGCGAAGAGCAGGAACGCATCTTGCCGCAGAACGGGGTCAGATAGTGTTGTCAGGAAATCGAACGTTTCTTTGACCGATCTTTCTTGTTGGATTTTCCCAATGATTTCCAGCGCGATCATATCTGAACGATCACGTGCTTCGTGTGCCGATTTGGACCGATAGAACTTTCGGAGATTATCGGCTGCGGCTCGCATGTTCCCCTTTTGGAAGTCGACACGAATCGCGCCGGTTCCGCTGTCGACAGCATCGAATTCAGGCCTGTCCTTAAAGGCGACGTAGATACTCTGTTTCAGATCCTGAGAGTTCTCCAATTCTGCGAGCACAATCAACAGGCCGGGAAGTGAGCTGTCCAAAAACGGTTCTCGTTCCATGCTGTCGGTCAATTCATGACGTGCGATTGCGTAGTCCCAGGTTTCCTGAAGTAGTCCCGCTTTCGCAATTCCACGAAGTAAGTCCACTTGAAACTGAAATCGAGCATCGGCTGCAGCCTTGAGATCCTGACACTGTTTGCGGTACCGAATAAAGGCTCCACGGACTTGGGAAGAACTCAGGTCGAGCGTTCTTTGCAACTGGCTTTGAACAGAGCTTTGGTTCCGGCATTCGTCAAGAACCTCTTGAGCTTTCACGGGGCTGGGTGAGGTCGCTCGGGCGTAAGCCATTGATTTTTCCATGTACTCTTTGGCTTGGTCCATTTTTTGAAATTGAACACTGACCAAGGCGATATCGGCACATGCCATTGCCGAAGATCGTTCTTCAGCAGGATTGCTGAGTCCCAGATGAGCTTTTCCAGACGAGTTGTAAATTTCCTTCATGGAAGGAAACTTTTCCGGTTTCGGTTCAGGAATCTTCGCGGCTGCAGCGATTGCTTTATCGAATGCGACCTGGGCGGCCTGATCCTGATTCTTGGTTTTCAAATGAGATGCAACAGCAGCCCACATTCGCGTGAGGCCAGTCGCGGAGACGCCTGATTCTTTGCCGGAAACGGCCTCGATGACGGTCTCCGGTTTCATTTCTGCGAGTCGCCCTGCCCAGCTGGCGCGACAGGCATCTGTTCCGGAAACTGATTGTGCGGTGGAGATGACCGCGAATGCTTTGGCTTCCTGACCTTTGGCGACGAGCGTTTCGATGACACTCATTCGCAATGGTTCCGGCATCACAAGGTGATAGGGGCGAGAGGCTTCCAAGCCGATATCGAACGTATGCGAGTCATACGCTGCTCTCCATAACGCAGAGGCTTTCCCACGAAATCCAAGGTCTCCTTCCGCGTCTCTGACTTGCTCTGAGATGAACTTCGCAGCTTCATCCTGCTTCCCAACCGCAACAAGAACTGCTGTGATTGAAGTGGCTGCATCAAGTGAGGAGCGGACGTTTCCGAGAGTTCGTCTCAGGTTCAATGGAACTTTGCGAGCTTCTGCGACTGCATTCATCGCAGTGGTTGTCGCTGCTTCGGTGTCACCTTTTTTGAGTTGAGCCCAGGCAATGTCAGCTGCTGGCTGCAATTGAAGGTATCCGGTCGAGACTCCTCCTTCTCGTAAACGTTTCAGGTGTTTCTGAGCTTCAGCGATTTGGCCGGAAACGGCGAACGCTTGCGCGGTCATCTGTTTTCCGATGAACGGATTTTGATTGCCGCTTCCTTTGCCGCCAACGGCATTTTCAATTTTCCCCAGCGACTCACTTCTGATTTCGGATAGTGAAATCTCTTCGGGTTTGCAGTCGTCGCAGTCAACGACAGTGGGGCAGTTGTCACAATCGACGGTGCGTCCGTTCGGATCCGGAATCTGGGAACCTCCGTTGTTGACGACCGGATCCTTCGGGCTCAGCATGCTGAAAACAGCAAAGCCGACGCCGAGTAAGACGACAGCTGCGGCTGCGATGATGATTGTTTTTTTGTTGTCGCTCTCTTCTTCTGGTGGGGCTTCGACCTTTGGACGTTTCGATTTGAATACAGGGACGAGACATTCCGGGTTGGCACACTGCACATCTTTCCCGGCATCCTGAGGGAGCATGTAGCCCTTGGTTTCACACATCGGACAGATGATTTCATACGTCCGGGTTTTGGTTGGGCGTGGAGCCAGCTTGATCGCTTTTTTGACAGCAAACGTGTCGACTTCAAAAGGATCGTCATCATCCTTTTTCTGAGCCGCTCCTGCTGCTTTGGAAGATGGCTTTGCTTTCGCACTTCCAGTTGCCGACTTGGATGATTTCTGTCCGGGATCTTTCGCCGTTGTTGCTTTTGTTCCCGACGATGCTTTCGAAGGTGCTTTTGGGCTGGTCGTCTTAGGCTTCGGCTTGCCAGACATGGATGCCCCGCAAAATGGGCAGTCATCGACATCATCTTCAAGAACAGAGGCTTGGCAGGCCGGGCACTTGCGAAAGTCCATAATTGTGATTTCAGGCTGAATTGATGGGATTGATCGGAGATTCAATGCGAAGATGAAATCCTCGATCTGTTGCGGGAACACCGCATCCTTGGGACATGGTATCAGCGTTCAATACTAGACTCGAACGCCAACTCTCAAGGAAATCAACAGGTCTCTCCGCAAATGAATCTGTCTCAGCGGAAAACTTTTGCTTCCTTGAGCGTGGAACAGACTACAATCTAGTATAACAATTCCGGTAAACTGTTAGAATTGCAAGAGAGATTCCAGTTCCGGTGAGTCGGAATTGGCTATTTCACCTTGAATAAGCACGATCAGTCTTTCAAACACGATTGTCACAACCATCATACTTTGGCTGTTCATCGTGATTTTACGGGTGATCAATTCATCTCATTGATATTCAGCACAGCGCGGAGTTGATTCTCATGCGAAAGATTCCTCGAATCGCATTTAGTCTGTTGGCAGTTCTCCCCTTCACAATTTTAGGTTGTGGCGGCGGAGGGGCTGATAGCACTCCACCTGAGAGTAACGCCTCGTCAGCTCCGGCTCCTGCACAGGTCACTACGGCGACAACACCGCAGCCGGCTCAGCCCGCTGCTTCGGATTCAAAAGTTGATCCGGACCGCAAGGAAACAAAGTGGATCGGGGACATTCCTTACGATGTCTTCTACGATCAACCGTTGACCGTGGCTGCGAACAGCACAGCTATTGGCGGGACGGCACCAGCGAGTGTTGTTGATCCGGGAACTTCTCCTCAGGGAATGGCTCCGAAGGAAAATTCTCCCGCTCCTGAAACTGGCGGAAGTCCTTCAGCGGCAGGGAAAGCTGACTGGGCTGCGGTCCTGCCGATGCCCATTCTTATTGAAGAGCTTAAAACGATCCGGACACGTCTAACCGGAAACCTTCAAACTGTCGCAACATACAATCGAAGTGCCGAAGCGATTGCCCTCGATGGTTCCATGATTTCTGCCATGGGAGCGATCACGACGGTTCATCCAGATGCTGAGGCCTGGAAAGAGCGAGGAAAGTTTATTCGTGATCTCGGGTACGAAATTTATTCGAATTCAGGAGAGTCGGGACGCACCGCGTTCAAGTCCGTCGAAGATCCGTTTTTCAAGTTGCAAACAGCCATGGACGGCGGAAACGTCGATTTGGGTGACGATGTCGAAGAAGTCGTCCCGTTCGCCGATGTCGTTTATGTCTCAGACATGATGCAGCGAATCGAAATAACGTTCAGCAATCTCAAGGCAAACATCAACACCGAGGCTCGAATGAAAGAAGATCTCCCCGGTGTCGAAAGAGAACTCCGTATTTTGGCTGCATTGGGAACAATGATGGGGACCGAGAGTTACGACAACGCAGACGCAAAGCAATATCAGGATTTCATTGCCAAGTTTGTCGGAGGGGCGATGAACGGTGCGGAAGCGGTAAAAGCTGAAGACTACGAATCCTTCCGGGCCGGGTTGGATCAAATCCAAGTCACCTGCGCGGAATGCCATCAGCAATACCGTGGAAGCGAATCTGGATTCTAGAACACTTCCGTGTGACTCGTGTTCATGGACACGGTCTCAACAGGAATCGGGAATGCGGTTGTTTCTTTACGAGGATCTTTGCGGGGGAGGTTGCGACGAGTTTCTGGAGTTTCCATCGCTGAAGAGAGAGGGATTGGCGATGCTGAACGCGCTGATCCACGACTTCTCTCTCATGCCCTCCACTCTTTTCGGAACGAACCTTCAACTGATCACTCACTGGGATGTCAGGCACGGAACAGCTCCGTTTCAAGACATTCATAATCTTCAGGTTGTGAATGTCAGGGAAGAGCAAGCCGATGAGGCATTTGCAGAGACGTTGAAGCACTGTGACGCCGCTCTAGTCGTCGCCCCTGAAACCGGGATGCGACTTCAACAGCTGTGTGAACTCGTAGAGCGAAGCAATTGCCGTTCTCTGAACTCGTCGTCAGCTGCGATTCATCTCTGTGGTGAGAAGCTCTTGTTCGCGCAACATCTTGAGCAAGCAAAGATCACGACGATTCCAACGTCCACGGACTTGGAAGAACTTCCTATGTCGAGTCACTACGTCCGAAAACCAAGAGACGGTGCAGGTTCATCAGGTGTTCAACTTTTCTCAGAACAAGAAGCCCGGGCCGCATCAATCAGGCCAGTCGAAAATACGATTTGGCAACCCTTCATTTCTGGACAGCCATGCTCCATGGGATGTTTTCATAATGCAGGAACAGGCGACTTGCTCTGCTTGCCCATCGCCAAACAGCACCTTTCGGAAGATGGACAATTTCAGTATCAGGGAGGAGAAATTCCTTTGGTCACTGCGAAGCGGTCGGCTGCGACTCAGGTCGTTCAATCGCTCGTTGATTCCGTGACAGGGTTGAACGGGTACTTCGGTGTCGACATGATTCTCACCTCGGCGGGGGAAGTGGTGATCGTTGAAGTGAATCCTCGATTGACAACAAGCTATGTCGGCTACCGCAAGATGACAAAGACGAATCTCGCAGAGTGTTTTTTCGAAGTCCCAGATGCTGCCAAGATCGACTGGGTGCGACACATTACTTTCCAGCCGAACGGAGAAACCCAAGGGCGAACCCTCAATAGGAATGAACGTGACTGTGGTTGGTATTGATATCGGAGGCGCGAACCTCAAAATTTCTGACGGGGCGACGTCGATGTCACGCCCGTTTCCGCTTTGGAAATCACCCGATCAACTCGCTGATGCTATTCAAAGCTTACTTGGTGAGTATCCAGAAAGTTCGAAACTCGCTGTGACAATGACTGGCGAACTCGCAGATTGCTTTCCGACCCGCAATGCTGGAGTGCGTCATATTGTCGAATCAGTTCAAATCGCAGCTGGTGAACGGGAAGTCTCAGTCTGGCAAACCGGTGGAGAATTTTTTACTCCTGAAGAAGCTGTCGAATTTCCGGAACTCGTCGCTGCGGCAAACTGGCATGCTTTAGCAACCTGGGCTGGCCGGGCTGCCGCGTCTGGGACCTCGTCCCTGTTGATAGATATCGGCTCCACGACGACAGATTTCATTCCGATTGAATCCGGAGTTCCAGTTCCGCGAGGAATGACTGATCTTGATCGCCTCAGCTCGGGAGAGCTTGTCTACACAGGTGTCCGGAGAACTCCACTTTTTGCAATCACCCCGTCTGTCGAAGTTCGCGGACAAACAACTCCTCTGGCTGCCGAACTGTTTGCAACAGCTCACGATGTCTCTCTCTTGCTCGGTGATTGTGTGGAGAATCTGCATGATCTGGAGACTGCGAACTCTCGCCCTCTGACGATTCCAGAATCGCTCAACCGAGTCGCCCGGTCGGTCTGTTCCGACTCTGATCAACTTTCAGATCGTGAAATTCTTGAGATCGCCCGCCAGGTTCGCATCGCCCAACTCATCAGCCTGTCGACTGCGATGGCCTCTGTTCTCGGCCGTCTGCAAATGGTTCCCTCAACGATTATTCTCTCTGGAGAGGGGGAGTTCCTCGCTAAGAAAATGTTGTCTGAATGTTTCCCGGACCTGCTGGAGCAAGAGTGCTTTTCAATCTCGCAGATGATTGGGCCGGTACATTCTCAGACTGCTTGTGCGTATGCACTCGCAATTCTTGGGCGCGAAAGACTTTGATAATCGTCGGCGACTGGATACTGTTTCATCTTTCGATGGCAATATTCTTTGTCCACTTTGATTTCTAATGATGCTTGAAATATATCGATACGAATGAAATCCGGTCAGTCGCTTCCACAGCAATGGAATTCAAAGCCGACACGTTACCCAGCGCGGGTGAAGTGGTTGCGGCGGATGGATGCGACGTCACAAGTGATTGGATCAACAGTCATTGTGATCGGTCATGGCTTGCGACGATCGGGAATCATTCCCTGGGAACTTGGAGTTGTCCCGATTCTGGTGATGCTGTTCATTAGCGTCTCAACATTAATGCGATTTCGCTGGAGTTTGGCTCAGCAGTCCTTTGCAAAACGGAACTTGTGGACCGTGGTTGCTGCTGCTGCCTGGTCATTGGGGCTCGTCGCTGTCCTGATTATTGGTCCAATTTTGCCCGATACCAACGGTGATGGGCTTGGTGGTTCTCGCTGGTGGGGACTGGTTCATCTCTCTGAGTTTGTTCTCATATTGTATTCATTGACGGGGGCGATTCGCGGGCTGCGAAAGTTTGCCTCTGGCGGAGTGAACCCAGCGTTTTTGCTTGTGGCTTCATTCCTGATGCTCATTACGGTTGGAACTATCATGTTGATGTTGCCAGCCTGTCGAGCATTCCCTCCCCAAGTGGAACTCGAAGGAGCCCCTTTCCTGGTTGCCTTTTTTACAGCCACAAGCGCCAGTTGCGTCACCGGTTTGATTGTTGTCGACACTCCGACGTATTGGAGTCCGATCGGGCAGTTTGTCATCATGTGTCTGTTCCAGATCGGTGGGCTGGGCATTATGACTTTTAGTGCTTTCTTCGCGGTCATCGCTGGAAGGAATGTGCGGCTCAGCGAATTTGCGACGCTCCGTGACCTGCTCTCCTCAGATGGCGTCGGCGATATTCGTCGGCTGATTTACGCCATACTCGGATTCACGTTTGCTGCAGAATTGATCGGTGCCATCTTGTTGTGGCCAATGTTTGCGGATCTCCCTCTCTCGCAACAGATCTTCATGAGTCTCTTTCATTCCATCAGCGCGTTCTGCAATGCAGGGTTTGCGCTTACGGACAACAGTTTCGTCGGGATGGGGAATACTTGGTGCGTGGGCGGCGTCATCACTGCACTCATTATTACGGGAGGTCTCGGGTTCTCTGTTCTGTATAATCTTGCAACTTTTGCTCGAACCGAATTCAAGAGATTCACAGGTTCGCGGTTGTTCTATGTTCCGCGTCAGCGACGGCGATTAAGACTCGAAACAAAACTTGTTTTGACTTCCACAATTGTGTTGCTGCTCGGCGGTTGGGCGATGATCTACCTGCTGGAGCGGACAGGTCCGGGGCATGAATCGGGAATTTCACTTGCTGACGCCTGGTTTCAATCGGTCACGTTTCGAACAGCTGGCTTCAACACGGTCGATCTTGGGGAACTTCAGCCATCGACAAAGTTGATCGCTATTTTCTTAATGATTGTCGGCGCTTCACCCGGCTCGACAGGTGGCGGGATCAAGACAATCGTCTTCGCTGTGGGAGCCGTTGGATTACTCACCGTGATTCGAGGACGGAGAAAGGTTGAAGCCTTCAGGCGAACGATTTCGGAGACAACAGTCAACCGGGCGTTAGCAATTGTCTTTACGTCGTTGCTGACCGTTATGGTCACAACGATTTTGATTGTCATTTTCGAAGGCCGCCCAGAGTTGTTTCTGGATCATTTGTTCGAAGCGACCAGTGCCGTCGGAACGGTCGGGGTCTCTTCAACGGTTCAGCTGGATACAAATGAATTTGCCTCTACAACATTTTCTCTCACCGCCCCTTCAAGAATTGTGGTGATCGTTGCTATGTTCCTCGGGCGAATCGGCCCGCTCACATTGCTGCTCGCGCTCGCCGGGGAAGGTCGACAAACTCGTTATGAATACCCGACTGAACGTGTCACACTTGGGTAACAGGGACAGTGGTGAAACAGTGGTTCACATGTTCAGAGAAAACTTGCACAACGTTACGAATCAACCGCAGATCAATTTCAGTGAGACATCCACATGAGAAAAATTGCCGTGATAGGCCTCGGAAGATTTGGAATGACACTCGCGAAGACGCTCTCTGCCAGTGGTGTGCAGGTCGTCGCAATTGACCGGGACGGCAAGGCTGTCAACGAAATTAAAGACGACGTTGACGTGGCTGTCCGGGGAAACAGTACGGATCAGTCAGTTTTACTCAGCCAGGATTTAGATAAGGTCGACGTTTGTGTGATCGCCATTGGGGAACAGTTTGAGTCCGCATTGTTGACGACGGTCTTAGCTAAGCAAATCGGAATACCTGAAGTGATCTGCCGTGCCCAGTCAGAATTCCATGCGGAAATCTTCCAGAAAATTGGTGCTGATAAAATCATTCAACCAGAAAAAGTTTCTGGTGAAAGCCTCGCCCGGCAACTCTCGAATCCACAACTGGTTGACTTTATTCAACTGGCTGACGGATTCACGCTGATGGAGTTTCGCGCTCCTAAAACATTCCATGGAAAAACGATTCGCGATCTTTCCTTGAGAAACCGGTACGAGGTCAATCTTGTCGTAATTCGCAGAGAAACTGCGGAGAAAACGAACCCCGAAGAAGAACCTGTTCTGGAAACGATCTTCCCTCGTGCAGATGAGGAACTCCGTGAAAACGACACCTTGGTTGTCGTCGGCAGCGATGAAGCGCTCACTCGCCTTCCTCGAGAATGATTGGCTATTGCCTGTTCACCCATGTTACGTTCGTCGCTCTCATTCACTGTTTCGGGACTATCATCGACATGCAACTCCACAAAATACTCACGCTGTTTTTTGTGATATTCGTTCTGATGGGGGCTGCCCATCTCTCTGCCGAACCGAGAACGTGGGATGGAAAGCATTCAATTGAAAAGATCGAAGTTCGCGTTGTCTACTTTGTTCCCAAAGATCGCGAGCCGCTACGAGACTGGAAAGCCCGCGTTGATTACTACTGCAAACGGATCGAGCAGTTTCATCGACGTGAATACGGTGGACAATCAATTCTGAAAACTGTTCTGGAGGAAGTTCCGTTGGTTTCAGAGTTGACCACTGATCAACTTCGTGAGGGCGACGCCAACGCCATTTTTTTCAAGACGCTCCGTGAGACAGATCGACGATTGAAATTTGCCCAGAACGAAAGTCCTGCATTTCCGATTTTGCTCGTTCTGTCCGAGATCAACTGGCGACCTTTAGACGATTTTTATCGACTCGTTCCGGACGACGCAGGTTTCAAATTCGAGGGAAATTATAACGGGCAACAACACTTCCCCGGAGCCGCTTCCGGAGGTGCCAGGGCGACCTATCTCGTAGACCAGCGAAAAGGTTGGGGGCTGGTCAGTGCCGATGGCTGGCGGGTTCCCTACAGGGGAAGCGATTGCGTGATCTATCACGAAGGAGTCGGCCATACGGTTGGGCTTCCGCATCCAGAACCGGGCAATGGATCGGTGATGAGCATGGGGCAATACCGTGGTTGGCTCAATGAGTCCTGGCTCGATCGAGAACAAAAACTTCACATGAACTGGAATCCTGAACAGCACGCAGAGCCGTCACCACAATTGAAACTCTTCAGCGAGTTTCATGCAATTGTTCAACCACTCGTTCCACAACCGGGGCAAGAGGTTTCGCTCAAATTCAATTGGCCTGAGGGAGTCGGCATCAAGGAAGTCAAAATTCAAATTCAAACAGACCTCAACGGGCCCTGGGTTCAAGTTCCGAATCAGATTCAGGGTGTCGGTGCGAATGAGGCTCAACTCGTTTCGATCGGATCATTTGATCGTCCCACACCGGTCAGCTACCGAATCGATGCCACACTTGAAGATGGGCGAACAGCAGAACTGTGGGGATATTTTCAAGTCCGAAGCGATAAAGATGAACTCCCGATCCCAGTGAACTTAAGTGTTGATCTTCTTCCTTCTCCGCTAGAGCATCTTTCGAATTAGTTTGCAGGTTCGGCCTCGTGGCGAACAGCATTTTTACAAGAAAAATGCGTTCTTCATGGGCACACGGTATAGCAAACTGCTCTAGAAGCGAAGTGACTCTTTGAGCTTCAGGACGCTTTTCGTTTGTGGGCGTTCAGTCGCTTTAATGCCTGCGCGAGTGAGAATTGCTTTTGCGTTTCGTCACTCTCTTTTTGAAACCAGCGAAACAGAATTCGTGCAGCTTCAAAGTCGCCCGGTTCTGAGACGTTTCGTTTGGCTGACTCTCCGCTGAGCTGTTTTCGTGAAGTCTCGATCATCGACGCAACCTGAGTTCGATCCTCTGTCTCTTTCGGAGTCGGGACGACATCGACAATAATTCCGCGTACGACAATGATCCAAAGTTCGGCCTGTGACAGCTCACACTGAACGGGGTAGACGAAATTCGCTCGGCTGCTCCAGTCGTGAAAACGTCGTAAGTGATCGTTCACGTAGCGGAACCCTTTGGTGCGATCTCGAAGTTTGGCAGCCACTTCAAATTGCCGATTCAGAGCAGCTTTCGTCATCTCCTCTTCGATCTGGCTGAACACTTTTTGCGAGCGACCGCTGAGAAAACTCTTGGCACTTTTGAACGCTCGCTGATATTTTCCTTCTGTGCAGGAGCCGAGACAGGGAGCAAGGCAAGTCTTCAATTCCGCTCGCATGCACGTAATCGGAACTGTCTCGGGAGCCTGTTTGTCTCCGTCGAAATACATCGCTGTCCGCTTGGGGCAATCTCGTAAACCGAACTGGATGTTGAGTTCTTCAACAGCCGACTTCGACAATTGATTAACGGGAACCGGTCCCCAGATGCCCGCATGCTGTTTCGGGATTTCGGTCACCAGTTGAAATGATTCTGCAGTCTGCTGAGTGGCGACAATGTAGCCGACTTTCATTTGTACAGGATGTCCTTGAACATTGATCATCGGGCGAAATCGGCGAATTAATTCTCGTTCGCGAAGTCGCGCAAGCAACGGATGCGGAAACGGTTGCCACAAAAATCCGACAGCTGTACGACGAATCCAGGATTCCTTTTTGCGTTTGGTGGTCGAAGAGAAATAGGTCTGCAATCGCTTAGGAAGCTTTTTCGACATCCCTACATAAACGACATGCCCTTGAGCATTGACCATGGCGTAGACCCCGGGATATTCCGGAAAAGTGGATCGGACCCGCTCACGCATACTGCGGAGAGTCCCATGAAATGAAAACCAGCTCACTTCACTTGAAACCGCTGACCATCCACATTCGTCGAACATAGAGGTCAACTGCGGAAGAGTCTCCACATTGACTTGCTTCCTTGCCATTCCGGGAGGTCCTTTCCCTGCTTCTGTCGAGACTGAAAGAGAATATTTTCCGATCCATACGGAATATAACGAAATGTCTGTCAATTTGTTCAGTGAATTTTCCTGATTCTCCGGTTCTTCTGAACAAGACTCCCTGCAGCTTCCAAAAGTCGATACTATCCCAGCGAATTATTATGCAGGGATTGGCCTGCCTCAATTTGCAACAATATTGAAACTCTCCTTTGCAGATTTTGATACGATTCGCGAGTCGGTTTGTCTGGTTCTGTCTCGCGAGCTGAATATTCAGAAGATCAGACGACTATCACCGCGGACACTATAAAGGCGTGCTTGGCTATGTCAGAATCAATTCGTATCGGGCTTATTGGAGCGGGTGAAAATACTCGTGTGCGTCACATCCCCGGTCTTCAGGCGATTGACGGGGTCGAGATTTCAGCAGTCGCGAACAGTACCGTAGAATCGAGTCAACGCGTCGCTGACGAGTTCGGCATTCCGCAAACATTCGAGACCTGGCAAGAGCTGGTCGCGTCTCCAGAAATTGATGCCGTTGTCATTGGAACCTGGCCGAATCTCCATTGTGAAGTCACTTGTGCTGCTCTGGAAGCGGGCAAGCATGTTCTGACTGAAGCCCGCATGGCCAGAAATCTCGACGAAGCAAAACAGATGCTGGAAGCGTCCAAGGCTCATCCAGAACTCGTCGCACAAATTGTGCCCAGTCCGTTTGGACTCGAGTGCGGTCCAGCAATCACAAGCTTGCTGAAGACACATTTTCTTGGAGACCTTCGCGAGGTGATCGTTCTGGGAGCCAACGACCAGTTCTGGGATTACAGCAAACCACTACATCCGCGACAGGATGCCGAGCTTAGTGGGAAGAACACACTTGCTCTGGGGATCCTGCATGAATCATTGATGCGATGGGCTCCCGAGCCTGTGCAAGTCTTCGCTCAAGCAGAACTCTTTGAGCCGACGCGTCCGCTTCCTGAAGAGAACTGTTTTGTCGAGGTTGGCGTCCCTGACAGTTTGCAAGTCGTGGCGGAGCTCAAAGGTGGGGTTCGTTGCATGTACCACCTCAGTGGTGTCACTCTGTTTGGGCCGGGATTGCAGATCCATCTTTACGGCAGTCGAGGAACTATCAAAGTCGAATTTGTCGACGGTCAGGAGAAAGTCTCATGCGGCCGAGCAGATGACAAGGAGTTACAGCTCATGGAAATTCCAGAGGAAGAAAAAGGTTCCTGGAATGTTGAGCAGGACTTCGTTGACGCGATTCGTGGAAACAAAAAAGTGTCGCTGACGGACTTCAAAACTGGTGTCAAATACATGGAGTTTGTTGAAGCCGTTTCGCGAAGTGCTGAAGCGAACGCTCCTGTGACCCTTCCTCTTGAGTCGTAACCCGCAAAACTCATGACATCTTCTGCTACCGAATTCGTTGGTAAACGAGTGACCGTAATGGGGCTCGGACGATTCGGTGGAGGAGTTGGTGTGGTCCGCTTCCTTTTGCAGCGTGGCGCTGAAGTTACCCTGACAGATTTGCAAACAAGAGAGCAACTCGCAGAGTCACTTTCTCAAGTTGATATCGATCAACTCTCCCAGCTTGTCCTGGGAGAACATCGTGAGATGGATTTTGCGAATGCCGATTTGATCGTGGTGAATCCGGGCATTGCGATTCATGAAAATCGCTTTACGAAAGTCGCTCTGGATCACAATGTCCCAATCACGACGGAGATGAACCTCTTCTGGGAACGTTGCCGGGCGAGGAGATTGATTGTCACAGGGACTGTGGGAAAGTCGACAACGACAGCACTCATTCATCACCTTCTCAGTACCAATGGTGTCTCCTGTCGGCTCGGTGGGAACATCGGAATCAGCTTGCTCCCTGACGTGGAGACCATCTCTCCGGATGAATGGGTCGTTCTCGAACTGAGCAGCTTTCAATTGGAACACCTTGTTGCCTTGAAGCCACGGGCTGAAGTGGCAGTGGTTACCAACTTCGCTCCCAATCACCTCGACTGGCATGGTGGCTTGGACAGCTACCGCACTGCGAAACAGCGAGCACTCAGCTGGCAACTCCCCGGGGATGTCTCTGTACTTCATGAAAGTTTACGCGATTGGGAAACTCACGGAGATCGAGTTCTCTTTGGAGCTGAATGTTCGTCAGGTTCAGCGTCTGTTTCGCTGCAGCAAGATCGCTTCGTAATCAATTTTGGCGGGAACGAGCAGGAGATTCTTTTCCGATCACTTCCAGTTTCGCTTAACTCACCGCATCAAAGATTAAACATCGCAGCGAGCGTCGCTGCCGTCTGTTCTCGATTTCCGATTTCGCTGAGTAAAATTCAGCAAAGTTTGAATTCGTTTCAGCAGTTGCCTCATCGACTTGAAGAAGTTGCTACCGTGCACGGTGTGAAATTTCTCAATGACTCAAAAGCGACAACCCCGGAAGCAACGCTGGCTGCTTTGAATTCCATCGACTCGCCCTTCGTGCTCATTGCCGGTGGGAAAAGTAAGAATGTCGATCTAAGTTCTCTCTGCCAAGCCATCTCAAATCGAGCCAAAGCAGTTGCCCTCATCGGTGAAACAGGTCCCTGTATGGCAGAAATGATCAGCCAGGCAAACCGATCCGTGGAGTTGATTGTCGTCGAGACATTACCGGAAGCATTCACGTGGGCCGTCCAGCGAGTGGGCTCGGAAGAGGCGGTTTTATTCTCACCGGCTTGCAGTAGCGGCTCACAGTTTGCAAATTACGCACAGCGGGGCGAAGTCTTCCGTCACCTTGTTGAAAGCCATGTGAAGAATTTGCCTTTCTGAAACCGAACGAAAAGGGACAAACAATGTTACACCAATTACTCCAAACTGTTCCGCAAGTCGGCAAGCTGGAATGGATCGGTCTGTCGTCTCGGTCACAATCGGTGATTCAACCCGTTAAACAAGTTGAAGTTCGCGTCGATACCGGGTTGGTCGGAGATTACCACAGCGAACACAAGCCGGGCGGCGAGCGGCAAGTCTCGATGTTTCAATATGAACATCTTGCGGTGGTTGCGCAGTTTCTGAGCAATCGAGAAGTGAAGCCCGAGTTGCTGCGCCGAAATCTGGTCGTTTCAGGGATCAATCTGGCATCGCTAAAGAAGCATCGATTTCGCATCGGTGATGTGATCTTTGAGGGGGCTGGGGAATGTGCTCCCTGCTCACGGATGGAGAAAAATCTGGGTGAAGGAGGGTTTCAAGCGATGCGCGGCCATGGTGGACTGATTTCGCGAGTCGTGTCAGGAGGAACGATTCATGTCGGTGATGAAGTCGTCTTTATCGGCGAAAAGGCTGAAAGCGACTGAAACTCTTTGTGGTATCAGCTGAGTCGGGGAAACCACAGACCCACAACGGCACGATCGAAATTATTCGAGGGGATCGAAGGGGCGACGACTTCCAGATTCAGTCAATCATCGGATGTGGATTCTATTTTTTGAAGAAGGTTTTTTCCGATCTGAATCTGCGCGCCTCGGCACCTGCGTGGTTTCTTCTTTTTGCTCCGCGTCAGGTTGTTGCAGCGGGATCAGCCAGAAAGCGGCACTTAATCGTCCGAGCCAAGAGATCAGAAAGATCAACTGGTATGAGCGAAGCTCTGAATGGGTTGAGTTCTCTAACAACTCCTGCAACCAAAGCCCTCCCAGCAAGCCAGCGAATCCAGCAACGAGCCCGCTCCCTTGTCGCGACAGGCTGATGTGCAAGGTGTTGTCACCAGATGGTGCCAACTTAAGTGTGAGGTTCTGCAAGGCGATGTTCACAAAACCAAAGCCGCCCCAAAGTAGATACGCTCCGCCTGCCATCCATTTTGTCTCGGGGGTAGCTGCCATCCAGAAAAACATGGCGAAGCTCACGCCGATCAGGCTCCAAATTAAAAGTTGGCGATCCCGGCCACGGTCGCACAGCAGACCGGCGTACCATGATGTCGCCATTTGCAGGCTAAGCATCGCTGCCAGAAGAATGTAATATTCATTGAGGCTGATCTTCAGGAGGTCCACGCTGAACTTGAAGATCACCGCTTGTGTGAGCCCCTGAAAGAAGGCGAGCCACCATCTAGACGCGAGCAGCCAACCGAACTGACTACGAAAAAGAGAGGCCCAGTCCCCCCAGGTTCGGCCCGCCGACTTCTGCTCAATTCGAATCGCACGGTCTGGAATCCATAGCATTGGAAGAATGGAAGCAATGACCAGTGCGGCTCCGACGATAAAGATGGCGGCGAAGCTGCGAGTTTTCCAAACGTCAGGTAACCCATTGATCCATGCTTTTCGAGCGAGTCCAGCACTGATTGGAACAATGATCGCGATCGACAGAGAAGCGATTTTCCGTTTGGCGAAGAATCGCCCCCAGTTCATTTCCGGAACCAGATCACTGAGCCAGGAGATGTAGCTGCAATAGGCGATTCCTTGCAGCAGGTGCCAAACTGCGACCGCGCCGAGAATCAAAACCGCTGCGTACTTTGAGTCTTCGTCGAAAAGCAAAGTTGCCGGGATGAGTAACGCTGTGATCCGCGCTAGCATCAAGCAGGAAACCCACAACCATTTTCGGCTCTTCACAAATCGCAGGATTTGACGTGTGAACAGGCTGAGAGCTTCGCAGGATTCCGGGGCAATTTGGAGTGCCGCTAAAAGGAATGGCGACGACCGAAACGCGCTGAATTCATAGACGAAATAATAGAGGAACCCACCCGTCGTCAGCGAATGCCCCGCAGTGAAGAGCATTTGGCTGATGACGACAGATTTGGTGATGAATGCGATCGACGGTGAGGACTTTGAAGGCGGCAATTCAGCGTCGAACTTATTTCGGTTTCACGTCCCAGGTATCTCCGGAATTGAACAGCGCTTCCAGATCGGCTGTCCCTTGTTCCATACATTGTTTGAATTGGCGATCGACTTCGCCATCGTATGTTGGGCGGTCGATACTGCGGAAGATTCCCATTGGCTCGGGGGAATTTGGCCAGCGCATTTGAGCGAGGCGGAATGCCGGTGTCGGATCGTCAGATGACTCATCGTGGAAGAGTAAATCGTCTTCCTTGACGTCGCTGAGGTTTACAACTTCCGGGTTGCCTGCTCCGGTCAGGCGGATTCCCTTGTCTCGATCATTTCCATAGATGAGTGGTTTACCATTTTCCAGATAGATGCAGTTTTCCTGCTTCTGGTCTTTCTTGGTGGCAAACTCAAAGGCTCCGGAATTGAAGACGTTGCAATCCTGATAAACTTCAACAAAGGCAGACCCTTTGTGCCGGGCGGCCCGTTCGAGCACCATGGTCAAGTGTTTGATGTCAACATCGGCACTGCGAGCCACAAATGTCGCCCCTGCTCCGATCGCCACGGAGAGCGGATTGAGTGGGCGGTCGACTGAACCGAACGGTGTACTTTTGGTTTTCTTACCCAATGGGCTGGTCGGTGAATACTGACCTTTCGTGAGCCCATAGATCTGGTTGTTGAACATGATGATTTTCAGGTCAACATTTCGTCGCAAGGCATGCAGCAAATGGTTCCCGCCGATGGAGAGTGCGTCTCCATCACCGGTAATCACAAAGACTGTCAGTTCCGGGCGGGCAACTTTCAATCCTGTGGCAATCGCCGGTGCTCGTCCATGGATACTGTGCATTCCGTATGTCGACATGTAATACGGGAAGCGACTGGAACATCCAATTCCTGATACGAATACGATGTCCTCTTTCGGAATGCCCAGTGTTGGCAATACTTTCTTCATCTGAGCGAGAATCGAGTAATCACCGCACCTTGGACACCAGCGAATTTCCTGATCGCTCGCGAAATCTTTTTGAGTCAATACTGGAAGACTTGTATCAGCTGACATCGTAATACACCTAAGTAATCAAACTTGTATCAGTAAAAAGCAAACGGCAACGTAAACTTCTTCGCTCTCACTCAACTCTGAACATGTGATCGAAAAACGATTGAATCACAATGGTGTCAAAGGATTCGTGAGAGTTTCTTCACTGCTAACTTTCCAGAACCTCATCAATCTTTGCACACAATTCCCCGATCAGGAACGGCTTTCCTTTCACTTTGCTGAAGCTGACCGCATCAACAAGGTACAGGCCTCGCAAAATCATCCACATTTGCCCGCCGTTGAGTTCCGGGATGAGGACTTTTTTGTAGTTTTTCAGGATCGTTCCCAGGTTTTTGGGGAAAGGATGGATGTATTGCAAATGGCAATGAGCCACCGATTTTCCTTGTCGACGGGATTCCATGCAGGCGGACTTCACTGCTCCGTAGGTTCCGCCCCAGCTGACGACCAGCAAATCTCCTGACTCTGGCCCTTCAACTTCTTGCTCAGGAATCGACTCAGCAATGTTCATGATTTTCTGAGCACGAATGCGAGTCATGTTGTCGTGGTTGTCAGGATCATATGAAACGTTTCCTGAACCATCTGCTTTTTCCAAACCGCCCAAGCGGTGTTCCAGCCCCGGAGTTCCGGGAACTGCCCAAGGACGGACAAGGTTTTCGTCTCGCAAATATGGAAGGAATCCATCTCCATTTCCGTTGGATTCCTGAGGATGCGAGATGCTCACTTTCTTGAGATCTGAGATCGCTGGAATTTTCCAGGGCTCAGCTCCGTTAGCGATGTAACCGTCCGTCATCAGGAAGACAGGGGTCATGAATTCAACAGCAATCCGGACAGCCTCCTGTGCCATCTGAAAGCAGTCGGCAGGAGAGCGTGCTGCGATGACCGGCATCGGGCAGTCTCCATTCCGTCCAAAGTAGCTCAGGAAGAGATCGGACTGTTCAGTTTTTGTGGGGAGTCCTGTACTGGGGCCACCACGCTGAACGTTGACGATGATCATTGGCAGCTCAGTGATCACACCAAGGCCGATTCCTTCGCCCTTCAGCGCGATTCCGGGACCACTACTGGCAGTGACTGCTAACGCTCCGCCGAATGCCGCTCCGACAACTGAGGTGATCGCTGCAATTTCGTCTTCCGCTTGAAACGTTTTGATACCAAATCGTTTCAGCTTAGAGAGTTCATGCAGGATGTCACTCGCCGGTGTGATTGGATATCCGCCATAGAACAGTTCTACTTCTGCGAGCTTTGCGGCAGCTGCTAAGCCCATCGCAACGGCTTCGTTCCCGGTAATCTTTCGGTAGCGTCCCGGTTCAAGTTCCGCTGAGGGAACTTCATAGTGAACGGTAAACTGTTCCGTCGAAAATCCGTAGTTGTAACCAGCTTTGAGTGCTCGCAAGTTGGCTTCGACGATACTGGGGTGTTTGGCAAACTTTTCTTTTACCCAATCCTCGGTCGGTGTGGAGTCGCGATCGTAAAGCCAGAAAACGAGTCCGAGTGCGAAGAAGTTCTTACATCGATCTGCTTCACGGACCGTCAAGCCGAGTCCTTCGACAGAATCTCGCGTTAAGCGAGTCATCGGGACTTTGTGGACACGAAACGCAGCTAAGTTTCCGTCGACGTCATCCAGCGGATTTGAATCGTAATGGGCTTTTTGCAGGTTTCCCTTGTCGAAGGCATCTTCATTGACGATGAGCGTGCCACCTCGTTGAAGGTCCTCCAGGTTTGTTTTCAAAGCTGCCGGATTCATGGCCACCAAAGTGTTGACCTCGTCTCCCGGAGTGAAAACTTCTCCACTCGAGAAACAGACCTGGAACCCACTCACTCCGAAAAGTGATCCAGCGGGCGCACGAATTTCCGCAGGGAAGTCAGGCAATGTACTGACGTCGTTTCCGAAGACTGCAGAGACGTTTGTAAACTGGGTTCCTGCCAATTGCATCCCGTCACCGGAATCACCACAAAATCGGATGACGACCGATTCCATCGTTTGCAAAGCTTTCGCGTCAGCGGAACCCGCTGGCTGACCGTTGGACTTGGATGCAGAACTCTCAGAAGACATTATCGAGTTACTCCTCGGTAGAACTCCGCAAGTAGGGAAAACCTATTGGGAGGGATCTCGGATGAGAAACATTGAGATCAAGAATTTTGTATTGATAAATCAACGAACGGATCGGGATCAGAGGTGAGCCACCAATGATTTGAATCAGGAAACGTAACAATTGAATATGTATTTGGCTGAACATGCTCTTGGGCAAAATCTTGGCTTGCCCTTCGAATCGTAAAGTTGAATGTTCCAAAGAGTTCATTCCGAGTCGAAACTTACTAGAACTCTTTCGCGTTTCTCGCGTCCGTGAAGAATGTCTTGAATTAGTGTCAAGACCGTGCCCCACGAGACTGTACGCGCTCGTCATTTCCTAAAATGCTCTAGACCCGCAGTTTGTCGTCAAGCTGAACTTAATAGTTATTCTTACAGTTCATCGAAACAAATCAAAGACCTTGATTGAAGAAACAGCCAGAGTTGAACTGTTTTCTCAGATTCAAGCAAAATCTGCTGATCAAGCTGTTGACTTTATGTTAATCATCTGCTGTCCCCCTCTCGATTCGACCTCTTTGATATCTCGGTTGACCATCCCAGCCCAGTTTGCGATGCAGTGTGTGATAAAAACGATGCCCCTCCACTCGGACAAGTTGGAATGAAACATTCGCTTGCCGGATCGTTACGACATCGCCTGATTCGAACGGAACCTTGATTTGCCCATCGATCACGAGCATCACTCCTTCAGGAACGCTAGGCGCAGTGATTTGATATTCTGCATCAGCCCGATCGACAATCGGTCGTACGGTCAGTGTGTGCGGGCAGATTGGAGTGACCACAAACGCCCGAAGATCCTGTCGCAGAATTGGCCCCCCAGCTGAAAGATTGTGTGCAGTCGATCCGACAGGCGTGCTGATAATCAATCCGTCTCCGCTGTATGTTGTGACGGGATCTCCATTAATCGCAAGTTCCACATCAATCAGCGACAGCGACGCCGCTGAAAGCAGAGCTGTTTCGTTCAGTCCCAAGTAACACTCACTTCCTCCAAGTGCCTTTCGGTGATGGCATTCGAACATCAAGTGTGAAATGACTTCAAATTTTCTGTTCGCCAGCTCATCAAGGATTTCAGGCAACGCCTCCTGAGAAAGATCTGCCAGGAATCCCAGTCGCCCCAGGTTGACACCTAGTATCGGGATTTGAGTCGTTCCAAACCAGCGGCAGGCACGGAGGATCGCCCCATCACCTCCGACAACGAAAGCGACCTCTGCATCGATGTCCTCATATGCATCGTCGTTCGCGGTCAGTGTCGCGACAAGTTCAATTCCAGCGTGCTGTGTGAGTAACTCACAGAGTGCTCGCTGAGCGACTTGCACATGATCCGACTGGTCACGTGCCACAACAAGTACTCTGAGTGGAGGTGGAGACATTTCTGAATGAATCTCGAAATTGACTTGAACGGTGGTCAGTCGGGTGTGGTAAACTGTGGAACTCGAACCAAACCTGAAACGATTATTTTCGGGCGTAAATTCGGGCAATGAAGAAGAGCAGAATGTACCGCACTCACTCTATCAAGTTTGAATAATGTCGGACTACCTCACATCACAAAACTTTCCAAAAGCTGTCGCAGAGCACACATGCAAATGTTCTCGAACTGTTTTGGTGCTGCTCGTCTTAGTGTTCATTGTACTTTCCCAAGCCGCGAGCGCAGAGGATACAATTCGAACCGATCAACAGAAGTCGCTCCAGGAGATCACCGGGCAGATTACGAAACTCTCCAGAAAGACCCTTGCGACTCTCGAAGCTGAAGGTGTCACTCGGGAAAGCTTGGCTGCTCAGAAAAAGCTGATTGAAGCGCTTGAGCAATTTGTCTCACAGTCTGCAGGCAAACAGTCCAGCGCGTCTCAAACTCCGATGAACTCCGACGGCAAAGGCGATTCGGGAAAGACCGCGGGAAATTCTGAGCAAGCGGGAAACGCGGGAATGGCCCCGCGAGATGATCAGAATCAATCAGCAGGTGCTGAGGACATCAAAGTTCCTTCAAATCTGGTTGATTCCGTTTGGGGACATTTACCTGAGCAGGAACGCAACGACTTGCTCCGAACTTACAGCGAGTCGTATCTTCCCGGATACGAAGAGCGGGTCCGGAGATACTTTGAGCAACTCGCTAAACTTCGCCGCCGTGATCAGGCAGAGAAGCCAGCCCTCCCACGAAATTAGTGTATTCTCAATTTTTGTCGTGCCCGTGAAATTCACTTCGATGATTTCATAGACAGCTTGCCACGAGGCAGAACCTGAACACCAATGCGAAAGATGCTCTAGTTTTCTGTACCCGTGATGAACTGCCGGTAAATGTTCCAGACGTTTTCATTTCGCACAGCTATCAGAAACACCCAAGTTCTCTTTTCAGACGTATCAAGGATTGGCAGGTCTTCAAGGAAGTCGTCGCACTTTGGGGAAAGCTGCGACACCACAGAGTAGATGCCTGATTGTTCGCTGTAGGTGGAATCTTGCAGGAAGTCTTGGCGTTGCCTCAGTGGTGAGTTCATGCCAGGCAGGTCCAGCCTGCTCTCATCGTAATACGGATCTTGAAAGATATCTCCATGGCCCAGCAGCACAATCTTTTCGGGTAAGTTGTGCAGCTCGTTACTGTTTTGAGATGGACGTGTCTGTAAGAACATCGCGTGGGCATTTTCTCCGAAAGCTGCTTGAACTCTTCGCGTTAGCTCCAGGTAACTGTCTCGATCTTCCGGGTTTATGGGGAGTGTCCAGTCGAATCGACTTGGTTCGGGAGTTGGTGTTGTCGAGATCCGCAACTTTCGAGTCATTCTGGGAGACCATTTGTGAACTTGTTCCACAAGTTGTGCCTCGCTGGGGAAACGACCACGGAAGAGTGGTGGGGCTTCCTCAACGGACTCACTCGGTCGAGGTCGATATTGAGTGTTGTAGTCGGGACTGATTCCGAGGCGAAATGGGTTGATCGGGGTCAGCAACTCTTGCTTGGCATCAACGTAGCGGATTCCTCCGGACCTGGGGACAACGGTCTCGATTTCATTCTCCCGAGCGATCAGTCCGTCTGGAGTGATGTCATGAATGATGACCCGTCCCCCTTCATCTTTGCCCTGCATCGTGCGGTTTGCAGAGACGATTGCTCCCACTGTGAAGAGAACTGTCACGACAGGGAAGAAGATCCAGGTCAGCTTCCGGAGTCCTAATGCCCCCAGAAGGAAGTAGTCGAGCGGACCGATCGCGATGATGTAAAGCAGGAGTGTGACGCCGATCAGCCACAGCGGAAGCATTTGCATTCCGACCGGAAGCGTTTCTGCAAGGAGCCCGTTCCCGTAAATTGTTGGAGTCGGGCGAAATCGGCGGAGGAACTGATCGAGTCCGGGATCGTTGATGTTGTTGAAATTGATGTTGTCTCGAACGACAGAACGTCGAGCCAGATCGAACGACCAGTTTCCGTCGTTTGAGCGCATCATCGATTCGGTTTGGTCGTTGCGAAGTTTCCATAAATGCGAATAGAGTTCTTGACGATCGCTTGGGGAATACAACTCTGAAAGGAGCTGGGAATCTTGACGAACTCCGACCGCGACGCGACCAAAACTGCATCGTCGCAGTAGCAATGCTTCGGTTGAAGCGTTCGCGAACTGCCATGTTCCGTCGCTGAGTTGATACACCAGTGGATCATCTTTAGGGGCGCTGAGAAACTCGTTGAGGAGGTCTGTTTTCTCTGCCGGCAACCTCACCTTTTCTTCAAGGAAGATTGCCACCGAGCCTCCCGCACGTGTCCAGGCGAGAAGTGCTTCGCCTTGACGGATACTGAGTTTCTCAAAAGTTCCTTTGGTTAAAATGACAATATCGCTGACGCAATGCTCGAGTGCGCTGTTCGGAAAATCTTGTACACTCAACGAGCGCGAGAGAGTCACGATCGATTTCTGATTTGGCCGAACAGTGTCGAAGGAGGGCATTCTCTTTTCCAATGCCAGTTCCGAACCGAATTCTTTCTGCGTCTCATCCAGACGTTCGTTGTTGAGAGTTGCAATCGTGATCACCATTGATCGGCGACTTGCTCCCGGAAGACGCAGCAACTGCTCGGGGTAGGCGAAGATTTCGCCTTCTTGTGTTTCGAAGATCGGGTAGAAATCGTAAGCATCCATCCAGACTGCCGAAGAGGGGGGCTGAATGAGGAACTCGTATGTCTGTTCACCCGGGGGGATGAACAGGTCTTCAAACAGATACGTTGCCACGAGCGCCCCGTTTTGAGAAACCATCCGGAATCTCAATTTTCCCGCCAGCCCTGCTTTGCTTCCAAAGTAGTTGAGGCGCAGCGTGAGAGGGATCGGTCCTCCGCTGCGATTCACGCTTGACGAAATATCAACTTCGATCGTTAACGCAAGTTCTTTCTTTTGAGCGAGACAACAATTTGTACAGACAGTGCAGAGAAAGAAGCCGACTAAAACAAGCATCAGCGAGAAAGAAACTGACCGCTTGCCCGTCCCGACGAAGAACGATTTCAGAAACTGTCGCTCGATTGACATCAGTCAGGAATTCCCGCTGGCTTCTTCTGGAAGTACCACCATTCGAAGAGTAAGACAAAAAACGCGACCGCTGCAAACCATTCCCAAAGTGGTTTGTCTGTGAGCAACCGCTCGCCTTCAGCTTCAACGGAGAGTTCGTTGAATGTGATTGTGTCGACGGTTTCCAGCCTGGTCTCTGTCGCATTCAGAAGCCCAACGCCGATCTTCGAAACGAGTTCTCCACTTTGGCGAATTTCATATTCACCCGCCATCGTCGCTGAAATTCCTTTGAGGACGCCGTTGTCATCACTGCTTCGGGTTTCATGCTTGCCATCAGGAGATGTCACTCGGTAAGCGGTTTTCTTTTCGAGTTCGAGCCCCGGAAGGACTCCAGTCGATGGAGCGCGTATTTCGGTTAAGGATGCTCGCTGCATCGCTTCGGTCATGATATTTGCGACTAGAACCGGGAAGCCAACCCGGTAAGGGAGCGTGGATCGGTCGGTATGAAAGAGGAGGAAGTACTGAACGCGAATTCCGTCGCGTTTGCTGAGGATCAACGGACCACGATTGCCATGAGCTAAAATTGTGTAGCCGAGTTCTTCAATGTGAAGATCCTCGATACCTTGATTCTTTACTGGCAATTCGGAAATGACCACTTCCTTCAATTGCACATGTTGTAGAATCTGAGCATCACGCTGCCAGTCAATGACCTCCGCTTGCTGATCTTCAATGGTAATCAGTTCCTTCAAATCGTCCGGGACGACTCCGATGAATACTGCGACGCTGGCCGACTTTTGGACGTCGTCGGACTTGTCTGAAATCAACAAGTCGAACTCAGCAGCATTCACACTGCCGTCAGCCAGTGGGAAAACATCAACCCCTTCCAACGCCTCAATGGCATGGCGAAAGGTGGTGAGTTCACCCGGGCAGTAGACATCGACATCGCGCCCTTTCGGTAAGTTCAACCAAGCCTGATTATCGACTTTGATCGCATCATGTCCGTTCGGTTTGAGAGTCGCTTCGAGAAATTCATCGACCTGAGCATCGACTTTGAAGACCAGACGCTGTGCTTCACCGGGGCCGAGAACAAGATGCTCTTCGCCCACGGTTTCTCCGTTTGCTTTGAGAATGACATCCGTTTCTGTACTTCCCGAAGCAGTTCCCTCGACACGAAGGAAGACATCCCAGGTTTCAGGTGTTGCACGACGTGCGTTGAGCGCGGTGATGCCGAGATTGTTTCCAGCGGGATCGATTTGAAAGAAGTCGACTCTGAACGGCAAATCAAAATCGACTTCTGCCATCGGTTTTCCAGTCGCCGGGTTCGGCTTCGTCGGCAGGTTTCCATCCGAGTAAAACCGGACCGACTCAATCTCCTGAGTTCGTGAGAGAGCTTGTGCGAGTCGTAATCCATCAACGACATGGCTAGGCACATCCTGAACTTCGAGTTTGCCAAGTGCGTCGCGAAGGATCTGTTTGTTGTCTGTGAATTCTGTCAATCGACGAGCGGAAGCCCCGACCGCAATGAGCGTCAATTTCTGATTCGGCAATAAGCCATCGATAATTTCCCTGATCTCTGCCTTGGCAAGATCGAGTCGAGTCTCTCCCTTTTCATCCACCCCTCCCATGCTCGCAGAGACGTCAACCAGAATTGGCAGGTATGTCAGCTGTTCCGCGTTGCCTCGCAGGTACGGTTGCATCGCTGCGAGAGCGATCAGACACAACAACAGAAGCTGCAGCAGCAACAAAATATTCCGCTTGAACTTCTGAAAGGGGGCGTTGACTCGCTGATCGTTGATCACCTGCTGCCATAACGCCAGCGAAGAAATCTCAACCCGTGTCCGGCGAAGTTTGAGGAAGTAGAAAATGATCACCGGGATCATGAGTGCGAACAGGATCGCTCCCATGGGATGGAAAAAGCTCGGGATCAAATTCGTCAGCCAGGACATTTAGGAACTAGGGGTTGAGATTTTCGAAGTGGGAAAAATCTTTTCGACAGGATTCAAGTTTATCAGTTTAAGGCATTTTCACGGTTGGCCTTCAGTCATTTAGCCACTGGTGAGTCACCGGGACTGGATGGAATACTGAAAACCTAAAGCAAACTGCTCTAGCGGATCCAGGCATTTCTTAGGAGTTGATCAAACAATAGGGTCTTCACTGGGGTTTCACTTGATGTTGATATGAACCGACCGCTTCGTTTGCGGCATTGCGCACCGAGATAGTCTTCCAGTGCTTGTCGATGTTGATGGTACAGCCCCAGAAGCTCGCCCACCGAGGAGACATCGAGCGTTGCGTTGCTTTCGGCATCGACAAACCGCATATCACCGGCGAGTTCCGGGTTCAGTTCCGTTGGGCCAAGAATCTGCAATCCATAGATTTCTAATCCCGATCCATGCAGCAAGTTGAAGCTTCGAGAGACATCGCCGTATGTCAAAAAATCAGAAATCACCACAGCGATCCCTTTTCCGGAATGCTGCTTGAGGACATCTTCGAGGCATTGTTCGATTGGAATGGAGCCGCCCGGTTCTGTTTGTTCAAGGAATTGAAAGAATCGTTTCAGGCTGACACGTCCGCTGCATGGTTTCAGAAAAGGAGCCTGGCCGCGACCTTGTCCACATGTATAAACACTCACTCGCTCGACACTCATCAGCCCCATCACACCGAGTGCCGCCGCGACTTGCCGAGCCAGTTCAAATTTACCCTCGAACTGCATCGAAGCGGAGCTGTCGAGAAGGATTGCAACGTGCATTTCTTCTTCATGTGCGTACAGCTTCAGGTACGGCTCATTCAGGCGGGAGAAGATATTCCAGTCGATATATCGAACGTCGTCGCCCGGCACATATTCCCGGAAGTCGGAGAACTCAATGCTTGTTCCCCCTTTGCCGGACATGTGCTCACCCCGCATACGATTCGTCCGTCGACGCAACGGGTTCAGACGCATTCGCTCCGCCCGAGCGAGAACATCGTTCGGTAGTAATGTCGTAAATTGATTCGTGGCAACTGACATGAAATACTACTTTGTTGTGTGTTTCTTTTGTGCGAAGAGCCAGTCCCAGACGAGACGGTTAGCAGCCGTCACGGCCCAGCTGTTGTGTCCGACACCAGCGTATTCGGTATAGATGGCTTCTCCGCCTGCTTTCCGGACCGCGTTGACCATCTCTCGAGATCGATGCACTTTGACAGCTGTGTCCGCATCTCCATGGAACGCCCAAACCGGGACGTTCGCAATCTGCTCGGCATATGCAGGATCACCTCCACCGCATATTGAAATCGCACCTGCAAAGAGCTCGGGGTGGCGCTGTACGGCGTCCCAGGTTCCGTAACCACCCATCGAGAGACCGCAAATGTAAATGCGATCTACATCGACCGGGAGGTCTTTTTTGAGTTGCTCTAGAAGTTCAAAGGTTGCAGCCATTGGAACCGAAGGGGTCTTTGGCATCTTGTGAGCATCCAGTCCCCAGTCAACTTCAACCCAGCGAGTCTCATTAGGTGCTTGAGGAGCGATGACAAAGCAGGAGTGTCGAGCCTGCATTTCGTCGGTGGCCAGTTCCTGAGCCACATGCACCAATTGCTTTTTGTTGTCGTCTCCACGTTCACCAGCTCCGTGAAGAAACAGAACGAGAGGATACTTTTTGCCCGATTCCACCTTTTTCGGTGAGAGCATCCGGTATCCTAAATCGAGATCGTTACTCGCGGAAAATGTTTTCGATTCAAAGCGTTTCACAAGATCGGTTTCCTTCTCAGCGCTTCGGACATACGAACTCAGGCCTATCGTCAAACAGCAGAAACCTGCGATGAAATAAAAACTTGCTGACCCATGTTGACGTAGTGACATTTGAACAGCTTTCGCTTTTTTTGATGTATAGCAACAGACTTGAAGTGAGTGATTACGCAGCTTGTTCCGGGAGTACGGAAACACATTCGTCGATCAAATCTCCCACGCTGACGTTCTCAGCTTGACCGTCGTAGTTCAGGAGTGTGCGATGTTTGAGAACTTCGTCGGCAAAGTATTTGATGTCATCAAAAGAAACATGGACTCGACCGGCACTGAGGGCTCGCACGCGAGCCGCCCGGATCAATGCTTGAGCCGCCCGAGGTGAGGCTCCCCAGCGAATGAATTTCTTCACACCTTCTGGAGAGAACTCTGTTTCAGGATGCGTCGCAAGGACCAGACGGCAAGCAAAATCTCGCATCGGGTCAGCGACAACGACTTTGTTCAAGACTGTCCGAAGATGCATGATCTGTGGACCACTCAGGATTTTGTTGACTTCAATCTTTTGCTTGAGAATCGTCCTGTTCACAATGTCGTTGAGCTCTGCCAGCGAAACGAATGGGACGTCGACCTTGAACAGAAATCGATCCAGTTGGGCTTCCGGGAGTGGATAGGTTCCTTCTTGTTCGAGCGGGTTTTGAGTCGCCATCACAAAGAACGGTTGTTCCAGAGAATGAATGGTCCCTGCTGTTGTGACTGTCCCTTCCTGCATCGTTTCCAGAAGTGCCGATTGCGTTTTGGGAGTCGCCCGATTGATTTCATCTGCGAGGAGCAACTGAGTGAAAATCGGACCTTTGCGGAACTCGAACTGATAGCGTCCTTTCTCATCGGGCTGCATCATGTTCGTTCCGATGATATCCGCTGGCATCAGATCGGGAGTAAATTGAATCCGACGAAATTCAAGGTCAAGTACCTGAGACATCGCCTTGATCAGTTCCGTCTTTCCGAGACCGGGAACCCCTTCGAGAAGGACATTGCCCCCGCAAATGATGGCTGTCAGGGCGGCCTCAACAACACGTTCCTGACCGACAATCACTTTGCCGATCTCTTCTCGGACTGCTTTGAACGTGTTGCTGAATTCGTTTGCTTCAGCTTGAAGTACAGCGATGTTCTCGTCTGTCATTATTCTGCTTTCCTGAGTTGTACTTTGCTGGCGATTGTCTTTTTTAGGAACGTTGTGCGGGACAGTCGATTGTCCGGCTCTTATTTTGAATTCGTTTTCAAGGGGAGTTCGTTTTCGGATCAATTAGGATCTACTGCGGCCAACTGCGAACAGCTACTCCTCTTCTTCACCTTCGTTTTCGGACCGCTTTCTCTTAATGGCGAGTAACCGGCTGGTAGTCGTCTCTGATTGGCTTTCGGGTGTTTTCTCTGAAGTTTTCGGCTTTGGTTTTGATTTCTCAACCGTCCTCTTGACTGGCTGTTGTATGTACGGACTTTTGTTGCCTGCTGTTGGCGTCGGTTTGTAATCTGCCTGAGCCTTCAGCTTTTCGCCGACTTCTTTCTTGCGAGAGAGCAAGGCACCCATAGTTTGAGTCGTCTCGGCTTTGCGACCTATTCCGAGTGCCTGCATCACAACAACCCAGTCGAGTTGAACTCGTCGGACCGCGACATCGAGCGGAATCAAACAGGCGATGGCGATCAGGAACCAGTCGAAGACCGGTTTCGAACTGGTCTTCGGTGAGCGGCGATTATAAATCTGCTCGGCGGTTGTCGTGCTGTCGAGCTCTTGTCCGTCTGTTTCATCTTTGATCTGTTGGAGCGTACTCATGTCTGAAGTGAACTTCAGGAATTCCGGTGAGTACGAAACGATAAATCCGCCATGGACCCGATCTTCCCGTTCTCCAGATTTTCCGAGTGCTGTCACCTGGAATTGCCCTTTGTCTGCAACTGGAAATGTTCCCTGGTATCGCCTTGGCCCAACTTGTTTGAGCGGGATCGTCAGTTCCATTCCACCGGGACCGGAGACCTTGGCAGCCACGTCGAGAAAGTCTTCTTCTGGATGAAAGTCTTCAACCATGATGACTCCCTGTCCGCCGGAATTGTATGTCCACATTCTCAACTGGCCCGCCTTTTCGACACGTGAAATACGAATGAGGAGTTGCTTGACAAACGCAGTGTACTGCTCCCAGTCGACCCACTCTGACGCCCATTGATTGGACAAGGATGATGTAAACGCAGCGGTCGTTCCGAGTCCGTAACGCCAGATCGCCAGCACGGGGTCCGTCTCTTCTTCGGCTGCATCGTCGGGGACGGCAAAAAGCACGTTTTCGGTAAGTGCGTTTTCTTTCAAAGACGTCAGAACGAAACCACTCAGTTTGGGGAGTTCCGGGATTCCTTCCAGGACCGGCGAAGGGAAACCGACTTGCGGATTAATTTCCTTTTCCTGAATCATGCTCCGTTTGAGAGTTTTCGCCTCCTTGATGAAGATTGATGGTAACTCGTTTGGATCGGCAGGGAAGTAATATCGACCTTCAGTCGCATTGGCGATGTTTCGGAGTGTGCCAATTTCGGTTCCTCCATGAGGGAAGATCGCGACCGTTGAGATACTGACTTTTTCCGTGATGAAATCTTGCATCAGCCGCGGCGGAGCGAGTTGTGGATCGCCATCAGAAATGATGATCATGTGCTTCGTGGCAGCATCGCTCTTCTTGAGTCCATCTAAACCGATCTGCATTGTCGGTCCAAAGGCGGGCATGTCTCCGATGGCTGCCGCGTTGATTTTTGGAACCATCGAGTCGTATTCACCAGCGGGGGTCAATTCGAAGATCCACTGTTCTCCGCCCGGCCCGTAGGCGATCACTCCGACTTCATCCTGCTTACCGAGAACTTTAATCGCCTGCTTGGTGATACGTTTGGCCCAGGTGTTCCCTTCAGGGAATTCACAAGTGTGCAGGATGATCGCCAACGCCCCTTTGGGCAAAATTTTCTTCTTGGTGATGTCCATTGTGACAGGCAGTGTTTCTTCAACAACACTTCGGTGATATCCACCCGGCCCGAAGCTGTTCTCACCTCCAACCATGAGAAACCCGGTCCCCTGATTGAAGACAGCGTCTCGCATCGCCTGCAATTGCACTTCGTCGAACGCATCGTTCGGAACGTTCGCGAAGATCACGCAGTCGTAGGGCAACAGCGACAAGGGATCACGTGGGAATTTGTAAGAGTCGACAACTTCAACAGCCCGTTCCCCCTCTTGAATCGCTTGAACGAGGCGTTCGAAATCGCGGTCATCATCACGTAACGGGTCCGCAACGATGAGGACTTTGCCTTCGCCTTCAACATAGATGTAACCAACAGCTTCGTTGTTTTCATCGCGACCGTCCGTTCCCTCTTCAGGGATCAACTTCGCTTTGTATTCATAGTAACCAGGCGTACGCAGATAAATGGGGATATCGACCCGGCTCTTCCCTTCGCTGAATTCGACATTGATCGGTTCATCAGTAATCGGTTCGCCATTCTCTTCGATGATCAGGCGGCCTTTACCCGGTTTGAGTGAAGAGATGACCACCGAAGCTTCGTACGGTTCACCGAGCTTGACGGTTTGTGGCAGGTCAAGTCGTTCAATCCAAATTTCATCGGTGTAGTTGTATTTCACCGGCATCACATCCACGGAAATTCCGCGCGAGTTCAATTGATCCAGCACAGATTTCAAATCGCCCGAGGTCTCTGAACCGTCGCTAATGAGAACGATTCTTCCGAGCGTGTCTTCAGGAAGAATGGCAGCAGCCAACGACAGAGCATTTTCGATATTGGTCGCATCCCGATCGACGCGGCTATTGAATTGGATGTCGTCCGGGTTCGACATTGTACTGCCGAAGGCTGTTTGGATTGGAGGGACTTCGACAGCTGCAGAGCTTCCAAATGCAATCCAGCCGGCAACGTCCTGACTCGGCTTCTCTGCGGTTGTGGTGGCGACAAAATTCAGTGCTTCCGTCACCCGGTCCGGATGAATCGATTCAGAAATGTCGACGGCATAAACAACCGAGATTTGGTCGCTGGTACGCACACTTCGTGGACCTGCCATCAGTGCGACAAACGTTCCGACCAGGAGTAAACGCACGATCAATGATTGTGTTGACCGGCGACGATTCAAGCCGCTCCAGCCGTTGATCGCCATCCACCAGACCCAGACCGAGACAGCCATCCAGCAGAACGCCCAGGGACGTGAAAAGGTCAGCCTGTCGGAGAGAGAAAGAGCTGAGAGAATACTGGCATAACAAGCGAGGAAGATGAGCAGAGGCAGTGCGTCGATCCACGTCACTCGGTGACGAGCAGCGGGGAAAACACGTTTGACGATTTGTTTGAACGTCACAGCTTCCTCAGTCTGGCAATTGCCAAATCAACGTGAGAACAAAAAACGGATACGGTTCAACATGCACGGATCAAAAACTCTAGAGAGAAATCCTCTGATGGCCTTCACGTTCTGTCTCGTGAAAATGAACTTTTCACCATATGAAATGGATCTTCACGGAGATCGAATACACAAAAGTCTCTCACTTTCATTCCTGCTTCTTCAATTCCTACTTCATCTGTAATTCCACAACTCTTCTATTTCCGGTATCGGCAACAGTAATCTTTCCGGACTGGCTTACGGCAATTCCCCAAGGTGTCCAGAATTGTCCTTCCCCACGTCCTTCTTGTCCATAACGGCCGATCACTTCACCCTCAATGGAAATTTGCGATATTCTCCCGGCTCCGTATTCCGGTACGAACAGCGAACCATCTGGTCCGATGGCGATATCGTACGGATAATACAACCCGGTCGAATTTGCATCGGCAACCACACGGAGAAATTTTCCGTTCGGTGAAAATGCCTGAATTCGATTGTTAATGGCATCGGCGACATAGATCACACCGTCGTGCCAGACCAATCCACTCGGACGTTGAAACTCGCCTTCTTCTGTCCCAACGGCTCCAAACATTAAAACGAATTCACCCTCCGCTGTGAATTTCTGGACTCGGTCGTTTCCGCCATACTCAGCGACATACAAAAAACCGTCAGCGTCTTGAGTCACAGCTGAAGAGTAGATGAATTGTCCTTCAGCATGTCCGCTCTCTCCAAACATTCGCACGACATTACACTGATTATCGAAGATCACCACTCGATGGTAGTGGGTATCCGCAATTGCAATGTGTCCATTCTGCATCACGCAGACACCTTCGGGACGTCCAATATCATAGTCTGGCATCCACCATTTGATTACAAGTTTTCCTGCAGAATCGTAGCGAAGCACACGACCAACATTGTCCAGAATCAACAAGTCTTCTTCCGGTGAGAAGGTCATTCCGCGAGCTGCTGGCAGCATCGCTCCTTCAGCCGGGAGAAGAAACTGGTCCGGTTTGCCCACACGCAATCTCGGTTCATCACCAGACGATTCGCGACACCCATTCAACATCAGAAGACTGATGAAAAGAATGCAGCTCGTCACCACCCGAAAAGCAACCTTGGTTCCTTTCGGGAGAGGCTTAGTGAGAGGGCGATGATAGAACGTTTCGGTTTTCTGCTGTCCATTGAGAGAGACTTCCGTCTCCTGATGTGAGCCAACGAACCAGGATTCTTCGATTGTGAAATTCGCCGTTTCAGATTCTTCAAGGGCGACCTGCTCCGGTCGGAGGCAACGAGGCTTCGCATCTGGGTCGCTGATCCCGGCGATTGAGTTGGCGTTCTCGATCCAGTTCGCAGGTCCCATCATCAGTGCCAGCGATTTGCTGGGTGGTGAGCTGTACAGCGATTGCGGGTCTCCTTGCCAGATGACTTTTCCCTGATCTAGGCAGAGGACCTGACCGGCTTCGCGCATGACAACTTGGGGAGAGTGGCTCGAAAAGATCAGCGAGGCATTTTTTGTAACAAGGTGTTTTCGTAAGGCTTGCCAATATCGATCAACGCGTCCCGGATCGACATGTGCAAACGGTTCGTCCATCACTACGATTTTCGATTGTGATGCTAAAGCTCGTGCAACTGCGACACGTGCCCGTTCTCCCATCGAGAGCGTTTCTGGCTTTTGATCGCGAACAGTTTCCAGGTCGAACTCCTGCAGCAATTCATCGACGTGAGTATCATTCTCACTCGCCACAACCTGAAGATGCTGCTGCACTGTGAGATGCGGCCACAAGCCGAAGTCGGGCGGGACCCAGCTGAGGGGGAGACCTTGTGTCTCTTCAAGGTGCAGTTGTGAGAGCGTTCCGTGCTGCGGCTTCTCGAAGCCAACAAGCAGATTCAACAGCGACGTTTTCCCCGCGCCTGACTTCCCGAGTATGGCTGTCACTCCAGTCGGAATGGACAAAGACTCAATCTGCAGACGCGGTCGAGCAACCGGTCCGAAGTGAATCTTTTGCAAATTCCAGAGTTCAGAGTTCATGCCATCTGATTCGTCGAAGAGGTCAGGTTCTTGAGAACCATTCTTTGAAAGTGAGTAGTGAGTGGAAAAAACGGGTAGAGGAAAATGAGAACTGCATATCTTTCTGCCTCTCCTCGACCAATGACCCGCTTCCTGGTTCAATTAAAGACGAGACCAAACTTTGCGCAACAGGAGAACTCCGAGAACGATCAGGAACGGAAACATGAACGCTAAAGCGAGCTTTGCTCCCAACGCTGCGATGCGACCGTAGTGGAGATTATTGTACAACACCAAACCGACCGGAGCCAATCCAGGCATCGCCAGAATCGACGGAAGCATCACTTCGAAGTACGCCCAGAACCCGACAATTGCCACCGTGATGAACCGAATTCTTCCTCGTGTTTGCCACGCAAGCTCAATCGCCTGATCACGTTGGCGCACAATAGGTGAGGTTTTCAGCATCTCGACAAGATGTTCAGAAGCTGGGAAATTCATGCGACTCAAGCAGTGTAATAGGATTAAGGTACGCGGCAGAATTGCGAGGATTTCCCCCAGTATGAGGGGGACTGGTGTGTCATACGCAATCTGAAATAGTTCTGTTTGAAAAATCCCCGCAAGCATCAAACCTAATGCCAAATTCCCCATCGATCCCGGGATTAACAGGCAAAACAGCAACCAGCGACGGGCGAATGATCCATTTTGAATCAGGAAAAAACGGCATGCCATCGCCAGCCCTAATGTTCCCACCGTCGTCGTTCCGGCAATGAGAAGTGCGTCACTCAGTTCCCGAAAAGTCGAAGGCTGAAGAAACAGGCTTCCGAAACCGATGAAGATCCCTCGAATCAGTTGTGAGCCTGGAACAATCACCACAATGGCAATGGCAAGCGAAATCCACGTCGTGCAAAGCCAGTCACACCCCAGCTGAGGGACGGTCGATCGCTCAATTTTGTTGGAATTCCGATCTCCTGCTTTTCCCAACCAGAGCACGATCGGAACCAAGAACGGAATCTGTATCAGTATCGGCCAGAGGGTTAGAGAGATCGTCTCTTGAAGTGCCAGTCCCCCCACGTGCTTCGTGAACATCCATTCGGTCCACCCCGACGCTTGCATCAAGGCAGCCAGGTCTGCCTCCTGAAACGAGAGCACAAACAGCAAACCGAACGCTGCTAACGAGTACTGAAATCGGGAGGTCAGAAAGAGCTTCCAGCGCTCAGTCGATGCCAGCTTCATGAGTCCGCCGGAATAGAGAGCTGTGGCAGATGTGGCTGGACTGGTGGAAAACTCAAGTATGATGACTGCTACCGGGACCGCCTGCATCATCACAATCAGGCCATACAGAATTTCCTTCGCCCAGGGGAAATGAATCAATGACATTGCCGTGTCGCGGTAGCAGTAACCGGTCATCAAAGAGGGAGCAAAAAACGGCAACAGCAACCCGCCCCATGCTCTCTTTTTCTTAGCTCCGCTCAAACCGCGAAGCCAAGTCTGAAGCCCATTGGCGATGACCGTCCCGATGATCGCGAGGATCAAACTTCGACCGGCCGACCAAATGAGTGCTTCCGTCCAATTCACCGTTTATGATTTCTTTCAATCTCTTGGCTTGATCAGTCGTTTCCGGAACATTTTGCGATATTTGTTGAGTCGGTGGAGAGTCCCTTCATGGCTTCATAGGCTGCTCGCTACAAGGCAGAGCCCGAGCACAACTTCGAAAACTGTTATCGAGCATCTTCAGGAATGGTGTTCGCAGACTCTCTCGTGGTATCCTGTTTTTCTCCGGATGAATGAAATCATTCAGGGAGACGAGAATCGGGATTCTGTTCTAAGAGTTCGGACTCCAGCCACTTCAAGCATTCGTTTCGCGATTGATAAAATTGCGTCATGTCGACCGATTCTTTCGCCCACTCTGCGAGCGGTATGACATCGTCTGGTAAGTCGCCACTCTCGATGGGGCCTAATGGAATTTGCCGAGCTGCGGACTTCGCCAAAGCCAACTCAATCTTTTCCGAAAGCAGGTAGTCCATAAGGCGGGCGGCATCGTCTTCCTTTTTTGTTCCACGAATGATCGCAACACTGTTCGGCAGACAGATTGTTTTTCCATTCGCTCGGATTGGCAACATTGAGACATCAGCTCCATCGTCTAATCCGACAAAGAAGTCGTCGGTATCTGTCCAGCCAATATCACAAACTCCTTCCGCGACGACATTCTTGACCGTCGCATTCCCCGGAACGATTTTGCATCCACGTTGTTGCAAATTTTCGAACCATGCTTTCATTCCCTTTTCGCCGAGATCTTGCCAGAGAATGCTGAAGTGCGAAAGCGTGGTACCGTAGATCGGCATGGCAATCGCCATGCGCGACAAGTCGCCGGTTTCAAACTGTTCCACAATGGCTTTCTCGTCACCGGTCCCGGTTTCGTTGTTGTAAATCCACACACGCATCCGACCAGCGAACCCTGTCCACAAGCCTTCCGGGTCCTTGAATTGACTTGGGATTCGTTCGTATCCCGGACCTTTGTATGGTTGAAGAATTCCTTGCTCAGCGAGATCGATCGTCCCGAGCACCTGATTGTTCCAGAAGAGATCACACTTCGGGTTGTTCTTCTCACGAATCAAGCGTTGCACCAGACCCAATGATTTCGTTGCTTCTGTATCGCCGACAATAATCACCTTGATGCCGGTTTCCTTTTCGAAATCATGAAGGATTTCTTCGGCAAACATTAAATCGTGCGCACAGTAGACAATCAGTGCATCGTCAGTTCTTCGGACGACGCTGATCCACGCCGCGATGAGAACAGCGACCAGTGAAACTCCAAGAGCGATTTTCTTGACTGAGTTCGACATGAAACATCCTCGACGTTGAAGGATCGCAGGGGAATGTCGTGTATGGAAAACCAAACGCTCCCCGCACAAGCTGACTGATGCGGGAAGCGTTCGTCTACGAAAATGTTTAGAACTGATCCTGAAACTTGAAATTGCTCTCTCAAAGACTGAGAAGCGGTCATTCCACAAGTTTCCGGACTGCCATACTCTTTGTTACTTGAGCTCTTTCAATGTGATGTCCTTGAACTCGACCCACATCGGTTTCCCTGCATGAAGTTGCAGAGCAAGGATTCCTTCAGACAGTGCAAGTTCAGGGTGATTGTCGGTGAAGTCGAGGATCAGTTTGTCGTTCATGTAGTGTTGAATGTGATTTCCCTTGGCGACAATTCGAACGTCATTCCATTCATTCAGTTTGAAGAGCTTCTCGAATCCCTCAGCGTCAATCAGTTCTCCGAGGACTTTCTTCCCATCTTCGTTCCACTCTGCTTTTTCTCCAGCCAGGCAAATTCGCCGACGTTTGCCACCTTCGTCATAAATGAATCCCGAAACGTTGGGGAATTTGTTTTCGTTTCGGATCTCATGTTGATAGCCACGCACGACCCACTGGTTGCGAGGTTTTCCTTCTGTGATATGGCGTGAGCGATATTGAATTCCAGAGTTATTACTTTCTGTGCAGCGGAACGTCAGACGTAGCTCAAAGTCATCGAGCTTTCCACCTTGCCAAATCAGAAATGTATTTCCATTCGCTTTGACGTCGGCAGTTGTTTCTCCGTGAATTGCACCATCTTTCACTGACCACAGTCTCGGATCACCATCCCAGCCAGAAAGATCTTTGCCGTTAAACAGAGTTTTTGTGTCTGCTGCAAAAAGGTTGACAGACAGAAGTGCTGCGAACAGGCACGTAGAAAATCGAGTCATCATTATCTCCAGATGAAGTTCTAGGTTGAAGTCTTTGATTATGGTCAAAGCTGCGAAACAATTCCAATCGTTGTGTCACTTTCTACGTGTCGGTCCTTTTCAGATTGAAAAGTCCAGATGCATCGGAGTCCATTTCTCTTTGTGTTGTCCGTTGGAGCAATTTGTCGATATCATCTGATTTAAGTCAGCATCTCTGGTGAAAATTCCATCGATTCGCCCGGTCTTTGCTGGGCAGGAAAGAGACAGAACATTTAGAATCGATCGGATCACTTCTGCGCAGAAAGGCTTCCTCGCTGTTTGAGAGGCCAAATCCGGGTTTTCGGATCAATTCTTAGACACCTATTCAACTTGGCAAACATAACGATGAGTAAAGAAACGGATTTGAAACGTGTTCTCGACCTGGGGTTGGTTGCGATCATTCGCGCCTCGAACGGAGATCGACTTCTGGAGGTCGCTGAGGCGTTGTATGCGGGAGGAATTGATGTGATCGAAGTGACGTTCACCGTTCCTGGTGTCGTCGACATCATCAAGCAATTGCGAGACAACATCGGCGATCGGGTTCTCCTCGGAGCAGGCACCGTTCTCGATCCAGAAACTGCACGAGCCGCGATCCTCGCTGGAGCGGAGTACATTGTCACTCCCACGGTGAATGTCGAAGTCATCAAGCTTTGTCAACGGTACAGTAAAGTGGTGATGGCCGGGGCGTTTACTCCAACCGAAATTCTCACAGCCTGGGAAGCTGGAGCAGACATCGTCAAAGTCTTCCCCGCAGATGTTGGCGGGCCGTCGTACCTCAAAGCAGTTCACGGTCCGTTGCCGCAAATTCGATTGCTTCCAACAGGAGGTGTCAATCTCGACACATTACCGAGTTTCGTCAAAGCAGGTGCGTGTGCTGTCGGCCTGGGAAGCGCACTTGTCGAAAAAGAGGCTCTCGAAAAAGGGGACATGAAGCGAGTCGAAGAACTCGCCAAAGCATACGTTGAGAAAATGAAAGAAGCTCGCGGATTGTAGAGCAGTTTGCTCTACCGTGTCCCCGTGAAGAACGAGGTCCCCGTGAAGAACGAGTTTCATCTCTCAAATTGCTGTTCGCCACGAGGCAGAACCTGTACGCCAATTCGAAAGATGCTCCAGTAGAATACGAAGCCAATTTTCGCCGGACACTTGCACGTGTCCGGCGAGCGGCCTTCACCATTTCTGTACGATCTTCGCGACGTTTTCCAAGGCGTGTGAGAAGGCCCCGTATGCACCGCTGTCAAACAGAACAAAACGTACAAGCTTCGGGGCTTCATGTTCTCTCAAAAACTCAGCGACACTCATTAGTGCATGCGCTGCTGCAAGATCCATCGGATAGCCGTAAACACCGGCGCTGATCGCAGGAAATGCCACCGATTCACACTGGTGGTCAACTGCCAGTTGCAAGCTGTTGTGGTACGCACTTTTCAGCAGCTCCGGTTCTCTCCGGATTCCGCCTTGCCAGACCGGGCCAACAGTATGAATCACAAACTTGCAGGGAAGATTTCCAGCTGAGCTGATCACGGCATTTCCGGTTTCGCATCCATCCGGGTAGCGAGCGTCGGTCTCTTCCATAATCGACGGACCACCCGCCCGATGAATCGCTCCATCAACACCTCCGCCTCCCGCCAGTGAAGAGTTGGCAGCATTGACGATGGCATCGATCTTTTGATTCGTCAGGTCACCCTGAACAAGTTGAAGTGTGCAATTTTGAATTTGCGTTTTCATCTTGTTTCGCTCTTGATGTTCACGAATCAAATGTCAGTTCGACGTCGCAAATTTCATAGGGAGCGATTTCAACCATCACCTGATCGTCCTGGACGTGTAAGCTGTGAATGGTTTCACCTTGGAAATTAACTTGCCGGGCCGCTTGCGGGGTGCGGAAGCATTTTAGCGGAAATGTTTTTGTGCGACCTTCGGTTTCGAGAAGTCGAACAATGAAACCTGTTTTCTCTGCATTTTTGTAAGTGGGCAAAATCCGTGTCAGCAACACATTCGCAGCCCCTGCAAAGAACAGCCAGCCTTGCTGCCCCCCTTCAGGGGGCGCCGTGTCAGTTGGAATGACCAGTGGTTCTGAGAACGCATCGAGGTGTGCCTGCATCGGATATTTGACATCAACCGCGATGCTGAACTGGAACTTCCGCTTCGTCTCGCCTTCAGTGATCAGCAGCGTATCAATCATGCGGTCACCCGTTTTTCGATGAAACGGGTATCCCGGCGTGAGGATAGTGGTGCGAAAATCATCGTCCGCGATCTCCAGATATTGCGGCGCTTCAATTCGTTGCTTGCCGACAGCATGGGCAGCTTGCTGCATGGAGCCGGTCAGCGATGCCGTGGTATGTTTCCAGGCAAATCGGCAACCGATGTAGTTTGTCCACGGGTCTCCGCTGGGAGTCTTTTTCAGGTCGAGTTCGATCTCAACATCGACATTCGGACGTCCTCGGACAACGCGTGTGACCTGCCGATACGTCGCGACAACTTCATCATTTTGACCGTCGACCAAGTCGCCAATCGTTTCAATTTCGCCAACAACCGGTCCCGCACTGAGGACGCGGGATTCCCGCATTTGCATGAATGAATAGTAGGTCTTGAACGACTCACGTTCTTCACCATCTTCGACGACGACTGTTCGCTCTTGCGGAAATCGAAAAGCGATTTGCTGACTCACACGATTCGGGCTACGTGTGTATGTCGAGACACGGGCGATCCCTCCGGTGACATCGCTCAATGCGACTTGAAACAGTTCATTCCGCAACGTCAACTCTTCTGCCATCGCTGTTTTGCCGACAGGCGACTGCGTTTGATCACCATTCGCAGAGACCCAAAGGAATCCGCAAGGAGGCAAGTCGACAAGTGCATAGCTTCCGGAGGGATTGACCTGTCGTTGAAGAATTCCCTGATCGGTCCCCGGTTGGCCTTCTTTCCATTTGATCAGAGACTTACGAGCAAACGATTGAGGGTTGACCAGCAACATTCCTTTTCCGGTTTGCCCTTTGCTGGCGAACATTCGAGAAAGATTTTTCTCGACAGCTTGCTCGGTTTCTGCAAGTTCCTTATCGAATGTTGTGAGAGTTTCGCTGCTCGCCTCCGAATGAGCAGCTTCGAGCAAGCTCTCCAGTTTGTTTTCCTCAGGTAGCGAGCCGACTCCTTTGCTCAATAGGCTGACAAGTTGTTTCGCCCAGTCAACTGATTCAAAGCGTCTCCGTCGGCCCCAATATTCAGTCCAGCGGCTGATCGGATTCTTTTCTTCTTTCGCAACCGATTGAATCAAGTCGAGCGTAAAGTACGCGCTCGTGTTAAAGTCGGACATCCGTCCCTGAGAGTCGGACGTCTCGAAGAACTCGGAGAAGGTGACGAATTTTCCAAGAACCGGAGCGTAGGCTGAGGCACGTCGCAGATCCTCCAGCCAGGGAGTTTTCATCTTCGGCCAGCGTGCGAACACAACGGCTGCGGTATGGTCGTAGTCCATCGACTCAGCCATCCGAACCGGGAACCTCAGGAAACTCCCTGCACTGTCCGCAGCGAGTGGGATGCGGCTGAAGGCATCAATCGCAGTCCCGTCGGAGCCTTCCCACCGCATGAGAGTTTGTTCATCGTCCGGATAGATTCCGTCGTCCATGACGAAATGAAGCCCGGCTGTGTAGCCGAGTCGATCCAGGATTTGTGGCAGGTGACTTCCCAGACCGAAGCGTTTGCGTGCCCAAGTTGTTGGCTTGGCATCAAAGAGCCTTTCAAGTGTGGCCCGTCCTTTACGCAACTGCCATAACGTTGAATCGAGTGCCATCAACGGAGTCGGCAGCTCTGTCTGTTCTCCGCCGATCAGTTCCAAAGTTCCCGCTTTGATTGAGTCACCAATCGTTTGAGACCAAGCGGCATCTTTCTCGGCGATGGTTTCCCAGTCGGCAGCTGTGGCCAGCAGGTTCGTCGGCGCGGAACTTTCAACCAGCGTTTTTAATTCATCACTGGCGAAGTCTGGATTTACCAGACACAAGTCAATCAGATAGCAAGCAACCGGATAAAATCGCTCCCGGCATTCGAGCAACATCTCGAAGCAGTGGCTCAAGTGTTTGCGTGTCGCTTCAAGATCATGATTGATGGCAGCTTGTGCAGCAGCGATCGCTTCTCGCTGCATGTGCGATTCATCCAGATGGCTGAAGTTCCGCATGTGACGAGTCAGTAGTTCAACTTGCAGGTACACAGTCCCGAGCGCCAGAAAGTCGGCGACAAGTTCTGAATCGACCGCTTGCTCCAATTCGAGTGGTTCCAATGCCTGATGAAGCATTTTCTCTCGGTCGTGTTCCCCGCTGATGACCACGCAGCCTTCACGACGTGCACGTTCAACCCAAGTTGCGGGAACCCACTCGTCACAAGGAGTCGGAACGACGACCAGCCGGTTGTCCTGCACACTCAACGACTCATCGGAACGCTCCCATTTCGGAAACGCACCAGTTGATGCAAGAAGCGAAGGATGCCAGAGAATCGAAAAAGCATTCAACAAACTGGCAGCGGCCTCTTCTCCAAGTTCCGTTGGGAAATCTTCCAGGCTATGGCAAGGAACCAGGACGATCAAATCGTTGTATTTCATGTGAATGCAAAAACTGTTTAAGAACACTTTCGTGTTTCTTGTGTCCGTGAAGAACGCGTCGCGTGGAATGAATCACTCATGCCCACGAGACAGCTCGCGTACATTTTATACAAAACCACTTAGAACCAGCCCGGAAAATTCTGGGCTGGCCACTTCCCTCAGCGTTTGAGGGAACAATTTCAAGTTTCAGGATCAGTTCTAGTAATAATGCTGTTCGCCACGTGGCAGATCCTGCAAACCACTTCGAAAGATGCTCTAGTAAACGCCGACGGTCGTTTTCTTGGCGAAGACGTGGAACGGTCGGACTCCGCTGATTCCGTCCCAGGCGAATTTTTCGCAAGGAAGCTCACGCTCCCCTTCGTCACGTTCCATGAATCCCGGAATGAAGAGTTCTTCCGTCAGCGTCGTCAGTTTTACGCGACCGGTTTCTCCGTAGCCGACGACTTTGTTGTAGTCATCGAAGTCAACAACTTCGATGGCAGCTCGCGGCTGCGGAGCGTAATAGGTGATCTTGAATTCGTCTGCCGGATCGAATGGCTTTCCGCAGGCGAGGCCCATAAGAGTGTTCCCGTAAGTCGGGGTGATGAACACATCCGGGCCAAGAAGTTCTTCTTTGCAGAATCGATACCATTGCGGTGTGAACTCTGTCCCCCCTGCGAAGATCCCTTTAATACCGACTTCTGCCATGCTTGTTCCCTCGTCGAGCAATCGCATAGCGAGCGCTTCGAGAAGTTTCGGGGTCGCAAACATGCACTTGATATCATGGTTGGCGGTCAGCACGGTGTACGCCTGATCGATAACGTGATCAGCGTAAGCCTTTGCCGATTCGACATCCCCCTTCTTGAGCAACTTCACCACCCAGCGAGGATCAAGATCGACGCAGAAACAAATTCCGCCCCGGTACTGACACAAATGCTCGACCGCCAATCGCAAGCGGCGCGGCCCCGATGGACCGAGCATCAGCCAGTTTGAGCCACGTGGAAAGTCTTCATCGGAAAGTGTATCCGAAAACTGCTCGTAATCGATGAAGTGATCTCTCACGACGCAGCGAGACTTCGGAATTCCGGTCGTTCCGCCAGTTTCAAAAGTATACTTGTATTCGTTGTGCCATTTCTTCGGCAGGAAGCGTTCGACAGGTCCGCCGCGGAACCAGTCGTCTTCGAAGAGTGGAAACTTCTTCAAGTCGTCGAAGCATTTCACATCGGTCAGCGGGTTGAAGTCGTACTCCTTCGCCTTCTCCAACCAGAATGGGGCACCCAGTTCCGGGTCGAAGTGAAGTTGGACGATGCGGACTGCTTCTTCGTCGAGCCGCTTGCGGGCTGCATCAGCTTGTTGTTCAAGTTGGTCGCTCAAAGGAACGCCCTTTCTTACACTATATTAAGAGATGAGGAATTTCCGCCGGATTGCCGAACTCGTAGAATGACATCCAACAGATCGCTGAATTTTTCGTAAACTTCAAGATCGTAGCCGCAATCATAGGTAAGTACGACTCCTTTGCAAATTCGCAAGGGCAATTGGATCAGACATTCCTGATCAGAAAATTTGCCAAATCTCAATTGAGGAAATCCCGTGCCTTTGCTCTCACCCCGGGCGACACAAAAAGAACTGGCATTTCTTTGCCAGTCGCTGGGAACCTCTCTGCATGCCGGAATTGACCTTGTTCGATCACTGGAAATGGCTGCCAAGAGGAGTTCAGGAAAAATGAAGTCGGTCCTGAACGACATGGAAGATCAAATTAAATCAGGCGGAGACTTGACTGCTTCGATTGAGTCCCACGGGGCCTTTTTCCCGGATCTTTTTGCAGATGTTGCCCAAATTGGAGAATACACCGGAGCGCTGCCGGAAGCTCTGAAGGCACTTTCAATGCATTACGAGAACAACCTTCGTCTGCGGAAAGACTTCATTGCTCAAATCACTATGCCGTTGGTGCAGTTGACGGTCGCAGTCTTCGTGATCGCAGGCATGATCTTTCTGCTCGGGATTATCGGCAATGCAACGGGAACTCCTGTGGATGTTCTTGGTTGGGGACTGATGGGCGCATCGGGAGCTCTGACCTGGCTTGGCTTTTGGGCAATGGGGATTATTTCCCTGTTTGTCGCCTACAAGCTGATCTTTCAATCACTGACCGCTCAGCGAGTGGTCTATCGAGTGCTGATGGCGGTCCCCGTTGTCGGCAGGTGCTTGCAGGATTTCGCGATTGCCCGTTTCTCCTGGGCGTTCCATTTGACCCAAAACGCTGGTATGCCGATTGACGATTGTCTCGACTCCAGCTTGCGAGCCACTTCAAACGGTGCCTTCATCGCAAGTGCCGACGGAATGATTCGTGACATCAACAACGGAGAAACTCTCACCGAAACCTTCGAGCTTAGCGGACTCTTTCCGATGGAGTTTATCCAAACGGTTCACGTCGCGGAGACATCCGGAACCGTCCCCGAAGCACTGCACCGCCTCAGCCCACAGTTTGAAGAAAACGCCCGCCGCAGCTTAAAAGCATTCGCAAACGCCGCCAGTTGGGCCTGCTGGGCCGGCGTTGCAGCCTTCATTATTTACATCGTCTTCAGCATCGTCTTCTGGTACCTCGGCATCCTCAACGGCGCACTGGAAATGGTCAACGAAATTTAAAGAACATCATCAGCGAACAAGGGCACAAGCAGATTACCCCCAGTGAGTTGGCTTCTCAATTTTCGGGGGGGGCAGATTGCTGATGCGAATCTTTTTTGAATACCTGACCCTGCTCCAGCAATCTGTCCCCAGCCACCGGTCGCGCTATGAGAAAACCGCGATCAATTATGGAGGCATACCAATGGCGTTCATCAGACAATACCTGAGCTACGATGTCAAAATCGAGTTTTGAGACAGAGCCTGGTTCAAACATACGTCGATCTTTTTTCGTGCCCTGCTTGCCTCTGATCAACACAGGCGAGTATGTTTATCTGTGGAAGTTTCAAATCTCCTTTTTGAAAACTTCATAAGCGTTTGTAAAAACTCTTTTCTAATCGCCAAAGATATCACGTTTCAAACTCAACTCATTTTTCGAAGTTCAATTTCTAGTAACAATTTGTCATCTACATGTTCTTGTGTTCTTGTGTTCTAGTGCAGCGGTTCTGTGCCGCGAAAGGAATGAAACGATGCCTTCACGTCGCTACAAAAAGACAAACGGATTCACTCTTATTGAATTGCTGGTTGTGATTGCGATTATCGCCATCCTCGTTGCATTACTGTTACCGGCTGTCCAGCAAGCTCGAGAAGCGGCACGCAGAAGTCAGTGCAAAAACAACATGAAGCAGTTGGGTTTGGCGTTTCACAACTACCATGACGTCAATCGGTGTTTCCCGTATGCATGGATGGCGGGAAGCGACCTGAATGTTTCGTGTTACGGAATTATGTTGTTGCCGTATCTCGACCAGGCACCACTCTACAATAAATGGGATTCTTCCGTTCCGGCATTCAATGAAGCTGCGGCACTCTTTTCTCCGCCTGCCTCTGTTCAACAAAACTTAGAAGTCATTCAGACCATTCTTCCAGTCTATGTCTGTCCTTCAACACCTGAAGCTGCTGTGCATGATTATACACTTCCAGCAGATGCTGCTGGCGCTGGTGTTCCTCCCCTTGATTTGACTTGGACAGCAGCCCGTACTGATTATATTGCAACAACGGGAGTTCGTGGAACTTTCGCTGATATCGCTTACGACGGCAATGCAGGAGGAGCTCGTAGCGGGGCTCTCAGTGTATGTGGAGCATTGGAAAACAATCCTGTCACCCGTATGCGAGACCTCAAGGATGGTTCGTCAAACACATTTCTTCTCGGAGAACGTGTAGGTGGATCAAATATTTATCGCAACGGTCAGGTTGATTCAACGTTGTCAGCGGCGCTTGGACCTGCAAACGGAGGTGGATGGGGAGACTTCCTTAACGGTGATCACTGGATTGAAGGTGCTCTCTACGATGGAACTATCGGTGGAGGAGGTCCCTGCCCAATCAACTGTACTAACACTCGAAGTGCTGGCTATATGAGTTTTCATGTTGGCGGGGCCCAATTCTTAATGGGAGATGGTGCCGTTCGTTTCATCAGCGAAAACATCGCAGCCTCGACTTTTGCTGCACTGATCACTCGTGGGAAAGGTGAGATCGTTGGAGAGTTCTAAGAAATCGTATTCTATTCTCTTCTCTTCTAAAAATCGTTGCGTCGTAGAAATCTGACGCGCATGCTTTCTACGACGCATTGGCATCTTGCAAATGTATTACCCCAATGTGACGGTGTCAGATCCTTCTCATTCGGGATGGGGATTAAAGTAAAGTAATGTTTGGAAAGTTTATGTCTCTGAATTTTCTCTGCCTGAAAGTCAAGTTCATTGTGAACTGTATTCTTGTTTTGTCCATCTCCTATGGATGCAGTAAACCACCCCGCGGTGATCGAAAAGAAACTGTGCAAGTCACAGGCAAAGTGTCCGTTGATGGTGAGGTTCCCTCGTCAGCAATCAAGGTGACCTGTCACGATAAAGATGGACTCGATACATCTCAGCCCAGCTATTCCTGGAGTATGACAGGTGAAGATGGCGAGTTCGCACTTTCAACTTATGAAAGTGGAGATGGAGTTCCTCCAGGAAATTATGCGCTGACTTTTATGTGGGGAAAAATGAATGCCGTTTCCATGTCATATGGAGGTCCTGATCAACTGAAAGGGAAGTATGACGAACTTTCGGAGTCTCCGGTCGACTTCGAAGTGACTGCCGATTCAGAACCAATCGACCTGGGAACAATCGAATTGACGACCGCAAAAAAGTAGCACTCACTAATAGCATCAAAAGCAAATCTGCTTGCTGCTTATGTTTCTTATCTTCTGCACAAGCGGATTTCTGATGCTCCTTATTTTGAAACAATGGAATCATGAAATTGAAGTCGCTTAACAGATACCTGCTTTCTTTCTCTCTCATTTTCGTGCTGGGAGCTACCTCTTTAGCAGAGAAACCTGCAGCTGAGGTCCCCAATGAGATCTTTCAATTTATGGAGAAAAGTGAACCGGACTTCGGATGGAAAGAATTGCAAGTCAAAAAAACGGATCATGGAACAGTTCATTTTCTTGAGCTTACTTCGCAACGCTGGCAAAACATCGTCTGGAAACACGCCTTGGTCATTTACGAGCCTGCTGAGGTCGTTCACAATAATCATATGCTGTTGTTTGTAACCGGTGGTCGTATCGGAGGGGCACCTCGTGATAAAGAACTGGAAATGGGAATTGCTCTTGCCAATCGCTGTCGCGCCCGTGTTGCCACCCTCCATCAAGTTCCGAATCAACCTCTGCTTGGTGACCATGTTGAAGACGATTTGATCACCGAAACGTGGCTGAAGTATCTTAAAACCGAAGATCCCAGCTGGCCACTTCTCTTCCCAATGGTCAAAAGCGCAGTAAAGGCGATGGATGCCTTACAGGAGTTTGCGAAGGAAAACGGGAACCCACAGATTGATGGCTTTGTGATCACAGGAGCATCAAAACGTGGCTGGACGAGTTGGTTGACGCCGGTTGTTGACGAGAGAATCGTTGCCACGGCACCGATCGTCATTGATGTTTTGAATTTTACAGTTCAAATGCAGAATCAAAAAGATACTTGGGGAAAATACAGCGATCAAATCGCTGACTACACCAGTAAAGGACTCGTACACGAATCGGGAAATCCGGAAACTCCGCAGGAAGAACGTCTCTGGAAGATGATGGACCCGTACACCTATCGTGAACGTCTTAAGCTTCCGAAGTTATTAGTCGTCGGCACAAACGATCCCTATTGGGTCGTGGACGCGATGAAACATTATTGGTTTGATCTGGTTGGACAGAAGTATTGCTTGCAAGTCCCTAATGCCGGTCATGGTCTCGATGGTGGACGAGAGCATGCGCTCACGACAATCGCCGTCTATTTTCAACATGTCGTTTCAAATACTCCGCTACCGAAGATTGAATGGAGCTTCGAAAAGACGAACGGAAATGATCTTGTCGTCAATGTGAAATCGGATCAGAAAACCACATCGATTCAACTCTGGCAGGCAACATCAAAAGATAAAGACTTTCGACCGTCCGAATGGACATCAAGTCCGATTTCCAGAAATGAAGGTCAACTCGTGATTCCAGAAAAAGGACATGTCGCTACCTTTGTTGAATTCCGCTTCAAAGCATTCGGTATTCCGTATTCACTGACCTCGCTGGTACACGTTGAATGAATCGAGTGATTTGCGATTCGTTTGCTGAACTGAAATGTGTCACGCACACACACTGGATCCGTCGACACACTCAGTGCGAGGTTGAAATCGGCACAGCATGCGAAGTTAAAAAAAATAACATCGTTCAATCATAGAACATGTTCGGCGACGGGTGGCTGGGGACAATCTGCGTTCTTTGATTTTCGAATTCTTGAAAGCGCACCAGCAGATTGCCCCCAGTGAGTTGGCTTCTCGATTTTCTGGGGGCAGATTTCTTATGCTAATCTTTTTTGAATACCTGACCCTGGTGGAGTGGCCCGGATAATGATGAATCTTTCGTGTCACGGTTGTGCCAACCGTGCAGTGCGGAGTGATCGCTGTTGCTGGACGTTTTCATATCGTAGAATGTTGCATCAGCACTCGCACGGCTCGCAGAGACCGTGGCACTCAATCACTCTAAACCAGGCCACCCCGCCCTGGAACCGGTTAGTGAAACTCGTCGATGGTGCGAATACCGTCAGTGAATACGAATACGACGGAGCCAAACGGCGGACTATCCAAAAAAGCTATGCTTCCGGGGTTCTCGACGAAACACGCCAACTCTACTACACCGACCCCAGCAAATGGCAGGTCATCGAAGAACGTGTCGATTCCTCCACTGACTCCGAACAGCAACACATTTGGGGTCTCCGCTACATTGATGATTGCATCCTCCGAGACCGAGACACTACCGGAAACGGCACACTCGATGAACGCCTCTACGGAATACAAGACGCCAACTGGAATGTCACCGCCATCAGCAACACGAACGGCACTGTTCAAGAGCGTTATGCCTATTCAGCTTATGGGACACCAGTGTTCTTATCTGCTTCGTTTGGCAGTCGAAGTTCGTCCAGTTACGACTGGAGGGTTCTCTACGCTGGATACCGATGGGAAACTGGGACGGAGTTGTTGCATGTGAGGAATCGAGCATACGCTAGTCCATTAGGGACGTGGTTGCAACGCGACCCTTTAGGACTCCATGCAGGCATCTCTCTCTACCAATCAGTCACCTCGTCACCTTTGAACTTCACCGACCCATCTGGGAATTATGCGATCCCACTCCCACCTCCAGCTCCAATAACTCCAATAATCCCATTGATCACAGCATGTTTGGCGTTTCCTCCATGTGCTATTGCCTTGGTAGGAACTGTTGCGATTGGCGCTTGCATGTTGATCCCAGCGTGTCGTGCTAGCATGGAGAACTTGATAAGGTCAATCTTAAAAGTCTGTGCAGGAGCGATCACCGCAACAATTTTTTACTGCGAAATTCATATACGAAACGATGACGGTAGCTGCATCTACTTCTGCCCTGACTTTGACGACTATATAAAAGTCACCGATTGGCAAGGCTCTGACTTCGATTGTCCTGACGTATTTGGCTTTGATTCTGGTGATATTCCTGACGACTTGCCGACACCTATTTAACCATAGCGGGTGAAAAAAAATGTACGATAGATTTAATGGAGGCCCCACAGCAGAGTTTACTGATCAAGTCCACAAGGTTTGGCGTCATGCTCAAACGATTTCCTCGGCGATACCAGGGAGGAGGTCTGTGCGACAGGAAGACATGCTTCTTGCGTGGGCTGATAGCGTTATGCCTAGATGTGACTGCCGAGACAAACTCGAATCCGTCTTGCTGCCGCATTACGCAAATTCAGTTTGGACGCGATTGGATGACGAGGTTTGTGATGTGACGCCTGAAATTCACCTCGCCGATTCATTCAGTGTTTCTCTCGCAGACGCAAACCGTTTCGCGAATCAACCGAAGAAAGTAGGCATTGAATGGGTGGTTCCTAATTTGTTCTACAATTCGCCAATCATACTAAATTTGATAACAGCTTCGTCGCTCGATCCTGATAGGTTGTTGGTATCTGTTGTCGATATTTTGCATCGAGACAAGCGAACTATCATTGGCGTTTATCGCCGCAGATTGAAATTACCGGGCTGGGAGTCGCATGGCAATAAGATTGCACGGGAGAATTACTAAGGGACAGTAGGGTCCGCAGTGCGGACCGAATTGAGATTACTCTTTTTTTGAGATTGCCTACAACCTGTGCCCAGGAGAAACAAACGTTCCTCCCGGAACACTACGTTCTAGGCTCGATTCGAGTCTTTTACATCACAGAAGGCAAGGATTCTGTGCCGCTGGATGACGTCGATCAGTCTGGTGTACCAGATCGAGTGGAGGATATTGCAAAGCAGGTGTGGGCAGCACATCATCTTTATTGCGAGGTGTTAAAATTTCCAGATCCGTTTAAGAGCGAACGTTACCAGGGAGTGACCTGCATTCAGGTCAGTCTGCGGGATTTGGGTGGCGGGAACGGGTTGGCGTTCACTTCACCGCAGCGAGCACGGCAGATACCAGAGGGCAAATCGACCGATCGGACGATTGTCATGTCGGTCAACTGCAAGCTCAATCCAATGAAGAATATCACGCCGGCGCATGAAACGTTTCACTTAGTACAGTACGGGGCGACGTACTTCAAAAATTCGTGGTTCTTGGAAGGGATGGCCCGCTGGTCTGAACATGCATTAGCTCGCGAGGCGATTGGTCAGGTCAAATACTCCCCACAAGGGCCATGGCCGCAAAAGCCGCAGCATTTGCGACAGTTGTCCAAAATGAGCTACGACGCAGAGTACGTGCTCTGGAACCCGATCGCCTTCCGGACGGACCGAGATGGATTGCTCAGCGACAAATTGCTTGGGGAGCGGTTGACGACGCTTCGTTATTCTGATGGAACACCGGTACTGAGGGATCGGACATTGCAGGGAGCTGAGATTATGCGGGACATTGTAATCGAACTTGGCAAACTAGATGATGTCGCTTTCGAGGAGTTGGAATACGACCGCTGGTCCGAAATGAACCAGCGAGCAGATGAGAACAATCCATACATCTATAAAGCGGTGATGGATGTTCTACGACGGCGAGTTCCGTCAGTAGGGCCCTATGAGACACCACCTGTAAAGCGGTCAATGGTACCGAACAAGACCCTCAGTGATGCTTTTCAAGTTGCATCTGTTTGGAATGGAGAATCCAAATTCAAGGATTTCAAGCTCACAGTGCTTGAGCGAAGTAGTGATCGTTTTAAGGCAAGATTTGAGAGTAATAACTGGGTGCGTGAAGTGTCAGGAACCGCTGTTGGAGATTCAGTCTCATGGGATGCTGAAGCAGTTCGCGTTGTGAAGGGCAACGCAGGGGGTGATAATCAGGGGAAGATTGCCAGCGATGACAAAGGAATACGAATCGATTTTGTGTGGCGTAACGGTAACAATCAGGGCACGTTCACGCTTCGAAAACAAGATTGATTCGATGCTGATTACGACTCTCAAATTTGACTACCAGTGCGGTAGGGCCGACGGTTAGAGACTTTCTGTCTTGGTTCCACTGTCAACTGGTCGCTGCAAATTATTACGATTCTTTGATGTCCAATTATCGTCGTGGCAGAGTGGCCTTGGTAATGATGAATCTTTCGTGCCACGGTTGTGCCAACCGTGCGGTGCAGAGTGATCGCTGTTGCTCGACGGTTTCATATCGTAGAATGTTGCATCTGCACTCGCACGGTTCGCAGAGACCGTGGCACGCAATCCGTTCTAAACAAGGCGACCTCGCCCAGCCACCGGTCGCTTCGCCACTCTCCCTGTTACTCTGTTGCGTCTCTACGAAGAAAGGGTCTCAGTTGGTTTCGCATCTCAATGGCGGATTCGAAGCGGGCTTCTGGTGATTCGTTGAGACCTTTCTCAATGATATCAGCCAATGCTGGAGGGATTTTGGTGCGGCGTTTTCTAATGTCGACCCGTTTTCCCGAGAGCACGATGGCGACGGGATGGTGACCCGGAAGAAAGTCGTAGGGGTATTCTCCGGTCAGGTACCAGTAGAGTGTCGCTGCGGTTGAATAGAGATCAGCTGCCGGGCCGACATCACGACTGCCTGCCAGTTGTTCCGGAGGCATGAACGCAAGGGTTCCCCGACCTTCGCCTTCGCTGGTAATCCCACTGACGCCAGAGTCTCGGTAGTTTTTCGCCAATCCTAAGTCAGCAACTTTGACCAGCAGTTGGTTGTTCACGTTTGCAAGCAACAAGTTTGCAGGTTTGATGTCTCGATGAACGACTTGGGATTCGTGAAGAAATTCGAGTACATCGAGCGTTTGTGAGATGATGCCACAAGCAAAACGAATCCGTTTGGCTGGAGACATGTTGAAGCTGTGGTTTTCAAATTTCTGATGTTCGACGTATTCCATGGATAGATACAGTTGACCTTCGATCTCTCCAGCTTCTCGGAATGAAACCAATCGCGGATGAGAGAGTTGGTTCATCAGTTGTGATTCTCTCACGAATAATTGCTTGTGGGTACTATCAACTTCTCCGTTACAGAAGATGATCTTCAGGGCCACGATCTCCTGATCGTTCAGATTTCTCGCATGGTATACCGTTCCCATGGAACCGTGTCCGATTTCCTGCAGCAGTTCGAAGTGGCCCAGTCTCAGGTTTACCTTGGGAGGGGATACTGGATCTTTAGGCGATGGCTCCGGGGGACTGTTAGCCGTCAGGGGTGTTTGCACTGGAGTGTTATCAGAATTCCCAGGCAAGTTGAATGTACTGTTTGCAGACGTTTCGTGATGGATTGATACGTAGATTTTCGTTTCGCCGCCCGAAATGACATCACCATTTTTCAGTTCAACAGACTGAACGGGTTTGTCATTGACAAACGTTCCATTTCGACTGTCCAGGTCGATGAGATGACATTTGGGCGATGCAACTTCAAGACGAAAGTGACGACGTGAAAAGTGAGGGTCATCGTTCAGGCAGATATGTGCTTTCTTCGATCTGCCGACGATCAGAATCGCGTAACGTTTAATCGAAACGGTCTTCTGTCCAGAGGGAGAATGGATAGTAAACTGAACGATCATCAATTATTTACCCTGTGGGCGAGCTTCAATTTTACTCACTTTGAGGATCGCCTGAAATTCCCCACGTCGCCACACTGCCATTGTGAAACCTTCGGTTAAAGGGTACTCACGAGGATATGGTTTGCCACGTTGCGGGAACGGTCCAAAGTTTTCAGCTGGAGGCCAGTTCGGAGGATCGACTTTTAAGACTTCTGCATTCGCCCAGTCAATTTGCATTCCTTGAGTGGTCCACCCAGACAAACTGATCCAGAACCGGTTTGCAGCCTTCGTCCAGTCTTTGAAATAGTGGCTTCTCGTCCCGGATGGAATTATTGAATTCCCGGTTTGCCAGGGCCCATTCTCACCGTCTCGGTAGACCCATTCAAACTTAACATCACGAGGAAGAAAGACTGGTAGATCGATCATTGTCGTTTCTAATGGAAGCACGTTGACATCTCGACGAAGTGGCTCGGATGTAAAGTCACTTGGATGCACAGCCTGAAGCGAATAGGTTTGCGGATAAAGTGGCATGGGGCCAAAGCGACCATCAGCGTTGATCGGGAACTTTGGAGAATAAAAACCCATTGGGCTGACCCAAAGGTGAGCTTCTGACATGTCGACCTTTTGAAGGTCCAGGCCTGGTTCTGGATTGAGTTGAACAACCAACTCTCCGAGCTCTTCTCGCAGCGCTTCTTTGAGAATCAGTGGACCGCGATAGGCACCTCCCTTATTCATCTGCAATTGTATTTGGACAGGGCGATGCCGAAGTCCGGTTAAGGTGACTTCTGTGACATTCACATCCTTGCTCGTGCCAATAATCACGATACCCCCGCTCTTGACCTCTTCCATGCCACCCATGCTATTCGCATTAAACCAGATGGCTCCTTCTTTGGCGTCAACGAAGAGTGATGATTCGAGACTTTCGTTTTCGACGAAGACACGTAATGTCGCGAATTGGTGATCGCGGTCGTGTTGACGAATTTCGTTTAAGGTCTTTTGTGTTTCGGAGAAGTCGGCGGTGTTCGCGGACTTACGGGAGCCCAAAAAGTCCCCTTGAGACGTTAAAGGAAACTTTGATTCTAAAGCCTCAATTTGCTCAAGGGTTTCTTTGCGTTGCTCCCAAATTTTCGTCTCTCGAATGGAATCAGGGAGCCCACGCACAAGAACGTATGCTCCAAATTCGTCTTCCTGAGTGAATCGTTGAATCGCCTTCGAAGTCAGCTCTTTCGCTAGTTTTTCCTCTTGGGACTCGGCCAGTTTTTTTGCTAATTGATCTTTTGCTTGAGTTGCCTTGTCGAGTAACTGTTGAATCTCCTGATCAGGGCGCGGTTCTTTGGCGAGTTGGTCATAGATCAAGAGCAGAGCTTGCAGATCATCCGCTTGAATCGCTACATCAAGTTGTTTTCCCAGCTCTTCCCATTTCTTGGCAGACTCCATCTGAGGTTCAGCCAGCTTCGGTTCTCCTCTCTTTGTCGCATTCGCTAACTGGCTTGAACGCAATTCAGCCTGAGAGAGTGGCAACTCTTTGAGCGGAACTTTTTCAGGTTTCGTCTCAGCGAGTGGATGTGGAAAGTTGTAGAAAGTTCCAAAATCACTCGTCACTTCAGCTATGGGAGGAGAGAGTCGAAGGTATTTTTCGATTCCGCTTTCGGTGACTTCTGTTCCTGCGACATCGCAGTTGGAAACAATGCAGCTTTCTCCGAGATGTAACAAACCGTCATCTGTCAGGTCGGTGTCTTTCAACCCCATGAAGCCGATTGTGAGATGTGCATCTGAGACCTTCTCCATAAACTGGTCGGCAGATTTCGTTCCTGTCGCATTGAAAATATAGAAATGATTACTGGTTCGCGACAGCGGTTTGAATGGCACTTTTGACAGATCTGTTCCGTGTTTGATATTCACCGTCCGAAACCAGAATGGTGTTGAGCCATCCCATTTCTGTTGATTTTGCTGCGTATTGTGGAGTGGCAATCCACTGAATGACATCCGGTGCTTTTCTTGCAGAGATTCCGCCTCCTGAAGATACTTTGTATTGCCCACCAGACGTCGTGATTCACCGCTTCCGCAGATGATTCTCAAGTCTGCGTTTTCTACCTGGAGTCGTTGCACGAGATCATCGGGGAGTGTGTCGAGAGCCGGGAATTCTAGTACAGTGAGATTTGCTGGAGCGGTCAGCCCAGTGAAATCGGGAAGTGTCTCTCCAGAAACTTCCAATTTTCGCAAATTAGGAAAGTCGTTCAGGAACTCCCATTCATCATCAATATGATTGGTGGAAATGAGCAACCTTTGTAAGCCTTCGATGCCCCCTCCACGAGACAGCATTGACGTCTTGATGTTCGCTTTATGCAGCATCAAGGTCGTTAAGTTTTGGCACTTGCATATCTGTTCGAGTCCAGTCGGTTCCAACTGAGCAGATCCCAGGTTCAGCCACCCCAGCGACTTGAGATGAGGTAAGACTGAGATTCCGGAGTCGATCTTTTGTCCATAGAGCGAAGCAGTAATGACGGTATAAACAGGCGTGCCGTCTGGCTGATGAGCGAGTAATGCACTCCCCTTTCCCTTGTTCGATAAGATCCATTCGACTGCTTTACGTTCTGTGCTTTGTGGATCAAGAGAGGCTTGTGCGGTTTCGAGAGTGTTGCCGTCCTGCAGTCGGTGATCGTCGACCATATCTTCTGCTGTGGAAGTCGTTCTCGACGAATCATTTTTCTCGACGGATCCCTGCGTGTCGACAACAGCGGTTTCTCCTGTTGCTTTGGGCTCCTCGCTATCAGAATAATCTTCTGTGACTGCCCCGGCTGATGCCACATTTTGCTCTGAGGAATCATTTCCCCAGAAGGAAAAGATCAACCCGATGATGAGAGCGCATGCCAAGAGTGATGAGCCAATGAGAATGTTTCTTTTTGAGCCGATTCCAGAGAACTGCTTTGCTAGAATTGGTTTGCTATTTAGCCAGCGGTCGAGGTCGTCTGCAAACTCCTCACCAGTTTGATATCGAGATGCTTGCTGCTTGTGCATCGCTTTCGCGCAGATGGCGACCAGTTCTTTGGGGAGCTTAGGATTGAATTCATTCACCTGCGGCGGTGTCGAAGAGGATGCGACTGCTGCAATGACTTCATGCGGTCTCCCCCGATAGGGACGCTTTCCTGAAAGAGACTCAAAGAGAACGACTCCTAGGCTATACAAATCGCTGACTGCGCCGACGTTTTCGATTTCACCACGTGCCTGTTCTGGCGACATGTAAGCTGGGGTGCCAAGTAGACTTCCATCCTGAGTTTGAATCGAGGAATTGTCATCGGTGAGTTTAGCGAGTCCGAAATCGGTGATCTGGGGACGCTGATCAGCATCGCTGACTAGAATGTTCTCTGATTTGATATCGCGATGAACGATGCCCTCTGCGTGAGCAACATGTAACGCTCTGGCCAAATCTTGAATCCAGCGAACTTTCGTTTTGAGGTTTAAGGACCCTTTGCGGATATGTTGTAGAAGTGTTTTGCCTTCTACGAATTCGCTGACCAGATACATTTGTCCGTCATTGGTGACACCACTTTCATAGAGTGCCACAATGTTCGGATGCCGCAGGCGTGCGGCAGTTTTCGCTTCGTTAAGAAATCGCCGTGACTTGCTTTTCTCGTCGATACTGAAGCGAGGGACTTTGATCGCCACCATTCGTCCTAGTTTGGTGTCGAGAGCTTTATAGACCAGCCCGAATGCACCACTCCCAAGAATTTCCAGAAGTTGGAAATCGCCAATCTGTCCCAGTGGCGGCGGGTTGGGAGCATTTTGACTCTCCTGATATGAAGAGTCGAGCGACAAATCAACGCTCATTGCATCGTCATTTGATGCATCGTGATCAACCGCCTTGGCAACGAAACGTTCTTTGCACGACTTGCAGCGAACTTTACGACCGAGAATTGCGGATTGAACACGGAACTTTTGACCACAACTCGGACACGAAACTTTGGCTTTCGGCTCCATGAAGACATCTTGCCCTTTTGTCAGCGATGATTCGTTGGTGTATGAGCTTCTTTCGAATTGGTTTGCAGGGTCTGCCTCGTGGCGAACAGCATTTTTACTGGAGAAATGCGTTCTTCACGGGCACACGGTCGAGCAAACTGCTCTAGGACCAGTCCGAAAACCTCTGGAATAATCGCATTTTCTCAATGCTTGAGAGGGCGATTTCAGGTTTCAGGATCAGTTCCAGACGTTTCTGTAAAAGTCAACGACTTCCATCCTCTTCTATCTTCCAACCGCATGATAAATTTGAAAGCGTGAGATTAAAAGGATACTTCTACTGCAGTGGACTCGTTGGGGGGGAATCCGGCGGTTGATGGTCATGTGACTCGAGCATCTTTTGAATTGGTTTGCAGGTGCTGCCTCGTGACGCACAGCAAATTTACTGGTGAAATGCGTTCTTCACGGGCACACGGTTGTGCAAACTGCTCTAAGATCCAATGAGAGAAGGTAAGAGTCAGCAGTTCAGTCTCAGGAAAAATCTGCTTCAGCAAAAGAAGACTTCGGTACGAAGTCAACTTGTCGAGATCGCAGTGGAGTGGGAATGGTCGAGTGCTCGCTGGTGCACAGGTGACGAAAACGTCCCCCTTCAAGTTGACAGGAGATGGACCAATGATGAAAGCATGGAAGTCAAGCTGAGTCTGCTGCGCTCAGGTCACTAAAAGGGCATGCGAATTGGAGCTTTTCAACACGAGTCATCGCTCCATTGCTCCTTTGCCTGCGAAGATTTTATCTCGAAATTTAGCGATTCGAGATCTTCGCGTTTCGGACTTCTTTGCTGAATTGAGATTGATCACGTAGCTTTTTTGCCGGCCTGGCGTCAGACCATAATACGCACTTGCAAGGATCGGGTCGGCTTCCAGGGCCTCGGCAAGTTCAATCGGTATTTCGAAAGTGATTTCCTCTTTCGGCGGCTTGATTCCAGCATCCGCATACTCTTTTGCCTCGCCTAAATAAGATTTGATTGTTGGCTTCATTAGCTCCACTTGAGCATTATCCGTAAACCGAATCATATCGGCATGCCGCGTGTTCGGCCCTTGCCTTTCCAGGACCTTTTCCGCATCCTTCATCAGCGCCGCGTCGAAGAAACTTATGCGAAAGTCACCTCGAAATGCTCCGAGAATTACGATGTTGCGACCAGCATGCATATAGCACGGATGTGCCCATTTGAGCGTTTCCACCAAGCCAGACTCAAGGCAAATTTCTCGAAGCTCGTTGAGGCCTTGGCTCCACTGGCGTATTGAACAATCCGCCGTGGCAAATCGCTCGCACCGCCCACACCCTAGCTCAAAATACGTCTCGATGTCGGTAATCATCACTATAACTCACCAGTACAAAACGACTGCATGCAATGAACCCGCAAATCACGTCGACCACGATTCCATAAATCATTGGACGTTAGGGCGGGACTCCCCTGCTGCGAGTGAAAACACGCGCCGAATTTGGCTGAAGTCAACGTGTTGTTCGCTTTAGGGCATAGTTAATAATATGAAATCTATCATCGATGCAATCTTAAAACTGAATGATGTTGGGATTCACTCCGCTGGACCCAAGCTGCGAAGACGATAGCGTTTTTCGAATTGCTATTCGTGTTCTGCTGCTTGGCGAACTGCAATATTGCTGGTGAAGCGTGTTCTACACGGGTGCTCGGTAGAGCAAACTGCTTTGAGATTTTTTCGACTCCCCTCTTCGGTCGGATGACTCTATGATAATGTTCCGTTTCCACCCGGAACATTCCGGAACATGACTGATGAGCAGAGTTGTTGAATGACTTCTTCCAAAACCGAATTGACCTCGCTGAACGCCAAGCTCTGTTCAGCTCAGGAGGCTGTGGATCAAATTCAGAATGGGACAACAATAGCCTGCGGTGGATTTGTCGGTGCTGGACATCCAGAGTCATTAACTGTCGCTCTTGAACAGAAATTCCTCAAGCATCGCAAACCGCTCGGGCTGACGCTGGTGTATGCCGCGGGGCAAGGTGATGGGAAAACTCGCGGGCTGAATCATCTTGCTCATCCCGGACTTTTGAAACGAGTGATCGGTGGACATTGGGGGCTTTGCCCGCGACTGGGCGAGATGGCATTGGCTGGCGAGATTGAAGCATATAACTTTCCACAGGGGGTGATTTGCCATCTTTATCGGGACATCGCTGCCGGACGACCTGGATCGATTTCTCGTGTCGGACTGGGGACGTTTATTGATCCGCAAAACTGCGGTGGAAAACTGAATGACCAAACGACCGAGGATCTGGTTGAACGCGTCACGCTGCGAGGTCAGGAGTGGATGTTTTATCACAGCTTCCCGATTCACGTAGGCATGATCCGCGCGACAGCTGCCGACCCTTATGGAAACTTGGTCATGGATGACGAAGCTGTGATCGGTGATGTGCTTCCCATCGCTCAAGCTGCCCACAACCATGGGGGAATCGTCATCGCCCAAGTGAAAAAATTATTAGAAAAGCCAGCAGCTCCTCAGCGAGTTGCAGTCCCCGGACGACTTGTCACATCAATCGTCCTGGCTGAGGAAGATGAACATTGGCAAACATTCGCAGAGCCCTTCAATGCCGACTTCTGTAACCCCTTTCACGCTCGGACTCCCGCTGGCGGTCAATCCTTGGAAAAGGACTCTCTTGCGGTGGATGCCCGCAGGATCATCGCGATGCGTGCTTGCGATGAACTCCAACCGGGGGCGATTGCGAACCTTGGAATCGGTCTGCCCGAAGGCATTGCAGAGGTGGCAAGTGAACGTGGAATTCTTTCTTCCGTGACTTTAACTGTCGAGAGTGGGCCCTTCGGTGGGGCTCCCGCTGGGGGTCTCAGTTTCGGAGCTTCTCGGCATCCGGAAGCGATCATCGATCAGCCCGCACAGTTTGATTTCTACGATGGAGGCGGTCTCGATTTCGCAGCCTTGGGGGCAGCTCAGGTGGATCAAAACGGAAACGTGAACGTCTCCCGCTTCGGTACACGATTCGCCGGCGTCGGAGGATTTGTGAACATCTCGCAAAATGCACGACGACTCGTCTTTTGCGGAACGTTGACAACAGGCGGGCTGGAAGTGGAATTCAAAGATTCTCAACTTCGAATTCTCAACGAGGGCCGCATCGCCAAATTCGTCAAGCAAGTCCAGCAAGTCTCCTTCAGCGGTCCAGTAGCACGCGAAGCCAAACGCGATATCCTCTTCGTGACCGAACGAGCTGTTTTTCGAATGAGGTCGGAAGGGATTGAGCTCGTCGAAGTCGCTCCAGGAATTGATATCCAAAAAGATGTCGTTGATCAAATGGAATTTGAACCAATCATCCGATCTGTCGGCGTGATGAAAATCAGTAATGAGTAAGACCATGAAACGAGTTGTGATTGTCAGTGCCAAGCGAACACCATTTGGGAAATTTCTCGGCGCACTTGCGGACCAATCGCCGGTTGATTTGGCGGTCGCTGCGGGGCAGGCAGCCTTGACGGGCATCAACCACCAACTGGTCGACCAGATTATCCTGGGGAATGTTCTCTCTGCCGGACATGGGATGAACATCGCCCGTCAAGTCGGGGTTCAGCTTGGCTTGCCGATCAGCACTCCTGCGCAGACCGTCAACATGATGTGCGGATCGGGAATGCAAACTGCTTTGCAGGCAGTACAAGCAATCCGAGCTGGTGACGCCAATGTGATTCTTGCGGGGGGGACGGAGTCGATGTCTCAATCGTCGCTGATCGTCAAAAGACCGGGAAAGAAGCAGGAGCCTGATTTCGAGAACATCATCGATTCCATGCAGCGCGATGGGCTCGTCGATAGTTTTTCTGATCATCACATGGGAATGCAGGCGGAAGAGTTGGCGACGGAGTTTCATCTCTCTCGTGAGCAACAAGATGCGTTTGCACAGCGAAGCCAACATCTTTTCGGAGTTGCAGCGGACGAAGCAAAGTACTCAGACGAAGTGATCCCGATGGGGGAACTCATCGCCGATCAGCATCCGCGTCCGGAGGTCACGAGGGAACAGTTAAGCGGGTTGAGAACCGTCTTCAGAAAAGATGGAACAATCACAGCGGGCAACGCATCCGGCATCAATGACGGAGCTGCGATGTTGCTGCTCGCTGAACGTGAATTTGCGTTTGAGCAGAACTGGCCAGTCCTCGCCGAATGGGTCGATGGCGTCGTCGTTGGCTGTGAACCAGAGCGCATGGGGCTCGGTCCGGTCCATGCCATTTCCAAGTTGCAACAACGCACCAAAAGCAACTGGAATGACATCGACACTCTCGAAATCAACGAAGCGTTTGCAGCTCAAACGCTGGCATGCCTGCATCAACTTGAACTGAAGATCGATCTGGATGCAACTGACCGAACTAACCGAAAAGTTTCCATATCGACCGGACACCAGATCGACTTCAACAGCGAAGGAGGAGCCATTGCCATTGGTCACCCATTAGCTGTCAGCGGAGCACGATTGCTGTCTCATTTGGCTTGGAAGATTTCCAACGGAAACTCGACCTGTGCAATCGGCTCGCTTTGCATTGGAGGTGGAATGGGAATCGCCGCGATGCTGAAAAGTCATCAGTCTTAGAGCATTTTCGTTCAGGTCTTCAGTAACTCATTTAGACACCCGGTGAGACCATAACTCATTAGATGGGATTCACACAGTAAGTAGCCCGGGACCATTGTCCCGGGCAAAACAGACGGGACAATGGTCCCGTACTACTTCGCCAAGATCATGATTGCCCACGTCGTTATTGTGAAATTCGAGAAACCAGGCGGCGATAATTTTCTCCGAGCATCAATCGTTTGCTTCGCTCCGGGATATTGGCAGCGATGACTTTGCTAAGTTCCGTGCCGAGTGACCGTGAGGGGAGATGGCTGCCAAAGATGACCCGCTTGGGGCCCAAGTCTCGCTCTGCCATTTCGATGAAACCGGCTGTCGCATCGAATCCGGATGTTTCAATGAGTACGTTCGGTGAAGCCTGTATCGCTCGAATTCCTTTCTCCCATTCACCACCAGCGTGGGCGCAAAGAAATTTTTGCTCTGGGTATCTCGTCGCGAGCGTTGCGAGTTCAGCAGGTGTCGAAATTCCCGGCCCCGGTTTTCCACCGGTGACATACCAGGTGTGCTGCATGATCACCCCATTCAGCTCGTGAATTCGCGGAATCAGTTTGTCGAAATTGGGGTGTGAACAAGCCAGCGATGCCGGTCCACCTCCGGGGAAGTAAACACCCAGCATCGGACCATCAGCCAGCCAGCGATTGATGGCATCGAGTGAAGCCGGGACATTATTCGGGTTGAGTTGAATCATTCCGAGGAGCAAGTCCGGCCATTTTTGAAGCGGTTCAAGTACGGCATCGGGATTCGAACGAAGTAATGCTTCCAGATCTTTATCGGCCGTTGTTCCAACTCCAACATGCGCGAAGTAGCAAAGCTTTTCAATGTGCGCGAGTTCAATAGTCGGCAGCGTTCTCTCGATATCTGCAATCAATTGGCTTCGCCCATCTGCACCGGGATGCGAATGAGACGGAGTGAAATACGAATCCCAGATGCGGTATTTCTTCAGCTGCTCCGGATCAAGAAGCTTTGTGTGCCTGAGGAGCGAATTCGTGACGTCGGTCATGATTGTGTTTCAGCGTTGAATATCTTGCGAAGTTTCAGAGCACTTTTCGGTTCAAACTTTGTGCGGCTCCCGATAGCAGCGAACGAAGTTCTTTCTCATTCAATTTTGATTCTGCAACACGGATCATGGCTGCTTCGGGAATCAGAAACGGAGCATGCGTTCCGAAGAGGATACGGTTTTCAGGAGCTTCGCGAATCAGCTTGGCGATGCCATCGGTAGAATCAACGCGCGCGACGTCAAGAAAAATTCCCCGATGCTGAAGAAGTTGCGAAGTGATCGCTCCGCGAGGTTTCCAGTTGAGAATCTGAATTTTGGCATCGGGAAAATCTAGTAAGACTCCCGGCAGCGGAGCGAGATCGACATCGGGGACTGCAACCAGTGGATGCTGAGTTCTTGCATCTTCCATCGCGACTGCGATTTGAACGAACCTTTCAGCTTCGGTTGCCAACTTCAACAGATTGATGAAACTCGGGTCGTCCAGTTTGTACCCATGGTAGTTCGGATGAACACGCAATCCAGGCATGTTATGCTTCTGGACGCATAATTCGAAATCACGTTCCCAACCGGGAAGTGCGGGATTGATTTCGCCGATGGCTATCAACTCGGGAGTCTCGTGGCACTTCTCAGCGAGCCGCTCGTTGACTCCGACAAGGTCGCGATGTAGCAAAGCTTCATAGCTTCCAGCCCAGATTTCCGAGACACCCAATGCACGATATTTGTTGATGAGAGTCTCTGTCTCATCGAGCGGCAATCTCCGAAACGGCCATTGGAAAAGACTGGCGTTGGTGTCAACAATTTTCAATTCTCTTGTATCCCCGGCAGAGAGTTTCAGCGTTGGAAATAATATCGAAGCTGCTCCAATTGTCGCGGTGCTGGAGATGAGTTCTCGTCGACTGATTTCGAATTTGTTCACGCAATGATCTCCTCGACGACACGTGGTGGCTCGAACCCTGTGAGGCGTTCTTCTAAACCACTACGCATGTAGAAGAGTTCCTGATGGTGCAGGCCGAGCAGGTGCAGGATCGTTGCGTGAAAATCGTGAACACTAACTGGACCTTCGACAACGCTATGCCCGAATTCATCGGTGGTTCCGTAACGCATTCCCGGCTTCACGCCTCCGCCTGCCATCCATGAAGTAAAGGCCTGCATGTTGTGATCCCGGCCAGTAAAGACATCTCCTGCTTTTTGCGATGTCGGAGTTCGTCCAAATTCTCCTCCCCAGATCACAAGAGTTGAATCAAGCAGTCCTCGCTGCTTCAGATCACGAAGCAACGCTGCCACTGGTTTGTCGGTCCGTTCACAAGCTCCTCGATGATTGGAAGCGAGGTCGACATGGCTGTCCCAAGGTTGTTCTTCAAGGAAAATCTGTACGAAGCGGACCCCCCGTTCGACCAACCTTCTCGCGAGTAAGCAACGCCGCGCGTAGGAATCCGTTGCTTTCTCTCCGACTCCGTACATCGACAATGTTTGCGCAGTTTCACGATTCAAATCGAGTGCTTCACTGGCAGACATTTGCATCCTGGCTGCCAATCCGTACGAAGCAATGCGCGCATCGAGTTCAGGGGTATGTGGTCGCTGAGTCCGGTGAATTTCATCAAGCCGGTTGAGCAATCTGGTCGCTGATTCAGTCACAGCGGTCGATTGATCGTATTGTTGTTTCAAGTTGAGAATTGGAGACCCGGTCGGTCGCAGCCGTGTTCCCTGATATAAAGGTGGCAAAAAGCCAGCTGTCCAGTTTCGAGTTCCGTTCTTCGGCATTCCTAGCGGATCATTTAACACAACGTACGCAGGCAAGTTTTGATTTTCGGTTCCGAGTCCGTAAGTGGTCCAGGCTCCGAGAGTTGGATAGCCCATGAAGAGCCGGCCGCTATGGATTTTGTATAAGGCGTTGTCATGGTTCGGGTGGTCGGTCCACATCGAGTGGATCATGCAGAGGTCGTCTGCCATTTTCGCTGTGTGCGGTAAGATGTCCGCAAACCACTGCCCGGACTCTCCATGCTGAGCCATCTTGTACTGGCCCCCCATCACCACGCCGACTTCTGCTGTGCTGGTGTTGCCAAGTTCTTCGACGCTTCCCGGGAACGGTTTGCCGTCGTACTTGTTCAGAACCGGTTTGGGGTCAAACAGGTCCATCTGGCTGGGTCCGCCATTCATGAAGAGCTGAATCACAGACGTAGCACTCGCGGGGTGGTGCGTTGGCTTCGGTTCAAGAGTGTGAACAGTATTTGCCGGGGGATGTTCCTTCTCTTTGGCGAGTGCGGACTGTCCTCCAAAGAAATCCTGACAAAAGAGATGCGTCAACGCTGCGCCCAAGAGGCCATCGCTCGTCCGGGAAAAGAAGTCTCGTCGTGTATGCTGAGTCGTCATCCGAAATCCTATCGTGGCCTCTGTTGCCGTAACCAAAAAAAAGATCGATCAAGCCGCTCGTTCGGGGGGACAACGCATGGAAAACAACTTGGTGCTTTCCCGCTCCAGCGACGGGCCAATCATTCCTGGTTGCTAATCGATATACAAAAAGGCTGCGGAATTTAAAATCGTGTGGCAGTACGTTTCTAATGGCTGAGGAGTTTCTCCATCGGAGAGCATTTGTAGCTCTTTGATCGCCTCGATTCCGACCTGTTTTTCCTGATCCGTTGGGCGGCGAGACAACATTAGCTCGTAAACATGCTCAATCTGTTTTTCGAGATTGTCCTTATCCGATTCCGGCAGTTCATCGCGGACTCGTTTTGCGAGTATTTGTGAAAGTTCATAAACTCGGCTGTTGTTCATCAGCATGAGTGATTGTGGCGAGACAATCGAAACCGTCCGTGAGACACAATTCGGTCCCATCTCCGGGTAGTCGAATGTTTCCATCATGGTCGGAATTTCGGTGCGGCGGTACTGGACATACAAACTTCGCCGCCAGCCACCGGTGGAAGTCGGATTCGCACTGACTAACCCGTCGCGATCGATCGATACGGAATCAGGGGGGCCGCCGGGTGAAAAGTCGAGTTTTCCCGAAATGAACAGAATGGAATCTCGCAGTGCTTCAGCGTTCATTCTTCGCATGGGCATTCGTGAAAGCAGGAGATTTGACGGGTCGCGTTCCAGGTGTTGCTCGGTCACACGACTTGCTTGGCGATATGTTTGCGAGTTCATAATTAAACGGTGCATCTCTTTGATGCTCCAGCCACGATCCATGAACTCAACCGCCAGCCAGTCGAGCAATTCCGGGTGCGAAGGCCGCTCTCCTTTCTTGCCAAAGTTGTCCAGTGACTCGACGATTCCTGTTCCAAAATGGTGATACCAAATCCGGTTGACCATCACCCGTGCTGTTAACGGATGATCTGGTTGAGTGAGCCAGCGTGCAAAGGCAAGTCGCTGACCAGTTTTCGGAGTTCCGTCCGGAAAGGGAGGTGCATATTCAAACGGTGTTTGACCGTCCGTCAAGACCGACGGAACCCCCGGTCCCACGAATGTTCCGGGATTGTTGTGTTCACCTCGTAGCAGAACGTAAGTCGGCGTCGGTTGTCCGCGATCCCAGAGCGCGCGAATCGTCGCGGGTGGCACCAGCTTTGACTGCACGAGTTGAATTTCGGTTTCAAGTTGTTGAATTTTCAAGCGGGCAGCTAAGACCGATTCCGGTTGTTCCTCATCCGGAAGTAAATCGGCTCGGGTCAGCTTTTCGACAAGAATTCGCTGGGGGAGTGTGCGGTTGTTGTCAGCGATTCTTAAAGCTGCCAGCGTTGCTGTGCGATCGGCTTCAGACTGTTCGGGATGATGGGACTTCAGCACCGCGATCTGTGCGGCGGCTGTCGCTTTCTTCAGTTGATTTTGAAGTGATTTCAGTTCCTTCAGAACTTGAGGGTTGACGGCCTGAATCCGTTCCAGGTGTTCCTGCGTCGCAATATTCAGCTTACGATTCTTGAAGCTAAGCCAGTCGTGTTCATCAAAAGCCCCCTTCAAAATCGCTTTGAAACGATAGTAATCCCGATGCGGAATTGGGTCGTATTTATGTGAATGGCAACGCGCACAGCCCATCGTCAGGCCCATGACTCCTGACCCCAGAACTTGTATCGCGTCACTAATGACGCCAATGCGTTCGGGGACGTAATTCATCGTTCGGGAACCTGTCTGGTCGATTCCCATGCGGAGAAATCCGGTGGCGATTAAGTTGTTCACCATCTCTTCGGTCACAACTGAAGCCCGCTCGGCGTCGAGCAATTCATCACCCGCGATCTGCTCAAGCAAAAAGCGGTCATACGGCTTATCTTCATTGAACGAACGGACGACATAATCCCGGTATTTCCAGGCCACCGGGCGAATCGGATCAGCGGAAACGCCTCCTTCAGAATCAGCGTAGCCCGCAACGTCCAGCCAGTATCGCCCCCAGCGTTCTCCATAATGAGGAGATGCCAGTAACTCCTCGATCATTTGCGGGTACCAGTCAGCCGCTGGCGATGTTCGCCATTTCTCCCACTCTGCAACACTCGGCGGGATTCCAATCAAATCGATGTACGCACGTCGAATGAGTGTTGACCGGTCTGCTTCAGGTGAGAACGTGAGTTGATTTTCCTTCAGCTTCGACAAGATGAATTCATCGACTGAACTCTTATCCGAAGCGGCCTTTGGTGGTTGAAACGCCCAGTGCTGTCGATCCTCATCCGTCACCAGAAGATCAGGTTCCCGGGTGGCGATATCCGGTTTGATGTCGAGGACCGGCGCGCCAGCGGCGATCCATTCTTTGAGCTTTTCAAGCTCAGAATTTGGCGGACGTCTGACGAAAAACTTGAGCAACAATCGATGTGGTGGGCAGGCTTCACTTTCGACCCGCTGAATCATCAAGCTTTCATCCGGCTTGCCGGCAATTAGTGCGGGGCCACTCTCGCCCCCCTTGAGGATCGATTCGGGACTTCGCAGATCGAGCTTGCCATCTTGTCGCTGTGCACCATGGCACGAGACACATCGAAGGTGAAGAATCGGCAGCACGTCATGCTGTGAAAGCTGCTCTTCTTCAATAGAAACTGGACGCTCGGACTTTGCTCCCTGCGAAAGCCAGAGGCGAATTGTTTCGAGCTCTTGCTGAGTCAACTGCGGCTGATCCTCTGGTGGCATCCCACCACCATCGAGCATGAGCCACAACATGCTCTCGTCGACCGAATCTGCGATCGCAGATTCTCCCGATTCTCCACCTTTGACTAAACCAGCCATCGACGAAGCGTTCAGCCCACCCTTGCGAACTTTTTCTGAATGACACTTCCCGCAGTTTTTTGTGAAGATCGGTTGAATGTCTCGTTCAAAAAGAACCTCAGCTGCATCAGCGAGGGAGACAGATCCAAACAGGCTCCCCAACAGACAGCAAACAACAACGGCAAAATGGTTTGTGGGCATGACAAAAAGTTTCAGGCTGCACGATGAGGAACTCGATGCGAATCGAATTGACCTCGTACAACCACAGGAGTTGGGGAGTGAGTGAAAGCGAAACGTCGACAACATTTCGGCAGGGCGAACACGCAATGAATTCTATTGCAATATCAATCGTTGATTATACGACGACCGATGTGATCCCACAACCTGTTTTTGCTTAACGAATGCTTTGCGAGTCAAACCTTTATTGGGAGAGTCGGGCTCACGATCATGCCGAAAATCGCACGCCCTTCCTCTCAGGTTGTCGCTGACACTGACTCCGCGTCAGAACATCTATTCTTCTTTCACCTCTTCCTGAGGAGCTGGTTGTTCTCCTTTATTTGCATCCTTCACCGTTTGTGTTTTTAACTCCTGAAGGCGTAATTTCTGCCCAGGGGTGAGGAGTTGCTGCATTTCTGCATCTCGTTTTTTCAGAAGGTCTTTCATCTCTTTCCGGAGTGCTTCGAGCTTGCTCTCATAGCTGTCCTGAATGCTGTACAACTGCTGCCGTTGAGAGTTGGTGACACCAAGCTTTCCGAAATAAAAAGGGAGCCGATTTTTACTGGCAGCCTTTGCTTTTGAGGCACTCTCCTGTGCCGAAATTCCCGCAACGAACGTTGTAGAAACAATCAAGGTTGTCAGCAAAGCGAGCGCAGTGAAATTGAAACGATGCATTAAATATCCCTTCAGGAATCACGATGATCAAAACACAGACTGAGCGCACGGCCTGTAACAAGTGCTCTGATTTATTGATGATGGATCTAAAACACGAGTTTCCAAGACAATGGCCAGTCAACTTTAACATTTAACAGCAGATGCAATCGCAGTCTGCGTGATACTGAGTGACCATGCTGGTGTTTTCGTTATAAGCCATAATGTTGTAAGTCATAGCAATGAGGAATGGCCGTGCAAGCCGATGGAACACTTTGTTAGAGCGTGGTTTGCTAGAGCATGGTTCCCATGAATCACGCATTAGTGAAAGTTACGATGCAAGTGATCAGGTATCAAGAATCATTCCCCCGGATCAGTCTAATGAAGTGTAAACACTCACGGCAGCAGTCGCTTTGTAATCGCGATGAACTCCTTTACGGTAAAGTCGTTTTCATTGCGTTTGAGTGTTATTCTGTCGGTCACGTTCTGGTTGCCAGAACATGGCCCTTCCCGGAAGAGCGGGCTGAAGATTCGGATCGCCGCCGGGAAGTGTTGACCAGTTCAATAGGGCATGAGGTCATGCTGTTTCATCGGTTGCTTGTACGAGATTCTATCTCGTGGCGTCAGTGTATCGACGTTGTGGAAACGTACTTCGCGGAGAAGAGAAGCATTGGAGATGCTCTCTAACCAGTCCGGAAACCTCTGGGAAAGCTGCTTTTCTCAGCGTTTGAGAAAGTGGTTTCAAGTTTCAAGGTGAGATCTCAAAACTTCTCTGAGTTGTTCACAAGCTGCCTGGGTTTGCTCTGTGATTTGCGAAATCTTATTGAACTCCATGACGCGCACCGCGTAGATCTCTGGCGAGAGGTAAACATCTGGTCGTCGTGCCAGGAGTTTTTGTTCAAGGATTGACTTCTGCATGATCTGAAATGTTCCCAGAATACATTCGATCAGGTTTGGCGGTTCCGAATGATCGAGATCTCGATGGCCCATGATGTCAACGGCAATCGTAAAGTCGCAATCATTGAATAAGAGGTCAAACGGAACCGGATTGACTGCCCCTCCATCGACCAGCAAGTAGTTTTCATGCTGCACAGGAGCAAAGAGCCCCGGCACTGCCATGCTTGCCCGGACGGCAGTCATCACATCCCCAGAGTCAATGACAATTTGCTGTCTTGTCCAATAGTCTGCAGCGACGATCTGCATGGGGATTTTCAGGTCGTCAAATGTGTCGATTTGATATAGGTGCTGATATTCTGCCAGAAATCGTTCAGCATCCATAAGACCTTGCAGGCCCCAGCTTGGGCTCAAAAGTTGCAGCCAATGCCTCGCGGGGCCGTCATGGCTGAACCATGATGAGACGGGGATATCTTCAGAAAGGATCAGCTGATGGGCAGCATCTTGCAATTCGGAAGCAGTCGTTCCGCTCGCGTACGCCGCGCCTACGATTGCACCGATACTTGTTCCAGCAATCCGATGAGGTCGGATTCCGAATTCATCAAAAACTTGAAGGATCGCCAGATGGGCAAGTCCACGAGCCCCTCCACCTCCTAAAGCCAATCCAATCTTCATCTCACGGCATCTTTGTTTTCTCTGGAGCTTCACTTCGAATATTTCCCCAGAATTTCTTGATGTAGTTCTGTGCAGGAACGATCACACGCTTGTTCTTCATTGCATTATCGAGTGTCACTCATCTTATCGCATTTCCACAACTGCCTGCATCAGTGAGCGTCGGAGTTCAGTCAGGGCAGGAGGAGTGTCGCTTCGAGGTTTCCCACTCAGTTTAGAACTGATCCTGAAACTAATACTTGCTCTCTCAAACGTTAAGAAAAGTGGCTATTCCAGAGGTTTTCGGGCTGGTACTACATTGTTCTCCCTCAAGAATGGTTCACGTAATCTGACCTGAGGAATCAGGCTCACTGACTGAAATTTGTGATTTGCCCCGCATCGAGACCGGTGAGGGCTCATCTTGCCGCACAGCAGGCGACGGCAAAGCTTTACGTTTTCCGACTGGTGTTTGCATTCTTTTCGCGAAAACTGATTCGCGGGCCGGTTCTATTATTTTGAGGCGATTTGCGTTTCGGGTTTAGTGTCAGTGATATGCAGGTGTCAAAAATTGAGAATCGAATTTTGCGTGGTTACCCTCACGTGTGCGTGGTAAGTGCAGCCCCGGGTGATGAACGCGAAGCAGATCGAACATTTATTTGTTACAGGTTGTCAACAGTTTAATCTGCTATTATGATCATGTGTATATCACATTCTAATAAGGTCACGGGCCATGAAACAATTAGGTTGCTGGAAGGGCATGCGCCAGATACTCTTGCTGGCGATTCTGACATCGGGCTGTCCTCAGGCGCCTCCATCCTCTTCGCAACAGCCTGAAGTTGAAGAAGTATCATCACAGGCGGAGGAGCCCCCTCAAGAGCCCCCTCCGTCCCCTGCCACAACAAACGACGCCAAGCCTCCGAATCCAACCAGGGAAAATTTCACTCCTCCGGGCCCAACCCAAACTCCTCCACAAAAAGACTTGGACGACAACCGTCAAAGCGATCTTTCTGCAATCGAAAACTCGCGACGACTCTTTAAAGCATCGCAATCAAAATTTGCAGCAGGCCAGACAGCCGAAGCTTTTGAAGATGCGAGAAGATCCTGGAGCCTCATCAAAGATGTTGATGATCCAGAAGCAGAAAACATGAAGGGAGAAGTCTTTAGGCACCTGAAGGCTGTTGTTTCAAAACTCAAGGTAAACAACAAGGGAATTTCGTCAGATCAAGATCGCCCACTGTTGCTGAAGTGAGTCTGACAAGTTTCCCGTTTCTTACAAAAGGTACATTTATGACAGTGAATTCTGCTGCGGTTCCCAAGGTAAATCGTTCGCTGAGTCGTATTACGTGTCCACACTGCTGGGAAGTGTTTCCGCCAGAGAAAATACTTTGGGTGGCAGAACATGCGGACCTGCTCGGGGACCCAATGCTCGGCGATGAGGAAATGCAACGCTTTTTGCCGACGAGATTTACAGTTGGCGGTGATGCCATTGATGCACGTGGTTTTCCGTGCCATGTGCTTGCCTGCCCTCATTGTCATCTGACGATACCACGCCCGATGATTGAGCTTGAACCGTTCTTTATGTCGATTTTTGGGGCGCCCGCGAGTGGGAAATCTTATTTCCTGGCATCAATGACATGGCAACTGAGGCAAACACTTTCTTCAAAGTTCGGTTGTTCGTTTAACGATGCTGATCCGGGGATGAATCAACTCTTAAACGAGTACGAAGAGTCGCTGTTTCTCAACCCCAAGGCAAATGAGATTCTGCCACTCGCAAGCCTCATTAGAAAAACCGAAGAGCAAGGGGATCTGTACGACTCTGTCTCTTACGGAAACCAGGTTGTGAGTTATCCCAGACCCTTTCTGTTTGCAATGCAGCCAGAGAAAGGGCACCTCCATGAGGCACAAGTGGACAAGATCGGGAGAGTCGTTTGCCTGTATGACAATGCAGGGGAATCCTTTCAGCCGGGCAAGGATAAAGTCGGAAGTCCACTTACCCGGCATATGGCTCACTCAAGAACATTGATGTACGTCTTCGATCCGACTCAGGATGGTCGGTTTCGAAAGTCCATGGACAGCCTTTCTAATGATGAAGGCGAGATCGCCTACTCAGAAAAATTGAGTCGTCAAGAACCAATTCTTCAGGAGGCTGCTTCACGGATCCGTCGGTATGCCAAGCTCAGACAAACGGAAAAGCATCGTCGACCGTTGATTGTGGTGCTGACGAAATATGATGCTTGGTCTCATCTCTTAGCACCACTCGTTGGCGAAGATGATAACTCAGAGCCTTTTAAGGTTGTTCAAGGCAAGTCCGGAAAGAAAGTTCATGCTTTGGATACTCCGCGAATCCAGCGGTATTCAAAATTCACTCGGAAAATCTTGATGAATAGCTGTCCGGACATTGTCGCTGCAGCTGAGAACTTTTCCGATGAAGTCATTTACATGCCTGTGAGTGCGGTCGGTTGGTGCGCCCGGAAAGATCGTGAGAACGGAATGCTTGCGATGCGTCCTTCCGAGGCAAATCCATTCTGGGTGACTGTCCCGTATTTATATTCGCTTCATCGCTGTATTCCCGGATTGATTCCGGGGATCAAAGCTAAAGAAGGAGCAAGCTGATGCAAGAGTTGCTCTACACATCTGCCCCCAAAGGTTTGAAGCCTGGAAGCCGTGGGTTCTGTACGGTTCTCAGTTCTTCCGGGATGCCAGCTCCGGTCGCGACGGCCCTGGAAGGTCTCAGTGCATATCGACCAGTGTTTCCGCCAGGGGATCCACAAGCGAAGTTAAACCCTGTCGTCTCTTCACACATACTTTTGTCTCTCGTGGGGCAACGTCGGCATGTGCTCTCTCGTATTTCTGATCACGGATTGGATTATTCTCAACGAACAAACAAGCTGGCCCACCATGTTGTGCTCGAACGGGAAGACCGGCCCGCTGCTGGTCCCGGGTGGTTTCTAGGAAGTTCCGGTTTGATGCGTTCAGACTGGGACGGCGTACCGCGAGTCGTTCAAAATGAGAGAGTCATCCCTTCTGAAGAGATTCAGCCGAAAGTCTGTCAGGAATGGAAAGAAATGACGGGCGATGCAGGCTGGGGAGGCGTTCTGGCCGAAGCCTTTCTTGCTGATCCGAACAGACTCGTTTACATCATTCTCGAACCAGGCATGGACCTGTTGCCATTAATCGAAGAATCGATTGCACTCCTCCCGACCGAAAAACGCTGGGACGTGACCTTCAGCACTTACTTTACCAAGCTGCCTAAAGGAGCAGTTTGCCAGTGTCGTTGTGTGTTGGCAGGGTCGTCGGAGGCCAATGAATCTCGACGGCATGTCAATGCATTACGGATTGATTTGAGTCAAGATCCCGGAGTCGCAACGGGCGGCGTTTACGTCACGGCAGCCCGGACAGGGGAACTCCCTCTGGACTCAAAACCGGTCGCCCCGCTCGCTGAGGACAAAGTCTCCGATGGGAACAACTCCGAAGCTGGCCCGCCATCCATAAAGATCGCTCAAGATAAATCAACCCCGCCAAAACCGATCCCGCCGTCACGTCGTCGTCAGAACCGTAAACGGAAGGCTCAAAAGTCAAACGTCGGTCTATGGGGTGCGTTCTTTGCAGTTTTAACTCTGCTGGTCGCCGTGATTGCCATCTTGTTGTTGAATCCCCCTGAAAACGTGCCGCAGAAAGAGACGGTTGCAAAGAACGAAAGTCAGGAAGAATCAGGTCCCGAGGGAGAGGGGGAAGGTCTTGAGAAAGAAACTGGGGAAGATGATTCAAGAAATTCGGGAACAAATAAAAAGGCAGATAAGGAGACAGACACCGCTGGAGAAGGCGCGGAGGCTGGAGCTGACGACACCGAAGGCAGTATGGGACAAAGTGCTGAAGGTGCTCCTGTCGCAGAAAAAAAGGAAGGTGAATCAGTCACCGCAGGACCGTCGCCCGACAAGCAAGAAGCCGAAGAAAAAGAGCCGACTTATACAAAACCCGGGATTTTTAATTGGTTGATAGACGATCTCGCGAAAAGTGACGGCAAGCTCGTCTACGATAAACTTCGGCTCCCGCCTGATGCACCTTTATCTCTCTCACTGTGGGTCCCAAATGATTTAGTTTCCAATTACTCTCACTCTTCACCAGAAAAAGAAAACGATAAGCCATATGGTAAAACCAGAATCCAAGTTAAGGATGAGTACGGTGGAGGATGGAGTCAATATCTAGTTTGTGGATTGACACAAACCAGTAGTAACGAAAACCACCTAAGGATATCTCTTAATGTGGAAAAACCTGAACGCAATAGACCAATTGATTTTATCAAGAGGTTTGTCGTAGAGATTGTCAACGGTGATACAGATGAGAAGTGGACAGTTTTGCTGGTAAATCAATCAATAGATGATAAGTCAACTGGTGACCAAGGATTCTTCTCGTTGGGTTTCAATGCTTTGTTCACTGAGAAAGAATACTCAGCAAAATTGAAGATCGATAAATGTAAAATTGCGATTTCAGGAAAAGAATTCGATCTGGTATCCGAAGACAGGGTTTCAGAACTGGAAATAAGGAAGGGTGATGAGCCCCGAATCTCTTTGGAATCAATAACTATAAATCAAATCCATAAGTTTTCTGATGATTTAAGAAATGCTAAGGGAGTCAGTTTCGATGAGGTGGATAAATCTCAATTTGAGACATTTGTGTTGCTGAAGACTTCGAGTAGAAGGGAGGTTGATTCAAAGTTAGTTTTTAATTCAAACATAGATAGATTGAAGAAAATATTGAATGAAGCACCTGCGTTGTTGGTCTCAAACTTGAATTCAGAAGCTAATGGTTCAAGTAAAAGTAGTATGAATTTGAAAGTGCTCAACCTGAGCAATGTAGAGTCAATAGAGAAAATTGAACACAACATGAGAGTTTTGAGTAATAAGTTGACGACAATTTCTATGAAAGATTCAAATGAAGAAGACATGAAAACACAACAACTTATAAAGAGGTTAAAAAGTCTGAAAAAAGGGTACATGAACGTTAAGGTTTTCGTCCAAGAAAGAGATGCTCTACTTAAAAGGATCGATGAAGCCAAGTTGACATATGTTTCGATTAAACAACACGGAACAAATGGTGTGGAACCGGGATATTTCCCATTCGTCGAGTTTGGGGCTCCAATGAACAATGATGATGAACGGGAGGGCACCAAATGATTGATTACCAGTCGGTGGTAGATGAAATTCGTTATGCGATTCAATCAGAGGATTGTGAATTAACAGACGATCTTCGGTCTGCGAATGCGCAATATGTCGAGGCGTGTCGGGACATCAACAAGCGATTGCGTCGGGTCGAAGAGTTACTGAACGCGGGGCTCCGCTCAGAGGCAATTCAATTCGGAGAAGGGCCGCCGAATGTGATCGAAGTCGTTTCGGTATTGTCATTTCCAGAAGCAGAGGAGTGGTCGGGAGTTGTCCTTCTCTACGATCTTCCTGCGGCTGAAAAAATCAAGATAAGTATTGTTGAGCAACTCAGCGAAGCTCAATTGATCGAGGAGCCTCTCCAGAATTTACTGGCCAGGCATCGGCGTTTGTCCCTTGCTCGCGCACCGCTCCAGATGCGGCTTGATGTGCTTAGGCAACTGAGACAGGAAGACCCGGAAACATATACCTGGGATGAGGATGTTCGGACTTTTGAGCAGGCTCGATTTAAGGAGATGGCGACTGTTGCGAAAGAGGCTCATCAAGTTGGTGACAAAGAGCAACTCAAGCAGGTTTTTGATGAACTCAATTCAGGAAAATGGCTGGAGCCCGCGCCGAAAAAATTGATCGCCTCTTTGCGAAAAAGCCTGGCAAGCCATAGTAAAAAGGCGGCCAGACAAGAGGTTGAGGAGTTGGCTGAGCAACTCGAACAAGCTTTTTCTGAGTTAGACATTGAACAAGCAAAGTCACTTCGAACCCGCTGGTTACAGGTCTCTAGAGAAGCAGCACTCCCCCACGATGCTCCAACGTTTGTCAGCGTGGCGCCTGTCTTGGGATGGATCTCTGATGAGGAAGAGAGAGAGGCAAACGAGAAAGCCTACGAACTGGCAGTCTCTCGTCTGGAGATTCTTTTGAACGATGGTGGGTCGATCGAAGAACTCGAAAGTCTCGAACACGAAATACTGAGCCTCGAAAAAGCGGTTCCTGATTTACTCGCCAATCGGCTTGAAAATCGTCTTGAAACGCTCAGGATGGGGGAGGTCCGCTCGCATCGACTGAAACTTGGCGGGGTGGTCGCAGTCCTGGTCCTACTGACAACTGTTGTTTCGATTCTGGGATACCGTCAAGTCCGCTCAAACGCAGTCACAACATTGGCAAATCATGTCGAGCATCTGTTGGATGAGGAGCAGTACGATAAGGCCGAAGCTGCCCTGAATAGTCGTTCAGACGTCTTGCAGTGGCCAAAATTACTGAACCTTCAAACACGGCTGGATCAAGAAGTTGAGTCAGAGTCAAATCGTGTGAAACAGCTTGATCGACTCTCTCAGCTTATTGAAGAGGCTGATTCATACGAAGCGGCAATGCAGCTTATTGAACAGGCAACTCCATTTGTCAAGACAACTGATGACGAGTTGGAGATGCAACGAATCAGCAGCGAATGGGATAATCGAAATCGTCAGGAAATGCTGGCAAAACAAAGAGAAGTGCAAGACGCTATTTCGCAGGTCACTTCACAGCTCATCTCTGCTGAGGCTGAATTGAGTGCGGACCCGCAAAGCGAGTCTCTGCAGAAGAAGCTTACGGAGATTGGAGCGGCTTTCCCTTCAATCCTGGCGAAGTCGAAGGGGCTTGACTCTTCCATCAGCGGGCAGATCAATAGTCTCTCGTCACGTCACAAACATTTGATCGATGAACGCAAAAAACTTGTGGAACTCTTCACGAAGCGATCCAATGTGACGACTGCAGCTCTCATCACAAAAAGCCCAATTGATGTGAAGTCCGACATTGAAGATTACAGGCAGGCACTTGAGCAGTATGCAAACGTGATCGAAGACGAGGATTCATCAAAGTTACTCGCTTCCGTGGCCTCTGAAGCTGAGCTTTGGAGTGCGGGGTTGGAATGGTCGGAGCTCACACGCAGTTGGAGCAAACAGTGGCCGACCTCTCCAAATGAGGTGGCAAGCCGCATTCAATCCTGTGAGACATTTCTCAACGATTATCCGACTGCTCCCGATTTAGAATTGCTGAACAAGTACATCACTCAGCTGAAGTCGATAGAGCGTCGAGTTCCGATTACTGGCGATACATCACCAAAGTTAAAGGACAAACTCACAAAGATTCTGGCGACACCGCTGATTGCTGATTCGTGGATTCTGCAAACCAAACAGGGGAAGAGATATTATCTGCCAGAAGAGAAGAAAATAAACAGTGGTCTGTTCCGTTTTAGCCACTTCGTCGGGTATGGCGCCGATGAATTGCGAGAATGTGGTGATGTCAAATTTAGCGACCTGAAAAACTTCTCGGCTGTTCGATCACCTTGCAGCGAAGTTGCAGATTGGGCACAACGAGAATTGAATGAGGTTGACGCTGCAAACTGGAATGAGTTCTGTAAGGATCTCGCTGATTCGATTCTCAATAACGGACAAATGAACGCATTCCTCAAGCTCGACCTGCTGCGTCGAGTTTTAGAAATGGCGGCAGAAGGTGATGTCTTTTTAAGTGAGGCACTGAAGGCGCACATTGATATTCTTCAGGGAGCCCAGATCAGCCCGGTTGCTCGATGGATGAATCCAGATGATCTGGAAGGGAAGGCAGCGACAAGTGAAGCATCGCAAGTCCTGGAGAAAATGAGTCGCCTGAAGGGGTTTGATGAAGTGTGGAAAGAGGCCGCCAATTCTCAGGCAGCAATGGGCCGCCAACTCGATTCTGAGACCATCATGGTTGGGTGGATTCGTGCAAGTGTTCCACAAGTTTCCATGGAGACTCAATGGGAGTCAAAGGGGGCCTGGGATTTGTACGTTGCTTTCACCGATGCTGAAAAAACATCATCCCAATGGCGAAATATCGGGGAGGTGAAAACCGGGAAAATCGAGCTCAAGTCCTCTGCGAAATCCTTTGTGGTTCCCGGGCGTCCGGTTTTCGCGATGCCTCGTGAAGTGGCATCTCCCTGATTCTCTCTGAGTTTGCCTGAAGCGAGAGTTACTGACAGAGATTCTAGCGCTCTTGAACAAGTTAAAGGTTTGTTATGTCGACTGTGGATAATCAGAAGTATTTTGTTCGAATTCGTGGGAAAATAATGGGGCCATTCACCCTCGATCAACTTGCCTCTTTGAAAAACCGAGGGCGGCTCCACGATGAACATGAAGTTTCAACCGACCGTAGCACCTGGGTTCCAGCTAATCGAATAGAGGGACTGTTTGAACGGAAAGCTGCTGAAGCAGTCGCTACGAATCACCAAGAGGTTAAAGAAGAAAGCACCGCTTCCGAAGGTTCAACCTCTTGGTACTACACCATCGATGATGTCCAGAAAGGGCCGGTTTCTTTTGCCAAGCTTGAGAAGCTTTGCCGCAACGGAAGAATTAGCGATGACGATCTCGTTTGGAACGAAAATCTGGATGAGTGGATTGCGGTTTCAGAAGTTGATGGACTTGAGACTTCGGGAAATGTCAAAGTTAAAAAGCAGAGCAAGGAGAAATTCCCAACTTTTCGAAGTGACTCACACGGACAAACTATCTTCTGGGACGCACTCCTTGATGGTGTTCGAAGCACCATTACGGCAGCAGGGCTTGAAGCCACCTTTCATGGAATGATTAAACGTGGCAGCCTTGCCATGACAGTCGCGATAATTTCATGGTTTGGAGTCGTTATCACGCAGGGCGTCAAGTCGGATAGTATTCAGGCCATACTCTGGGGCATGTGCTCGGTCCTGATACTATCTGCTTTGAAATATGTTGCTGTGCACCTCAGCTTTGCTTCTGAAGAACTGGTGCGTAACACTCCGAACACCTTGGCGACTCCGGCATTCCCCAATGCAATTTCAGTGCTCCTGTTGTCGACAGGAGTTGGGATAGCAGGAATTTCGGTTTATTATGCTTTGGAAAGAGATGATCTGGTTATGAAAATACTACTGCTCTTAGTAGCAGGTGAGTCGCTCGTTGTGTTTATTGGCTCTGCGTATGCGACGCTTCGTCCAGATTGGCTGAACATAAAAATTGAAAGTGGAGCCAACGCCGCACTGGAAGGAGTCGCTGTTTTCTCGATGAGCCTCAAGCTTTTGATGAGGTTGCTGACAGTCGTTTTTTGCGTCAGTGCATGGATAGGAGCTGTCGTCTTAATTACCAGCAATATTTGTTTCATCATTGGAGGTGAATGGCTTCTCACAGCGATAGCTCTTTCATCGGTTGGGGTGATGCAGTTATCAGCTGCGAGCATTGCACCACTCATCGGGTATTTGTTTTTTGTATTCTGGTCGATATTCCTCGGTACAGCCCAGGCGATTCTTTTGCTTTCACGAAATGATAAATCCTGAGTTTTCACCGGGTTTTCACCGAGGGACAATTTGTGTGAAACAGGTGAGATTTCAAACTCTAATCATTTAATTAAGGTGATAATTCTTAATGACGCTTTCAACAAAGACCGAAGACGAGAAGCTTGTGTGGTTTCGGTCTGATCCAGAACAAAAGATGATGTTTCAGGGAGGGCGTTTCACACGAGTGAATAAGTTTTGTTCATTGCTACTGGCTGTGATCGGAACCGTCCTGTTTTTCCTGATATTGATTCCTTTGCACAGTACTTACTTTGCAGCGATGTTTACTCAGCGTGGAGCAGTTCCTTATGTGATCGTCCTTTTTTTTAACTGGTCCATTTCTATTCTTGCGTTAAAAGCGTCTAAACTCCGTCTTCAGCGCGCGGCACTGAAGTGTCCACTCATTCCCTCAAATCCGGAATTTGTACTTTCGCCGTCAACGGTTGGAGAAGTCACAAAGCGGATGTATGAATTCGTTGACGAGCCGCGCCAGTTTCTGCTTTTCAACCGAATCGATATTGCACTCTCGAACCTCAGGAATCTGGGGAGAGTTTCAGACCTAGACGAAATCTTGAGATCCCAAGGTGTCCAGGATGAGTCAATCGTTGAAAGCAGCTACTCCTTAATAAACGCTTTTGTTTGGGCCATTCCAGTTCTTGGATTCATAGGGACGGTTCAGGGACTGTCATTGTCGATTGGAGGCTTTGGTGCTGTTCTCGCCAAGACTCAAGAGTTGAGTGAGATTAAATCTTCACTCCAGAATGTCACTGGTGGATTATCCGTTGCATTTGAAACTACGCTTCAAGGGCTCATTGCAGCTCTCGTTGTGCAGCTTGTGCTTTCATTTGTTAAGAGCAAAGAGGAAGAGTTTCTCGACGACTGTAGTGAATACTGTGTGCGAAACATCGTCGGAAGGCTTCGTCTGACTCCGTTTGAAATGGACTCCGCTTCATGAGGCATCGTAGAAAACGATCTGGGCCAGTCCCGACGCTTTTTGCATTCCAGGATATTATCATGTCTACGATTGGGGTCGTGATCATGATTGTTCTCTTGTTGTGCCTTGAACTCGTCGCACAAAAAACAGTCCAGCAGAATGAAACGTCTCCGGAGAATTCGCGAGACGTGGATCAGATGACTTCAGAGCTCGAAGAATTGCAGGCTCGAATCAGTGAGGCACGCGAAAATCTCATTGCATCTGACGAATTACTTCGATCTGCTTCAGCGATCCCGCTTGCTCAACTCGGCAAAGACATTGAGGGTTTTGAATCTGAGCTTCAACAACTGAATGAGGTCATCGCGGACCAGAAGCAGAAAGTTGCGGAAAGTCTTAACCAAGTTGAAGAAGATGAAATGATGCAAACCGAGCTTGATGCAAAACTAGCTGAGCTAGAGAAATTAAGGTTGCAGCAATCTCGCCTCAAAAATGAAATTGACGAACTGGTCAAAAACGATCTGCCAGTTTATGAATTTGCGAGCGGTCAGCAAAAAAACGGGTTTGTCGTTGTCATCTCGGATAGGAAAATTGAAGTTTCACCGATTGGAAAAGCACCTCATCAAAATATTTTTGAATCGAAGAGTCAGTCGTTCATTAGAAATTTGGCTTGCGAGAAATTTTTGAGTTGGGTCACTACAGAGAACGATTCTTCAAATTATTACTTTCTTGTAATTCGCCCTGATGGCACCGAATCATTTGAGAAGATTTCTAAGTCTTTTGATACACGAAATATTCGTTATGGATTTGATGTTATTGGGCAAAATCAACGTTTTTTCGTTGCTGAAAAAGGTGGTGCACTTTGATAAGAGGAAAGGTACACCATGGCGACAGTTTAGAATTGCTTCTGGACACCATCTGTAACACATTCGGTGGAATTCTTTTTATCGCTCTGCTCGTGGTGATCATGCTCCAATTGAGTAGTCCAGAGATTCAGTCAACCAAAACTGAGGAATTGAGTACCCGGAAACTGGAAGCTCGCCTCATTTCTGCCAGGCAGGAACTGTCCGAACTGTTTGATTTACAAGATGGCCAGAAACAGACTTTGAACTTGCTTGCTCCGACAGACACTAAGAGGCTTGTTCACGAATGGCGGAATCTAAAATCTGAACTACAAAAACAGAAACGGCTGCAACAGCAGCTAGAAGACGAACTACAGTCGAAACAAACTCGGCATGCTCGGTTGAAATCTGAGTATGAGTCTACGCGCCGGGCCATCGCTGATGCCGAACACAATCTTGAATCACTACGCAGAGACCGCATAGCAGAAGAGAAGAAACGGGTGACGGAGATAAAAACTCCGGTCCTTCGTCCCGGGAGAGGAAAGTCAGAAGTTGCCATCGTAATTCAGTATGATCGAGTTTATCTCTGGCACGAATATGATCGATTCGGAATTCGTCGAGGTTTGAATACGAAAGATTTTCTTGCTCTCGGTGTTAAAACCGGTTTTCTGCAGACAACACCAAACCCAATCACAGGCATTCGGTTAGATGGAACTCCTCAATCCATCTCTCAGTTAAGAGATCTGTTGAGCCCGTTTCACCCCAGCGATAATCACTTGGCCATCGTCGTTCGACCTGACTCTTTCGATTCCTTTCATGTTTTTCGAGAATTTGTCTCCGCTCTAGGATTTGAATACAACCTTATCCCAGTCGATTCCGAGGCCCCTGTGTTAGACCGAGGGGGTAAGGATACTCGAGTGCAATGATTTGTACGTGTCCCGAGTTTGGTCTCAAGGGGTGCAAATCCCTGTGAACTGCTCCCCATTTTTGATCCAGATGCTAAAGCATCTTTCGAATTGGTTTGCAGGATCTGCCTCGTGGCGAACAGCATTTTTTAGAACTGATCCTGAAACTTGAAATTGCTCTCTCAAGCGTTGAGAAAAGCGGCTATTCCAGAGGTTTTCGGACTGGTTCTAGAGAAATGCGTTCTTCACGGGCACACGGTCGAGCAAACTGCTGTAGCCGACCACATGGGCCAGGTGACAATCCCCACCCGATCAGTCCACGGCTGACAAGCGTGGGTTAAAAGCGTTGCGCAGAATTTTGCACAGTCTGTCGCACACGTTTTTGTCTCAGAGGAACTTTCAGCGTCTTTGGATGTCGTGCCGGCTGGTGCTGTGAGGGCGGTGGTGAGCCTGAAAGCGGAGGATGCGGTCAACCACAAATGCAAAAAGCGACAGGAGATCACTCATCCTGTCGCTCAGTGTCACAGAAAAATCAAAAGCGGAGAGGGGGAGATTCGAACTCCCGGTCCCTTGCGAGACGCTGGTTTTCAAGACCAGTGCAATCGGCCACTCTGCCACCTCTCCGAATTGTTTCGATATCCATTAAGCTGAACTGAAAAATTGCTCAGCTGGGGGTTGTTTCAGTTCACTGACACCTGAAATCGACACCTGAAGTCAAAACAATGTTCAGGTCTCAGTACATCGCAACAGGGCGTTGTCTGCGGAACTTTATCACAACTCGACATGTTCGCAAACCGAAAACTGTCCTCAGTTCCGACAGTGACGCTCAATCAGCGAGATTCTAATCCGAAAATTGATTCAATTGGCAGTATCCCAGGGTTTTAATCAGGTTTTATGCCGTATTCGACTCCTTTTCAACGTTTTTCAACGGAGTTATCCCCCACGAAAACTGCTTCTTTCTGTGAGCAAACTGAAAATCTTCCAACAATTTTGGTCATCTTTTCGTAAAAACGGGCAACTCATCAAGGGTCACCAATTCAATAGGGCTGAATTTCGTTGGTCATGTTCGGCGAATCTGCTTTGGCGTGTGCCAGTTAGGGGCGCGAACAAGCAATTCGAAAATCAGTATGGAAAGGCGTTTGGATGGCTCAGCACTCTCTATACGACCAGGTAAAACGGCATCGGGATCGATCCGGTCTGACGCTCATTGAATTCTTGGTCATTCTGGCAATTATCGCGGTCATCGTGGCCTTGTCTCTGCCAGCAACGAGGACCTCTCGAGGTGCTGCGAGGCGAACTCAATGCAAAAACAATCTCAAGCAAATCGGAATTGCCATTCACAATTATGCGGAGACGTATCAATCTCTTCCTCCGGCATACACCGTTGATGAACGTGGAAACCGGCTGCACAGTTGGCGGACTCTGATCTTGCCTTTTATTGATCAGCAAGCATTGTACAAAATGATTGACCTTACCAAACCGTGGAGTGATCCAGTCAACGCGCAAGCTCGTGAAACGGTCATCGCTTTGTATCAATGTCCATCAACGGAAGGTCCGCCGACGCACACCGCATATCAGGCGATTGTCGGGGAAGAGAATTTCTTCCACCCGGAACGTTCGCGTCAATTTGATGAAATCAAAGATGGAACCTCAAACACTGTCATGGTCATGGAAACCTTGCCAAAAGATGCAGTGCATTGGATGTCACCAAACGATGTTGATGGGGACTACCTGTCGGCAATCAACGAAGATTCTGAAACGGCACATCGCGGCGGAGGGAATCTGTTATTGGGTAATGGCGCTGTCCGCTTCTACAGCATGTCTGCCCCCTTCGAAGTTCGCCAGGCACTCACGACAATCGATGCCGGGGATGAAGTCGAAGACTGGTAAGTCTCAGAGATCGCTCGTTATTTTCCGTGCCCGTGGAGAGTCCTTTTCAAGTTGATAATTGCACATCACCACGAGGCAGAACGTGTGCGTTCTTTCCAGAAAGGTCCGGGCAGCTTGACCGGATGTTGAGGGGCGACTCTGTCAAGGAAATCTGTATTTGAAGCGTTTTGAAAACGATCAAGATCTTTAGAACTGATCCTGAAACTTGAAAATGCCCTCTCAAACGTTGAGAAAAGCGGCTATTTCAGAGGTTTTCGGACTGGTTCTACGCTTGAGCCGCCTTCTGCTTCAGTTGGAATCCGGTATTGATATGCAGAAACAGCGTGAAGGCAAAGACCACTGCAGCTGCGAGAAATGCGATGAACTGTCCAGCCTGATCGGGAATCGAAACTCCTGAGTAGGCGATCATCAACATGAAAAACAGTCCGATGAAGAGCATTACGAAGTATTGGATGATGCCAGCGGCGAAAATAGCCCACAAACCATTCATCCGGACTGACAACCAGACCACACCATGTAAATACAACAGGATCTGTCCAAGGATGTTCAAAATAACGAGAGACATCTCCAGTGGGCTACTCTGGAACTCTTTCCAGATTGACTGAAGTGGATCCGGGTGAATCAGTAAACCGAGCGACAGGTACGTCAAAACGGGGATGAGGCCCAGCAGTCCACCGATGATTTTTGAATAGGCAAGTTGCCGGATGGAAAGCGGCAACATGACCAGCGAAGAGAGTGTTTTGTCTCGAACCTCTGGATAAAAAACTCTCGCGATAGTCAGCACAAGTTCGAGCGGGAAGAATAGAAAGAACATCACGTTGGTCGAAATCACCGCAGTGTATTCCAGGTTCATTTTACTCCATTGCCAACCTGCAATTGCCAAGGAGATGAGTAGTACCGTCAGACCGTAGAACACAAATTTCCCGATGAGATAGAGATGTCCTCCCGCCCCAAAATAGAACTCTTTCCAAAGAATGGCAGAACCCCAGGCCCGTCGGCGTCTCGATGATTTCTCTGAAGTTTTTTGTGATCGACGCCGGACGGGGGCACTGTCGATTTCGCGATTGAAGAATTGAAAGGTCCGCTGCGACAGTAGGAAAAACACGAGTCCCGTAATCACGTTCACAGCAATCTGCTTCTCAGGAATTCCACCTGAATACCCTGGAGAGAGAATGATGGGCAGCTGAGTTGATATCGATGTGGGCCAAAAGTATCCGAGACCTTGAATCACTTTTAGAGAAATCGGAGTCCAGGACGGATACATCGACAACATCGAAAAGATGCCGTGCAAGATGAGTGGCAAGAGGTGGTACGCCAACACCAGAATCCCTGCCATACCCATGGCACTTGCGGAAGATCGGAAAATGACCGAGCACCACAGTCCGACGCACGCAATAAAGAACGCGTACGCGCCAACTGCCATATAACATGACAGAACCTGTTCAAGGGAAACACCCCCTAAGGTGATTGCAAGCATGCAAAATGGAAGCTGAATAATGAAAATTTGGAACAGCGATAGCATCCTCGGGAGCGATTTTCCGATCAGCAGCGTGAATGGTGAGACATCCGCGATTTGCAGCAGGGCCAGAGTCCGTTCTTCTTTCTCTTCGGTGATCGCTGTTGCAAAAAGCATCGGAACGACAAATGAAGCGAAAACGGTGTTCGCATAAATGATCCAGCCGAACAGCGTCCTTCCCGGAGCCTGAAACCTGAGTTCCGCATGAACGGACATCAGGAAAATAAAAACGAAAAAGCACAGCCCGGCTCGCATCAAGTGCGGAGAAAGATTTCGAGAGTCGACGCGCAAAGCACGAACTGTCAGAGCAAACGTCTTGTTAAGCATCGACATATTGTGAACCAATTAAAGCTTCGAGAAGGAATCGTAACCAACCAGAACGCTGCTGGGAACAACACCGGAGTGACTTCTCTTTTTTCAGTTTTGATGACTGACTGAAATCACAGACTGCGGAGACCGTCTTGATTCCCTCATTGCACTTTATAGATGTTGGTTGCGCAGGTCCCCGGTTCGCCCTGTCGTGTGTCGAAAGACCAGCCTTCACGGTATCTTCCTTACAGTGCGGTCTCCTACTGTGCGAGGCCAATGGTTGGGGGTTGGTAGACCAGGTACAGTGATCCAATCACGAGTAATATGATCATGATGGCATCCGGCTCGAGAAGAAGGATGCCTTTCTTGGCACGATAAAGTAATGAAACGACGGCGACAGTTGTGATCAAGACGACAGACGCAGCCGTTAACGTATGAGTCAGCGAAGCGACAGACAGGATGGGGGAGGCGGAGGCAGCATCGACGATTGAAATAATGAAGATGTTGATGCAATTGCTTCCAAAGATGTTCCCGACCGCCATGTCAAACGCTCCGATTCGGATCGCTGTGTATGTTGCCACAAGTTCCGGCAAAGATGTGATCAAGGCAACGAACACAGTTCCAAAGAACGTTTCGCCAAGTCCTGATTCATGCGCGAGGTGATCCGCTGAGACAGCCAGCTTCGGAGCGGCAAAGAAAATCACTGCTGCGGCAGCGATATAGATTCCGAATGCTTTAACGAGCGATTCCTGAACTGTTTCTGGACTCGAAGCAGGTTCGGGTGTCGATTCTTGCATCTTCTGGTCTTTGTAGATAAGCCGCATGCATCCAAAGTACACCACTGCCACGACCCAGGACCCGACTCCCAAGCGAAGAAATGTGGTTTCGATTCGTAGAAGCAAGCTGATCAGAACGATCGTTGCAAGCAAGACGCAGGTCGCTGCGGAGAGTGCATGGGCGGAGGACATTCGCGAGAGCATCGTCCCTTTCGTGCGGGTCAGCAGGTCCATTAGAGCCAGAATCAACAAATTGAGTAGACAGCTACCGAGAAGTTCTCCAATGGTCAGGTCGAAGGCTTCGATCTTCACTCCGGTCCAGCCGACCATCAACTCCGGCAAGCTGGTTGCTCCGGCAAGCAGAATCAACCCAGCCATTGATCGCCCCAGATTGGTTCCTTCGGCAATGACGTCTGCAGAGCTGGCCAGAAATATGGCTGCGATTACGATCACAACAGACAGGCCGACGAACATAAGTAAGAGTTCAGTCACAGTGGAGCGTTCCGAAGGAAGAATGTGGAGTGGGTATAAAAAAAACGAGATCCAGTAGGTCTGGATCACAAAAAGTCGGCATTTTCTTTGAATTAACGACTCTCGACGGAATTCTAGTCACTCCTGAATTCAACAGCTACACGAATCGACGCCTCAAATTTCCAGCAAGCGGAAGTCGTTCAAAAAATCAGTTCGGTTTCAGCCAAATCGATTGCATCAGTGCATACGTTTCCGGGAGAGCTTCACGAAGTTCCCCGCGAACGAAAGGATAGAAATCGTTTGTTCCCAGAAATGCCTCGCTCATTTCGGCGAAAAATTCTTTTGGATTCGTCAAGGCGTAATGTGTGCGTTGACGTCCGCTGATGTGAAGAACCTGCTCGAATTTTCCGGACTCTTTCATTTCCTCGTAAGCTTGCCGAATGCCGGTGTGTTCCCAGCCGAGGAACTGGTCATGGTAGGCGTGCGCCAGTTCGTGCAAGAGTGCCCAGGGCTGAGCATGTTGAGCGATGTGGTCCACAAAACGCTGAGCTCGAGGGATGTGAACCGACTTGACCATCTTCGGATCGTAACCATGCTCCTTCAGCCAACCGGATCCGGGATGATACTGCATGCTGGTCAGTTCATGGTGAGCATCGATCCAAATGTGGATCGTTTGCAACTGCTGCACTCGCTCCGCAGGGAGGCGAAGTTTGATTTCGAAGAGCTTGTTATCGAGAAGTCGCAACGCAACGTCCCCAAGTGAATCAGCCTGGCCGGAAATGAGTTCTTCATCGACGTGGACCGTCCAGCCTGAAATTGTTCGGACCTGATGCTTCAGTACCTTCTCTCCTGCCACTTCTTGAGCAACACCCGAAGTGCCACACGTTGCAACGATGAGAACAAATGGAATGAGAATCAAAAGAAGTGGGCGAGAAACCATTCGACGCGATCCAGCTTGAGGTGCAAATACTTGAAGTGCATACAGTGATATGCCTCGCATTGTAGGCAATGCTGGAGGCAACACTCTCTTCAGTCAACATTTTCATGCTCACCTACATACACACCTTAATGTCCACTGTTCCGCTTCCTGACAGGGTGGTCGAGGAACCGCCTGCAAATTACTATCTTGAAAAATCAAACTGTTCCTCGACAAATTCGCATTGAAGAAACATGCCACCTAAAATCAGTGCTTTCCCGAAATGTTATCTTGATGAGATCGCTGGTGCGCGAACGATGTCGGTCTTTGACTGGATCGAAATGGCGAAAGGGCTTCCGGCGGATGGGCTGGAGATGTACGACGGCTTTTTCACGAGCACTTCGCGGGAGTATCTCGATCGACTTCGCGATGCGATTCACGCAGCTGGGTTTGTGATGCCGATGCTCTGTTGCTCTCCCGATTTCACAAACCCGGATGCAGAGGGTCGCAAAAAATCGGTCGATCGTGAAATCGCGATGATTCAAGCCTGCCATCACCTTGGGGGCGAAGGGACTGTTTGCCGCGTATTGAGCGGGCAACGGTTTCCGGAAGTGAGCCGACAGCAGGGTATCGAATGGGTTTGTGAATGCTTCGAAGAGTTACTTCCCGTCGCCCGCGAATACGGTGTCATCTTAGGGCTTGAGAACCACTACAAAGATGGATTTTGGAAGTATCCCGAATTCGCACAAAAGCAAGAGGTCTTTCTGGAACTTCTCGCAGCCTTTCCAGAGCGAGAATTCTTCGGCGTTCAATATGACCCATCCAATGCTGTTGTCGCAGGTGATGATCCGATCGAACTCCTCAAGCATGTCGCTGACCGTGTGGTGAGTATGCACGCGAGTGATCGTTACCTCGTGGAAGGAGCGACGCTTGATGACCTGTTGCAAAGTGATGGAACCATCGGGTATTCCGATTCGCTCTTACATGGTGTCACCGGAAAAGGAATCAACGACTATGATGCCATTTTCACAATCCTGGCTGAACATCACTACTCGGGCTGGATCAGCATTGAAGATGGAATGAATGGGCTGGGCGAAATGCGGGAATCGTTGGAATTTCTTCATCGCATGGTCGAGATCTATTTTCCGGAGGGGAATGAATGAGCGGCTTGCGGATTGGAATTATTGGTTGTGGAAAAGTGGGAGACTTACACGCGGTTGCTCTCACTGAATTGCCCGAAGCCAACTTTGTCGCAGCGTGCGATGCTCAGTTCAGTCGTGCGAAGCAGTTCGCAGACCGGTACGGGGCACAACCATTTGATTCGCTGACCGAGATGCTCAAGACCGCCGGGCTGGATGCTGTGATGATTTGCACGCCGCATCCGCTCCACGAAGAACCAACAGTCGCTGCTGCGAAAGCGGGAGTGCATGTCTTGGTTGAAAAACCTTTGGCATCCTCTCTGAAAGCTTGCGATGCAATGATTCGTGCCGCTCAGGATGGGAATGTCAAACTCGGCGTCGTGAGTCAACGCCGGTTGTTCGAACCGGTACAGCGAATGAAGGCGGCCATCGATGCAGGAAAGATCGGCCAGCCGGTTCTGGGGACATTTTCCATGTTCAGTTGGCGGGATCAGGCATATTACCAATCTGATCCGTGGCGTGGAAAATGGGAGACCGAAGGGGGCGGTGTTCTGGTGAATCAGTCGCCGCATCAGCTTGATTTACTCCAATGGTTCATGGGTGAGATCGCTGAGGTCTCCGGCTACTGGGGAAACTTGAATCACCCTTATATCGAAGTGGAAGATACCGCCGTAGCAAACATTCGCTTCCGTAGCGGAGCACTGGGGAATCTTGTGACGAGCCTCTCTCAGAACCCCGGAATTTACACCAAAGTGCATGTGCATGGTTCCAACGGTGCGTCAGTCGGAGTCCAAACCGACACCGGAGCTTCTTTCGTCGCGGGGATGAGTGAAATTGCAGATCCTCCCTTGAATGACGTCTGGTCGATTCTCGGTGAAGAACACCTCCTCAGTCAATTCGAACAGGAAGACCGTGAGCACTTCCAGAAGATCAACGCGACTCAACACTATCACACATTGCAGATTCAGGACTTTCTCCAGGCAGTCTTGAATGATCGCGACCCCATGGTCACCGGCGAAGAAGGACGTGTTGTTGTGGAGCTGTTCACAGCGATTTATCGCTCGAACGAGTTACGCAGGCCGATAGAGTTTCCGCTTCGATAGCGAATCTTGTATGCTCCCTGTTTGTGAACTCTCGCATTCAGCTACTGTTCTGCATACTCTTCGCGAATAAGAGTCGTTTCTTTCTGAAGAAGTTTTCAACAAGATATCGAACACCATGAACTGGTTTGTCGTTGCGCGGATGCTTGGGATGCTCGGCTTGCTGGTCGGCGCATCGATGGTGTTCAGCCTGCCTTGGGCGTTTCCTGCTGTCGGGAAGGTAGAAACGTTTGAGCACGATGGATTCTGGGGCCTGATTGGGGCGATCGCCTGTAGCTTGGGCCTTGGTGGTGGGCTTTACCTTTGGGGACGCTTTGACAAGCACGCGTCGATTCTTCGCAAAGAAGCTTTCGCGACTGTTGGCCTCGGTTGGATTCTGGCAGGTGTTCTGGGAGCGTTGCCGTTTCTGCTTTCTGGAAGTGAAAGTGCTCCCGGTGTGAAACTGACACCGATCGATGCCTTCTTCGAATCGGTCTCTGGATTCACGACCACTGGGGCCTCATTGTTAACAGAACTCGAAGACCCTGATCTTGTTCCTCGCTGTGTAATGTTCTGGCGATCATTCACGCACTGGCTGGGCGGAATGGGAATTATCGTGCTGTTCGTTGCAATTTTGGGGCAACTGGGAGCAGGCGGAAAGGCGATGCTCAAGCGTGAAGTTCCCGGTCCGATTACGGAATCGGTCCGGCCGCGCGTGCAGGAATCGGCGTTGTTGATGTGGTCGATTTACGTCGCCTTGAGCGCTCTTGAAACTGTGTTGCTGATGCTTGCTCATGTCCCCTTGTACGATGCACTTTGCCATTCATTTGGAACCATGGCGACCGGAGGCTTCAGCACGCACAATGCCAGTGCTGGTCACTACAACGGTGGGCCAGTTGAAGCAATCATTCTCGTATTTATGATCCTCGCTGGTGTGAACTTCTCGCTTTATTACCTTGTCTTTCGGCATCGAAAAGCAGAGCTGACCTGGAAGCAGCGAATAAAATTTTTGACCCGCGACCCTGAATTTCGAGCCTACCTAGCTCTCATCGGCGTGACCTCGCTGGTCCTGACGATCAGCTTAATGGCGAACGAAATTTACCCCGATACCCTCACCGCTCTCCGGCATTCATTATTCACGTCCGTGAGTATTATGACGACCACGGGATTCGGTAGTGAAGACTTTTCGAACTGGACGGAGTTTTCAAAAGGGCTCATTTTTCTGCTCATGTTCGTCGGCGGCTGTGCCGGATCGACAGCGGGTGGAATCAAAGTGATTCGTTGGGTGCTGCTTGGAAAGATCTTCTTCCTGGAGATTGAAAAAGCCTTTCGACCGAATGTCGTTCGTCCTGTCCGGCTGGGGAAGTCGGTGATCGATGACCGCGTTCGAAATGACGTCGTCGTTTACTTCTGTATGATCATGGTGATCTTTCTTTCCAGTTGGCTCTTGCTGATTACGATCGAACCGGACGATCTTTGGGCGAAGCATGATGAACATACCGCAGCTGAAAAACTCATTGACTGTGCGACCGCAGTCGCATCAACCCTCAACAACATCGGCCCGGGACTGGGAGTGATTGGCCCCGCAGACAACTACTCCGGATTCTCTCAGCAAGGGAAAGCCCTGCTGACCCTGTTAATGCTGCTGGGGCGACTCGAACTCTTCGCGATTCTGGTTCTCTTTTCACCACAATTCTGGCGAAAGCAATAGAACAACTTTCCCTACCGGACACCCGTGAAGACCACTTCCATGACTCCATAGACTGCTCGCCAACAAGCTGGGGCAGACAACCATGGAAATCAGGACGTGTGGGAGGTGCGGGATGCGAATGGGCGCCAATTGCTCCACTTTTCGAATCCCACATCCCCTTTGAATGTTCTCAGGGATGAAAAGATTTGAAGAACGAGAAAATCGCTGTTTCAAAACAATTCTTCTTCGCGTTTATGAATCGAACGTTGATACGATGAAGTTACGCGCGTTCGCCAGACACTTTCACTTTGAAACGCCAGAGCACATCCAATGGTGCCCTTCTCGTTCTGCTTCGTGAAACCTTGCGTTTACCTTCCAGAACCGTGATCTCACGGGTAGCGAGAGCGATAAAGTGTCGGGAATAACGTGCCGGAACTTCGAACTCAGTTTACTGGAGCCTCGGAAATGCGAACGCCTTTTCTCTGTTTTGCCCTGTCACTTTCTTCGTGCTTCTTGCTCCCTGGCGCAGAACTCTTTGCCCAGTTTGGTGGGAATAATGGTGGAGGCGGCGGATTTCAAAATTTCGGCGGGATCATCATCGATGGCGAAGGGGTTCTGGGGACAACGCGTGAGAAGCGAATCAGTAAAACGGCACTGAGAAAACTTCAGGAAGAATTTTCGAAAGAACAGCTCAACGCGAGCGTGATCGAAGAGTCCGAAGCGAGAACGCTCTCTCTAAAACAACTGGACGCCGCCGTGAAACAGGCTCTTGAAGCGGGGGAAGAAATCCCCGCTTCGCTGCGGTATTTGGCTGGCCTGCAACGGATTGACTTCATCGTTGTCGATCAGGCGAACAACGACATGCTCATCGTGGGGCCAGCAGAAGGATTCGCTCCCGGGCCAAACGGACAACTTGTTGGCCTTTCATCTGGTCGTCCGCCGCTGCAATTGGACGATCTCGTCGTGGCACTCCGTGCGACGCTGGGCGGTCAACCCGAGATGGGAGTTTCGATTGATCCGACCGATGAAAACATGGGCAATCTGCAAAACTATATTCGTCGAAATTCCAATGCCACAACAACATCTGTTGCACAAAGACGTTATCAAATGATGGGGAAAATTCTGGCGAATCAAGTCATTTCGATTTGGGGTGTCCCGGAAGATTCTCATTTCGCGTTGGCTCTGGCAGAAGCAGATTTACGCATGAAGAAAATCGCTCTAGGGACGGAACCCTCTGGAGTGCGAGGAGTCCGCAGCCATCTTTCGCTGCTCATTCCGCAAGGCAACAGTCTTCAGCGTTGGTGGTTCGTCCCCAGTTACGAAAGCATCGGGACGAACGATTCCCGATCGGTATTCGAGATCAAAGGTCAGCGTGCCCAACTGATGGCACAAGAGGAAATCGCCGACGCAAGTGGTCAACGTCGAGATGCCGACTTCACTCGAAAGACGACGGAAAAGTTTGCACAACTCTTTTCCGAGAAGTTTGACGAGCTGGCAAATGCGAATACCGCATTTGCCAAGCTTCAGGGCTTGTACGACCTCTCACTCGTTGCGGCACTCGTGAAATCAGAACGCCCATTCGGAAACGATACAACCGGGATCGCAACTTTATTGAACGATGAACGACTCCCGCTGGAATCGTACCCTGTTCCAAAATTTGTGAAGTCGGCAGCCACGTATCGTAAGTCTTCACGCGGAATGTTGCTTGGGTTGATTGGCGGAGTCACAATTCGCATGAACCAGGTGATCAACAACACGGAAGTTCAACCGCGGCTCTACAGCGAGCGGTTTCAGCCAAATACTGTGACCAAGAATTGGTGGTGGAACAGCGGAGGATCAGCTACTCCCCAAGAGACGCCTCGGCGATAGAGGAGGCAGCGATCGCTTCCCCCAGAACAATTCCGCCCCATACGAAGAGCAACCCAACAATTAAGTTCGCAGCGAGATTCAGCACTCCCATCGAAAGGCTCTCCTGTTTTGACAGGATGACGGACTCATACGCGAACGTTGAAAATGTCGTCAATGATCCCAGAAACCCACCAACGAGAAACGCGCGCACCCTCGGGCTGGGCCAGTCCATTTTAACGGAGAGTGCCAGAATCAGGCCGATGAGAAAGCAGCCTGCAACGTTGACGAAAAACGTCCCCATCGGAAACTTTCGAATCATCCAGGAGCTCAGGGCATAGCGAGTCATCGCTCCCAAACTTCCTCCCAGTGCAACGGCCAGCCAATGCATGTTGATTTTTCAGGTTAGAGCATTTTCAATGCTTCTCGTGTCCGCGAAGTACGTTTTCATAAGCCCATACGCTGATGCCACGAGACAGTACTGTTAAGACGAATTTCAGATTTGCTTGAGAGCATTTCCAATGCCTGTCGTGCCCGTGAAGGGCACTTTCACGACTTCATAGAATGCTCGCCACGAGGCAGTACGTAAAGACCAGTATTGGATTTGCTCTAACGACTGACGAATCATCAGCCCAGAGGGGATACGAAAACCGGGGCGATGAAATCATCTTTTGAATTCACATCGCCCCGGCCATTCTGAGTATCCAACGTCCGTTTACTCTACGTCAGTGACTATGGTGTTACGGCGCCGACTGTAACGCCTTTCCAATCGTCTGATCGGAAAGGATACGCCGGAAGATACGCTGCGTTGTACAGCGTCCCTTGTGGGTTGTTTGCCCAGTTGTATCGGACAGCGACCGGTTCTTTGACTTCCGGGCTGGAGACTTCAACTGTGTTGGCACTGGTGATTTTCGCAGTTCCCCAAACCCATTGCTTGTCTTTGCCAGCAATCGCGAATCCAGTCAACGGCTCATTGTAGTAGGAGACCAATGGAGAGCCCTGGTTTTCGAAGGTTACAATCACTTTGTTCCCTTTGACTTCCATCGACTTGTAGGTTGGTCCTGATCGTGTGATGGACTTCATTCCGTGGATATCGACGAGTGCCAAGCGTGCGAGTCGTTTAGCAACGTTCTGTTTGTCTTTGGGGTGAATGTCCTTCGCGGCTCCGATATCGGTGATGCATACCGCATCAACATTCGGAATTGCATCGCCAGCCATCACCTGAGCTTCTCTCAACTCTGCCCAGGCACTTTCTTCGGGTTTATCCGTGATGGCCATAAAGTTGGCAAGTTGAACTTGATAGAAGTGGAAGTCCCCCTGTCCCCAGGCATCTCGCCAACTTTGAATCATCGTCGGCATTAACGTGCGATATTGTTCTGCGCGTCCTGCGTTCGATTCTCCCTGATACCAGATTGCTCCTCGAATCGCGTACGGAGTCAACGGAGCAACCATTGCGTTGTAGAGAGTGCTGTAGTGATGCCGATCTTTGCGTGGCGGCCCCTGCATTTGTGGTCGTCTTGGTGCTCGCTTTCCGGCGGCCTTTGCTTTGGCTGCCCGTTCGGTCCAGCTTTTCATGGCAGTATCAAACTGAGCCTTCGCCTTGGCAGCATCATATTTGGCTGCCCGTTCATCCCAAGCGTCAACAATTGGTTTGAGGGCTTCTGTTTTCGCCATGGCTTCGGGACTGGTCCAAGCCTCTGCTCGTGTTCCACCCCAGGCAGTCATGATCACACCAACTGGCACGCGCAACGTGTGGTGCAACTGTCGGCCGTACAAATATCCAACAGCTGAGAACGAGGAAACGTTGTCTGGAGCAGCAGTTCGCCATTCGGCGTTGACGTCTTCTTGAGGAGTTTCAGCAGTGGTCAATGGAACCTGAAAGAGTCGAACATCAGGATCTTGAGCCGCAGCGGCTTCAAGGTCGGCATCGAGACCACGGGCGATCGACCAGCCCATGTTGGACTGACCGCTGCACACCCAGACTTCCCCAACAAGGACATCTTTGAATTCAAGCTTGTTCTTGCCAGCGACAGTCAATGTTCCTGGCTGACCGACTTTGAGCGGCTTCAGTTTGACTTGCCATTTCCCGTCGTTCCCAGCTTTCGTTGAGACTTTTTGGTCGCGAAACGAGACAGTCACTTCTTCACCAGCATCAGCCCATCCCCAGACAGGGACATCTATCTCTCGCTGAAGGACCATTCCTGACCCGAAAATAGCAGGCGTTTTGACGTCCGCAGTCGCTGTGGATGCCAGCAGGCTGCACAACAAACTACTCAGTAAAGTCAGTCGAATTCTGTGAGTGCTCATCAATTCTCCTCTGAAGTCTTGGTCAGGATGTGAATCGTCTACGCAAGTGCCCTGTCCTCAATTGGGGCACTCTCCAGCTTGTCCCCAGTCCATCGGGTTTCCGGACAGGTGACAGGTCCTTAAGGTGTTGTGGCAACTTTTTTATTGAAGACTTGAGCAAGTTCCTGGATCTGCTTCGCGAGTTCGGTGAACTGGTTTGGCAACAGTGCCTGTGGACCGTCGCTCATCGCTTTTTCCGGGCAACTGTGCACTTCGATATGAATTCCATCCGCTCCTGCAGCGACCGCTGCCAGCGCCATGCTGGGGATCAGATCGGGACGACCGGTCGCGTGGCTGGGATCAACGACAATCGGCAAGTGTGAGAGTCCTTTGACATTCGGAACCATCGCCAGGTCGAGCAGATTGCGTGTCGAGGAATCGAAGCTGCGAATCCCACGTTCACAAAGAATCACCTGCTTATTCCCATGAGCGATGATGTACTCAGCAGACATCAGAAGGTCCTGGACGGTGGCGCTCATTCCGCGTTTCAGCAAGACTGGCTTGTCGGTTTTTCCGACTTCCATCAGGAGGTTGAAGTTCTGCATGTTGCGAGCACCGACTTGCAGGATGTCGGTGTACTGGTCGATCAAATCGACCTGTCGCGGGTCCATCACCTCAGTGACGACAGGCATTTTCGTTTCGTCGCCGACTTCTCGAAGAATCTTCAAACCCTCTTCGCCAAGCCCCTGGAAGCTGTACGGGCTGGTTCGAGGTTTGAAGGCTCCTCCTCGCAAGACATTCGCACCCGCAGCTTTGACCTCTTTAGCGATTTCGAGAAGGATTTCGGGTCCTTCAATCGCACACGGTCCCGCGATGAGAGCCATGGACCCACCGCCAATTTTCACACCGTGACCAAGCTCGAAAACGGAATCCTCTTCGTGGAATTCGCGGCTGGCAAGTTTGAAAGGTTTCAGGACAGAGAGGACATCCTCCACACCGGCAATTGCTTTGAGCGGGGCGTTTCGCAGTTCGTCTTCTTCACCAATGACGCCGAGCAGAGTCCGTTGAACTCCTCGGCTCAGTTCGTAACGAAAGCCCATCTCTTCAATTTTTTGACAGATGTGCTGTAACTGTTCCTCGGAAAAGTTGGGCTTCAGGACAATAATCACTATGTTTTTCCAGTATTCAGGGAGTCGTAGCACGTTGTTTGTGCCAAGTTGGAGTGAGCTTTAGAAACGCTAACAATTCTATTGAAATCGTTGTCATTCACTGGAATGACGGTCACTTGTACAGGTTTGCCAGAATGAGCCAGAGGCTACTCCGGAAGACCTTGTCATGAGTGATTGACTCAATATTTAAGAGCCGAAATTGTTAGAGTGACGAAATTCGAATTTAAAAAACAATTCTTAGACAGCTGGTTGCACGAGGGCATCTTGATGCAGATTTGAAGAAACTCGGCAGGGAGTTCATTCAGAATCGAACGTCAATTTCCAGTGCAGATTGTAACCCACCGTGCATGGAGCTTCGACCGTGGAATGTTCAGAACCGGGGCCAGTCTTCCATTTTTTCAAAAAATGGAGAAGTTGAACCACGCAGCTCCTGATCGAGCAGGAAACGACCCCGAACGGTTTTTCGAGCAAGCATCGCAGCCGTGAATGCCGACTCTCCCTATGAAATCCCGCTCGACATCACTCGGCTGCTCTGGTTTGCCACCTGACATTCACAGCTCGGTGATGCAGTTGTATCATGGGGCAGTTGTATGATGAGATGACAAATTATGAGATCACCACAGTTCTGGAATATCTTTCGAGCAGGTGATCACGTTCTGCGACGTGGCGAACAGCCAATTCACTGGTAAAACTGGCTCAAAACTGGCTCAAAACGGGCTCACGGGAGAGCAAACCGCTTTACCGATTCTCAAATTTACACGTCAGGGATTCATGAACAATCAGACAGGACGAACAGATCACGATTTGCCGATCTCGCCGCTGAGCGACTGGATTGGATCGGTCTTGTTAGCAGTGAATACTCTGCTCACAGTGATCGGCTCGATCATGATTTTTCGATACAGCAGGATGGCGACCAAGGTTTTTGAAGATTTTGATTTCGAAGTCCCCGCGTTGACTCAGCTGACCATGAGCGTTCCCTTCGCTGCGATTTTTCCCTTACTGGGAATTTTGGGAATAGTCGTGCATCTGGTTCTTAGGAAGAGTCGCAACAAAGTCATTTGCCAGACGATCATCTTTGTGCTGATTCTCGCCTTAACGACCCTGTTTGTTGTGACAGCCCTGCCAGTGATGTCCCAACTCATCAACTCGTTGGAGTAGTCCCATTTCGGGGTCCACGGATACGTTCGCTTTCACGAAGAGCGTCATACCCTCTGAGGCATGACGCTCTCTTCACTGATTATTCATGAGCTTTTCACAGGCTTTTTACCGGGGTTCTGCAAGGATTTTGGAGGCATTTCACTTGCTTTTACTGCCATTCTGCTGGCATTTCGCAAGCTTCTCGCAGAGCTGAGAAGCATCGGTCTGTTCTAATGCATTGCTCCGAATAAGCTGCTAGGCTTCTCACTTCGGAAGTCTCAGTTTTAGCATGGAACACAGGTTATGTCTCGATTGATTTCACTCACGGTGGTATTCGGAGTGTTAGGTTTGGGGTTGTTTGTTGTCTCGTCGTCACGGGCCTATCAACCTGAACGGATTGATACTCCACCGACAGCGAAAGGTGTTGTGTATCACGATGAAAATGAGAACCAAAAATTCGATTCTGGAGAAAAGACCCTCTCGGGTATTCGCGTTTCTAATGGACAGGACATTGTCCTCACCGACGCCAATGGTCGCTATGAAATTCCAATCGATGACGACACAACAATTTTTGTAATTAAGCCTCGCAACTGGCGGACTCCTGTCAACGAGCATCAACTTCCACGGTTCTACTACACACATAAACCTGGCGGGTCGCCGATGTCCAAGTTTGCTGGAGTCGCACCCACGGGGCCGCTACCGAAATCTGTCGACTTTCCGCTCTATCCTCAGGAAGAACCAGACAATTTCAAAGCTGTCATGTTTGGTGATCCTCAGCCACGCAATCAGAAAGAAGTTGACTACATCACACATGATGTCGTTGAAGAATTAATCGGAACGGACGCATCGTTCGGCGTGACCTTGGGAGATATCGTTTTTGATGACCTCGACGTCATGGACGGAATCAACAAGTCGATCGCGATGATCGGAATTCCCTGGTACAACGTCGTCGGAAATCATGACGTCAATCGTGACGCGAAAGAGCACAAGTTCTCTGACGAGACATTTGAACGTATCTACGGTCCTTCAACCTATTCATTTGATTATGGTCCCGTCCACTTCATTGTACTGGATAATGTCGAGTGGATTGTCCCACAAGCTGAAGGAAGAAAGCCAACATATCGTGGAGGGCTTGGGGAAGAGCAGCTGAAATTCATCGAAACGGACCTGTCACAAATCCCGGAAGAGCAGATGGTCGTTCTCATGATGCACATTCCGATCATCGGAGTCCATGATCGTCACGGCCTGTATCGCTTGATCGAGAAGCGACCTCTTTGCATTTCGATTTCCGGACATACTCACACTCACGAGCATGTCTGGATTACGGATGCCGATGGCTGGGAAGGCCCCAAGCCACATCACCACATCATCAATGTTACCGTTTCCGGAAGTTGGTGGGGTGGTGCTCCTGACGAACGCGGCATTCCGCACACGACAATGGCGGACGGTGCTCCAAACGGGTATTCGATTTTGAACTTCGACGGCAATGACTACCGACTCGACTACTTCGCAGCTGGACGAGGTTCGGATTATCAAATGGAAATCGAAGCTCCCGAAGTTGTCCCTCATGGAGAATCGAACAAGATGTTTGTGTATGCGAATATCTTCAATGCAGATCAATATGCGACTGTCACCATGGCGATAGACGGTGGCGATCCGGTCGAAATCGCAAGGGTTCGTGAAGTCGATCCAAACTACAAGAAGACCGTCGAAGCAGAAGCGAAAATCCTGGAGAAAAACAAATCTGCATGGAGAAAACTTCCTAAGCCGAGGGCCTCTACTCACTTGTGGAAGGGAGCGATCCCGGACAACCTGAGTCTCGGCGTTCACCGCGTGACAATCACTGCAAAAGGCCGCAACGGACAAGTTTTCGAAGGACACCGTATTCTGCGAGTCGAGTGATGCGGATTCAATCCATCAGAAGAGTGAGCGTCCTTCAAGGATGAGGAATAAGCTCGACTGCTAGAGCATCTTGCGGATGGGTTTTCGGTATCGAATTAGCTCCCCGGTGAGTCACCACCGGGGGGCTAAACGACCACGCAAGATGAAGCGATAAGACAGCAGACCAATCGTGAAACTGCACCAGAGCATCTTTCGAATTGGTTTGCAAGATCTGCCATGTGGCGAACAGCATTTTGACTAGAGGAACGCGTTCTTCACGGGCACAAAGTAGAGCAAACTGCTTTAGTCAAACTGCTTTGACTGTTGTTCCAGCATTGACATGAACGCTCGGAAATCTCCGCCGTTGGCGAGGAGTTGAGCACCCTGTCCGCGACGAAGTTCGAGAGCTTCTTTCGTTCCGACGGGTGTTCCCCAGGCAGTGTTGTGCTTCTTGCATGCTTCAGCGGTTCGAGTGAAGGCATCTTCGAGTGTCCAACCCGGATCAGTATGCTGTAGCCTCAACCCGAGATCACCCGGGCCAACAAACAGTCCATCTACCCCCTCGACGCCCGCAATGGCATCGACGTTTTCGACAGCTTCAGGAGTTTCAATCTGCACAACGAGAAAGGTCTCCTCGTTGGCATTTTGTGGAAAGAGTGCGGCATCACACATCAGGAAATCAGAATCAAGCCCAGCTCCATCGAGGCCACGATCTCCGATGGGGGGAAACTTCACTGCATCCACGAGCATTTTTGCTTTTTCTGGTGTGCTCACATGCGGAATCATCAGCCCGGTCGCTCCATCTTCGAGATAGCGATACAGCTTTGTTTTCTCCAGAGTGGGTGATCGAACCATGATGTCGATATCAAACAGATGGCTGAAAGCGAGTAGCGACTGAACCTGTGAGTCGCTCATCGCTCTGTGCTCCAGGTCGAGCCAAATGCAGTCGTATCCGAAGTGAGCCGCGTGCTTGACGAACGCAGGGATATAATGCCCCAAGGCACACATGCGGACTGTCTCGCCATTACGAATACGGGCGAGAGTTTTACTTTTTCTCATTCGATTACTTTCTCGAGTTTTTATGAAGTTCAAGCTGAAGGTGTTTCAACCTGTTCTGGAGTCGATGGGGTCTTCGGTTTTGGAAATATCTTACTCGCGATGCAGCCAGTGACCACGTTCACCGAAATGGCGGCCAGCGAGATCCATTGAAAACTAATCGGGTCTGGCACACTTCTCTCTACTTCCCCGGTTTCCTTGTTCACCAACTCGACAACCTCGGTCCCAAAGATTGCTGGATCAACATCAAACCAAAGGTATAGTGCATAGACAATCGGTCCGGAAAAGGCGACCAGAACTGCCGTTGCCGTTCCACAAATGGCTCCGACCCAAACCCCTTTTGGGCTTGCAAATGGAACGAACAGAGCGAAGAAAAACAGTCCGAAAATCGGTGTCGTCAACAGGTTCGAAGTCTTTTGGGTTACAGCAGTGTAGTTTCCCGGAATTCCTCCCATTGCAGAACTGCAAATGACGACAAGCAGCCCGATCCCTAAAGCCATCCAGCGAGAAATCCGCACATGTTCTTTTTCTGTTCTCGGCTTGCGTCCGAAGCGATCCAAGCCATCTGTCATGACGACGGCAGTGATTGAGTTGACGCCGGAGTCGATGCTGGACATCGCTGCCGCAAACATCGCAGCAACGACAAATCCGGAGACACCCGGTGGAAGATTGAAGGCGATGAAATTCGTGAACATTTTGTCCGCGTCATCTTTGAGATCCAGGCCAGCTGGGATCTGCTCCGGGAATTCCTTGAAGTAACCGAGAAGGGCGAAACCGACCAGTGCCAAAGTCAAAGAGACAATCAGCCCAACTGTCAGTTGCGTTGCCAACGCCAGACGAGCCGACTTGGCATCTTTCGTTGCCATGAATCGCTGAACGGATGTTTGATCTCCCCCGGCAGTGCAAACACTCCAGATCAGGGCGTTCAGAATCGCTCCCAAAACAGTTAAGCGTGTTCGAGCATTTTCAGGTAAAATCGGTTGCTTGTCCCATTGGGGGTCCCACTTTGTTGGGAACCACCCAAAGCCACCCATGTGCCAAGTGACCATGGCAATCACTGTGACTGCTCCTCCATACAGCAGGATGGTTTGCATCGCATCTGTAATGACAACAGCTCTCAGTCCGCCCAGAGAGGTGTACACAACGGCCACCGTCCCTGTGACCAAAGCGACAACAGGTATCCATCGATCAGCGAGCCCGGTCATTTCGACGATTGCTTTTGATGTCATGTAGATGAGCAGCGACATCCAGACCAGTCTCAACAGGATGAACATGCACGCACCCAGCATTCGGATACTTAACCCAAGCTTGGCTTCCAGAAGTTCGTAAGCACTGGTTACCTTCTGACGCATGTACACCGGCAGTAAAATGAAACCGACGATGTAAAATGTGATCGGCATCGCCAGCAGGCTGGTGAAGTAAACCGGTCCTTTACCGAGGCTTTCCCCAGGCGTGGAGAGGTAGGTAATCGTACTCAGCAGAGTTGCGAACAGAGAGACACCGATGAGAATCGGGTTCATTGAGCCGCTGCCGACGAAGTATTCTTCTGTCGTACTTTGCTTCCGGCTGAAGTACCAACCGAGGCAAATTGTCCCCGACGCATACAAGAACACGATGACCCAGTCGATGACTGCCAAGCCCGCGCGTGGACTCATCGTTGCGGGGGCTGTCGCCTCCGCAGCGAAGGTGAGATTTGTTACAAGAAGTGCGATAAAGAAAGCTGAAATTCCGGATTTCGTCATGAAATTCGTTCTCTTAAAGGTGAGGTCATTTCAGAAAGGTAACAGCCACACAGAAGTTACGACAAGAGTATGTCGAACGTCGAGCAACTCATTTTTCAGATCGACTGAGATACTCACTGAGAGTTCTGAGGTTTTCACTAAAAGTTTCGCTACTGATGTAAGACATCCCTTCGGCAATTTTCGGCTGACCAACAAGTCGCTCGCCTTGAGAAACTGTGATCCAGCGCCCTTGCTTGTCGAGTGATTCGATTAATGTTTCGACAGATGCCTGAAGTTCAGAAGAATCCAATGAGGGTGCCGGCTTTCCATCTTTCACTCGTTTGACTCGCTGTTCGAGTTCTCGAATTCGCGAGTCTGTTTTCCATCCATAGTGGCTGGGCAAGTTCGAATCGTCGTAGGTCAACGAATAGACTTTTCCTTCCCGCTGCATGTAAAGCGGTCGGTTCGTTTTCAGTTCGTAGTACCGTGCGAGTTGACCGTTGGGTAGCTGAGACTTCTTCAACCAGGCGATGGCAGCTGGGATCGGTTTCAGGTATTTCACGTTGCCGGTGATCTCTACCAGATCCAGGAGCGTGTCAATGACCTCTTGAGTTTCATCTCCTGAGATTCCGGGGGGTTCAAATTTTCTCGCCCAGATTGGCTGCATGTTGTAGTTGTACTGTTGAGCCCATCCCGGTTGTGGCTGCGGCATTTGAGCAAGAATCAGAAAGTCCCCCAGTTTCTCAAGCGCGGTGAGATATTTCGGATCGTTGTAAACACTGTGTGCTTCAATCAGCGTCTTCGCGATGTACCCGGTGACGTTGTCGTTGAGAGTGTACATGTCCCAGTAATTTTTGACTCGTCCTGCGGTACGCCAGTCGTAACTGGGGAAGTTTGAGGACGCCATCGGTTGCGGCGTCACCGGGCCAGTGAAGACTTGCGGAAATGCACCGTTGGGGAATTGAGCATCGAGGACAGCTTTTAAGCCAACCATGGCGGATTCATGAATCGTCTTGTCTTTGAAGTCGAGAGCTTTGTCCATCTTGATCATGAACAGTAACGCCGACTGAGTTTGTCCGTCGTCGAACGAAGAGTTGTTCTTGCCTCCACCTTTCCCGTTGCGATACTGATTCACCCGCGCTCCGCGCTTGTTGAAGTCAACGCAGTTTTGCCAACCGCCAGACTTCAGTTGCCCATACGCAACTGCATACGCAGCCTCTCGGGCCGCTTCAAGATAATATTCGTCTCCGGTCGCTTGGTAAGCATCCAGAAAAGCCATTCCGACAGTTGGCGTTCCGGGAGGTTGTATCCAAATTTGATCTCTGGTCGCGACGCCTTCTCCCCATCTCTGCTGAAGATCTGGTGAGTAGTGGTAAACATAACCCCCGTGAGTTGCCACAGACTCCCGGAAGTACGTTGCAGCTCTTTTCATCGTTGCCTCTGCCTGCTCTGCAAGCGAATCCTGGGACTCGCTTGAGTTCTGAAAGCAACTCACGAAAAAAACGAAGACAAGTGTCATTTTCAGAAACATGCAGCCACCTTGATCTTGAGCCATCGACAACTGATCGGAATTGATTGTTATGACATGCTTCTACTGAAAAGAAAACCGTGTCTGAAAAACTGGACAGCGAAGTGCAGCCGATCTCTGGAGGTCCAGGGCCTCCTTGAATTCCCTCATTTCCAATGCTCAGTCAGACATTCGAGCTGAAGCCATGATTTCACAGCGACAGAGCGACACAGCATCTCTTTTAAAGGAATCATCAATCAATCTGAGCCGTTGGACTCCGTTCACCGGTTCCCCAAACACTGGTCCCCCAAACTACCCAGCATGAACAAAGGGCAAGCTCTGATTCGACAGAAGTTCGGCTTCTCGATTTCCGTTTTCTCCTGCCTCAGGGTGGCTTCAAAAATTCGCCATGACTATAAAGGTGGAAAAGAATGTCGCCGGAGAGATGAGACTTCGAGAAGCGACCGAACCGACCTGAGGAACATCTTTTCCCAGGTCCAATGCACACAACCACTTGTGATCCGGAGCGATGGATATGTCGACACTTCAGAACGCTGATTCCGAAGTTTGGAAGGCCCTGCAACACGAACAACAACGACAAGTCGAAGGGCTTGAGTTGATTGCATCGGAGAACTACACGAGCGCTGCCATCCAGGAAGCTGCCGGGACAGTTCTCACCAATAAATATGCGGAAGGCTATCCAGGTCGTCGCTACTACGGTGGATGCGAGTTCGTTGATGACATCGAAACACTCGCCCGGGACCGTGTCTGTGAACTCTTTGGTGCAGAGCACGCCAACGTGCAGCCACATGCAGGTTCGCAAGCCAACATGGCTGTCTACTTTTCGAAGCTCAAGCCGGGGGACACAATCCTCGCGATGAACCTCGCTCATGGTGGACACCTGACACACGGCATGCACCTGAATTTCTCGGGGCAGCTGTACAACATTATCCCTTACGGAGTTCGCGAGGACGATAACCTCATCGATTTCGATCAAGTGGCGGCTCTTGCAAAAGAACATAAGCCGAAAATGATCGTGGCTGGAGCCAGTGCTTACCCACGTGAAATCGACCACCCGAAATTCGCTCAGATCGCCAAAGAGAACAATGCGCTTCTCTTTGTTGATATGGCACACTACGCCGGACTCGTCGCCGGGGGCGTCCACAACAACCCCGTTGAAGTCGCTGACTTTGTTTCATCAACATCGCATAAGACGCTTCGCGGACCACGGTCCGGATTTGTTCTGTGCAAGAAAGAACACCAGAAAGATCTCGACAAAACAGTGTTCCCCGGTCTTCAAGGAGGCCCGTTGATGCACATTGTCGCAGCGAAAGCGGTCTGCTTCAAAGAAGCTCTTCAGCCGTCATTCAAAGAGTACGCCAAGCAAACCGTTGCGAATGCTAAAACGCTCGCTGAGGTCTTAATGGGTGGCGGAATTCGCCTCGCCAGTGGCGGGACCGACAACCACTTGATGCTCTGCGATATGACAGCGATCGGCCTCACCGGAAAGATTGGAGAGGAGTCGCTCGACCGAGCTGGAATCACCGTCAACAAAAACATGATTCCATTCGACCAACGCAAGCCGCTCGACCCGAGTGGCGTTCGCATCGGGACAGCAGCCCTGACAACTCGTGGAATGAAAGAAGACGAGATGAAGAAGGTCGGAGCGTGGATTCTTCAAGTCTTGAAATCTGCCGACGACGAAGCTGCGATTGATGCTGTTCGAAAAGAGATTGCAGAGTTCGCAAAAGCATTTCCTGTCCCAGGAATCGAATAAGGTTATTCAGAACCTCTTTCGGAATTGTGCTCAGTGTCATTCCCCCGGTGGCTCACCGGGGGAAGTGACAACGTTGAGAATGCTCTAAGCGGGTGGCTTGAACGTGGGGGCCTCGTTATCGAGTCGTTTCTTTTGCTCAATAATCATTCGTTTTCGATCAGATCGCTGAACGAGGTAGAGCACAAGAAATAGAATTACGATTCCGGAAGCCAGCCCCCAAAAAATATATTGACTCGTGTTTCCGGGGTCGATTGCTTCCGGTTGTGGCTTCACGGTGACCGTTTTGGCGAGGATTAACGGAGCGACGCGGTTTGTGTTGTCGCTGGATGGGTAGACATACGTCTTCAAGAAATATCCGGAAACTGTGACTCCTTCAATGAGGTCTCCGCTGATCGGGAGATTGTCCGGCTTTTCAAGAAAGACAATGGCGGCGGGGTGTGTTTGCGAATCGTCCGTATAGATCATCGACTCGTAAAGTTTTTCGAAGCCGTAGTCATTTTCGTAGGCGTCATACTCAATCGTTTGCAGCACATGGCCGGTGAGATGAACAGGCTGACCGCGAAATGCTTTTGGGTTCCGAATCATATCGGGAAACGTCAGCAACTTCGATTGCTCGCGCCGCTTTCGCAGGAACTGGCGCCCCGCTTTGGCTAGTTCCTCTTGAGAGGCTTCTCTCGCCTGATTCAAAAGTCCGTAGTACGCGACATTATCGTTCCCATCCAACGGCGAGTGATCTCTCACAAACGCGAGAGCAAACGGATCATCCTTCGTTGGCTCAGCCTTCGCCGACTCGATCTCCTGTGCAATCAGCATAGAACTGGCTGCGACAAAGCAGAGTGAAGCGAGGAGTGACAGGCGATATTTTGGATTATTGAACATCCTTTGACGATACCCAATTTGACGCATCGATACTATGGAACTCGCATCCTCGATGTGCATTGCTGCCGTTCTCGTGCGTTAGTTGCTGGTGCCTTCTTCTTGTGACTCCGAAGCGATCTCATCTGAGATGTCATCTGCTGATAAGGCCTTTTTTTCTGGGTAGAGGTAAGCGACCGGAATGAACAGGACCGCAGTCACAAACATCAGTTGTGCCCAGAACCAGTGGTAGTCGGAGCCTTCGAGGGTCACGGCGCCGCCGACTGTCACCGAGCCTGCGATTTCTGTTCTTGGAATATTTCCACGTTTCGCTTCGACCTCTTTTCGCCCCTCTTCACCGCTGAGTTCGATAATTCGCTTCTCTTTCCAAGTGTATTTCTCGGGCTTTTCTGTTGCATCTTTACGATCGACACGGTTCACAACACAATTCAGCGTGACATCCCAAGGTGTCTGAAGTTTCTTGTCCGCGCCGGATGAGAGAAGTCGATAGCGATTGCGAGTCAACAGTTCATAGGTGATCTGTTCACCGTAGGTGTCCTTAATTCCGGTGATGAGTTCCTGTCCCACTTCGACAGGCGGAAGCGTTTTGTTGATCTCAAAAAACTCCTCATCAATGACAGCTTTCGCTTTGTCGAGCTGTTCGTCTTCGGAAGTGACGAGTTGCAGCAGGTTCTCAAATTTTCCAAACTTTAAAACGAAATCGTCTTTCGTGCCATACTCGCCGTCATGACCTGCGACCCGCAGAATTTTGGCGACCGCATCAGAATGCTCGCCTGTCAGCGGTTCTCGTTTTGTTTTCCAAACCTGAACCACATCTTTTTCGTCGCCGGCGGTTTTGAACGACTTGGATTCTTTCAAGACTTCATTGATGCTCGGAATCTGGATGAACTCGTTGACCTGTGCCGTCACCACATTTCCGAGAGCAACAAATGCTAGCCACAACGACATGACGATCGATTTCATCGACTTGGGAGCCTGGGCGTAAGAGAACTCAAGGCCAGTGATGGAGACCATGATTTCGCTGGCGGTGATCAGGACATACGCCAAAATCTGCCAGGAGATCGATGGATAGCCCCCCTTTTCAATCCATTGCTCGACGATTGCGGAAAGAGCAAAGGAGGCAGTGGCCAGAAACAGTCCAATCGAAAACTTTCTCAACTGTGTCAGCCGGAAGACCTTATTGATTGTTGGGTAAATGACGAACTGAAAGAGCGGAATCATCAGCATTACGAGAACCGGGTTCGCAATTTGAATCTGTTCTTTCAGGACCTCAAACCCAAATACGTTGCGATTCATGTTCTCTGCCTGCAGCACCCAGGTCGAGCTTGTTTGGTCGAACAAAGCCCAGAAGACACTCGCAAACACGAAGACAGCTGAGATTTTCGCGAGTGTCCAGAGACCGGTTTTACTGAAGAGGTCATCTAACAGTTTCGTTCTGGCGGGTGGGATATGCACAAAAACTTTGCGGCCCATCCAGAACATCAGTGTCGCAATCGCCATCAGGACGCCAGGAATTCCAAAGGCGACGTGCGGTCCGTACCATTCCAATAGCCAGGGAACCATGAATGTTGAAATTGTCGACCCGAAGTTAATCGAGAAGTAGAACCACTGATACACCTTGGACATCAAGTGTTCGTTCTTCTTGCCGAACTGGTCCCCCACATGCGCAGAGACACACGGCTTGATTCCACCAGAGCCAATCGCAATCAGAATCAGTCCGAGCCACATATAATTCGTCGGCGACATCCCGGGGCTTCCGACCAGTGCCAGTGCGCCATGGCCCAGGCAGTAAATGACTGAGACCCAGAGGATCAGTTTGTATTTCCCGGTGATGGCATCCGAGATGAGTGCCCCAAGAATCGGAAAGATGTAGACAGTAGAAACGAACGTATGGTAATGCGCTGTTGCTTCGGCGTTGCTCATCGCTGGGAGCAACTTGTCCGACATCAAGTGCAAATACTCGGTTAGAAAGACAACCAGAATGGCCCGCATTCCGTAGTAGCTGAACCGTTCGGCCGCTTCATTGCCGACGATGTAAGGAATCCCCGGGGGCATCTTGTCCGTTTCGGGGGGGACCGTGATGTACTTTTCTTCAGCCATCCTGCTTTCCCTGCTGGTGTTGAGAGTCGATTCGCAACCATTGATGAGTGGTGACTTTACAGATTGATCAGGCTTGGAACAAACCCGCACCGTCGATTGCTCCCAAGGGGCGTTGTGATTTTGCATCGCGATGCATTCCTGCAGCGTGTTGCGTAAGTGCCTGTTTCGTAATGGGATACGGCAATCGTTTGAGGTCGAGGGGTTCGTGTGTTGCCGATTCACCTCACGACACTTGGGGTGTTCTGCTCCGTGATAAGAAAATTTAGCGCACTGGCGAATAGTTGTAACGTGTTCCAGTCAAGGAAGTTATGTCGACTCTCGCTGTCTCGTGTAAAGGAATCAAAACAGGTTGCGGCACGCTTTGGCACTCTCTCTGCTTTATCTCTTTCGCATCAAACAAAACTTCTCACAACTTAAGGAATACATCGATGAATACTTTCAACCAACTCCTCAACGACGAAGCCGGTTTCATTGTCTCAGCTGAACTCATTCTGGTTGCCACTATCGTTGTCCTCGGACTGATCGTCGGCCTCGCGGAACTTTCAATGAACATTAATCATGAACTGGAAGACGTCGGAACGGCCTTCAACAACATGCAGCAAAGCTATTCATTCGACGGGACAATTGGGCACAAAGGCTCGATCCTGGGAAGTAGCTTCGATGACAGTTATGACTTCTGCTCCAGCGAATGCGATGTTAATTAATAAGCGATCAGTAATGTGAATGAGAACAGGTCCGCTCTCAAAAGCTCTCACAAACCTCTCTCGCTCTCACTAAAGCGACGTTCGGATTTCGGACGTCGCTTTTTCTCGTTGGGAGATTTCCTGTTTTTTTGTTAGGATGGCTCGTTCAGATCCCCAGAGGAGAATTCTCCGGAATGACAAGGTGTGAAATCAGCCGCCAGGCGCTCGCCTCGGTTCAATGAAAAAACGACTCGATCCAAGGCTATCGCCTGGCGGCTCATGAAGAATCCTCGCTAAAGACTTGATCTGTCCGCCTCGAGCGGTTTTGATAAAGGTGTCGCAGTCCTGTCTCGTGGCACTCAGCCAATCACCTGACAATAACGCTCAATTCGCGGACACAAGAAGCACGAAAGTGTTCTAAACAGAAACAACTGAAGAAAACAATGCTTGAATCGATCACCGAAAATCTGACAAACGCCATCGGAAACATCACTCGCGGGAAGCTGAGTGAAGGGAATATCCGCGAAGGGATGGGTGAGGTTCGCAAAGCGTTGCTTGAAGCAGACGTCAACTACGATGTCGCAAAAGCATTTTGCGACCGTGTGACTGAGCAGGCTGTCGGAGACAAGGTTCTCAAGTCGCTGAAACCGGGCGAGCAAATCGTCGGGATTGTCTACAACGAACTCGTCAATTTGATGGGACCGGTCGACCATTCCATCGCGATCCGCCGGGGCGAAACCTCCATCATTATGATGTGTGGACTTCAAGGGGCCGGAAAAACGACGACTTGCGGTAAGCTCGCAAAAATGCTGATGGCTGAAGGCGCGAAGCCAATGCTTGTCGCAGCCGACCTTCAGCGACCCGCCGCGATTGAACAGCTCAAAGTAATTGGGGAACAGGTCGGGGTTCCGGTTTATTGGGAAGAGGCCAGTTCGAGCACACCGGTCAAGGTTTGCCAAAACGCCAAGAAAGCTGCCAAGCAGCAAGACTGCAACGTCATCATTCTCGATACCGCTGGGCGATTGCATATTGACGATTCCTTGATGAAGGAATTGATTCAAATCGACAATAAGCTGATGCCGAATCAGGTGTTGCTCGTTTGCGATGCGATGACCGGACAGGATGCCGTCAACAGTGCCAAAGCATTTAATGACGCTCTCGAACTCGATGGTGTGATCCTCACCAAGCTCGACGGAGACACTCGCGGCGGAGCAGCCCTTTCTGTCAAAGCGGTCACGGGAGTTCCGATCAAATTTGCGGGGATGGGTGAGAAACTCGACCTGCTCGAACCATTTCATCCCGACCGGATGGCTCAGCGGATTCTCGGACAGGGTGATATCGCCACGCTTCTGGAAACAGCTCAGCGGCACATGGACGCCGATGAACTGGAAGCTCAGCAAAAGAAAATGCTGGAGGGCAAGTTCGACCTCAACGACTTCATGAAGGCGATGGGCCAGATCCAGAAAATGGGCTCGATGAAGTCAATCATGAAACTGATTCCCGGGATGGGGCAACTCAGCCAGGCCATGGATGCCATGGAGGGAATGGACCCGGACAAAGACATCAAACGTGTTAAGGCAATGATCTCCTCAATGACCGAGGATGAACGCCGAAACCCGGAAAAGATCGACCGCTCACGCCGCAACCGAATTGCAACCGGAAGTGGAGCGGATCCGGCAGAAATCAACGACTTGCTGAAGCAGTTCAAAGATATGTCGGGCATGATGCAGCAAATGGCAGGCATGGGAATGGGAGACCGCATGAAGGCGATGCGGGAAATTCAAAACGAAGCCATGAATCCCAACAGCCGCTCGATGTCTCAAGGTAAACAGCGCAGCAAACGAGGCGAGACAACGAAAGACGCCCTGCGCGAAAAGAAAAAGAAAGAACGACAACGCCAAAAGAAGAACCGCAAACGCAGAAAGTAGAACACTGGTTCATCTCTGTTCAAGTTGTCGGGAGCAAGTAGGAGGAGTGCCGAAACCACCGCGTCACACGAGTCTCGTGAACATTCAGCGCGTTCCCTGTCAGCTGTTGCCTGTCGCTTTCTTACAACTTTGTGCCTTGCAACTTTACGCGAGGCCGAGTCGTTCCCACAGGTTCTTGCGAATTCGCTTGGATTTCCCAGCTTTGAAGTCACCGCTGCAGCGTTCATCAAGCTCCTTGGCAACGAGTCGACACGCTTTGTAGGTCGATGACGATCCGCTTCCGAAGCGAGAGTACAACGTTCGGAACTCCTGTCGATCGTCGGTCGCGGTTTCGAAGATGGAAGCTGGAGTCCAGGAATTCTCGAAGAGCGGAGGAAGTTCACCGTTGGCTGCTGCCGATTCGATGCCGGGGAAATTTGTTTGATACTGTTGCCGACGCTTGTCGCTGAAGTTTCTCAAGATGCCGATGTTTGACGGGCTGCCGTTCCCGGTTAGCGTCTGCACGTATTCAATCATTTCGAACGTGTTTGGCAAGGCGTTCAGCGAGATGTGAGTCGGCTTCACCGGGACCACGACATGATCGCTCATCACCATTCCGTTCATGGCAATGACTTGTGTCTTTTGCAAATTTCCCGGCATGTCGATCAAGACGTAATCGAAACTCTTCAATGCCGGTTTCAGGTACTTCAAAAAGAGCGAGTGATCGCGATTCCACTTCATCTGCTCTTCGAGTTCAAACGCCTTCGAGCCATCCGGAACCATGACGGCGATTTCCGCGAGTGGGGCTCTTTTGGAATCGGTCGCAGGACGCCAGGTGAGAAAGGGTTCAATATCTTCAATCTCTTTCCGCTGATGCAAAATCTGTTGCATCAACTCGACAGAGGTTCTTTGCTCACGGATTGCATTTTTCACTGACAAGTGACCCAACAAAGCGCACGAGCTCGATGCTTGTCCGTCCAGATCGATCAGCAGCACTTTCTTCTTGCGGTTTGCAGCGAGGAACTCTGTGAGACCTACGGAAACGGTTGATTTCCCCTCTCCGCCTTTGTTGTTGTAGATCGAAACAATTTTCATTTGGTACCCGTTTTCTCTGACTCAAATTTCACGGCTGTGTGCGATCCGAAATTGTAATATATCAGCGAGTACAGATTATTCCTCCTTTCAGAACAATTGAAGCAGCAATTGAAATGAGTGACAAAAATTCGAACGAATCCCTCTCAATGAACGGAATATGATGCCTTTTCTAACAAGTTTGGCAGCGATTCAGAGCATATCTGGGCGATCACTCCCGATTCCCTGAACTCGAATCGTGTGACCTGTCTCTGGCTTGGTAATTGTCTACAATCTGCCAAATTCCCTCAAATCACTGAATCTTTGACGCTTTCAATCTCTCATCAACAGGTTGGGAGACTCCGTACTTCTTCGCTCCCCAAAACCTGAAAATGTGATCGCCACGAGCATCACAAGCATTGAAAATGCTCGACTGAATCACAGTGTTTCCAGAATTCTTGTCTGCGTTTCTGAGTATCCGTTTTATGTCTCGCGTTCGAACTCGAAAGATGTCTCCAGAACTTCTTACGGGAAATCTGCGCACAACGGTTTTCTTTCTGGCATTGCCGGTTTTGGGTGAACAGGTCCTGAATTTTCTGGTCGGCTTTTACGACGTCTATCTTGCAGGTCACCTGGCTGGAGATATCCGCACCGATGCGACTGCTGCTGTTGGAGTGGCTGCCTATGTTGGCTGGCTGGCCTCGATGCTCTTTGCAGTTGTGGGAAACGGAACGACGGCACTCATTTCGCGAGCCTGGGGATCTGATGACCGAGAGCAGGCGAATCTCGTAGCGAATCGATCCGCCCTGCTCTCTCTGGTTTCGGGACTGGTCTTCATGTTGTTGATCATTCCGACCGCTCCCTGGTTGATCGGGTTTATGGGACTTAAAGGGAATGCAGCTACGATCGCTGTGCGATATTTACGAATCGATGCCATTGGCCTGCTCTTTTCGAGTTTGAGTCTGGTGCTGGCGGCGGCGTTTCGAGGATGTGGTGACATGAAAACTCCGATGTGGGTCTTCGGATCGGTCAGCATTCTGAACGTCATCATCTCGACAATATTCGTTAATGGGTGGGGGATCATTCCCGCCTTGGGGGTCGATGGAATTGTTACCGGAACGCTCATTGCTCGCGTCAGTGGCGGAGTCTTTATTCTGACTCTGTTTGCTAAAGGAACTTCCGGGCTCTCATTGAAGCTCGACCAATTGCGATTACGGGGGGAGACGGTCCGCCGTATTCTTTCGATAGGAATTCCGTCAGCTGTCGAAGGGCTTGTGATGTGGATGGGGCACGCAATGTTTTTGCGAGTCATCTCCGAAATCGGTCAAACGGAATTCGCAGCCCACATCATTGGTGTTCGCGTCGAAGCGATTACCTACTTACCAGCTGTTGCTTACGGAGCTGCTGCGGCAACGATGGTCGGGCAGTCGCTGGGAGCAACGGATCGAGACCGGGCTGTGAAAGCAGGTCACGAGGCAGCCATGCAATGTGCAATTCTGGGAGTTTTTATCACATTGTGGTTCACGCTTGGGGCAGACTGGATCTATACGATGATGCACAAGGATCAGGCCGTTCGAGCCGTTGGCATCCCGGCATTTCGAATCGTCGGCCTGTTCCAGATTCCGCTGATCCTGTCGATCGTTTACTTCGCAGCCATTCGCGGGGCAGGAGAGACCCGTTTCCCGTTGTACGTCGCATTGGTCACAACTTATTTGGTGCGAGTTCCGTTGGGGTATTACTTCGGCATTCACATGGGAATGGGGCTGATGGGAGCCTGGGTTGGAATGAATGCAGACATGTTTGTGCGGGGAGTGCTGGCGACATGGCGATTCTGGTCGAAACGCTGGCTCCTGACAAAAGTATGATGAAGCGAGCGCGGCTGCAGGAGCTGAAAAGATGATTTGACTGTCAGCCTGCCATGAAAGTTCACCCGACTTTTCTTGCAACCTGGCAGAGATCACAAACTTGTCTTGGCATCTTGGGGCAATTCAAGCAATCGAATCAGTTCTAAACAGCTCAACGTTGTAAGAAGTCTGCTAAAATCAATATGCTTCCAACAGTTGGTAATGCTGTTTCGTAAAAACATCGACTGTTGAAGTCTTGTTCATCGAAACCAGGTTGCCAGCCAGGACCAGAAGAACACCATGCTGGAGATTGTTGATGACTGAGCAAACCGAACAACAGCGACGTTACAAAGAATTCATGGAGCTTTTGCCTCTCACCCTCAATTTGGCAGGTTTACCACCGAGCGAAATTGGCAAATACTATAATCAGGAACAGATCGAAACTCGCCTGTTCGCACTGCGACACGCCTACAAGGCTGCTCGAGGTCTTGTCCGCGAATTGGTCACGAAATAAATAGAACTGATCCGGAAACTTGAATTTGCTCTCTCAAACATTGAGAAAAGCGTCTGTTTCATTGGTTTTCGGACAGATTCTACAAGAAGATGTATGCGTTCTGTCTCGTGGAGGTAGGCGATTCATGACATGAAAATCACTCTTCACGGACACAGAAACACGAAAGTGTATTAAGGAGCATTGAGCATGTGGTTCACCGAAAACGCCTGGCAGCCAATGCTCTTCTTAACGCTGGCCGGAATGGTGTTCGGGATGGTCTGGTATCGACGATTGCAAACCCGTTACCTGATCGCAATGACCGCTTGCTTCCTCTTGGTGTGTGTCACCTGGTTTGTTGAAGGTGCCATTGTCACCGAACGGGAGAAAGTTCGAAACTCGGTTGTCGGGATTACGACATCCTTTCAGCAACGCAATTTGGATCAAACATTAACCTACGTTTCCAAGCAAGCCAGAGACCTTCAATTGCTGGTCAGTTCGGCTCATAATATGGTCAAGGTTCGCGACGATATGCGAGTCACTGACATTGAAATTGACTTACTGAACAACAACACCCGAGCCAAAACACGATTTCGAGTGAACGCGACAGTTGAAGCAATTGGACAAAGCTATGTAGGACATCAACCGACCCGGTGGGAAGCGACGTGGCAACTCGAGGAGGGAGAATGGCGCATTATCAACATTCTGCAACTCGACCCCATCAACGGAAATGTGATCACCGATTTTTCAGAAGAACGCAATTGGGCATTACGAATGTTCGGTAACAATTAATGTTAATGTGTGAGCAGCTTGCTCTAGTAGACCTACACTCTCTGACTGACAATTGAATTTCATGACTAGGGAATCGACCAACGTGCCGCTGAAACTTGCTGTTCTGATTTCTGGTGGTGGGTCGACGATGATCAATCTGCAACGAAATATTCAGGCTGGGTCTCTGGATGCGTCGATTCCGCTGGTCGTCGCCAGTCGACCTTGCACTGGAGTCGAAAAGGCAGAGAGTGCAGGACTGACTGCTGTCACCCTCTCTCCTAAGTCTTTCGCTTCAACCGATGAGTACAGCCAGAAACTCTTTTCAGCTGTCCGCGATGTTGAAGCCGACCTCGTCATTCTGGCCGGATTCCTGAGCAAGATCATCATTCCAGAAGATTTCGCAAATCGAGTCATGAATATTCATCCCAGCCTTCTGCCTGCGTTTTGCGGAAAAGGGATGTACGGACACCGCGTGCACGAGGCTGTAATTACTCGTGGCTGTAAAATCTCTGGTTGTACGGTCCATTTTTGTGATAACGAATACGATCACGGCCCCATCATTTTACAGCAGACGGTTCGCGTCGATGCCACTGATAATGCAGATTCGCTCGCTGAGCGAGTCCAGTCCGCCGAATGCGAAGCCTACCCGAAAGCTATTCAACTCTATGCAGAAAATCGACTCCTAGTGAAAGAGGGTCGAGTTCATATCGTGAATGAATCCTGAACCCTTAAATTGGATCTCCTCAATCCTTCGCAAACATGCCATTTGGATACCACGGTTGTTACCTGCGAGTTGATCTTTGTCAGCGGACGTCTCAGGTTGTTCAGATTGACGAGCCAATGCTACGTGGATTCATTGGTGGAGGAGGTCTCGGGACGGCGATACTTTCTCAAGAATCCTCTGGAAATGACGACCCGCTTGGTGAATCTGCTCCGTTGCTTTTTGTCTTTAGTCCTCTCGTCGGGAGTCCGCTAACGACGTCTGCCAAGTTTTCCGTTCTCTCGAAAAGTCCACTCACCAACCGTTTGAACGATTCACTCTCCTCGTCTCACTTTGCCATCGCAGGGAAGAAAACGGGTTACGATGCAATCTGCATTGTCGGGAAAAGCGAGTCGCCAGTCTTCATTCAGGTCACGCCCGACAGTCTCTCTATTGAAGAAGCAACGGACCTGTGGGGCAAGTCGAGTGCGGCAACCGCAAAAAGCCTTCGATCTGAAATCGGAAATCAATTTCGAGTCGCAGCCATCGGCCCGGCGGGTGAAAATTTGGTTCGATATGCAACCATTTCTAACGATGGCAGGCACGCCGGTCGAGGCGGACTCGGCGCAGTCATGGGCTCGAAAAAACTGAAAGCGATTGCAGTCTTTGGAGACCGCAAGACTGAGTTTGCACATCCCGACGAATTGATCAAATACAGCAAGTCACTCTCACAAAAATCGTTCGGGGCAGCGACCGAGAAATATCGAGAACTCGGAACCGTCAGCAATTTGCTCACCTTCAATCGTCTCGGAACATTGCCGACTCGGAACTTCCAGCAAACATCTTTTGAAGGTGCAGAACAGATCGCTCCTGATGTCCTTTCAAGCGTGCGTACGCGTGATAGCTGTGCTGCTTGTACGATTGGTTGTGAACACATTTTCAAGCTCGGAAACAAGCAGCAAACTCCCGTGCGCATGGAGTACGAAAACCTTTACGCGCTCGGCCCGCTCTGTGGGATTTCCGACCCGGAAATGGTGTTGGCGGCGTCTGCATATTGCGATGAAGTCGGCATCGACACGATCAGCGCCGGGGCGAGTGTCGCCTTTGCAATGGAGTCTGTTGAAAAGGGATTTCTTGATGAACCGACGCTCCAGTTTGGTAGCGGCAAAGCTCTTCTCGACACACTGAAACTGATCAGCTTGAGAAAAGGTGTTGGTGAAATTCTGGCAGAGGGTGTGCGGATTGCCTCGCAAAAAATTGGACGTGGTACAGAAGAATTTGCGATCCATGTGAAAGGTTTAGAACTGCCCGGGTACGAGCCGCGAGCACTGCAAACTATGGCACTTGGCTTTGCCGTCGGAACGCGCGGAGCAGATCATAATCGCTCGGGAGCTTATCAAGTCGACTTCTCTGAAGAGGTCGACCGCATGAACCCGGATGACCACGCAGTCAATCTTGCAATCGAAACGGAAGACGAAGCTGCCGTGATGGATTCCTTAATCCTCTGCAAATTTCTAAGAGGCGTCTTCACTGACCGCATGGCTGCGATGGCAGAAATGTTGCACCTTGTCACCGGTTGGGACGTCGATGCTGCTGAGTTGAAAACAACAGCACAGCGAATCGTGACGGCCAAGAAGCAGTTCAATATCGACCAAGGTTGGACACCCGCAGAGGACACACTCCCGGCAAGGTTCTTTGAAACTCCCATCGCAGAGGGAGCCAGCGTGGGAGGAGTCCTCACTCGGCAAAGACTCGCTGAGCAAATCAAAGCTTACAACCTCGCACGCGGTTGGACGGCGGACGGGTACGTTCCGACTGCTTCTCCGCAAGCTTGAAGTATGCAGCAGAGCATTTTCGAGAATTCTTTTCGAATGTGACGCACGCGCTCTGCACGGGCACGACGGGTATTGAAAAGACTCTAAACGACGCGGTTGATGGACATGATTGGTAATTTCAACAAGACCTGCTTGGCTGGCGAATCGGGCAGGATGTCGAGTTCTGACTGAGCCTGAGTTGCGAGCTGTTTTGCGAAATCGAATGATTCTTCAATGACTCCTTCTTCTTTCGCCAAGTGAACAATTTTCTGAGCAGCTTCATCGGTCCCCGCTTCCAAGAGCTCGGTCAGTTCCGACTTGGACTGTTCTGATGATTTCCCCAATAGCCGAATGATTGGCAGCGTCAACTTTTGTTGAAAGAGATCAGTGCCCAACGTTTTTCCAACGTTCGATTCCAGTCCTGTCAGATCGAGAACATCGTCAGCGATTTGAAATGCTTGTCCGAGTAGTCGTCCAAAGTTTTCGAGTCGCTTGATGGTTTCTTGGTCGGCATTGGCGAACTTCGCACCTAGCAGGCATGCGACGGCACACAGTTCGGCAGTCTTGCCATCGATGATGTTCAGATACTCCGCCTCGGTCAGGTTGAGGTTTCCACGGTTGCGGATTTGTGTCAGTTCTCCTTCGCAGACCAGATTCGTGGCTCGGCCTATCAGTCGGCAAGCTTCCGCACTTCCCGTTTCGGCAGCAAGATGGAACGAATGTGTGAATAAAAAATCGCCGTACAACACCGACGTATGGTTATTCCAGCGAACATTCACAGTCGCCACATGTCGACGAATATCAGCGTTGTCGAGAACATCGTCGTGCACCAGCGTGGCGGTATGAATCATCTCGACGACGGCAGCCAGGATTTCGTGCTCACGTTTAATTTCGCCACAGGCTTTGGCTGTCAGCAAGCACAAAATTGGACGGAGCCGTTTTCCACGAAAGCGGGATGTGTGCTGATAGATATCCCTGAGATAGGGATTCTTCGAGGCCAATTCGGTCGCAAATGTCGCCTCGACAGCTTGCAATGCATCCCCAATCAATGACTGGGTTTGCGTCAATAGCTCGTTCACATTATCAATTTGCGGCATTTCCGCGACCTTCTTGGGAATTCTTAAACACAAACAAAAACGGTTCATTAGAGCATTTTCGTGCTTTCCGTGCCCGTGAAGAAACGGTTCTCTCAGAAAAAACGTTGAACTCCACAGGACAGGTTGGAATACAAGTTCCGAAAATGCTCCAGAACGCTCTGCTTGCCCAATCTTCAACGGTGGGGCAAGCGACGTACGAGCTTTATCCGTTATTAGCGAAAGTTATTCACGAAGGAAATGCCCACTTTTTCCGCCACTTTTTTCAATGAGTCGAAGATTCGTAATTTCCATCGACCGATCAACAGACTTGCACATGTCGTAAATCGTGAGAGCAGCAATAGAAACGGCTGTCATCGCTTCCATTTCGACTCCCGTTCGACCTTGAACACTGACGCTCGCTTCGATCCGAATTCGTGATGCATCAAGAGGTTCAAATTCAAGACTCGCTGCATCGAGCCCCAAAGAGTGACACAACGGAATCAGTTCATCCGTTCGTTTGGTCGCCATAATTCCAGCGAGTCGAGCGACCTCCAGAACATCCCCTTTGGCGAATTTCCGATTCTGGATGAGTTCGAGCGTCTCCGGTTGCATGACAACCGTCGCTTCAGCCCGCGCCATGCGACTCGTCACCGGCTTCCCGCCGACATCGACCATTCTGCTGGCTCCTGATTCATCAAAGTGTGTCAGAGGAGTCAACGACTCCCCCGCCTGTTCACCGCTCTCGGTATCAGGAGCCTGTTTCGATCCAGACATAGTCATCAATTTATTTTCAGCAAGAAGGTGAACGTGAGTTGCGAATGTAGATGAGTCGCTCGTGAAATCAATCCACTTTCCACCACTGGTTGATTTTCTTTGTCAGCTGAGCAACTTTTTCAGGCATGTCCGCTGCGAGGTCATTTTTCTCATGCGGGTCTTTGGTGATATTGAAGAGTTCGGTCTTCGCATCGGGTTCACGACCGGGGTGAGGGACGATGCACTTCCAGTCTCCTTCGATCACCCAGCGAAATCGCAAGCTGGCGACTGGGTCCGTCATGTGTTGAATGTCGTGCTCCAGAATTTCGCCAAAGATCGCTTTGCGATCTGCGACAGCTTTGGAATCTAGCAAGTTAATTCCGGGGAGATCCTTCGGGATGTCGATTCCGACAGCAGCCAGAGCTGTGGGGACCAGATCAATCGAACTGGCAAGATGAGTCGTGTCCATTTTTGGCTCAACGTGATTTCTCCAGCGAATCATGATTGGGGTTCGCGTTCCCCCATCGTATTGAGAACGTTTTGATCGCGGTGCATAACGACTGGCATTCTCTTCATTGATCCAGCCATTATCGCAAACGTAAAGCACAATCGTGTCGTCGCCGACGTTCTTTTCATCGAGGTGATCAAGCAACTGCCCACACGTTTCGTCGAACCATTCGCACATCGCCCAGTATTTCGCAATCGGCAAATGCGGAGTCTTATCTTTGTATTTGTTGAGGAGTCTTGCTGGAGGATTGTGAGGAGTGTGAGGCAGGAACGGTGCGTAATAAACGAAGAACGGCTTTTCTTCTTCAACGGCAGTATCGATGAAATCAAAGACTGGCTTCATTCCTGTGCGTCCAATCTTCAAGCCGTCGTCACCATGTCGGCCTCCTTTGGTGCGATCTCCATGCGTCATGCCATGAGTGAACCCACCACGGGAATAGTGTCCTTCCCACCACTTCCCGGACTGATGCGAAATGTATCCGAGATTCTCATGCAGAAAGTCTGCCAGCGTTGTTTCATCATCGATGTGTTCGATGTAACGATTCCGAATCTCCAGATATCGGGGATCTCGGACGATTTGTCGCTTTGCCGCGCCGACCAGATCAGCTGGAGGAGGAGGATCGTTACCCACGATTCCATGCTGATGCGGATATCGACCGGTGACGATGGTTGTCAGAGAAGGTCGACACAAACTGTCAGGAACGTAGCCACGCTGAAACGTCAACGACTCGGCAGCGAGTTTGTCGAGATGGGGAGTCTGGATTTCTGAGTGCCCCATAAAACCGTAATCCCCCCACGCCTGATCATCAGAGATGATCAGCACCACATTGGGCGGGGCAGCTTGAAGCTGCGAGCTGAACGCTGATGCGAATATGAGAGCAACAACCGACAATAGAGATGCACGGAGCGACATAGTTCTCTTTCTGGCTTCAAGAACAACAAGCCAACTTGCTAAAACCAGTCCGGAAACCTCTGGAATACCCGTTTTCCTCAATGATTGAGAGAGCAATTTCAAGTTTCAGGATCAGTTCTAACGAGTTCGGCTCACGTTGACAGGTTCAATGTGAAGCTTCCATTCATGCTGGAGGCTCTCTGCAAGGCTTCAGCCTTTTCAAGTTGTTGAAAAAGTTTCTGTTTTGCAGACTCACATTCTGATGAATCTGGCTGCAGTCGCCAAGTCCACCGAGATTTCCAGCTTGCCTCAGAAAAATCCTCTTGAGCCATCCTCATGTCTGCTCAGGTGATGATTGGAGGAAATCAGACTGTCAGAGGCGCTCTTTCCCTTGGAAAAGCTTCAAACTTGTTGTCTGAATGAGTCTTCACAACGAACTTGTTGGACCTGCACACGCTTTTCATCCGATGTAATGTTAAGCCTGCATGGGCTGCGCTACCGGTTTAGCAGAATCTGCCGAACCTGGAGAAGCGAACTTATAGAGACATTGAAAGTGCTTGGGGGGGAAAGGGCATGGACGCCCGTCATTCGACAAGGCAAATATGCCTTGAGGTTGATGCTGCAATCACGGACGAGAGTAGATCGTCATCCGTGAAAGGTGCGCCATGGCGGCGATATCTTTGGGGAACTCCCGTTCTTCTTCTGCTCGTCGTTTCTTTCCTGTTTCCGGGGGAGCAAACGGGTGAAAACACAGTCATCGCTGCGAATCCCATCGTCCGGCAGGATACCCATCCACTCAACAAGGATTGGCTGGAAGTTCACTGGGTGATTCGAAAGAAGTGCAATGGCTGTCATCGCCCGAATACCGATCAGCACGATTTCTCGACTTACGAATCTCTAATGGGTTTGACGCCTCATTCCGACACACCTGTCGTGATCCCCGGGAACCCGGAAGCGTCTCCTCTCTGGCAGTACGTCAACTGGAATCACAATTTTGATCCAAACTCAGACGCTCCTGAATCTCCCTATATGCCGCCGGACAAGAAAGAGGATTACCTGACCGCCAGTCAACTGGATACACTGTACCGCTGGATCAAAAACGGAGCCCTTGATTACGTGTTGCCGGACCACTGCAACACGCGTCCGTTGCTTGAGACGGATTTCGTTTCTGCGAAAGAGTGTGCCCAGTGCCATCCTCGCCAGTACGATGAATGGTCTCGATCAATGCACGCCTACGCTCAACACTCACCAGTGTTCGAAGCGTTCACTCTCACGATGATTGAACGGACCGGCGGAACCATCGGAACGTTTTGTACGCGCTGCCATACACCGATCGGAGTTTCCATCGGCGAGAATGCTTCGATGCGAAATGTTCATCGCTCGCGGATTTCGATGGAAGGGGTGACTTGTGTTGTTTGCCATCGACTTGAAAAGCCGTTCTACAAAGCAAGCGGCCGTTTGCCCGTCACTCCCGGACTCGTGAATGATGGCTGCACTTATGGTCCGTTCAGTGATCCAGTTAATCCAGATGGCTCGGTTCATGACGCAGCGAGCTCTAACCAGTTGACGAAATCATCATTCTGCGGGTCTTGTCATGATGTGACCAGCCCGCAAGGTGTTCGACTCGAAGAAGCCTTTAGTGAATGGCAAAACAGCCCGGCTGCCAAAGAAGGAACGTCGTGTCAGGATTGTCATATGGGACCGATTCCCGGCGTTCCGGTTAAATCGTGGGAGAGGCCTTTCGGGAAGATCGCAGTCGTTCCAGGAGTCGATCCATCCTTGCTTCCAGATCGTCCGCTTTCGAGCCATACGTTTTCCGGGCCAGACTATTCGCTGCTCCCGGATACCGAGTTTCCGGAGAAACTCGACTGGATGTACGAGAAGGATTACCGGGACACGAAGAATCTCACACCGCATCAAAAAGAGACGCTCACGCTCTTGAGGATCAAGAATCGTCAGCAACTCGCCAAGGCCAGAAACGAGCGTTACACGTTACTCAAAAACGCAGCCAAGATCAGTGTCGACCATCCCTATCGAGCCAGTCCACGCGACAAGATGAAAATTCACGTCGATGTTACCAGTACGACAGCTGGGCATAATTTCCCCACGGGATTCACGGCGGAAAGACAGGTCTGGGTTGAAGTCCGACTTGTCGACCCATACGGCAAGCAAGTTTTTGCATCGGGAGATTTTGACGACAACCGCGACCTCCGAGATGAGCACAGTCATGCAGTGGAAGCTGGGTTGCTCGCACGGGATAAGCATCTCCTGAATTTTCAGAGCAAATTCACCGTCCTCACAACACAGGGAACAGAACGGTCAGTCATCATTCCGGTGAACCGTGATATCCGCCCCATTAACGTGATTCGTCCAGTCGATGAACCTGCACAATCATTTGGGAGGCCATCCGTTTTTCGGATCGCCAAGGGAAGCCTGCCGCCACTGCAGACAGTCGGCCAGTCCTACCCAGTCAAGCTCCCGGATCAAGCTGGCCAGTACCGTTTGCTGGTCCGCCTGAACTATCGAAATTTGCCTCCCGCACTGTTCGACAAAATTGGAATCTCACACTTGAAACACCTCATCGAGACAGTCGTAATCGATGAGTATCAGTGTGTCATTCTGGTCGAATGACAGAATCGTCTGTTCCGTTTCCTGATAAGCATCTTCAACGACACAGCAGTGAAAAATATCGTCCAACAATTTTCTGGACTCTGAAAGTGTCCAGTTCGCCTGATCCTCTATGCACCCGACGACCACAAGATTGATCGCAGTTGTGCTCTTGCTCAGAGCAGCGCTACCCGTCTGCGCAGAGGAACCTGCCGGCTTCGCGACTCTTAATGTTCCACCGTCTCCTGTCCAAGGCGTCGAGACTGATGAACCGATCAGCTACTTCGAAAATGGTGTGTTGGTTGAGTTGCCCCCGCTGGAGGAAGAACTCTACCACCATGGAGGTTCGTATCTCTATGAGCCAAGTGATCTCTCCGGGCCACAGTTGCATGTTCAGGATCATCATGCGGGAGAGATTTTACGTTTGCCAGAATGGTGGATCGAGCCGAAACCGCTCTGCTCGCGACCGAATGACTATCTCGGTCCCGGGATGGTTTGCTGGCATCCAGATTTGAGTTGGTTCGGATGTGATCCAAATATGCTTGAGCCACGCATTGTGTTGCATGGTTCGTATGAAATTTTCGGGGCTCTTTTTGAACAGAACAACACTCGCCGCGACGGGATCGGACATCAACTTCTTTTGGATATTGATTTTCAGCTGACAGGCACCGAAAGATTCCACGTCCAGTTTCGGCCGCTCGGTGAAGAGAACTCTGGCGGATCATTCTGGCAGTTGAACGACCCGCAGCATTACATCGACAACTCAACTGAAGTCCCCATGCGCTGGTGGTTCGAGGGAGAACTTCAAAGCCTCTTCGGCCCATGGCGAAATGACGACCGGCATCAGCTTGATGTCAACTTTACCGTGGGGCGTTTCCCGTTCCGACTCCAGAACGGACTGTTGATGAATGACGAAATCACCGGGATTGTTCTCGGGAAAAACACTTTCACGTCGCTCCCCTTCAGCAACCTGAATGTTCAGGCGTTCTATGCGTTGGACCAGGTTGATTCCCTTCCGAACTCTTCGGATGTCCTCGGAGTCCACCTCTCTGCGGATTATCGGCACACCTTCATTGAAGCGACCTATGCGCATCTCAATCGTAGCCGGGACGTTGAGTTCTCAACGAACTACTTGGCTGCAAGTGCAACAAAATTCTTTGGGACTCTCTCGGTCTCTGGACGGACGATGTACCGCTTCGCAGATGATTCATCCGTCGGAAATGGCAACTTACAAGTGGTCGAGACAGCGTACACGCGCGTCCCCAGCCACAAGTTCGAATGCCTGACTGGCATCGAAAGTACAGTTACCTACTTCAATGCGTTTTACGCCAGCGAGGACTGGACGACGATCGCTGGCGGAAATTTTGATCGACTGCGAAATGCGTTTACAGTGAACCCATTACTGAACCTGGCTGCCGGTGCTCCTCCGCAAAAGCGTATCGGAGCAGCCCTTGGAGTTCAGCTGTTTCGTCATAACCAGGATGAATCTCTGATCCCGGAGATTGCATATGAAGAGGTCAGCGCCGACGCCACATTTGGCATCGGAATGACCTATCGCCGGAAGCTGACCGCGCGACAGTATCTCGAACTCCGTAGTATCAAAAACTGGTCCGACACCCCTGCCCTTCGCCGCGAAGGATTCTTCGCCTCAACCATCGTAATCTTCTAAGCATCTTCGATGCTTTTTGGGCCCGTGAAGATCGGTTATGCAGCTATGCACGCTGTTCTCCACGAGGCAGGACGGGGTCACCAACGCTTGGTGTTTCTTCGAGCATCTTCGATGCCTTTGGGGCCCGTGAAGATCGGCTATGCAGCTTTGCACGCTGTTCTCCACGAGGCAGAACGGGGTCACCAACGCTTGATGATTCTTCGAGCATCTTCGGTGCCTTTGGGCCCGTGAAGATCGGGTTTGCAGCTTTGCACGCTGCTCTCCACGAGGCAGAACGGGATCGCGAATTCGAAATGCACTGCAGACCAGCTGTGAAGAGACCCTCACGTTACGGAAGGGCAGCAATTCGATTCGTCGCTGGGTTCCATACCGGGACGAGTTTGAAGAGGTCGACTTGCATTGCTCGCTGAACATCAGCTTCGAGGCCGAGCCTGAGTAAGTTCGCGGCTCCCAGACTTTCCAGCATTGTTTTTTCAAAGTCTGGTCGTTTCAGCCCGCGCGTTCTATAGAAGTCGAGTGCTAGTTGTGATTGAACGTCGGCAATTTCGAATTCCGATGCAGGTCGACTCAGCAGTCGATCACAGACCGCCCCTGCAAACAAAATGTCTTCAGCTGTCAATTGACGATCGGTTCCAGCACACATGAGATGCACAGGGCGACCACATTCCACTAGAGCATCAATGAGAGAACTCAAGTTGACGAAAGCACCGACCAGAATCATGCTTGCTGATCGACAATGTTCCAACGCAATGGTTCCGTTGGTCGTTGTAAAGATGATCTCTCGATCTTGTACGAGTTCAGGCGTGTAAGAAAATGGAGAATTGTCGAGATCGAATCCTTCGATCTTCTGACAATGTCTCTCTCCGCCAAGTAGGCGTTTGGGGGCGTTTTGTGAGCTCGCCGGTTCGTGTGCCAGTTCATGTGCTTGTTCAACGGAGGAACAAGGGAGAATGGCAGAGGCTCCGTTCGCAAGAGCGTGGACAATCGTTGTCGACGCCCGCAAGATGTCAATCATCACCGCGACTGGCATCACATCGCCCGAATTGTTTTCGGTAATCTGACCGGAGTCAACAAGAGTTGAAAGTGATGGTAGTAAGGAAACTTGAATCGGGATCATGCAGCCAGTGTTCTCTCGGAACTGAATTGAAACGTGCTGCGATTCTAAGACGTCGCGGAGGCAATTCAGTAGAATATGTTCTCGCAAAACTTGCATGAACGCTCGTCATTTCACTGAATGACTACGAATTCAGCAGCTTTCTTTGTCCATCTTTGTGGACCGTCAGTTACACTTATGAAACGTCGATTTCGTTTTCTAAAATGAGCTCACCGAACTCATCGAGGGTGAGTTGAGTCGCCAATTGCTTAGAATAGTAGGTCGTCGTTGATCCCGAGATGATGATTGAATCCCCGGTTGATTCAACTTGTAACTCTTTGATCCGCCCAGAAGTTTTGGCGTTGATCTTTCGTTCCAGGTCGAAGAGACGCCCAAAGGCGATCATTGCTGCAGTCTCTTTCTGCGCGGTGACTTGATTAGTGAATTCCATTTGCCTGTTCCTCCTTGGATGACAATCCTACGGTTTCAGGGTTTCTGGCGAAAACAGAATCGCCAGAGTTCGTTAGCGTTCAAGTTGATGATCTCAGGTTTCTTTGCACTAGCAAGCATTGCACAAACGACTGTTCTGAACATGGCCCATTCTATATCTGGACCAGTGAGTTCCAGTGGAAGACAATCACTTCAGCAGTATTGCTATCGCTTCGTAGTGATCCTGAGTTTTGGAGAATATTTACTGAGTCATCCGGATCAAATCGCCTCCGGCGTTCGATCCATGAGTTTCATCTTTAATGTTTTTGACGAATCTCAACGTGAAAATCATAATATCAATGAATTTGAATAGTTCAAATCAAATCTGATCGAACTTATTAGAAACAGTCCGAAAACCTCTGGAACAGTCGCTTTCCTCAAAGCTTGAGAGAGCAGTTTCAAGTATCAGGATCAGTTCTAGAGCAGTTTGCTCTATCGCGTGCCCGTGTGTTTGTCCGTGAGGAACGCGTTTCTCTAATAAAATTGCTGCTCGCCACGAGGCAGAATCTGAGCACCAATTCGAAAGATGTTCTAAGTCCATACGATTGTGTGACATGTCACCGGAGGCTCGTCGTCCGGAAGTCTGTTGAAGAGCACTTTCCTCGGAGAGATCTTGCGTTCACAGCTGGATGGTTTCGGAGGGGTGGGATTGGCATTTTGAAGTTCACCAGTGAGCGGAAGCACCGGATCACGTGATCCATGAAATCAGTTCTTGCATTTCGGAGCTCCAAGAAGTATAAACAAGTCTGGATAGGTCAATGACACTTGATTTATCCATGTGATTTGGAACTCAGGGTAAGCAACTCCTACCTGACGAGTCCTCATCCAGAAGTTTACGTCCTGAAAAATTTTCTCAAGGCGAGAGCGTTCGAATTCAAGTGCTCGGATGCTGAAGCAGAGAGAAAATCCTTCATGACGCAGGCTTGGGGATAAGGTTCTCAACGTTGCCCACCTCTTTCGTCGCATTGATCACTGTTTCATTCGTAAGCGGATATCGCTTGTTCAGAAATCAGTGGGACCGACACCTGAGTGATCTCACCAACCACAGCTGATTTCAATTTTCCTGCCATCATTTTCGGTTTGAGCATTTTCTACTTTGAGTTGTTCTGCTGACCTTCGATCCAGTTACGGAACCCAATTTCCATGACTCCCAACCTGCATCAGCTCGCTTCTTTTTGCCTCTGTTTTTTCACTCTCTCCACCGGGATCTCCACTGCCGTCGCGCAGGGGGCTCGTGAAGTCAGCTACCACGAACAGATTCGTCCGATCTTCCAGGCGAACTGTCAGGGCTGCCATCAATCGGCGAAAGCTGGCGGTGGGTACTTGGTGACATCGTTTTCCGATGTCCTGAAAGCTGGAGAGAGTGGCGAGAGTGCTATTCAACCCGGCAAGCCAGACAAGAGTTACCTGATCGATCAGATTACTCCCGTCGATGGTGAGGCAGCGATGCCAAAGGGAAAGAAAGCATTATCGAAGCATGAAATTGAACTGATTCGAACCTGGATCGAGCAAGGAGCAAAAGACGATTCTCCTAAAAGAACCAGAGCTGTCTACGACAAAGACCATCCGCCAGTTTACACACGTCCACCGGTTGTGACCTCGATCGACATCTCTCCGGATGGGTCCATTCTGGCAGTGGCAGGCTTTCACGAAGTCTTGCTTCGCTCCGGCGATGGAGAAAAATTACTTGGGCGACTGATCGGCCTTTCGGAACAAATTGAATCGGTCGCCTTCTCCGCGGACGGAAAGCGACTGGCTGTCGCTGGGGGTCTGCCAGCACGAACGGGTGAAATTCAAATCTGGTCCGTCGAGGATCAGAAACTGGAACTCTCAATTCCGATTTCCTTCGATACCGTTTACGGGGCAAGTTGGTCGCCAGATGGGAAAATGGTCGCTGTCGGGTGTAGTGACAACATCGTTCGAGGGTTTGATACGACGACCGGCGAGCAAGTCTTCTTCAACGGAGCTCACAGCGACTGGCCGCTTAATACCGTCTTCTCTGCGGATGGTTCTCAAATTGTCTCTGTTGGTCGAGATATGTCGACCAAACTTTATCAGGTCGAAACGGAACGCTTCATTGATAATGTCACTTCCATTACTCCGGGTGCTCTGAAAGGAGGACTCTCCGCCTTAGCAGGTCACCCTGAGCGTGACGAAGTCCTCGTCGGCGGGTCTGATGGAGTCCCCGGGATCTACCGCATGAATCGGCTCACGAAGCGAGTCATCGGTGACAACGCAAACCTGATCCGTCGATATCCCGAAATGAAGGGTCGTATTTTCTCCGTTGCGTATTCTCCAGGCGGAAAGAAGATCGCCGCTGGATCGAGCCTCAACGGTCGTGGTCAGGTCTTTACATACGCAGCTGATTTTAATCCAGGTTTGCCGGATGAAATTAGGAAGATTGTCGAAACGCGAACGCAAGCTCAAACTCCGGAACAGAAGAAAACACTCGAAGATTATGTGACAGCCGGGACAGAGATCGCTACGCAAACTGAAATCCCCACCGGCGTTTTCGCTGTTGCCTTCAGTGCGGATGGAAAATCAGTGATCGCTGCCGGGGGAGATGGATTGCTTCGATTCATCAATACTGAAAACGGTGAGGTGACAAAAACCATTTCACCGGTCGAGATCGACGCGAATGATGCCGATGCCTCCCGCGAAATCGCCACAGTTCAAGGAGATGATGCACTGATTGGGGAAGAGTCCCTCCCAACGGGGACCATCCTTGAATCGCTTGAAGTCGCTCCGAGCTCTGTGACATTGAGTGGAAAGTATGACTACGTTCAGCTTCTCGTCACTGGAATTCTGGATTCCGGTGACCGTGTTGATGTCACTCGCATGTCAACGATTCAAGTTAACGGCGAAGCGGTGACGGTCTCTCCGTTGGGGAGAGTCTTGTTTCATGCACCGGGACAAAGTGAAGTTGTTATCTCACTCGGAGAAGAGTCTGTCAAAGTTCCTGTCACTGTCGCTGCGTCCGATGCCTCTACGAAAACCAGCTTTGTACAGGATGTCAATCCAGTCCTTTCCCGACTCGGTTGCAATCAGGGAACCTGTCACGGTGCGAAAGATGGAAAGAACGGGTTCAAACTCTCGTTGCGAGGGTACGATCCACTTTATGATGTACGTGCTTTTACTGACGATCTGAAATCACGCAGAACGAATGTCGCTTCGCCCGACAACAGTTTAATGCTCTTGAAATCATCCGGCGCAGTCCCACATGTTGGTGGGCAACTCACTACCCCGGGCGAACCGTACTATGAAATCATTCGCAAATGGATTTCAGAAGGGTGTCAGCTTGATGTCACTGATCCGAAAGTTGCTTCCATTTCACTGCAACCAGAGAATCCGGTCATTCAAGACCTTGGCGGACGTCAACAGTTCCGAGTCATCGCGACGTATGTTGATGGATCATCGAAGGACGTCACTCGGGAAGCTTACATCGAGAGCAGTAACACCGAAGTTGCTGACGTCAATCGCGTTGGAGTCGTTACGGCAATTCGGCGCGGCGAAGCCCCGATCCTGGCACGCTTCGAAGGGGCCTATGCTGCAACAACGCTGACAGCTATGGGAGACCGTGCTGGCTTCGTTTGGGAAGAACCTGAAACCTGGACAGAAGCGGACAAGTTTGTCGCTGAAAAATGGCAGCGAATGAAGATCGCACCATCGGGGCTTTGCACCGATGAAGAGTTTGTTCGCCGAGTGTTTCTCGATCTGACAGGACTTCCGCCCAGTACAGAACAGCTTGAAACGTTCCTTGCTGACCAATCTCCAACGCGGCAAAAACGTGATGCCCTAGTGGATCAACTTGTCGGGTCTGAAGCCTTTGTTGATTACTGGACAAATAAATGGGCTGATCTTCTTCAAGTGAACCGCAAGTTTCTTGGGGTTGAGGGAGCGAAGAACTTCCGTGCCTGGATTCGTGAACGTGTGAAGAACAACGTTCCGTACGATCAATTTTCCTACGAGATTCTCACTGCTTCCGGTTCAAACAAAGTGAACCCCGCTGCTTCGTACTACAAGATTTTACGTGAACCGACCGAGATTATGGAGAACACGACTCACCTGTTTTTGGGTGTGCGGTTCAACTGTAATAAATGCCACGACCATCCGTTCGAAAGATGGACGCAGGACCAGTACTACGAGACAGCTGCTTTCTTTGCTCAAGTCGGTCTGAAACGTGACCCTGAAAACGCTGCCGGAAATCTTGGCGGAACAGCTGTTGAAGGAGCAAAACCTCTTTGGGAAGTGGTCTTCGACAAAACTGAAGGTGATGTGATTCACGATCGAACACAGGCTGTCACAGCCCCGAATGTTCCGTATGATCGTGAACTCGAATTGCCGAAAGATGCGTCGCGACGCGAGAATCTTGCGAAGTGGATCACCTCTGCTGAGAACGATTACTTCGCTCGTTCCTACGTGAATCGAGTTTGGGGATATCTGATGGGAATCGGACTCATCGAACCTCTCGATGATATTCGAGCCGGCAACCCGGCTTCAAATCCCGAGTTGCTCGACCACCTGACAAACGGCTTCGTCGAGAGTGGATTCAACGTTCAGGAACTCATGAAGACCATTTGTAAATCGCGGGCTTATCAATTGAGTGTTGCCACCAACGAATGGAATCAGGACGATAATACGAACTACTCACACGCTGTTCTCAAGCGTCTCCCAGCTGAAGTCCTTTACGATTCAGTCTATACCGTTACGGGAGCGAAAATGCAGATTCCGGGAGTTCCGGAAGGGACTCGTGCCGCAGCGATTCCGGATTCAGGGATCGAGCTCAAAGATGGATTTCTCGCGAATCTGGGACGTCCGGTCCGTGAATCTGCGTGCGAATGTGAACGATCCTCCGATCTTCAGCTAGGCCCTGTGATGGCGCTCATGAATGGGCCAACCGTCAACTCAGCGATTTCCCAGGAAGGAAACGCCATCGCCAAGCTGGTTGAAACTGTCTCGGATGATCGGCAACTTGTCGACCAGCTGTTCATGAGAATCCTCAACCGGTCAGCGACTGATCGCGAGATTGATGCGACGCTGGAAGTTTACAAGTCGCTACAGTCCGGTCACCAGAAACTTGTCGCAGAGTTTGAAAAATACAGCGCAGAAATCGCCCCGATTGTTGCTGAGAAAGAAGCGAAACGGCAGGCCAGTATCAAAGCTGCCGAAGCGAAGTTGGCAAAGTATATTGAAGATTCCAAGCCGGCTAACGAAGCAGCAGCAAAAGCCCGCGAAAAGAAAATCGCAGCTGCTCAAAAAGCAATTGATGATCATCTTGCCACAGCTCCAGAGCGAATCAAGGAATGGGAGAAAACCGTTGAGGCTTCCGGAACTCCTTGGGCAGCGGTGGAGTTCACGAATCTGAAAACGACGACAGGTGCCAAGCTCGAAGCGCAGGATGATCTCTCTGTTTTCGCATCCGGACCGAACAATAAGAAAGGGAATTACCTGATCTCCGGGAAAACAGTTCTCAAAACGCTTACAGGCCTGAAGCTCGAAGCCCTCACCGACGATCGACTTCCAAAACGTGGACCCGGAAGAGCAGCAGGCGGGAACTTCGTCCTTTCAGAACTGACTGTCCAGGCTTGGCCTGTCGGGAAACCGGATCAGAAGCAGACACTCAAGTTGAAGAATGCACAAGCAGACTTCTCACAGGGTGGATACTCAGTCGCAAGTGCCATCGATGGAAAGCAGCCGACTGCTGGAAATGGTTGGGCACTTTCACCGAAAACCGGCGAGAACCATACCGCCACTTTCGAGCTGGAAACTCCGCTGACCTTTGACGAGGAGATTGTTCTGCACCTCACGATGTCTCAGCGATATCAGGACAACACTCACACGATCGGGAAATTCCGGGTCTCTGTGACCGATGCAATGGTTCCCGTCAATTTTGGAAACCCAAGAATTCTCGTTGAAGTCGTGAACAAACCTCTTGAAGAACGGACCGATGAAGAAAAAGCCGGTCTTCTCACTTACTTCAATGAGCAGGATTCTGAACTGCAAAAACGCAAGAAAGCCCTCGTGGCTGCAAACTTGCCCATCCGACCAGATCCGCAACGAGTTGCGATTCAAAGTGAACTCGATGACCGCAAGAAACCGCAACCGGAAGACCCGAAGTTTGCTCGTTTGAAACGTGCGGTTTCGCTCAGCGAACAACAATTAAAGAATAGCCGCCTGACGACAGCACAGGACCTTGCCTGGGCTTTAATTAACAGTCCGGCGTTCCTGTTCAATCGATAAGCAAGTTATGACACGTTCAGCAATGCACGGAAACGGCATTGTGATTCACAACTCGAAATAAGGTTCAAACCATGATTATTCGAATCCCCGGACAACCAGGTAAAGACTTGTGCGATTCGCATCTTGGCGTGACACGTCGTGATGTTTTGCGTGTGGGGGGAAGTGGAGCGCTGGGCCTCTCGCTCGGCTCGTTGCTGCAACTGCAATCGGCTCAAGCGAACACGAAGGTTCCAGTCGGTCGAGGTAAAGCCAAGAGCATCATCCTCTGCTATCTGCAAGGTGGTCCCAGTCATCTTGATCTTTGGGATCCAAAGGAGGGTGTGCCGGACAACGTGAAGTCCAGCTTCTCGAAGATCTCCACGAAGCTTCCTGGGGTCCAGTTCACCGAGCTGTTGCCTAAGCTGTCTCAGGTGATCGACAAAACAACATTGATTCGCTCAATGAGCTACACCCCAAATGGGTTGTTCAATCACACAGCAGCCATCTATCAAATGATGACCGGCTACACGACGGATAAAGTCAGTCCATCTGGTCAGTTGGAACCTCCCAGCCCGAAAGATTTCCCCAACTTCGGCTCAAACATCATTCGGCTCAAACCTGCAAACGAGCCGATGCTTCCCTTCGTGATGCTGCCACGTCCGCTTCAGGAAAGTAACGTGGTCGGTAAAGGGGGAACCGCAGGTTTTCTGGGCAAAGCGTTTGATCCATACACGCTCTACCCGCCGGGCGATGACATGGACAAGAAGAAGATGGACAAAATCAACGTCGCTGACCTCGAGATGCGAGCCGATGTTTATGGTGGACGCATGCAGCGACGAGCCCGGTTGCTCGATACGATCAATGCCGGGATGCCTGAAATTGATCGAGCTGTGAAAGACTACAAGCTCAATGAGTATTATGATCAGGCCTTAACCTTGATTTCTTCCGGTCGTGCCCGAGACGCCTTCTCCATTGAGCAGGAATCTCGCGAAACTCGTGATATGTATGGTCGTACAACATTTGGTCAAAGCTGTTTGCTTGCTCGTCGGCTCGTCGAAGCCGGAACACGAGTGGTGGAAGTTGTCTGGCCGAAAGTTGCCAACAGCGACAATCACTCTTGGGATGTTCATACCGGTCTGAGTGCCCGAATGAGAAACCAGTCAGGCCCCATGCTCGATACTGGTCTCTCTGCGTTAATTAACGACTTGGACGATCGTGGACTTCTCGAAGAAACGCTCGTCGTTGCAGTCGGAGAATTCGGGCGAAGCCCACAACGTGGAGTCAGTACCAGTGGAAACGGCAATAGCGACGATGGTCGTGATCACTGGCCATACTGTTACACCGCACTGATGGCTGGTGCTGGCATCAAGCGTGGCTATGTCCATGGACAAAGTGATAAAACCGCATCGGCTCCATTGGTCGATCCGGTTCATCCAGGCGAATTGCTCGCGACAATTTATGAATCGTTCGGAATCGCGCCTGAAACCATTGTCTACAACCACCTCAACCAACCGCGTGAACTGGTCAAGGCGGAATCGGTCTCGAAACTGTTCGCGTAGAGTCAATCAATTTTGAGTATGGCGTTCTAAACCCGTGGCGAGCAGTCTGTGAAGTTTGTCTCTCTCAGAAGCAATGCTGAACTCTACGGGTGCAGATCGCGAAAATAGTTTCGTATACGTCCCTGGGGCTTTCCGGAAAACTCAGTTTCTCAAACGCCTCGAACTGCAAGCAGTTCGAGGCGTTTTCCATTTACGTTAAGGGCAAATTTCGCAGTCGCGTAGCATTTGCTGGGGTGAGAATATTCGCTTCCTGATATTGCGAGTGAAATTTCAGCCAATTGCCTGTCGACTGGGCCATTTGTAGAATGAGTAGGGTTTCACTCATTTCACTTGATCGATGATGCGATTTTTTGACCGCCAATATGGACAACTGCAAACCAGCTGGAGCCAGCTTGGCAGGAATCGGTCTAACTGGAAGCAGGTTGACTGGAAAGAATTCTGCCGCATTGGCTTCTGCGTCTTGTTGACGATGTGGATGGTCTTAACGACCGTCGGTTTTTCGAGTGCTTCTTTTGATCTCTCCTTGGCTGCTATCGGGTCGAGCTCAATTCACAACTGTTGCTGCGACCTCCAGAAACAGCGTTCGAACAATTGCTGTTGTTACCCTGCAAAGGCGAGTGGAGCCTCGCAATCGTGTTGTGTTGGGGGCTCTGAAGAAGAACCTCAACAGGACGACACCGAGCCGTCACATCCTCAATTCAACTCTTATTGTGGGACATCCGTTCCCACCGGAACGATTATCAATCGCGAGCCTCGTCTCGATACCGAGCGGTTGGTCTCAACACCTGATCTTCATTTAGACGGTCTGCTTGCTCATGTTGACGAGACCTCAATGAGCCTCTTCGACGTCATCGATCCTCCTCCTCCGCAGGCTTGAACTCTCTCGATCGCTTCTGCTGAATCTAAAACCGTCCCCGGTTTTGGATCGCATCGACAGTTCTCGTCTTTCGCTGCGCATCGATGATGTTGCACGCCTTAGAACCAGTCCGGAAACTTGTGGAATGATGACTTTTCTCAGTGTTTGAGAGCACAAGTTCAGGTTTCAGGATCAGTTCTGAATAACTGGAGGAATCTCGTGAGTCTTAGAGTATCTTTGAGAAAAATGTACGCATCCTGTTTCGTGGAGATGAGCGATTCATCACATGAAAAGGATTCTTCGCAGGGGCAGCAATCACTCAATTGTTTGAAGGCCCGTCAAACGAAATCTGGCTTTACTCTGATTGAGCTACTTGTTGTCATCGCGATCATTGCAATTCTGGTCGCGTTATTATTGCCAGCAGTTCAGCAGGCACGCGAAGCGGCGCGACGTTCACAGTGTAAAAACAATTTGAAGCAACTGGGCGTTGCGCTTCACAACTATCACGATACATTCGGTACGCTTCCACCTGGGTACATCACTCGTGGTGTCAGCTCGACTGCGGCTGCCTCGGTAGAAGTCGGGCCGAACTTTGCCTGGGGAGTCATGATTCTTCCTCAGTTGGAGCAGTCCCCTTTGTACAACAGTCTCGACCTGAATCTGGATTCGACTCAGGCGAGCAACCTTGCAACCGCTCAGCAGTCTCTCTCAGTTTTTACGTGCCCATCAGATCCAGGCGCTGAGAAATTCACTGTGAATGATGGTTCGAATGACTATGAGCTTCCGAAAGCGAATTACGTCGGTGTTTATGGATACGGGAGTGTCACGATGTCGCCGGGCCAACCGAATCCAGCTGGAATGTTCTATCGGAACAGCAGCGTTCGCTTTCGCGATGTGACCGATGGGCTCTCGCAGACCATGATGGTGGGCGAGAGAAAAGCTGTTCATCGTTTTCCATCTACAACTTCAGATGTTCTGGCAGATTCCACCTGGTACGCAGCCATCCCCGGTGTGATGCGTCCTGCAGGAATGATGATGATGGCAGACGAAGGGCCAGCGTCCCTCGTGCTTGGACATGTCGGCCAATCGATGGCAATGGGAGGAGGCATGGGCGGCGGCGGAATGGGAGGTGGAATGGTTATGCACCATACGCCGAACACTACCAATCACATTGTGAACTTTTCCTCCAGCCACGTCGGCGGGATTCAGTTTCTAATGGCGGATGGGTCCGTTCACTTTTTGAGTGAAAACATCGACTACAACACATTCCGCTGGCTCGGTCAGAAAAGTGATGGGGAAGTGATCGGCGAATTCTGAGCAGGTGGCTGGCGTTGTGCGGGATTGTCGCGAGACGGATCTCTGCGCTACAATGCAGGATGAGAGTTTTATTGCCCGCCTCCCAAGCCTACGCCTGTTCATGACGTATTCAAATTGCTGCCTTTTGTTCATTTCGTGCCTGCTCGTTTGTCGTCCTGTCTTCTCTGAAGAAACGACATTCGAGCCTGCACAGCTTGAATTCTTTGAAAAGAAAATTCGACCCATTCTGGTAGAGCGTTGTCAGGAATGTCACGGGGCAGAAATTCAAGAGGCGTCGCTGCGCCTGGACTCTCGCGAGTTTGCAATCAAAGGTGGAGACACAGGTCCCGCAGTTGTTCCTGGAAAAGTTAATCAGGGAGAGCTCTTACAAGCACTCAAGTACGACCCGGACGGCTATCAAATGCCGCCGGATGGAAAACTCCCACAAAAAGAAATCGATCTCCTTACAGAATGGGTCAAGCTGGGTGCTCCCTGGCCAGCTGATGAGGTCGTCTCAGCGACTTCGAGTGATGTTTTCAATCTGAAAGAACGGGCAGAGCATTGGTCGTTTCAACCACTCAAACCGGTTGAGCTGCCGAACGTTGACGATTCCAGCTGGACTCGTAACGGGATCGATCACTTTGTTCTCCAGAAGCTTCAATCGCAGCAACTCTCTCCTGCACAGGAAGTGGACCGACGCACCTGGATTCGCCGAGTCTATCTGGATGTCATAGGGCTTCCCCCTTCTATTCAAGAAGTGGAGGATTTTCTAAGCGATGAAAGCGACCGTGCTTTCGAGAAAGTGGTTGATCATCTTCTGGAGTCGCCGCATTTTGGTGAACGTTGGGGGCGGCACTGGCTCGACGTTGTGCGCTATGCGGAATCGCGGGGACATGAATTTGACTTCGATGTCGCCAACGCCTGGCATTATCGTGATTACGTGATCCGGGCACTGAATCGAGATGTCCCGTTTGATCAATTTGTCGTTGAGCACGTTGCCGGAGATTTGCTGACTGCAAAAACGAATTATCAGGTGCGCCAAAATGAACAGACCGGAGCCAATGAATCGATCATTGGAACCGGATTCTGGCTGTTCGGGGAATGGGTTCACTCTCCTGTTGATATCCGCCAGGAGGAAGCTGAACGCTTTGACAATATGATTGATGTTTATTCAAAAGCGTTCCTTGGTTTAACCGTTTCTTGTGCGCGTTGTCATGATCATAAATTCGATCCCATTCGACAGAAAGACTACTACGCATTGCAAGGCTTTCTGCAAAGCTCGTCATATCAGCAGGCGAGGTTCGAGACGATGCTCAAAAACGAACCGCTCTCTGAACGGATCAATCAACTTGATCGAACAGCACGTCAGCAAGTTCAAGGTGTCAAACTGAAACTCGCAAGACCGGTGATTGACCGGTTGGATGACTATCTACTTGCTGCCAGAGTAGTGCTTCAGTCAGAGGTGGGGCAGCCGGAATTCGAAAGCGTCGTCTTTGAAGACTTTGAGTCGGGAACATATGAAAACTGGACCGTCACTGGTCAGGCTTTCGGAAGCACTCCTGTGACACAAGAACAACTCCCTGCGTATCAAGGCAACGTCGGTGCTTCAGGGAAATACTTTGTGAATTCCCACTATAAGCGGCGGGGTGGAAAAGGAGACCGGGCAACAGGAACGCTTACTTCGAAAGAATTTACGGTCCAGCATCGTTTCATTGAGATGCTCATTGGCGGTGGCAATCACCTTGGGAAAACGTGCGTCAATCTTCTGATCGATGGTCAACCTGTTCTCTCAGCGACTGGAAAGAACAGCAACTTGATGAGCCCGGTTCGCTGGGACGTTTCCACGTATCTCGGGCGAATTTCTCAACTTCAAATCGTTGATAACGAACAGGGTGGGTGGGGGAACATCGGTGTCGATCAGATTGTCTTTTCGAGTAATTCAACGCCGACTCTCGCCACGCCAGATCCTACTCACCGATTTGCAAAGACTTCTCCTGCAGTCAGGCAGGCAGCGAGTGAAGCGAAGCTGAATCCATCGATCTTGGCAATGTGGGCGAATGACCTTTCATCAAAAAGAGATGAAAACGACCCTCTCATTCTGTGGTCTCAACTCTGTGTGAGCAAAGAATTCAACTCTGCGAAAGTGAAGCGACAGGCAAACGAGATCGTCGCGAAGAATTCGAAGCTGCCTGGTCCGGATTCGTTCGACAATTTCTTCAGAGCTGAGGAGTTGATTCCGACTGGTCCCGGTTATCGATACGGTTCTAATGGATCGGGAAGTAAACGAATCGAGTGGTATCCATTGTGGAATCGACTGACTGAACCGAAGGGAACTCAGGGAGAGCCAGGAGCGCTGCAAGCCTGGAAGCGAAGTGGACGTCTGCTTCGTACTCCCACATTTGAAATCACCAGTGGGAAAATCTACTCCTTTGTCCGTGGGGAGGTAAACACCTATGCAGCGGTCGATTCTCACATTCTAGTCAGGGGGCCACTTCACAAGAAGCTAACGAAAACTCATCCAGCCAACGAGAACTGGCATTGGATCACCCATGATGTGACCGGCTATGAAGGGCATGGAGCCCATCTGGAGTTTGTTCCTGTTGGAAAGAAAAGCTTTGCTGTTCAGGCGGTGATTCAGGCGGATAGCCTTGAGGACGCGAAGCAATTACTCAAGGGGACGGATCCACTCTCGATGAACATCGCGCAAGAGATTCTTTCTTTGGACGATGTGACGCTTGAGCAACTTGTAAAGATCATTCAAAAACAATTCCAATCCTCGCAGTCGAGACAGGCCTTGGCCGATATCAATCGGCATCCGCAACTGTTTGGTCTCTCTTCAAAAGAGGCAAAAAAAGAGTTGGCAAAAACAGCCAGAGTGAATCAAAAGCAACGGAACGCGATCATCGAGGAGATTGATTTCGTTTCCGCGACAACTCCCGCACTTCTGGATGGGACAGCGGCTGATGAATACGTCTTCATTCGGGGGAATTGGACGAAAAAAGGTGAGACGGTTCCACGCCGATTTCTGGAAGTCTTTCATGGAGAAAGTGTCACGGACTCTGGAAGTGGACGGTTGCAGCTTGCGGAACAAATGGTCGATCCGCAGAGTACACCGATTCTTCCCCGCGTGATTGTAAATCGAATCTGGCATCATTACTTCGGTGTCGGAATCTGTCCGACTCCGAATGACTTTGGGCATCTTGGGCAACGTCCCTCTCACCCGGAATTGCTTGACTGGCTGGCCAATGAGCTTGTTCAGAATCAATGGTCACTCAAAGCGGTTCACCGAAAAATTCTCCTTTCTGCGACGTACCGAATGTCGAGTGCAACCAGTGCAGATCCGCGAATTGTTGACGTTGATCCGAAGAACGTGCTGCTGCATCGTATGAATGTTAAACGGCTCGAAGGAGAAGCGATTCGCGATTCGATTTTGAAGGTTGCAGGCACTTTGGATTCACAAATGTACGGGCCGAGTGTTCCGATTCACCTGACTGCCTTCCTTGAAGGTCGAGGGCGACCCTCAAAATCTGGACCGATTGACGGAAACGGCCGCCGAAGTTTGTATCTGTCGGTCCGGCGTAATTTCCCGGAACCATTCTTTCAGGCGTTTGACTTCCCCAACCCACACTCCTCGACTGGCCGTCGCAATGTTTCTAATGTCCCGGCTCAGGCGCTGGCGTTAATGAACAATCCGTTAGTGGTCGATCAATCACAAAAATGGGCTGCGCGACTCCTGAAAGACAACCCCGATTCATCTCCCGCAGACAAGATAGCAATCCTCTTCCAGCAAGCTTATTCACGACCACCCAACGATGAAGAACTGGCACTTGGAGAAGCGTTTTTAAGTGCCCAGGCAGCGGAACTCAAAACCGACCTCAACGCTGTCCCAGTCTGGACCGACTACTGCCACGTTCTGCTGAATTCAAAAGAGTTTATCTTCGTAAAGTGAAGAAGAAGCGGTAGGGCAAGAGTAATGTTGCTGCGGTTTTAATTAACGAGATGACGTGAGTCGATGAAAAATATGGACGAAATGGTCGTTGACCTTCATTCCCTGGAGGAAACGCAGGCATTTGGAAAGCAGCTTGCATCCGTGCTGCGGTTGGGCGATGTTGTGGCGTTGATTGGGAACCTGGGAGCGGGCAAAACGCACTTGGCGCAGGCAATCGCTGAAGGGTTCGGAATTGATCGGGACGATGTTCATAGCCCGACTTTTGTATTGATTCAGGAGTACGAAGGATCGGTCCCAATCTGTCATATCGATGCATACCGCTTGAACGACATCGATGAGTTTTTGGAGCTCGGGGCTGACGAGTTGCTGGGGGCAGACAATATCTGCCTGATTGAATGGGCAGATCGGGTGGCAGATGTCCTTCCAGGAAAACGAATTCAGCTGGAAATTGAATCGACTGGGGTCACTTCGCGTCGAATCCGGCTGACTTGTCCGCAAGATCGATTCAGCGAGTTCGAGCGGAAGCTTCGCAGATCATGAAAAACGAAGCGATTGACGGTTGAAGTCCCGTTCTCCAGTGACGAAACTGGTTCTTCGTGTGATGGCTGTGCACTCAGTCCTCACAATCTCATAGTATGACCATTTGCAACGATGAATGAATTTGTTGCAGACATCGACAATCCCGATGGAAACACCATGACGACTTCACTTGAAAAAAGACTCTTCGACGAACTGGAACAACTGGTTCTGATCGACCCCCACACACACATCAATCCGCATGAGGCGCCGTCAAAAACGCTCGCGGATATTATGGGCTACCACTACTACACAGAGTTAGCTCATTCTGCCGGGTTGGAGAAATCGCAAATTGAGGAAGATGGGTTAGACCCAAAAACAAAAGTGGGGCGGCTTGTCGAAAAGCTCAGCGACCTCGACAACACGATTCAGGTCAGCTGGCTACTGGAAATGTGTCGAGAGTTTTTCGGATTCACCGACGACCGAATCACCCCGGATAACTGGGAAGGTTTGTACGACACCGCTTTGGCGAAAATGTCGGAAGAGAGTTGGGAACAGCAAGTTCTGGAGAAGAGTAAGCTCGAAAAAGTCTTCTTGACCAACGACTTTGACGACAAACTCGAAGGCTTCGATACGAACATTTATGTTCCTTGCTTGCGAACAGATGATCTTGTTTTTCATTTCCTGAAGAAATCGGTTCGCAACCGTCTGAACGAAGCATCCGGAATCGAAGTGGGTGACTCCTCAACTTTCCGGGCAGCGATCGCCAAGATCTTCTCTCACTTCGTTGAGAAAAATGCCAAGGCCTGCGCGATTTCGATTCCGCCGAACTTTTCTCCTCAGAAGGTCGATGCTGGATCAGCAGCTGCGGTCATCAAGCGAACTGTCAAAGGTCAGCGACTCACATCGACAGAACAGGAAATGCTCTCCTCGTTTGCATTCTGGACACTCGCAGAGCAGTGTGATGAACATGGATTACCGTTCGATTTGATGATTGGCGTCAATCGAAGAGTCTACGAGGGAGGCGTTTACCAAGGGCAGGATCTGTTTGATAAACGTGTTTCGCTGTTGCAATACAAGCAGCTGTTCAATGCGTTTCCAAACGTCACGTTTCCAGTTTCCGTTCTCGGCAGTACCAGCAATCAAGAGCTCGTCAGCTATTCCTGGATCTTCCCGAATGTTGTGACGAACGGCCATTGGTGGTACTCGAATATTCCGACCTATATCGAAGTCGACACGCGCAGCCGACTGGAAGCTGTGCCGCGAAATAAGCAAATCGGTTACTACAGCGACATGTACAAGCTGGAGTTCGCACTTCCGAAGTTTCGAATGTACCGTCGCGTTCTCGCCAAAGTTCTCGCCTCAGATTTTGTGACAGGTCGCGGCTGGACAGAGACACAGGCAATCGATTTCGGAAAACAAGTGTTGAGAGGGAACGTCGAAACAATCTTCAAGGTCTGAGTTTTTTAGAAATTGAAGTACGTCTTCAGCCTCGTGGATGGGTGTGATTTTTCCGCGTGAAAAGCACCCTCCATGGGCAGGAGGATTACAAAAGTATTTCAGAACGCCTTCGACTCTCCATTGTTCCCGAACAATGTTTTGATGTGATGGATCAATTCTCCTCTCGAACGGACTTTGGGAGTCGTGGGGGAGTGTTCATGGGGATGAAAAGCAGGAAGTTTTCAAATTTGACTCGAAGTGTCACTCTTCAGTTCACTGAGGCTCGTTGCACTCGATTCGATGCAGAAATTTAGATTGCAATGTTGAGAGTCGGGATACCCCCATCTGTTCAAAGCTGGTAAAGTCGAAGCTGTTGTCGCAATTATTGGGCGCTCTCACCGTGAGGTGATCGGAGAAATGAACTATGAGTAGACTGGTGCTTCTTCAGGATGGTCAGGCCACGCCGTTTGAGTTGACTCTGAATAAAACGGTGATTGGTCGCCTTCCCGAATGCGATATTCAATTGCCATCGAATATGGTTTCGCGGAAGCACGCCAACGTCATTCGAGATGGGGCGACATTTATTCTTGAAGACCTGGGAAGTGGGAACGGGACATTTCTCAACGGTCAGCGATTAGAAGGGTCACAACAACTCAAGCCGAACGATCGAGTAAAGTTCGGCCCAATGTTGATGCGATTTGACAGCGATTTTGACGAAGATGATTCCGCTTCGTCCGCTGTGATGCAGCATGCCGCTAAAATGGGGGCCATTCAGGTTGACGATTCGGACGACAGTTCTTCAACAATCATGGGGTCGCTCGATAGCTCGACGCTCGGCATCCTCGATTCGCGTCCGCAAGAAAAGTTGAAAGCGGTCTTGGAAATCAGCAGAGCTTTGGCTGGAACATTGGAGGTCGACAGTCTTCTTCCAAAAATTCTGGACGCCTTGTTCACAATTTTTCCTGCCGCTGACCGAGGGTGCATTTTACTCAAAGACCTTGAGACGGGAAAAATGAATTCCCGAGCGATGAAGCATCGCAGAGAAGGCGAAGATGCGACCGTCAAACTGAGTCGAACGATTTTAAACGCTGTACTCGATGAGAAGAAGGCGATCCTCTCGGCCGATGCTGCGAGTGATTCTCGCTTTGACGCAAGTGAGTCGATCTCGGCACTGACGATCCGTTCGATGATGTGTGTCCCCATGCTCGACCTGCAGGGTGAGCCGGTCGGGGCCATCAATATCGACACACAGAACCCAATGATGCAGTTCAAGAACGAAGACCTGGAAATCATGGTCGCCGTCGCTGGGCAAGCAGCGTTGTCTTACGAAAGCGCTCGGCTGCTGCAATCGTTTGTCGATAAGCAGAAGCAAGACAGCGAAATGGACATCGCCAGGAATGTTCAGCAGGCTCTGCTTCCCGAATCGCTGCCGGATTTGCCGGACTATAGCTTCTTCGCATTTTATGAAGCTGCCCAAGCTGTCGGCGGGGATTACTATGATGTTTTCCCAACTCGCGATGGCAAGTACTGGCTGGCATTTGGAGATGTGGCCGGGAAGGGAGTTCCAGCCTCGCTGGTCATGTCGCGAATGTCGAGTGTTGTGCGCAGTACGAGCGAATTCGTGACCGATGCGGGCGAAGCGGCTTGCTCGATCAATGACCACATGTGTGCCAAGGCGGTCGAAGGTCGTTTTGTCACTTTCGTTCTTACCATTCTGGATACCGAAAATCACACAATCTCAGTTGTGAATTCGGGGCATATGTCTCCCATTTTCCGTAAGCCTGATGGCACTGTCGAAGAGTTCGATGACGAATCGATTGGCCTGCCGATCGGAGTCTTGGAAGGGTATCCGTTTGAGACTCGTTCGCGGACTCTCGAGCCGGGGGAGACAGTTGTTTTGTTTACTGATGGAGTGAGCGAAGCGATGAACCACAAAAGCGAACTTTACGGAATGGATCGGTTGAGAGAATTCATAAGCAACAGTTCAGCAGATGTTGAGGAACTCGGAAAAGCGATTCGGGAAGATGTCCGAAAGCATGCTGATGGTCGCCCGCAAAATGATGATATTACTTTAATGGTTTACGGCCGAAACGCTTAGCCGGGTTTTGAAAAACGTATCAGAAGTGGTGATCAATCAGGGAGTGCTGGCAATTCAATCACCGAATGACGAGTGATGATGGGGCAAAAGGAAACAGCAAGGTCAGGAACTGTCACGAAATCAGAGGTTTCCGTTGTTAATGATTTGGAACCAAGGACTTTCCAGGATCTTGCGGCGACAAGTTTTGGCTGACAGGACTGGGAAACTCGCTGGAAACCGACTCGTATCCTTTGCTCAGCGATCTTTCTCGCAACATCTGGGCAGGATTCCGACATGCTCGCTTGAACGATGTCCCGGGCAGCGTAAGAATAAACGCTTAAACAGATCAGCAATCTCAATTCTTCCCGTCCGGGATGAGATCGTCTTTCGCCAATCAGACATGTCACAACGAAACTTCGGCACAGAGTCACCCGTACATATTGCATCGACGAAATTCGACAAAAGGTAAGACTATGGAAATTCAACCAGGCCAAACAGTTGGAATTGATCTCGGAACCACCTATTCAGCAATCGCACAGCTGGATCCAGAAGGAAATCCTCAAGCAGTCGAAAACGCCGACGGGTCAACAATCACACCTTCTGTCGTCATTCTCAGTGAAGAAGGCAAAGTGATCGTCGGACCGACTTACGAGCGGATGTCGATTGAAAATCCTCGAAACATCGTCGAGGCCATCAAACGCCAGATGGGTAACAAAGATTACTTTGTTGTTTATCAGGACAAAAAATTGACTCCTGAGTTTCTCTCAGCGTTGATCATCAAGAAGCTCAAGCAGGATGCAGAGAAATCGATTGGTCCAATCGCCAATGCTGTTATTACTGTTCCTTACTACTTCAATGATGTACGCCGCAAAGCGACGCAGGATGCCGGAAAAATTGCCGGGTTGAACGTCATTGATATCATCAACGAACCGACCGCTGCCACACTGGCCTACGCCTGGCAAAAAGGTCACCTCGGTCGCCCCGACGCCTTCGAGGGCGAACGGACGATTATGGTTTACGACCTGGGTGGAGGAACGTTCGACGTGACTGTCGTTCGCTACACCGCGACGTCATTCAAAGTGCTCGCGACTGACGGAGACGTGATGCTCGGCGGCCTCGACTGGAGTCGACGTGTTGTCGATCACATCGCTGAAGAGTTTCATACGAAGTATGATCTCGATCCGCGTGAAGATCCCGAGACGCTCATGCAACTCACTCAGGAATGTGAGCAGGCCAAACGCGATTTGAGCGAACGGGCACAGATCCCGATCAGTGCGTACTACAAAGGCAAGAACGTTACCATCGCTTTGACTCGCGGAGATTTCGAGCGTCTCACTGGCGACTTAATGCAGCGAACTCGTGACACCACCGAGTTGGTGATGCAACAGGCAGGCGTGGGTAAAGGGGAACTCGATGAGTTGGTCCTTGTTGGTGGTTCAACATACATGCCGGTTGTGGAAACAATGCTGCGTGATGTCACTGGTCTTGAACCGTCCAGAGATGTCAGTCCGGAAGAAGCCGTTTCGCAAGGAGCTGCAATCCACGCTGCTCTCCTCGAAGCACGTGCCACCGGTGGCGATTCTCGTCTTGGTAAAGCGGTCATCAATCGGTTGCGATCGGTCACTGCGACGGATGTGAACTCGCACTCACTGGGGGTTAAAATCAGCGACCCGCAGGATAAGACTCGCAAAATTAATCACATCATGATTCCTAAGAACACTTCGCTGCCAGTCGAAGTGAAGCAACGATTCAAAACGAATAAAGAGAATCAACAGCGGGTTCATGTTTGTATCTTGGAAGGAGACGCTACCGATCCGGATGCCTGCACAACGATTGGCGATTTCCGTATCGTAAACCTCCCGCCTAATTTACCATCGGGTTCACCTGTTGAGATCTCCTACAGCTATGATAAGAATGGTCGATTCTCTGCCACGGCTGTCGAGTTGACCGGAAACACGGCCGCGAAAACTGAAATTGTCCGCGACTCTGGTTTGACGAATGAAAACGTTGACGCATTCCAAACATTGGCTGGCGACTACCAGGTTGAGTAGAGCTGTTGCCGGAATTGTGTATCACTACAGATGAATTGAGAGCAGGCATCGATGGATTTTTATAAGGAATGGTTGGGAATCCCCGAAGGACCGCGCCCACCCGATCACTACGAATTGTTGCGAGTTGCTCGCTTCGAAGATGACGTGGAAAAAATCCGCGCTCATTACAAGAAACTCAATGCGCACGTTCGGAAATATGCAACTGGTCAGTATTCCGTTCAGTCTCAAGACTTGCTGAACGAGATGGCGAAGGCAATGCTTTGCCTGACTGACAGCGTTCGCAAAAGAGAGTACGACGAAGGACTGGGACGCGAGTTCGATGCCGAAGTCGATGAGTTTGGTCGACAACCGCTGTTGGATGTTCTCGTCAGCCAGGATGATCTTTCACGCGAGCAAAAATCAGAAGTGGAAGATTTTGCATCTCGACGGGGACTGACACATCGTGATGCTGTCGTGCAAATGAAGCTCGTCAATTCGACAAAGGCAGCACAGGCACTGGCGGTTCAGTTGGGCTACTCGTATGTCGATTTAGACGACATGCTTCCCGAAGACGATGCACTTGATCTTGTCGCTCGATCGATGGTGAAACGGAATTCGTTCATCCCACTCTTCGTTGATGATGGTCAATTACTTGTCGCCTGTGTCGATGAGATCGAGCACGAAATCGAAGACGATTTACGTTTGCGAGCTGGCGTTCCTGTTCGTCCGGTGATTGTTCCGCCTCGGGCGATTCAGCAGGCGATTGCTAAGTATTATGCACCTGGAATGCGAGACGAAGCCAAGATTTCCTCGGAAAACATGGACGCGGTCCAGCAATCCGGAACCGGTAAGAAGTCTTCCAAGTCCTCAAAGAAATCCTCGGGAGCTCAATCGTTTTCTCAGCTCTCTCCGGAAGAGAAGAAAGAACGCAGGCAGTACGGCATTCTGTTTATTTGTTGGAGTGCCATCATCCCAATGTTGCCGGTGTTTTTACCATTCTTCTCACCAACATTGAAATTGAAACTGGCTTGGTATCCCCCCATGCTGTCGTTTGGATTGGCAGCAGTCTGCTTGACTGCAACAACTTTCTGGGTCACTCAGAAGTACTGGAAATAGGAGTTCCAAAAACCGAAGGGGTGCACATCCCGTGTGCCCCACTCATCATGTGCGTGGCGTATCCTGATTTCAGATTTCGAAGTTACGGTGAGTGTCATTTGCACACCTGTTAACGATAAGACTCTAGACTGAATTTTGGCTCAGTGAGCCTGCAAGGTGAGGTGCTATTGTGCCGGAAGCGACATTACTGGTCATTCAGGGACCGGACCAGGGAAGTCGCATCGACTTGGGTGTTGCACCGCTGAGCGTTGGACGCGGAGTCCACAACGATGCCAGAATTCTCGATACGGAAATGTCCCGTCAGCATGCCGTTTTCTCTTACGAAGAGGATTCCTGGCGAATTGTCGACAAAAATAGTTCCAACGGAACCTTCGTCAACGGAAAGCTGGTGGAGTCGTCCATACTCCAGCAGGGCGACCAAATTCAGTTAGGACGGACTATCCTGCTCTTCTCTTCAGAGCACAAAGAGGAACTTGAAGCAGCCAGCGCGCGTATCAATCTTGTCCCAGATCACGCAGCTGATGATCGTTCACGCATTGTCGGTCAGGCTCGCTCTGAAGGAGTCGGGATCGCCGGTCATTGGGGGCAAGCAGGTGCAAATCTGCAACTGCTGTATCAAATCACCGAAGAGGTCGTCCGTCCAACTGCGTCGCGCGACGAACTGCTGCGTCGCATCTTGGATTTAACATTGGAGTCCGTTGGAGCCGACCGCGGCTGTATGCTTGTCACCGATAGCAAGACCGATCGCATTGAACCGAGCGTTGTTTCTCATCGCCCCGGTGTCAACGTCGATGAGCGAATGCCCATCTCAACGACAGTCGTTGAGTATGTGATTCAAAATGGTCAGGGGGTTCGCACATCCGATGCTCAGCATGACAGCCGCTTCGATGGTGGGCAAAGCATTTTGAAGGCAGGCATCCGCGAAGTGATGTGTGCTCCAATGCATGGGCGATACGAGCTCATGGGCGTGATCTATGTCGATACAACCAACTCGCCATTGCAATTTGAAGATCCTCAGCGGGGACAGTTCAACGATCAGTTGCTCCGTCTGCTTTTAGCAATTGGGCGACAGTCCGCACTCGCAATCGAAAATTTCCGGTATCAGGATTCAATGATCACCGCTGAGAGACTTGCAGCTGTGGGGCAAACTGTGGCCATTATGAGTCACCATATCAAGAATATTTTGCAAGGTGTCCGAGGTGGCGGATACCTGGTCGATATGGGTTTGAAAGATGAAAATAAAGAGTTGATCCAAAAAGGTTGGACGATTGTCGAAAGAAATCAGGAGCGAATTTATAATCTTGTCATGGACATGCTGACCTTCAGTAAGGAGCGTGATCCGAAATTGGAAATGACGTCGATCAAGTCGGTCGTTGAGGATGTCGCTGAGCTCATGCAGCAGCGGCTCGCTGACCGTGGAGTTCAGCTTAAGATCGACATTGATGACGGGATTCCCGAGTCAATGATCGACCCCGAGGGTTTTCATCGGGCGATCTTGAACTTGATCATCAATGCCGTCGATGCATTGGAGGATCAGCCGCAACCACGGATTTCAATCTCCTGCCGATTCTCCCCCTCGGAAGAACTTTATTATCTTGATATTACTGATAACGGAACCGGGATTGATCCCGTTGACCTTCCGAAACTTTTCAGTCTGTTTGAGTCCAGCAAAGGCTCTGCGGGAACTGGGCTGGGACTTTCTGTAAGCCGAAAAGTGCTCCAGGAACATGGAGGCGAAATCACTGTTGAAAGTGAATTGGGGCGTGGAACTCGTTTTCAGTTGCAATGGCCCTATATTCTCGATGATGCTGGAGACAATTCCCCCGAAGCCGAAGAGGGCGAGCAACCATAACTTGATTTATCAAACGGATATTCAACAACTCACCAAACCCAGAGGGAATTCCATGCGCGTACTGGTGACTGCGGGGCCCACACGAGAGTACTTGGACGATGTCCGTTACCTTTCAAATGCCAGCAGCGGGAAGATGGGTTACGCCATCGTTCGTGCCGGGTTGGAGCTTGGCTGGGATATGGTTCTGGTGAGCGGAATTGTAGACCTTCGTCCGCCGTCCGGTTGCGAGTTCCATTCGGTTGTCACGACGGAAGAGATGCGAAACGCTTCGGTTGAGCTGTTTGGAAGTTGTGATGGTGTCATCGCGACCGCAGCTGTGTGCGACTACAAACCGAAGGAGCGAGTCACCGGGAAAATTTCAAAAACAGGTGATCCCGTTCAACTTGAAATGATCGAAACCGATGATGTTCTGGCGGAACTGGGAGCGAAGAAGCAGAAACGCTGGGTCGTTGGGTTTGCATTAGAGGCACAAAATCCTCGGGAAAACGCGCTCCAGAAGTTGCGACGCAAAAATTGTGATCTGATCGTTCTCAATCATCCCAGTGCGATCGGTGCAGATTCGAATTCCGTAGAGCTGATCAATGCAAGTGGGGAGACCGAACAGTCCTGGTCCGGTTCAAAAACAGAGATTTCAAAAGAGTTGATTCAGTGGCTGGCAAAGCGAGTTGTGTAATGCCCCAAATCAAAGTCGAATTCTTTGGTGTCCCCAGACTCAAGGCAAAAGTCCCGTTCACGCATGTCGAAGCAGGGAATGTGACTGAGATGTTGAACGCTTTGGTGCGGGAGGTTCCGGAATTCACTCAAGCGTGCGTCGATGAAGGTCAGCTATCATCGGAGTGTCTGCTTTCAATCAACGGAGTTCAGTTTACAAGAGACGTCTCGACTCCACTTCGCGAGGGAGACGAAGTCCTGATTCTTTCCGCAGACGTAGGCGGTTGAGAAAAAACTGACCTGCGAAATTGCTGTTCTGTCTCTTGGCAGACGATCTATAAAGCCATGAATGGGACTTTCATGGGCTCGACAAGAATTGAAATGTTTAACTCTTCGATTCTACGGCGCGGAAAGGATGGACCCAGTTTGAGAGTGTGCGAGGGCTGCGCGATTGCACCCAGAGGCGACCTTTCCCGGTGAAGTTCATCAAGAGTTGATCCGCAAACAGGAATGAGCGAATCTTCTTCGACCTGGTAATTGAATACTGTAAGCTCGGGTCCCAGGCGACTGCAAAACCGTTATCCACAGTGTAAGAACCGTCGACTTCGATCTCTTCAATATCGCCGTAAGCATTGAAGAAGAGCATTCCGGTTCCCGAAATTCGAAGCGTGAACATCCCCTCTCCCAGAAGTCCCTTCAGTCCCTGGAATTTGGAATCGCAGACAACATCTGGAGTTGATGCTAAAAACGCCCCCGCTTCGAGATAGAGTTCTCCATCCATCTCATGAGCGATGATGTCCCCGGCGGTTCCGGGGGCGAGGCCGATCGAGCCTGCTTCGTTCTCTGCTTCGTAAGTGTTCTGGAAGAAACTTTCACCCGAAAGGACGGCACGTTTCAAACCCGCCATCATCCCGCCTCGGCTGGATGTCGTGGTTTTAATGTTGGAACTCATCCAGGCCATCGCTCCAGCTTCGGAAACGATTTTTTCATTCGGCTCAAGTTGAACTTCCAGTAAGCTGTAACTTGGTTGAGCGAGAATTTCATAGTTCATGATGGAAAGTCTTTCACCTGAATCAGCAGCGACGGGCAGAGACGGAGACCTGAATAGAGACCTGAGCGGAGACTATTTTCGGGGAGGAAGCATGCTTCCGAGCACGCCGCCGAATTCTTTCGGGTTGTGGGATTGCACAAGTATTTGGCCTTTCCCGGAGAAGTTCAGCACGATCCCTTCACCTGAAAAGTACGATTGAATCCAGCTTGAAGCCGCCTTGCGAGGTTCATATGTCAATGAATCTTCAAAGGCGACCACATGACCAGTGTCGACGGTCAATTCTCCATCGATATCGAAAACAGCAATTCTCCCGAAGGCGTTGACGAGCAACTCCCCCTGACCGGAAATCTCCACGAACGAAATCGACTCGCCGCTCAAGAATCCTTTCAGCCCCTGAAACTTCGTGTTGACCTCTAGTCCTGAAGAGGAGCCAAGGTAACTTCCTCCTGTGCAAAGCCAGTTGTTTTGTCCGTCACACTCAACGGCGAGGACATCGCCTTGAAGCGTCGGAGCCAGACCGACTTCTCCCGGTTCATTGTTGTTGCACTTGTATGTCGAGAAGAAGAAGTTCTCGGCAGCCATCAGGCGCTTGAGGCCCCCCATGATGCCCCCTTTTCCTCGCGACTTCGTGGTGACGTTAATGTCGATGTTCTCTGAAGCTCGGAACATTGCTCCCGCTTCAGAGACGAACTCTTCGCCCGGTTCCAGGTGAACCAGCGCTGAGCAAAACGCACCGCGCTCACGCATTTCGATGTTCATGAAGTCTCTCCTGTTCGTTGTTTCGAAATTCGATCTGCCGGTGAAGAGAGAGGTGAAAAAAGAATTGATTGACTCGTCACCGCCACTTCACAAGCCAGTCTTCGCAACGGCCTGTTTTGAAATTATTAACCACGCAGGTACGGATTGAGCCAGCCTGCCAATCCGCTGAGGGTGCGGGTTTGCAGGTAGATTTTCCCATGTCCCGTGAACTTCATCACTAAACCTTCCCCGGACAACAGCGTACTTTTCATGCTGCCCATTCCACCAATCGAGTATTCCAGTGAAGGGTCCCAGGCAACAACGTGCCCCGTATCGACGGTGTAGGATCCATTGATTTCTTTCTCGACAATGGCCCCGTATGAATTGAAGAAGAGATCACCGGTCCCGGAGCATTCAATTTGAAATGCCCCTTCTCCAGAGAACAGGGCTTTCAGGCCGCCGAACTTCATTTTCAAATTCACTCCCGGAGTGCAGGCAAGGAATGAGCCTGATGTCAGCAAGATGGAATCGCTGTCGAGTTTTCGGTGGACAACGCTTCCGGGAACTGACGGTGAAAAGCTGATGGTCCCACCACTGGGGTGGCTGTACTCACCCGCGAACAGCGATTCTCCTCCGGTCACTTTTCGAATGAGTGCTTGTGCGATCCCGCCCATGAGTTTGGTCTTCACCTCCATGCCACTCGACATATAGGCCATTGCTCCGGCCTCAGCGAGAAAGGTGTCTCCCGGTTGAAGATGGACGGTCAAACTCCCATAGTCGGGGTTGCCTTCGAAGTCAAAATTCATGGACTCACCGTTCGACTGGTTAGAAATCAGAAAAGGTCAACTGAGAACAACGATTATGAGATCAGTTACAAACAAAGTGGCATCAACGACTGCTGATTGGATGGGTACGATGAAAGCTATGTCTCAGGAGAAAAGAAATCAATAGAAAACAAGAACAAACTCTTTACGTAATTCCTGATCACCTGGATCATTTTTATCTACAGTTCGTTAATTTTTTATCAAGAAACTATGACGACGCGATGTATTGCAGGTCGTTGAATGCAAATTGATTTCGAGGACGGAACCACTCCCAATGACTTCTCTCAAGCTGATTGTTGAAAACTCAGACACGCGTCTCGGAAGAATTTTCGATTTGCTGATCCAGGCTCTGATTGTTTTTTCTCTCGTTACATTCTCGATCGAAACACTTCCGAACATCAGTCCCCTGACTCAGAAATGGATCTTCTGGTTCGAGTGCTGCACAGTCATTCTCTTTACACTTGAGTATTTGACGAGAGTTTACGTGGCAGATGACAAATGGAAATTCATCACAAGTTTTTTTGGCATTGTTGACTTACTTGCGGTCCTTCCTTTTTATCTTTCGTTGGGAGTTGACCTTCGATCCTTACGAGCTTTCAGACTGCTGAGGCTGTTCCGGATTTTTAAACTCGTACGATACAGCCGCGCCATTCGGCGGTTTCATCGCGCTCTTCTGATCAGCAAAGAGGAGATCGTTATCTTTCTGTCCGCGACTTCGATTCTCTTGTTCCTGGCCTCTGTTGGCATCTATCAATTCGAAAACAAAGCGCAGCCGGAAGTTTTTGCGTCCATCTTTCACAGCATGTGGTGGGCGGTCGTCACTCTCACAACAGTCGGGTATGGAGATGCCTATCCGATCACGTTGGGTGGACGTACTTTCACGTTCTTTCTTCTGTTTATCGGGCTGGGAATTGTCGCTGTCCCAGCAGGTCTCTTCGCTTCCGCTCTCACCAGAGCACGTGAAATGGAGCTCGAAGAACATTCCATGAAGAGCGAAAGTGCCCGCGATGGGAATGCTCACAAAGAAGAGTAGCGGCATCGCAAGGAAGGAAGACTCGCATTTTCAAGGTGACATCCAAGATTTAATCCAGCTCCGAATGGCGACCTACTCAAGCTTAATCGGACTGCTTTTAATCAATGTAGATGAACTCGTTGGAGTTCAGCAGAATGTGGCAGATGTCGATTAAAGCGTTTGGGGGATCATCGGAGTTCCTTTCGACGACGAGCATTCTCTGGTGGACATCGTCTTGAATGGGGAGTTCCTGGCGATCAAAATTCCATCGCCCAACGACTGTGTTGTCGGTTGGTGAGTAGTTGCTGTCTGTAATTTGATCAGCTGAAAGGGCAACATTGAGAAGTTGAACCTCGTCAAGCCAGCCATCCCATTTATGTTGCTTCAGAGTTGCTCTGCCACCAAGCATGAACGGATGCGGATTGCTTTCCGGTTTGATCACGGAATGAGCGGCGTGAGAGGTTTGGACTTCGTTTGAAATCAGATCCTTGACAACAAAGAGGACTCCCTCTTCTTTGGGGTTTGTCATGTCGACGGAAACCGTCACTGAATAAGGGTGGTTGAGTTCGAGGTGAATATTTGATGCGATGACTTCATAGTGCCGCTTTCCAGCTGCATTCTTCCCGACGAGTTGCAGGATCAGGTTGCGTGGCTTGTAAGCAGACTTTGTGCTGGTCACTCCCAATGCCCAGCCGGGTTGTCCTGAACTCCCGTTCCATTGAGATGCAATTGTTCGGACTGATGCATTTTTAAAGATAGAACGCAAGAGAAGCGTGGTGGAAAAAGTGAAGTGTTCGCTGGGAAGATTCGACTGGTCAGTTGTCTGGACTGGCGGCTTCTCTTTTTCGTCGCTCACTTCGAGCACTTGAGTGCTGATCTGCGGCGTGACTTGATTGATTTTTTCGTCGTCTGCTTTTTCTGACTGATCGAGGTAATCGACAAGCTTTTGTAATTCGTCTTCATTCGGGCTTCGGCTGAGGACGATTTGAAATGCTTCGCGCAATTGAGATTCGAGACTTGATGAATGATTGGCGTGGACTCGTTTAGCAAGTTCGCTGGCACGACTGAGCGTCCATTTTCCGTTAATCAACAGGAGCGACTGAGAAGGAGAAGTCGTGGTGTTTCTCGTTGGACTGCTCGTCATTCGATCAGGAAAATCAAAGGCTGCCAAAAGAGGATCTTGCTTGTTGCGTAGAACTTTTGTGTAGATGGATCGGCGTCGGGAGGAAGAAGCCGATTCGCCTGGCCCTCCGGCTTTCCAGTCGATTTTTCCGGTTGCGACCAATTGAGCATCACGGATTTCTTCAGCCTTCAGTCGTCGGACATTCGACTTCCAAAGCAGGCGATTGGTGGGGTCGATTTTTTCTGCGTCGAGATCAGTGCGAATCGCCGATTGTCGGTACGTCGCAGAGAGTACGATTTCGCGGTGCAGCCACTTCAAACTCCAACCGTTTTCAACAAATTGCGTGGCGAGCCAGTCGAGTAGTTCTGGATGTGTCGGCAGTTCCCCCAGGTGTCCAAAGTCGCTGGGACTATCGACGATTCCGGAACCGAAGTGTTCTTTCCAGATTCGGTTGACGATGACCCGAGTTGTGAGCGGATGATTTTCGCGGGTTAGCCAGTTGGCGAGTGCGGTTCGGCGACCGGTGCTTTGCACATTTGGGGCGACGGGTTCAATGTGTGCAACTTTCGGATCGAAGATTGTCAGGAACCCGGGAGCGATTTCGCCCAGCCGTTCTTTACTGGGGATAAAGACCGGAGGAGCAACAACGCCGTAATCCGTCACTGAAAGGCCAGTAGGGAGCGGCTTGGGCTTGAGGTGATCAAATTTAGCAAGTTCTGCTTTGCGAGCTTCCCATTCTTTCTTTGCTTCGCCTTTGAACTTTGATGAGATGGTGGCGTATCTGTCGACGACCTGCAGGTTGACGAGTTCGCAAATCTGGTTTTCATAAGATGTGCGTTCGGAATACGGTTTCGCAACCATTTCCTGAATATCTTCCGGGAACATTTGGATAATGGAATCTGCGAGCTGTTTTCGTTTTGGAGCTTCAAGCAGTTCGAGATTTTCCCGAGCTTCGGCGCTGGCAGCCTTCCACTTCGCGAGTTGTGCCTCGTAGGCTTTCAGCTCTTCACGCGTGGCCAGTGGGCGATCGTTCTTCAATGCGATGTTGGCGAAAAAAGCTTGCAGCCGGAAGTAATCTTTCTGAAGGATTGGATCGAACTTGTGGTCGTGGCATCGCGCACAGCCCATCCCCATCCCGAGGAACGTATCTCCAACGGTGTCGGTAATGTCGTTGAGCATGTCCTGCCATTGTGTTTTGGCATCACGCTGATTGTATTCGTAGATTCCGTGTCTCAGGAACCCGGTCGCAGTGAGTGCTTCCGGATCGTGCGGGGCGATTTCATCTCCAGCGATTTGCTCACGCGTGAATTGATCAAACGGCTTGTCTTCATTGAATGAGTTGATCACATAGTCCCGATATCTCCACGCGTCAGGGCGGTAATCATCTTTGCGAAAACCATCCGACTCCGCGTAACGGACCAAGTCCAACCAAAATCGTGCCCAGTGCTCTCCATATCGAGGAGATGCTAAAAATTCGTCGACGAGCTTTTCGTAGGCCTGCGGCGATGCATCGGCGAGAAATTTGTCGAGTTGTTCAGGCGTGGGAGGAAGACCGGTGAGGTCAAAGGACAAGCGTCGGAGTAAAGTCTTGCGGCTTGCTTCTTCGCTGGGCGAAATGTTTTGTTCTTGAAGTTTTCTGGCAATGAATCGATCAATTTCGTTGCGGACCCATTTTTCATTTTCAACTTCTGGCGGCTTTGGATTTGCCAAGGGTTGGAAAGACCAGAATTGTCGATCTTCGGCGGTGATTTTCTCAGCCAGGTTTTTGGTCGCTGGCTTCCGGCTTTGGCCCGGCCAGGGAGCCCCCATTGAAATCCACTTTTCGAGTATGGCGATTTTCTCGTCGGACAGTTTTCCGCTGGGGGGCATTTCATAGGACTCATAGCGGACAGCTTCCATCAGCAGGCTGTCATCCGGCTTGTGCGGATCAATTGCAGGCCCGCTCTCCCCGCCAGCGAGGGCATGAGCGATCGAGTCGAGCCTCAAGCCACCTTTTTGGTTCTCGTCGTTATGACACTCAAAGCAGCTTTCAACGAGCAATGGACGGACATGCTGTTCGAAGAATTTTTCCTGTGCGCGTTTGATGTTGTCGTCAGCGCAAGCTGTTTTCTGTCCAAGGCTGCCAAGTCCGCAGCTACAAAAAACGAAGCTGATTATCGCGATACGCAACAGGCGAAGTTGCACGCAAATGGATACGCTGGCAGTTTGATGAGGGGAAGAATCGCGCATGGAATTATTGCTGTTCCTATGACATCAGAGAGTGGGGACTGCACTGAAGTTCACTCTTTGTCTTTCGAGGCGGGGCGTCGGACAAGTGAATTGGATTTTTAAGAGACCTAAGTGTACAGTATTCAATCGACATATTCGAATACGACTTTCAGAAAATCCCAAGTTGGTTGCGTCAATCGACAGGCCAGCTTATTTTCACATCCACTTCTCGAATTTGTGTCAATAATTCGGAATGACTGCGTTTAGAACTGAACTGATCTGATCACTTCTGTATTGCTCTCTGGATTGTAAGAGAGCAACACCACCACAGAGAATGTCTTGTCTGAGAAGTTCTGAATCCGGTGTTTTACAATTTTGCCCGAACTCGCCAGAACGCCACCAATTTCTGCGGTGCGAGCTGTGAGATGATAGAATCGTGGCAAGGATGACACTTGGTTTTCGCGAGCACATATACCATGAAAATGGCTAGAGAACGGTTTCACTTCATGCGATTTTTTCGTCAGGTCTACTTTTCTGCTTTTGTCTTCTCGTGCTGCATTTTCTTATGCAGTTCATCGGCTTTTGCAAAAGAGCCTGTTTTGGAATTCATCGAAGGGTTAAGGCATCGAGGTTATTACGACACCGCTCTGCAATATCTCGCTACGGTAGAAGCAGACGAGACGTTGCCGAAGGAAGTTCGAGAAGTGCTTCCGTATGAGCGCGGGCAAACGCTGCTCGATCATGCTCGCACACTGAAAAACCTCAACGACCAGCGAAAGCAGCTGGACGCAGCGGAGGCGTCGTTCGAGCAATTTGTGAAAGCGGCTCCGACGCATCTTCTCGCTGGCCGGGCGAATACGTCACGTGGTCGAATTTTGTTAGAGCAGGCGCGGGTCGAGATTTGGGATGGTGACAAACCTTCAAACGAAGGAAACCGCGATCTGTTTCGTGAAAACGCCCGAGCGATGATCAAGCGGGCTGAAACAATTTTTCAACAGGCTGTCGGTCAACATAAAAAAGTTGTTGATTCGTTTCCGACATTCATCCCGGTCGAAGAGAAGGAAACCATCAAGGCTCGGGACGAAGCGGTCGCATCTCATATTGAAGCACTGTTGGACCTTGCCCAGTGTCAATACTGGACCGCTCAAACTTACGATGAAGATGACGCAAAACGCAAAGAGATTTTGACCGCAGCAGCCTTCGAGTTCGAGGAAATTCACAAAAAACACCGGAGTGTTCTCGGTGGTTTATTTGCTCGGATGTGGCAAGGAAAATGCTTCGAAGAACAGGGGGAAATCGGGATCGCTCTGGGGCTTTATGAAGAAATTCTCGGCCATGAAGGAAAGTCAGCGACAATGCTGAGCCTGAAAGACAGGGCTTTACGATTTCGCTTGATTTGTCTGAATCACGAAAAACGCAAAGACTACAAGCTTGTCACAATCGAGGGAGAGGAGTGGTTGCGCGATGCGAAAGCTCGCTCTCGAACGAATGTCGGTCTGGGTATCCAATGGGAGATGTGTCGAGCCTTTGAATCTCTCGGGACAGATCGAACCACCCCCGAGACGCAGAAGTTCGCCTACCTGACTCAAGCCTTAAATCGCTCACGGACCATCAGCCGATTTCCCGGTGAATTGAAAACACCCGCCACAGCGATGGTTCAACGAGTCATGGTGGCATTGAACCGGGAACCTGGCGACCCTAAAGATTTTGAAACGGCGAATGGGAATGCCAAGTTGCTGCTCGATCAGGTCAATGTGATCAACACGGAAATTTCGAAGCTGAAGGCTGCCGGAAAAAACAAGGAGGCACTTGCGAAGCAGGAAGAATTGATAGCAATCGCTGCCGAAATGACTCGCCTGTACGACATCGCGTTGAAGCTCAAACGTCCGGAGATCGACCCGATTCTGGTGAACTCCGCACGATTACGACTCGCATACGGCCTCCTGCTTCAGAAGAAATACTACGACTCCGCTGCTGTTGCGGAGTATCAGATGTCGAAGTTCAGCGAAGAATACCCAGAAGTCGGCCTTGAAGCTGCTTTCGTTGCGATGGCCTCGTTCGACTACGCCTATTCAAGTGCCGATGAGAACAACCGAGACTTTGAAGCAGCGATGCTGACGCGGATGGCGGAGAAAATCGCTGAGCGGTGGCCAGAGTCTGATCGAGCAAACGATGCTCGAAACGCTGTCGCAAAAATCCACTTTCAGGCAGGTGACCTTCTTCAAGCTGCAGCTTGGTACGAGAAAGTCCCCGCTGGGACATCGAGCTATGCTCAAGCACAAGTCTCTGCCGGAAAATCGTATTGGCGACAGTATGTTCTTTCCGCTGCCAAGCCTGAAGGTGAACGTCCCTCCGGTGAAGATCTCACCAAATGGAAAGCTGCTGCAGTCAAGCATTTAGAGACCGGACTTGCTGAAGCGGAAAAAGGAATTCCAGCAGATAAACCGCTTCCTGATGATCTTGTCGGTGCGAAACTCACGCTTGTGAGCATTCGCAATCTTGATGGGATCTACAAGAAGGAGAAAGATGGCCCTCAAGGAGCACTCGAACTCTTAACCGCCGAACCGCATCCGGTGATCAAAGCTGTTGCGGTCAAGAAAGGCGAGGCCCGCCCCGAAGATCCGTCTAAGGCGCAAAGCCGCGAAATGGCGAGTTTGGCATATCAACAACTTCTGCGTGCCCAAATCGGATTGAAGAATCTGGACGCAGCCAGAAAAGCTCGTGAAGACCTCGAGAACGTTGCCGGTAAAGAAGATGCGGCTGCACTCACGCAGGTTTACATCGAGTTTGGCCGTGAGCTTGAACAGGAACTTGATCGACTCAGGGCAGCCAATGAACAAGAGCGACTCGCTGAAGTACGTGCCGGATTCGAGGCGTTCTTGAATGATCTCTACAACCGGGAAGATGGTCAAACATTTTATTCGCTGTTGTGGATTGCTGAGACCTACACCAGCCTCGCAGATGGTTCGCGGGATACCGCCTCCAAATCGGAGGAGTACTTTGGGAAAGCGTCCGACGCCTATGAGAAAATCCTAACGAGCGTTGCCAGCGATCCCAATTTTGTGAGTGATCCGAGCCAAATCATCGGAACCAAATTACGCCTGGCGAGTTCATTGCGTCGCAAGCCAGATTATGCCGCTGCCGAGACTGTGATTCTGGACATTTTGAAAACGAATCCGTCTGCATTGGACGCTCAGTTTGAGGCGGCGAGCTTGTATCAGGAATGGGCATCCAGCGGAGAACTCGGAACGGTTGAGAAGTTCCAGCCAGCCTTGCAAGGTTCTAAAGAAGGTGATCCTGTTACGATTTGGGGTTGGGCGAAAATGGCTCAGTATCTGCAACGAGAACTCTTCTCCAAAAAAGACGAGCGACTGGAAAAGCTTCATTATGATGCTCGTTACCGTATCGCCGAGACAGAACTTCAGTGGGGGAATTCCGTCGCTGATGAGGAAGAGGCTGTCACCCACATCAGACGTGCTCAGGCTGCTGTCGCCGGTTTCCAACGAATCTCTCCACGTTGGCCGGATGAAGAGTATGCCCGGTTTAATGCATTGTACCAGAAGATTCTTGAGGCACTTGGGAGCCCCATTATTGACCTTCCCCGTGACCTGGATAAGAAGGGAACCGATCCGGTTGGTGTGATTGATGCAGAGCCTCAGGTTGCCGGAAATCAGGCAACTCAAGGAACCGAAGAAGCTGAAGCTTCTGGCGGAAGCAGTCCTTTGCTGATGATCGTAATGCTTCTCTTCGGAGGGGGAGCGGTCGCAGGCCTGTACTACATGGCGGTCGGTCAAAGCAAAAAGAAATACGCGAATTATGATCCGTCAACAGCACCGAAAAAATCTGATGGTGATGAACCGGTTCCAATGATTTCACTTCCTGTCGAAGCACCGAAGAAAAAAGCTGTTAAGCAGAAGCAAAAGCAAACGTTGGACCTTGGCGGAAAACAGAAGACCGCAACAAGCAAGTCCAGCGAAAAGCCTACCGGAAAGTCCACCGAAAAACCGGCTGCGACAAAGCAGAAAGCAAAGCGGAAATACACGGAAGAAGAAATTCGCAAAATCAAAGCTGCACGGGCAGCGAAGGCGCGAGCCGCTCAAAAAGAAGCGGGCGGGGAAGCTCCAAAACAGAAGAAGCCAACTAAGAAAAGACCTAAAGATCCGGGAAAATAAGAAGCCGGGCAACTCCCGTCGGGTCATTGCGATTTGAATACTACGATTTCTCTCAACGAAGCTGAATATAACATGTGTCGACACCATCTCTTTGCTGCTTGCGGACTCTTGTTCGTCCTGTCAACAACCTCCTCCGCACAAACGATTGATTCCGTTTATCGAAAGAGTACAGCTAAGCCTGTCGCGGGCGAAATCACTGAAGTGACCAAGACTGACGTGACAGTCACGCAAAAGGTTGGGAATAAAACGGAAAAAATTCCCGCCAACGATATCCTCTATATTGAATGGAAAGGTGAGCCTCCCGCCTTGGGACTTGCGCGGAGTAACGAACGCAATGGGAATTACTCGCAAGCGGTCACGGGGTACCAGGAAGCATTAGCGGCTCTTGAAGCCAGCAATACTCGAGTCAAAGCCGATATTACCTTTTCTCTTGCCAGGACTGCCTCGAAGCTGGCTCAATCTGATCCAGACCAGGCTGCGTCTGCCATCACGCAACTCAAAGAATTCATCGCAGCCAATCGCGATTTCTATCGTTTCTTCGATGCTCAGATGATTCTGGCTTCCACTGCTTTACAGGTGAACGATGCCGGTACCGCAGAAGAGGCCTATACGGTTCTTGAGCAGGCTCCTTGGACGGATTATCAAATGGCAGGCAAGATCGGGAACGCCGAGACACTGCTTGCTCGCAACGATATTAACGGAGCCAAAGCGATTTTCGATCAGGTCGCTGCGATGAGTACAAAAAGTGCAGCTGAAAAATCACGTCAACTTCAAGCCAAGCTCGGTCAGGCAGAATGCCTGCAACGTCAGAATAAACAAGACGAAGCGACCACAATTTTGAATAAAGTGATCGAAGAAACGACCGCGGATGACTCGCGGATTAATGCTGAAGCATACTTAAGACTAGGTGATGGCTACGTCAGTCAGGGGCAAAAGAACAAAGAGGCTGTCTTGGCTTACTTGCATGTCGATGTGATTCCAGCTTTCGCTGCCCATTCCGATTTGCATGCAGAAGCCCTCTTTAGATTATTTAAGCTGTGGCCAGCACTGAACCAGCCGAGCCGTAGCGCCGATGCCGCAGCTAAGCTGGAATCGGACTACCCCAACAGCCCCTGGACAAAGCAGCTCTCAGGGGCCAACTGACGTCGAACGGACTCAATGATCTTCAACGCACTTGCGATCTCTGATGGGACAGGGTCGGTTTCAGGATGATTCCATTTCGATTGAGAAAGATTCAGTTTGATCTCTTCAAGTTCCGTTTTTGGACGAATGAATGAGTCGCAAGATGTGGTTGAGGGGACAGGAACGTCCCTGAATATTCGTACTCGGTTTGCGTTTCGTTATAAAAATATACGGATCAGTCGATGGCGACCGGTCCTGTGTCATTCTATGATCACACGTCCTTTCAGCCCGAACCATAACGGTCCCAAATCAAGTGGGTTTCGTTGGGCCTGAATTAGAACCAAATCTATAGACTGACTTGATCCATAGGCTTATTTGTTAGCGGAGAATCTGATGTTTCTTGGTCGAACTCGACAACGACGGCTCTGGCAGGCGACCACCCTTCTCATGTTAATCATGGCGATGTTTGTCGCATCCACCCCCAGTTCCAGTTGGGCATTCCAGGAGGCCGAAGCTGAACCCGCCGCGGCAGAGGCAGCGGAACCAGCTGCCGAACCTGCTCCAGCGGGGACTGAAGAGGAAAGTGAAGAAAAGAATCCAGCGAATGAAACATTCCTTGTCTGGATGATCAACGCTTCGGGAGCGTTTGGAGCAGTCTTGCTGCTCATTTCCTTCATTATGGTGGCAGTCATTATGATGAACTTGTTGCAAGTGCGACGCGACAACATGCTCCCGGAAGGTTTCGTGGCAGCTTTTGAAGAGAAGTTAAACGCCAAAGATTACCAGGGAGCCTACGAAATCGCCCGTAACGATGAATCACTCATCGCTCGCGTTCTCGCTGCCGGACTCAGCCGACTCAATCGTGGCTACGAAGAAGCTATCGAAGGAATGCAGGAAGTCGGTGAAGAGGAAAGCATGACCATGGAACACCGTCTGAGCTATCTGGCCTTGATCGGTTCGGTTGCTCCGATGATCGGATTGATGGGAACTGTCTGGGGGATGATTGCTTCCTTCCGAACCATTGCAACCGCTCCTGTTGCTCCAAAACCAAAAGATCTTGCAGACGGAATTTCTACAGCGTTGTTTACCACGCTGGAAGGACTTGTCGTCGCGATTCCTGCCATTATCGCTTACAGCTTGCTACGTAACCGTGTTTCACGTTTGCTTCTCGAAGTGGGTCGTGTCAGCGAAGGTTTGATGAGCCGCTTGCCTGTTGGGAAATCGGCTGAGTAATCGAAGAGAGCTCAGTGCCGAATCCAGAAGCTTGTGTTCGAGTTGGTACAGTTTTAAGTTGAAATCGCTGCAAGTTGGTTCAGTTTTAAATTGAGGCAGTCATGAAAATTCCACATACCAAACCGACCGTTGTCGAAGCGGATATGACACCGATGATCGACATGACTTTTCAGTTGATCGCGTTTTTCATGATTGTCACCAACTTCGAGCAAACTCAAGCTGATGAACGTGTCAAACTTCCAGCAGACAAACTTGCCCGCCCACCGAAAGTCGCACGTGAGCAGGAAGTTGTTCTGAACGTCGGTTTTGACCGTGATCAGCAAGGAAATAAAATCAACCCAGACGCCGTTATCTACTACGGTGACGAGAAGATTCGTGTCTTGGATTACCTTCCCCGATTGAAGCAGGAATATGCTCTTTCGGAAAAGCAGTACGGGAAAGCCAAGGCTGAAGGGATTACGGTAGTGATTCGTGCCGATGGAGATGTGCCGACAGGGCTTATCCAAGAACTCATAAAAATGGGGCAGGAAGCAAAGTTCACGAAGTTTGCGCTGAAGGCCAAGTCGGACGAAGAAGAGTGACCCCTGCGCGGAAAATGAAATTCTACAGAACGAGTGTGCTTGCTGAGTCAGTGATATGAAGATTCGACGAAAAGAAACAGACACGAAAGTGGATATGCAAATGTCGGCAATGATCGACATTGTGTTTCAGCTATTGATCTTCTTCTTGCTCACATTGAAAATCGTTCCTCCGGAAGGGGACTTCAATATCAATATGCCGTTGGGAGCAGTTTCTCAGCAGGCGGACGACACTCCACCGCCGCTTGACCTCAAGGTCCGGCTGGAAGCGAATGAAGATGGCACACTGAGCCAGTTGTGGTTTGGGGGTCGCTCACTCGGAAACGATTTTCCGTTTTGTTTTGAACGATTAAATGCTGAAATCGGTCAAATTGCCGGTGGACAACAAGGTTTTAGCGACGACCTCGAGGTCGAACTTAATCCCGATTACAACTTGCACTATCGCTACATCGTCAAGGCGATCTCGGCTTGTCGGGGGCGAATGCAAGGTGATCAGCAAATTACCTACATCGAAAAAATTAAATTCGCCCCGATCAATCAACCGCAGTGATCTCTGAGAAAATCAGTAAGCCGGAATGTCGGCTTGGGTGAAACTCGATTTGATGTCATCGCCAAAACATTGACAGCCGCGAAAGTTCGCGGCTGTTTTCTTTTTTCCGCTTCGTTATTGTATTCGCAGAGACAGATTTTCAGGATCTTCAACGTTTCCGTTGCACGTTGAGATCGGCTCGATTTACACACCTTGCTTAATAAACAACTCTCATGTCATTTCCTCCAGTTGATGAACAACTTCAAATCCTTCGGCGCGGTGTTGAAAAAATCGTTCCGGAAGAAGAACTCGCTGCGAAGCTCCAGAAAAGCCGCGAGACCAATACCCCCTTACGAGTGAAATACGGAATCGACCCGACAGCGGCCGATGTTCATCTGGGGCATACTGTTCCCCTGAGAAAGATGCGGCAGTTTCAGGATTTAGGTCATCAGGCAGTGATCATCATCGGAAACGCCACCGCCATGGTCGGTGATCCCAGCGGTCGAGACGAAGCCCGCACGAAGAAACTCTCCGAAGAAGATATTGAAGAGAACGCAAAGTATTACCTGAACCAAGTCGGCAAAGTCATCGATCTCGACAACGCCGAAGTTCACCGCAACGGCGACTGGTTCGGGAAAATGGGCTTGGTCGAGATTCTCAATCTGTGCGGTAAAGTGACCGTGGCTCAACTGCTTACGCGTGACGATTTCGCAAAACGAATGAAAGCAGAAGTCCCTATTTTCTTGCATGAATGCCTGTATCCCGTCATGCAGGCCTGGGATTCAGTCGTCATTCAATCCGATGTCGAACTTGGTGGGACCGAACAACTTTACAGTTTCATGCTGGCTCGCGACCTTCAAAAGGATCAAAGCCAGAATCAGCAAATCGGGATTATGTCACCCATTCTCGTCGGTACCGATGGGACTCGCCGAATGGGGAAAAGTTTGGGGAACTACATTGGGATCTCGGAATCTCCCTATGAGATGATGAAGAAGTTCATGCAGCTTCCCGATGATGTTATGAAAATGTACTACGAGTTGCTCACTGGAATTGATCTCGACGAAGTCGATCAAATTCTCGCAGGACACCCCAAAGAAGCAAAAGTCCGTCTGGGTAAAACGGTCATTTCAGAATATCACGACGAGACCGCTGCGGAAGACGCGGCGGCACGTTGGCAAAAGGAAATTGGAGAGGGGAATCTCCCTTCGGAGATTCCGGAGAAGTCCCTCAGCCGTGCGTTGCTCAACGAAGAAGGATCAATTCAGGCGGCTCAACTTCTCAAAGAACTGGAACTGGTTCCGTCGACATCTCAGGCGATTCAACGGATCAAGGGAGGAGCTGTCTTCTTCCTGATTGACGGAGAAAAAACAAAAATTGCCGACCGTGGAGACTGGATTAAAATTGTTCCGGGAATGATCGTCCGCGCCGGCAAAAAAGATTGGGCGAAAGTTCAACTGGGAGAGTAGTTTCAATATCGGTCTGCACGTTCTATCTCGTGCAGACCGATAGTTTGTTGGGCGAAATTACTCCTCACAGATACGAAGCATTTTTGCTCTTCAATATGCTTTCCAGCTGTTAGCTCTTTTTTCCGAGCTCTTTAGACTTTTCTGTCGCAGCTTGTACGGCGTTCATGAGGACGCCGCGCAGTCCGCCTCGTTCGAGTTGATGGAGGCCGGCGATTGTTGTCCCGCCGGGACTGGTGACGGCGTCTTTCAAAGCACCCGGATGTTGTCCGGTTTCGAGAACCATTTTTGCAGCTCCGAGCAGAGTTTGAGCCGCCAATTGTGTCGCCGCGGTTCTGGGAAGACCCATAAGAACGGCTCCATCGCTGAGAGCTTCGATCATCTCGAACACGTATGCAGGACCGCTGCCTGAAAGACCAGTCACCACGTCCAGTAAATGTTCGGGAACGTTCAGAGCAAGGCCAACTGTTTCGAGCATCTCTTGTACAAACGTAGCATCGTCGGAGGTGGCTTTCGCCCCGCAGGAAAATCCGGCAGCTCCCAGTTGGACAATCGCCGGTGTGTTTGGCATGACGCGTACGTGTCGGCTCACAGGGATCGCTTGCTGGAGTGTTTCCAGTTGTGCTCCAGCGACGATTGAAACAAAGAGATGCTCGGCGGTTGCCTCTTTCGACAATTCCGTCAGCACGTCCCCCAACACTTGAGGCTTCACCGCAAGAATAACAACGTCAGCCGCTTTGAGGACATCGAGGTTGTTCTCTGTTGTTTGCGAACCGGTCTGTTTTTCAAAAGCAACTCGCGAGTCTGCGAAACTGTCGCTGGCCAGAAGATCTTCCGTAGCGGCAAAGCCAGAGTTGATCACCCCTTTTGCCAATGCCGTCGCCATCTTCCCTGCGCCAATGAAACCAATCTTTTGTGCCGACATTGTCATTCTTCCTCAAGCAGTATTGAAAAGGTGTACGCGTTCTGTCTCGTGGAAGAGAGCGATTCATCACATGAAAAGCACTCTTCACAAAAACAGGAAACGCGAATGTGTTCAAGCTTCTGGATTTTCCACTTATTGACGCTTACTGAATTTGCACCAACAAAACCTGAGCAAGTGAACGAAACTCCATCGAATGGCATCGATTCCCGAGTCAGTGTCAGGCGTTCATAGATTCGTGCGCCGCCGAGGTAAAGTCAAACCGGAATCTGAATGTCCGGCCTCTCGCCAGGTCGGCAGGCGATGGCGTGTGCCAGGCAATCTGACAGTGTGATTGCAAATCGAGTGAATCGCAGCGATTCCCGCAATTTTGGGCGGTGTTCCATGAAAATTCTGTGTTAAATGGAGTCGTTTCAGATCACTTTCTCCTGATTGCTTGCGTGGCTTGCCAGTTCGGCATACAAACAGAGCATCGAAATTCAGCTCAGGAGCGTAATGATGTCGGAAAGTCACGGTTCAATCACCCTTAAGCACCACATTCACGAGTATCAGGTGATCGGAACTCGTCCAGTTCGCCATGATGGGGCGGACAAAGTGACCGGGCGGGCTCAATACGGTTCAGATGTCCGGCTTTCCGGAATGTTGCAAGGGTTTATTCTGCGTAGCCCGATCGCTCATGGAAAAATTCTCTCCCTCGACACAACCGAAGCAGAAAATTTCCCCGGTGTCCATGCCGTCGTGACTGGTGCGGATCTTCCCGCAGCGAGTGACCGAGTCGCTGAACTGGGTGAAGGGTCTGTCAATTTGCGGCATTTGAGCGCAAACGTCCTCGCGAAGGATAAGGTCCTTTACCAGGGGCATGCGATTGCTGCGGTGGCGGCAGACAATATTCATATCGCTGAAGAAGCTGCAAAGCTGATCAAAATTGAATTTGAAAAGCTGCCGGTCGAACTCGACGTGCGGCATGCTATGCAAACGGATGCTGCTGTCCTCAACGATGATGTGCGAACTGTCGAATTCGGCGAGACCATTTTTGATTCTCCGACGAACGTCGCTGCCAAATATGTTTATGAGCAGGGAGACCCAGAAGACGCTTTCTCGAAGGCAGACGTTGTCATCGAAAAAGAGTTTCGGACAGCGACCGTTCACCAAGGATACATCGAGCCTCACACTTCAACTGCTTTGTGGCATGGGGATGGTCGCTGTACTGTCTGGACCAGTACACAGGGAGCCTTCAGCGTTCGGCATCAGCTTGCTGAGTTGCTCGAAATTCCTCTGACATGGATCAAGGTGGTCCCGACAGAAATTGGTGGCGGATTTGGTGGGAAGATCTCTGTCTATGAGCAACCGGTGGCTCTGTTGCTCTCAAAGAAATCGAGTCGGCCCGTTCAGGTCACAATGAACAGGACCGATGTGTTTCAAGCGACCGGCCCGACACCCGGTTCATATATCCGCGTCAAGCTCGGAGCTGACTCGAACGGCAAACTTATAGCGGCTGATGCTTATCTCGCTTATGAAGCGGGGGCCTATCCCGGTTCGCCAGTCAATGCTGGTTGCATGTGCATCCTCGCCTGCTACGACATTCCGAACGCGCGTGTTGAAGGGTACGACGTCTGCGTCAATAAGCCTCGCACAAATGCCTACCGCGCACCTGGCTCGACGAACGCTGCCTTCGCAGTTGAGGCGGTTGTTGATGAAATCGCGGAAAAGCTGAGCGTTGATCCACTTCAGTTCCGTATTGATAACGCTGCCAAAGAAGGAACACGCCGTCCAGATGGTGTGGTCTATCCGAAAATTGGTCTCGTAGAATGCCTCGAAGCAATCAGGGACAGCGACCATTACAAATCCAAACTGGAAGGTCCAAATCGTGGACGCGGAGTCGGTTCCGGATTCTGGTTCAACGCGGGACTGAAATCGAGCGTCACAGTCAACGTGAACTCGGACGGGAGAGTCTCATTGATTGAAGGCTCAACAGACATTGGCGGGACACGAACATCTCTTTCGATGCAGCTTGCAGAAACGCTTGGAATCGCTGCGGAAGATGTGCAGCCGATTGTCGCAGATACAGACAGTGTCGGCTACACGGATGTCACAGGCGGTAGTCGGGTGACCTTGGCGACAGGCATGGCTGTTCATGAAGCGGGCTTGAAAATTCGTGATCAAATGTGTGAGCGAGCAGCTCGGATCTGGGAATGTGACGTGACCGATGTTCGCTATGAAGACGACGGAACGATCGCTGGCCCCGATGGAAAACAGATGTCCTTTGTTGAACTCGCGAATAAAATCATCGCAACCGGGGAATCGATTACGGCCTCAGCGAGCATTAGCGCTCCCGCTTCAAGCAATGCTTTTGGCGTCCATTGTGCCGATATCGAAGTTGATCCAGACACCGGGAAGGTCGAAATCTTGCGATACACCGCAGCACAGGACGCCGGGACAGCGATTCACCCAGCTTATGTCGAAGGACAAATTCAGGGTGGAGTGGCTCAAGGCGTTGGCTGGGGGTTGAACGAGGAGTATGTCTACAACAAAGATGGCCTGCTCATGAATGCCAACTTCCTCGACTATCGCATGCCGACCTGTTTCGACTTACCGAACATCGACGCCATCATCGTGGAAGTTCCGAATCCCGATCATCCTTACGGCGTTCGCGGAGTCGGTGAAGTTCCGATCTGTCCTCCGCCAGCAACTCTCAATGCAGCCATCCACAACGCTGTCGGAGTCCGCATGAACGAACTCCCGATGTCCCCACCAAGGGTTCTGCACGAACTGTTGAAGAACTCTTAGGCGATCTTCTCCAACGATTCGATCCCCGGTGATTCACCGGGGAAAACCGAGTTGTGTGACGCAGGTTGGGTTGAGTCTCTTTGTGCAGATTCAACTACGGCAGGAATCCTTTTTCTCGAAACTCCTGAATGTTGCCGGCGGCGCTTTCAATGATTCGATCAGTCGCGTACTTCAGCACAGCCACCCCTCCCAGTTTGTAAGGAGCAGTAAGAATCGCGATGCGGTCCTCATCCTGGTCGTCGAGAGTTTTGTTCAATCGGGCAACAATCTCTTCGACACTGTCGCTGAGCAGTTCCGCTTTTTGCTTGTGGTTTTCAATTTGCAGATTCGAAAACGCTGCTGTGCGAGACATCAGGAAGTCGACCATTCCTCCGAATTCGTTGTCTTCGAAGAAATTCCGAAACTCGGGATGACTGTTCTCCGGCGTGATGAGCACAGGCCGAGCGACTTTAACAACACCACGACTCACTTCAACTGGCTGGTGCGGTTGTTCCGAATCGACAATCAGGTAGTATTCGAGATCGGAATCGCCAAAAGTGAATAATGTATACGGAACAGGACGGGCGATCGAAACGGAGTCCCAGATCCCTCGAAAAATTTTTTCGCGTTCAAATTCGTGAAAGTTCATGATACTAGTTAACCGAATCCAGTGATTACACTCAAGCCCGGGCGTTGTTGACATCGACCGGATTCACAATAAAACATGTCATTTCTGGGGGTTGACGTTTCAACCTGCCCAAACGATAACGATTTTAGACTTCAGGAGAGACCTGCAATGAGCGGTCCAATTGTACGCACCGGTGCCACCCCAGAATACTGGGATAATTGGGATCAGATTTTTGGTAAGAAAAAGAAAAAAGCAGCAACGAAAAAGAAAGCTGCCGCTAAGCCTGCTGCTGAAAAACCAGCAAAGGCTCAAAAGAAGAAACCGGCCAAAAAGAAAGCAAAGAAAAAGTAGTCTTGCGAGACATCTCAAGAAGGCGAGACTGGGGGATCAATTCCCGATTCCTCTCTTCTTTGTCCCGCACAAAACAGTGGTGACACGATACGGAGATCAATTAAAGCAGACCGTTTAAAAGGACAGGGGCGAGTCCTGTTCTGTGCCTCTCCGATTTTCCCGCTGGGATTTTTACACTGATTTTTCGCTGAATTCAAAGTCTGCCGTTGTGGCGAGCGAATACTCTTGAGACGAACGAATTGTGTCGCTGTCGACTCCAAAAACCGAGCCTCATTCCCCGGCACTTGCCGGGGTTGGTTTTTGGTCGGCATTACTCTGCGCTTATGGCCTTCTTGTTCTGTTCTCTTTGCTGAGAGTTCCCATTCCGGGAGTCAACGAGCCGCACTACTTGTGCAAAGCCAAACACTTTTGGGATCCGAGTTGGTGCAGCCGGGACATCTTCCTGACTTCATCGAATCCGCATCTTGTCTTTTACGCCACATTCGGCTGGCTCACAAAATATTTCTCACTCGATACCACTGCGGTGATGGCAAGAGTTATTGGTCTCGTCCCGTTGGCGGTCGGTTGGCACCTCCTTTGTGTTCGACTGTCTCAAAGTGCGTGGACGTCGGTTGTTTCACTCAGCATCTTTTTCGTCTTGCAATCTGCTGGAAACTGGTCGGGCGAATGGCTTGTCGGCGGTATTGAATCGAAAGTGATCGCTTACGGTTTATTGTTCTGGGCCATTTCGCAGGTAATCATACTTCGATTTCCATCGAGCGCGCTTCTGGCTGGCTTAGCGATTTCCTTTCACCCAGTCGTGGGAGTTTGGGGAACACTCGCAACAGTCATGGCAACGTTCGGTTTTGTTCTGCTCAGCGATAAAGAAAACATCCGTAAGAATGTTCCCGGTGTGAAAGTGTGGGGGCTTTCGATGTTTCTCTTTCTTGTGGCTGCCAGCCCAGGCTTGATTTCCGCAGGAATGGCTGTGTTGAATGATGATCAGGAAGCTTCTCGAATCGCGACAGTTCTTCAAGTTGGGCATCGCCTTTCGCATCATCTGGACCCCATGAAATTTCCGAAGGTCGCCTATCGATACTTCGCTGCGATGATTTTCGTCTGGATACTTTTCATTCCAAAACGAGAAGTTCGCGAGAGCGATCGCTGGTGGAACCTGTTGATTCTTTCGAGTTTAATCATCGCCGCTTGCGGAGTTTGGATCGGTTGGGGACCACGCCCCATCAAAGAGATGCCCGGTTATGTATGGCGGATTTCGGCACTCAAGTTCTATCCCTTCCGTCTTGCCGATTTAATGGTTCCCGTTGCTCTCAGCATTGCCGTTGGGAAGTCATTTCTGAGCTGGATTAAGAAGAAATTCGCTTCGCCAGCCAAGCAGACCGGAAGCGTTATCTGCTGCACTCTTCTGCTGACGTGGAGTGGTCTCGTCATTCCCGGTTCCGAGCAAAACCCCAGCAAAATGTCTGTTTCCAAGCGACAGAACTGGATTGAAGCTTGCCAGTGGATTGATGACAACACCGAGAAATCGGCATTGGTTTACAGCTTCGGAAACCAATGGGCCGTGAAGTGGTATTGTGACCGGGCTGAGTACGTCAACTACAAAGACTGTCCACAGGATGCGAAATCAATTATCGCCTGGAACCGCCGCCGCTGGGCGATTGTCCTTTGGAAAAAGCAATCCTTTCTCGATGGTCGAATCTCAAGCGAAGAGTTGCAAGAACTCACAAAGATCACTGAAGCCACGATTTTCATCTGCGAGCGACTCGGGCCGATTGATCAAAAGCCAGATTTTCAAAACAGCGACTTTCGAGTTTACGTAACGGGAACTGACTCTTCGTTAGCAGAGTGAGCTCGCGCTTAAGTCGGCTCGATTTTGACCTGGCGTCGTCTTGCCTGCTAGCATGCCATGTTCGTGTTGTTCGTATGGTGAACTGCTTTCGAATAAGGCCTGTTGCTGTGAATCAAATTTGTCTCAGTCTGTCGTTGTTTCTTGTGAGCTGTCTTCCGGTCTATGCAGCTGCGCCAGACATCGTTTTTGTGAATGGAAAAATTGTCACCGTCGACGACGATTTCTCAATCGCTGAAGCGTTCGCAATTGAGGATGATCGAATTGTTGGAGTCGGTTCAAACGCCGACATTCTTAAGCTGAAAACCGAGACCTCAAAGGTTGTCGATCTGCAAGGCAGAACGGTTCTTCCAGGTTTGATCGACTCGCATGTTCATCCGACGGGCGCGTCGATGTTTGAGTTCGATCATCCCGTACCTGTCATGGAAACGATGGATGATGTCCTTCAATATATCCGCGAGCGAACACAAGTTGTCGAGAAGGGAAAGTGGATTTCCCTGTCGCAAGTTTTTATTACACGCTTGCGAGAACAACGATATCCAACACGCGCAGAATTGGATGAGGCGGCCCCCGATCATCCGGTCTATTTTCGCACCGGTCCCGACGCGGCACTCAACTCCCTCGCGTTGGCAGCCAACAAGATCGACAAAGAATTCAAAGTTCCTGAAGGGAACGGTGCCATCGTTGAGCGTGATGAATCGGGGGAGCCGACTGGTGTCATTCGCAAGGCGGGTTCGTTAGTGAAGCGGGGAGAGACTGGAGAAAAGAAACCGACGGACATCGACCGGAAGAACCGGCTTAAAGAACTTCTCGCTGACTACAACAAAGTCGGTCTGACGAGTATTTCCGACCGGAACACATCGGCGAGCGGCATGGGGTTGTATCAAGAACTTAAAGGGGCTGGCGAGCTGACTTGTCGCGTCTATGCGTATCGCGCGTTCAGTGCCAGCGGAACCAGCGAATCGATTGCGGACCGCATGAAACGACTGGCTGATGACCCTCTTCACGCGTACAACAACATGCTCTGGTCTCGCGGAATCAAGCTGTTTCTGGACGGCGGAATGCTGACAGGAAGTGCCTACATGCGAGAGCCCTGGGGCGTCAGCGAGATCTACTCGATCACTGATCCCAACTATCGTGGCACAAAATATATTGAAGCGGACCGGCTCTATGAAATCGCAAAACTCGCGTTAGAAAACGATCTTCAAATTACAGCTCACTCTGTTGGCGATGGAGCGGTTCACGCTCTTGTGGATGCTTACGAAAGAGTGAACTCGGACGACTTTCCGGTTCGAGACGGCCGACCTTGCATCACACATTGCAACTTTATGAGTGCGGATGCAATCGACCGAATGGCGAAAATTGGCATCGTTGCCGACCTGCAGCCAGCGTGGTTGCTCCTCGATGGAGCCACCCTCCAAAAGCAGTTTGGCGATAAGAGGACAGAATACTTTCAGCCGTACCAGACTCTCTTTCAGAAGAATGTCGTCGTTGGTGGCGGGTCAGATCACATGCAGAAAATCGGAGGTCTACGATCAGTGAACCCTTACAATCCGTTTCTGGGCATGTGGATTACACTTACTCGTCAACCACGCTGGACGGACCAACCTCTTCATCCCGAGCAACGAATCAATCGCGAACAAGCGATTCGTCTTTACACAATCAATAATGCGTATCTCACTTTCGAAGAGAAGGAAAAAGGCTCCCTTGAATCGGGTAAGCTCGCCGACTTCATTATCCTCAAGCAAGATATTCTTGAGTGTCGCGTTGAAGAGATCAAAGAGATTGAAGTCAAGGAGACGTGGCTCGGCGGGAAGCGAGTTTATTAACCCCAAGCTTCGTTGAATCCGTGATGTAGACCGGATCTTGAATCAAAAAAACCGTCAAGGAATTCCCTGACGGTTTTTTGTTTGAGCTTGCTCAAGAAGCGTCGGTCCCTCAATGGGAAGTTACTTCCAGCCTTCTCCTTCTGGATCGTCGCAACTGAGTTCGCATTGGTTTCCATCGCATTCATCGCGAATGTCTTGAAACGTGGAACCGTAGGTTTTGGACTTCACTTGACCATAACCTTTTTCAGCTGAGAACCCGGTGAAGAAGTAGCTTTGATTGATCGACCCGATGGCATCGGCGACATCGTTGAGCTCTGCAACCAGTGCGCTTTGGATCTCTGCAAGGCCGACAATCATTCCGATGACGAGGATCGTCGCAACGAGCACGAGTTCTGCCGAGACGATGAAACCGCATTCATCCGACATGAGAGATTGAAACAGTGTAGACATGGCTGACTTTCTTTCCTGGAACCTGATTTTGTGAATTCTCATTGCCAGTCCGCCCAACGTTTTATTTGTG